>DATNID010000034.1:0-74606 GCA_035604615.1 Allostellaceae bacterium | reverse complement strand
TGATGCGCACCGCTGATCTGTATATCGCCGCGCCGAAAAGCGTCGCTGTGTCCGAACAGCCGCTCGCAGCGAAGCGTCTCAACCAAAGGATGAGCGTTGCACATCAAGCGCGGCGCTGCTGACGCGCCTGTCCAGTAGATATTGGCGATGCAACAGACAATCGCCGCAAACGAGACGCGCATTCTATCCTTCCTCAGCGTATGGGGCGCAGCGTTCTCGACCTCGCGACGTTGACGGCTCGATTGCCGTTGCTGTCTATGTGTGGGACCGGTGCTGCCTTTCACGTCATAAGGCTTTCGGATTACAATCAAGGGGTTGTTAGACATTCTGCGCGTGAAACATACCAGAACGGAGCGCTGAGATGAAGCAGTAATGGCTGAACCGCGTCGGAGGTCCGAGAAGGACTTCTGAGGCGGCGCGTTTTCGATAGGCCCGAGCATAATCAGCGGCCACGGCGCCGTGGCAACATGCCGGCCTCTTGACCCGTGAGAGACCCTGTGTTTCCCATTACGCTCCGTTTGTCCTTGCATGTCGGGCGATGTACACGCATGGACCCGCTTCGGTCTTACCGTGTGCCTTGACAACGCCACCCATTTTCGACACAAGATTTCTTCCGAACGAAGCGCCAAGCCTTACAATGGACGGGCCTTCTCATGTCGCGCGCTCTCGAGATTGCGTGTCTCTTGTGTCTTCTGTTACTGCTCGACTGTTCGACTCCCGACGATCTGCCGGCGCTCGATGCGTGGAATGACACGCTTGCGCAATATCGTCAGCAACCCATCAATCGCGCCCTTGCGGTCAACATCTCTCCCGACGATGCAAATTCGCCATTTCGGTATTATTGGGTGTGGGGACGCCCTTCGCCCGAGGAAGCAGCCCACGACGCACTGGAAATTTGTGATCGCAGCCTGCCGCGCGACCATACCCGCCCCAGGGCCTGCAAATTGGTGGCAACCAATGACACGTTTCATTTCAGGCGCGAAGATTTGGGCATAGATACGTTCAAGCCCGGAACGTGAATTGGTGCGGCGAATACGGCGAATGCGGCGTGAGGATGCGATCCGCCGGGGATCCGCCGCGGTCATTGGCCCGGGTTCGTCGCGGGGTTAATCCGATCGTCAGCCGTTTCGTAAATTGTTTCAGTCGCTTTACATTTTGCAGGAATCGCGGATTGATAACGGCGATATTTCAGTCGCTTAACGGCTGGCACGCGGATTGCTTGTATCCCTCCGTTCCCTCGCCCGGGTGGAGCGCGTTCAGGTGCAAATGTTTGTATCGATGAAGACCGTAATGTGCGCCGGCTTCGTGGTGTTCGCGATGCAAAATCTTGCCTTGGCCGGCTCGCCCGACGATTTGAAGAAGCTCAGCAACGAACAGCTCCGTACAATCAGCGGGGGTCAGGCCGTCGCCCAATCTAATGGCATGACTCTGCTATCGGCCGACCCAGGAAGCCCAAACTCAAGCTTTGGTCCGGCGGGCCCGGCCTCGGGCGCGTTTATCGCGCCAAGCGCAGGTGGAACGTCTATGCCTGCCTCTTCCTTTGGGCTCATGCCGACGATGGGCAGCATTGTCGGAAGCAGCAGCTACACGAAATACGGCAATCCGTGACCGAGGCGACGGCGACCGCGAATATTATCTTCCACGTTTTCGCACGCTAGCCATTGCCGCTTCGAGCCTCGCCGGGCTCGCTAATGTTTTTCGATGACTCCCGCCCCGTTGCCCGGGATCGACTTTGCCACGACGGCCGAAGCAGGCCAAAATCGCGTGGCGTCCCAAGGACCGTCAGGTCAAATCCGCGGAGGGGGGTCATGCGAAATTTCGGGCTACGCGCCAGCTTGATCGGCGCGCTCGTTATCCTCGGAGCATCGCCCGCGACCGCCGGAACGCTCAATGTCGGCAAGGCGGATGCGACCGCGTCGCATATCCTGCCGGTCGATGTCGCCGAGCGGCTCGGCCTCTTCAAGAAGCACGGGCTCGACGTGACGATCTCGGACTTCACGGGCGGCAGCAAGCTGGTCCAGGCCATGACGGCCGGCAGCATCGATATCGGCGTCGCCGCCGGCCCGTTGATGGCGCTTGCCGCCAAGGGTGCGCCCATTCTCGCCGTCTGCGACGACGCGCCGCCTATCCTCTTCATCGGTATCGCCGTGCCGTGGGATTCGCCGATCCGTTCGGTGGCCGAGCTCAAGGGCAAGAAGATCGGCATTTCGAGCGCCGGCTCGCTCACCGATTGGCTCGCGAGCGAGTTGGCGCGCCAGCGCGGCTGGGGACCGGACGGCATCACGGAGGTGGCGATCGGCAACACCGTCACCGCGATCATCGCCGCGTTCCGCACGCATGCGATCGACGCCGACATCCCGGTGACCTCCGACATCTTCGAGATGGAGGAGAAGCATGAAGGACGCCTCCTCATTCCGGTGTCGGACTATGTCGGCAATGTCGCAGCTGGCACGATCTTCGCGACGACGCGGGCCATCGCAAGAGATCCCGAGGGGATTCGCGCCTTCCTCGCGGCCTGGCTCGAGGCGATCGATTTCATGCGCGCGAACAAGGCCGAAACCGTGAAGATCGAAAGTGCCGTCACCGGCTTCTCGCCCGAAGTGATGGCGCGGGAATACGATCTCACGATCCGCATGTTCAGCAAGGACTGCAAATTCGACGCGGAATCGCTCGCCAACCTCAGGCGGTCGTTCATCGACTTGAAGCTCGTCGACGATACGATCGACATGTCGAAGCTCTACACCGAGACGTTCGTCCCGAAGTGACGGTCACGAACTCGAGTGGCTCAACGTCAAGACCCCGATCCGAAGGTGCGGCATTCGACCTTGACCTCGGAGGCTGCGAGCCCGTCGATGGGCGCGGAGGCTTGGGCGCGGTCGGCGGCCTGGTCGATGCCTTGGGCGCGCAGGAACTCGCGCGCGACGGAACTGTTGGCGGCGAGGCGCACCGGGCGCTGCGTCGCGGAAGTGGCGAGCGCGGCGGCACCCGCGAGCGCGCTCTGCATGACACCCACGGCGCGGCCGCCGCGGTCGATGACCGCGCTGCCGCCGGCGCCGGACTTGGCGTCGAGCGCGACCGCGAGGCGGCGCGGCGTGCGGTCGTCGAGCACGATCCCGCTATAGGCGCTCTGTCCCGCACCTTCACTGGCATAGGAGAAGACGGTGACTTGAGTGCCGCCGGCGATGTCGTCGCCGCTGTCGAACGAGATCGGCTCTCCGAAGGAGCGCTCGCTGGCGAGCAGGCTGAGGTCGTCGTCCGGGCTCGATGCCTCCAAGGTAGCGGATTCCTGGCCGTTGCGCCCAACGATGTCGATTTCCTTGCATCCGGCGACGACGTGATGCGCAGTCAGCACGTGGCCGCGGCGATCGACGAAGAAGCCGGTGCCGCCCTCGCTCGCCACCTTGTCGCGGATCGGCGCCCACACCGCCCCTGGTGCGAGCCGGTCGTGCTGCGCGCGCGGCTGCCACCACACGGCCAGCGCCAGCGCCCCGAACCCGGCGGCGAGATAGTAATGCCTCACGGCAACGCTCCATCGCGGCGGCCCGTCCGGACGTCCGGCCGCGCGCCGCAAATCGGATTAGAGCGAAGTCCGAGAAAAAATCCGGTTAATTGCCCGCCGGGACCTTGCTGCTTGGTTAATGGCGGCTATGGGGCGCCCTGACGGTAGGCGCGCCAACTGCCGAAGCGCGTAATGTCGTCCGCCCCGGCCACGGCATGGGCCTCGCACAAGAACCCCTTCACCGCGGACCCATCCGCCAGCGCGATCGTTCCGATGCCGAGCGGCGCCGGAATCCCGGCGACGAACCAGCCCAGCGCGCCCGACGGCACGGACCAGATCTCGACTTCGATGTGGCCGCTTCCCTTGCCGTCGAACACCAGGCCCGGTTTCGGGTGGGCCGCGCCCGACAGCGCATAGAGGCTATAGCCGGCGGCGGTCCGCGCCGTGCGCGCGAGCGTCGCGCCGAGTCGCGTCAATTCGGGGTTGAGCGCCTCGCCCGAAAGATGCGCGCCCATCACCGCCAGCTCGATGGTGTCTGCTGACGCGGGCACCATCGCTTGCGCCGGCGCCTCCGGCAGCGTCCAGCCTGTCGCGCCGATTGCGGCATCGCCGAGCGCGCGATGCAATCGGCCGGCCAAGCCCGCCAAGGCGCCGTCGCTGAAGGCGCGCCCGATCAGGCTGACGCCGAACGGCAGGCCATTGCCGAGAAATCCCGCCGGAACCGCGATCGCCGCGAGATCGAGCAGATTGGCGAAGCTGGTGTAGCGCCCGAGATTGGTGTTGAGGCCGATCGGGTCCGCCAGGACATCGTCGATGCGGTAGATCGTTCCCGTGGTCGGCAGCAGCAACACATCCATCTTCGCCCATTGGGCCTCGGCGCGGCGCGCGAGCGCGGCTAGGCGATAGAGCCCCCGGAACGCCGCAACCGCACCGATCCGCCCGGCGCCGAGAATGATCTCGCGTGTCACCGGCAGCATGTCGTCGGCGTGGCGCAAAGCGAAATCCTCGATCGCGGCAAGGCGCTCGGCGACCCACGGGCCGCCATAGAGGAGCTGGCCCGCGTCCAGGAAGGGCGCGAAATCGATCTCGACCTTGCGGCCGCCCAGCCGCTCGAGCCGCGCGACGCTTGCGGCGAAAAGCGCGGCGGCGTCCCGGTCGCAGAAGAATTCGAGCCCTTCGGCCGGCACGCCAAAGCGGTACGCAGCCGGAAATGCGTCCGTGCGCGTGGCATGGTCCGGGACGCGCCGCGAAAACGGGTCATCCGCGTCGAAGCCGCCGGCGATCCGCGCGACCGCGAGCGCATCCTCGACCGTGCCGGCGAAGACCGACACGCAATCGAGGCTGCGGCACGCCGGCACCACGCCCGTTGTGCTGAGCCAGCCCTTGGTCGGCTTCAATCCGACGATGTTGTTGCAGGCGGCCGGCACGCGGCCCGAGCCGGCGGTGTCGGTTCCGAGCGCAAAGCTCACCAGCCCCAGCGCCACGGCGACCGCCGAGCCCGAGCTCGAACCGCCGGCGATATAGCGCGGATCGAACACCGAGGACGGAATCCCATAGGGCGAGCGCGTGCCGACCAGGCCGGTCGCGAACTGGTCCAGGTTGGTCTTGCCGAGCGCGACCGCGCCGGCCGCCTCGAGCTTCGCCACCACCGCCGCTGACCGCTCCGGCACATAGGCGAAAGCGGGACAGCCCGCGGTGGTCGGCACTCCCGCCAGGTCGATGTTGTCCTTGACGGCGAAGGGAATGCCGAAGAGGGGCAGGTCCTGTCCCGCGGCGCGGCGCCGCATCATCTCGTCGATCCGGGCGGCGATGCGCGCCCAGGGAACCAGCGCGATCCAGACCGGGCCCAAGCCGTCTCGCGCGATGCGTTGGTGCAGCGCGGCGATGATCTCGGCCGGATCGGCCCCCGCTGCATAGCAGGAGGAGAGCGACGCGATGTCGAGGTGCTGGTTCATCCTCTCAGGCGCTCTCGACATAGCGCTCGAAGGTGGTCTCGACCGCGGCGATGTGGGCCCGCATCTCGGCGGCGGCGGCCGCCTGATCGCGACTCAGGATCGCCGCGACGACGCGGTCATGCTCCGCGTGCGACAGGTGCAGCCGCCCTAGCGCGCGAAACTGCATCTGGCTGAACGGCGACAGCCGCGTCCGCGTGGCCAAGGTGAGCTCGGCGAGATAGGGGTTGTGGCTGCCGCTATAGATGAGGCCGTGAAAGCGCTCGTTCATCTCGTGATAGCGCCTGGGATCGCCGCGCTGCACCAGCTCGGCCAGCGCGACGTGGAGCGCCTGAAGCTCCTGGCGCTCGGCTAGGTCCATGTGGAGCGCCGCCTGCCCCGCGCACAGCGCCTCGAGCTCGGCGAGGACATCGAACATGCCGCGCAGCCGCTCCGACGACGGCCGCGCCACGATGGCGCTGCGATGCGCGCGGGTCTCGACCAGGCCGGCGGCGGCCAGCGCGCGGATCGCCTCGCGGACCGGCGTGCGCGAGACGCCGTGGCGGCGCGCGATCTCGACCTCCTCGAGCGGCATGCCGGGCGCGAGCTGGCCGCACACGATCGCGTCGGCGATGAGCGTGCGAAGCTCCTGCATGCGCGTCGTACCGGGCCGCCGGGTCCGGCGCGCCCTTGCGACACCCGGGCCGGCGGCCGGAACGCGGAGGAATTCGGGCACGGATCACATCCTGTGAAGACGGTGAATAGGGTCCATGGCGCGAAGCTAGAGCGGCGCGACCGGCGCGCGCGCCACACCCGCGCGCTCCAGCGTCCGCGCGACGCGCAGCGCCCGATCCTCGCGCCAATGCGCGGCGATGATCTGCACGCCCAGCGGCAAGCCCTTGTCGAGCCACATCGGCACCGCCACGACCGGAAGGCCGATGAAGGAAATGGGCTGCGTGAAAATGCCGAGATTGGGCCGGACCGGCAGGGTGCGACCTTCAAGCGTGAAGTTCGCCTGCCCAATAAGCGGAGCGCGGCACGGCGTCGCCGGCGCCAGGATGATGTCGACCGACCGGAACAGCTCGGCCATCTTGGCGTGATACCAGCGCCGAAACCGCTGCGCCCGAATGACCCAGGCTGCGGGAATCGTCGCGCCCGCGATCAGCCGGTCGCGCACCGCCGGATCGAAATCTTGGGCGCGCGTGCGCAGCCGCTCGAGGTGGAGCGCCGCGCTCTCCGCCGCCGTGATGACATAGGCCGACGCGCGGGCGCGCGCCGCCTCGGGCAACTCGACCGTCTGGCGCGCATCGAGCGCCTTGGCGACCGCATCGACCGCGGCGAGCGCGTCGGGCTCGGCCTGGCGCGCGAAATATCCTCCCGCCACGGCGATGCGGAGGCCGCGGCAGCCGGCGTCGAGGTCTTGGGCCACCGGCTCGGCCGGGCGCTCCGTCGCGCACAGGTCGTCCGGGTCCGGCCCCAGCAACGCGTCATAGGCGCGCGCGAGATCGGCAACGCTGCGCGCCATGGGACCGAGATGGTCGAGGCTGGCGACGAACGGGAAACTGCCGGCGCGGCTGAGGCGGCCGAAGGTCGCCTTCAATCCGAAGATCCCGCACAGCGCCGACGGCACGCGGATCGAGCCGTTGGTGTCGGACCCGAGCGCCAACGGGACGAGCCCGGCTGCGACGGCGGCGGCCGACCCGCCCGACGATCCGCCGCTCATGCGATCGAGCGCATGGGGATTGCGCGACGGTCCGTCATGGACGTTCTCGCCGGTGAAGTCATAGGCGTACTCGCCCATATTGAGCGCGCCGACCAGCACCGCCCCCGCTTCCTCAAGCCGCCGGACCAGGGTCGCGTCGCGCGCGGCGGGCCGCCGCTCGCGATTGATGCGCGAGCCGGCACGGGTGGGAAGGCCGGCGACATCGATGAGATTTTTCACCGCGAACGGCATTCCGGCGAGAGGCCCGGGTTTCGCGCCAATCGTGTCGAGACGCTCGGCCGTGGCCCGGGCGCGCGCGGCAACAATGTCGGTGAAGGCGTTGACCTTGGGATTGAGCGCGTCGATCCGCGCCAGCGCGGCATCGACGACCGCTCGCGTGCCGATCTTACCGGACAGGCCGCTCATGGGCGGAAGACCGGCGCTGGCTCCAGCTCATCGTCCAACGGAAAGTCGAGCACGAGTTGTGCCGCTTCGGCGGTGACATTCATGTGCGCCAGAACGGAAATGCGCCATTCCGGCGCGACGACCAGACCCAAGAGCGCGATCGCCGCATCGAGCGCGGCGGCGCGGGCATCATCGCTCGGCAAGGGAACTGTATCCGTCATGGCGCCGACACCCGTTCAACACCCGTGCCATCCCGGACGACGCCCTCCAGAACGCCGAGAAGGCGCAGGATTCGCATCCAGGCGGGTAGCAAAATCCGCTTCTTCAGGCGAATTGCATGCACGATTGCATACAATTTGTCCACGCCTGCCTAATCGGGTTTCACCTCCATGAAGCTCACATGGGCGGCGACGATGCACCATCCGACGGGGAGGCGAAACCAGGTCTGGCTTTGCCGACCGATGCGCGTGTCGCCGGGCCGTTGGAACTCCGTGTTGGCGGTGGCGAAATCGTCGCCGTAGGAGGTGATGACGGTCCGGCTCAGCGTGCGCGTCCCAGTTGGCACGCGGGCACTGCGGAATGCGGCGATCGCCTCGTATCCATAGAGATTCTCGGCCGTTCCGAACCGCAATGTCTGCGGCGCGTGCCAGAACGAAGCATTGAGCACGGCGACGTCGTTGGCCTGGAGCGCCGCCTCATAGCGTTGGAACGCTTCCGTCACCTCTGCGACGATCTCCGGCCGGTTGATGTCGTGCATGACCTTGTCCTTTCCCCACCTGCGGCCCGGCTCGAGCGCGATGCCATCGCGCCGAAGATGCCAATCGAGACGGGCCGGATGCTTGCACAAAAAATAGCCCGGTTTCGCCTGCGAATATTGGCCCAAGGGCCGGAACCTCGGCAAACGCGGATGGCACGAAGATTGAATGTGCAAAGCACGAGCGGCGAATCCCGAACGTCGCCGCCGGCTTACGGAAGGGGAATGTCATGACTGCGGATCGCATCGTCACCCGTCGCCGCCTGCTACAGACGACCGCTTCTCTCGGCGTCGGCGCCGCTTTCGCCGGCCTCCCATTCCGCACGGCCCATGCCGCGACCCTCAGCATCGGGTTCATCTATGTCGGGCCGCGCGACGATTTCGGCTATAACCAGGCGCATGCCGTGGGCGCGGCGGCGGTCGAGGCCATGGCCGACGTCAAGGTGCTCGAGGAAGAGAACGTCCCGGAGACGGTCGCGGTCCAGAAGACCATGGAGTCGATGATCGAGCTCGACGGCGCAACCCTGCTCTTCCCGACTTCCTTCGGCTATTACGACCCGCACGTCCTGAAGCTCGCCAAGCAATTCCCTGCCGTGCGGTTCGAGCATTGCGGCGGTCTGTGGACCGACAAGGACCCGAAGAACGCCGCCAGCTATTTCGGCTACATCGACGAGTGCTGCCATGTCTCCGGTATCGTCGCGGGCCATGCCAGCAAGACCGGCAAGCTGGGCTTCGTCGCGGCCAAGCCGATCCCCCAGGTGCTGCGCAACATCAACGCGTTCGCGCTGGGCGCCCAGTTAGCGAACCCGAAAGCGACCACGCAGGTCATCTTCACCGGCGACTGGTCGCTTCCCACCAAGGAAGCGGAGGGCACCAACAGCCTCGTCGACCAGGGCATCGACGTCATCACCTGCCACGTCGACAGTCCCAAGGTCGTGGTCGAGACGGCGGAACGACGCGGCGCCATGATCTGCGGCTATCACGCCGACCAGTCGAAGCTGGCGCCCAAGGGCTACCTCACCGGCGCCGAATGGAACTGGGAGGAGCTTTATCCGAAATTCGTCGCCATGCACATGAAGGGCGAGACGATTCCGAACCTGGTGCGCGGCGGGCTCAAGGAGAAGATCGTCAAGCAGGGTGCTTATAGCGCGTCGGTCTCGGACGAGGCGCGCAAGCAGGCCGACGAGGTCAAGGCCAAGCTCACCGCCGGCGAATACGTGATCTTCAAGGGCCCGATCAAGGACAACAAGGGCAACGTCGTCATCGGCGGAGGCGTCGAACGGGGCCAGACCGACATCGTGCTCGAGCAGATGAACTATCTCGTGGACGGCGTGGTCGGCGCGACCTCCTGAGCGCGCGGGCGATGAGCGTCCACGTCGTCAACGAGGCGGACGAAAAAGCAACCGTGCAGCGCCCGGCGGCGCGGTCGCCGCTGCTGTCCCGCGATTCGGTCGAGGCGGTGCTGGTGCCGGCGCTCGCCTTTGTCGGCGCCCTCGCCGCCTTCGGCCTCTTCATCGCGGTTTACGGCGTCAATCCGCTGGCGCTTTACGAGCTGATGTACCGCGGCGCGTTCGGCTCGTGGTTCTCGTGGCAGAACACGCTGGTGCGCGCGGCGCCGCTGCTGCTGACCGCGCTCTGCACGGCGCTTCCGGCCCAGCTCGGCATGGTGGTGATCGGCGGCGAGGGCGCGTTCGTCATCGGCGGCCTCGCCGCGGCCGCGATCGCGCTGCCGGCGCACGGGCTCTCGCCGCTGGCGGTCGATTGCGTCATGGCCGTGGCGGCGATGCTCGTGGGCGGCTTGTGGATCATGACGGTGGGCGCGCTGCGACAGTATCGCGGCGTCAACGAGACGATCTCGAGCCTGCTCATGGTCTATATCGCGATCGCGCTCCTGAACCACCTCGTCGAGGGACCGTTGCGCGATCCCGCCAGCCTCAACAAGCCGTCGACGCCGCCGATCGGCGCCGCCACCATGATCGGCAACATTCCCGGCACCGAGATCCACTGGGGCCTAGTGCTCGGCGTCGCCGCCTGCATCGCGGCTTACGTGCTGATGCAGCACACCGTGTTCGGGTTTTCTGCGCGCATCGTCGGCGGGAACGCGCGCGCGGCGCGGATCGTCGGGCTGCCGATCGGTCGGCTCGTGCTGGTCACGACCTTCCTCGCCGGCGCGGCGCCCGGCCTTGCGGGCATGTTCGAGGTGGCCGCGGTCCAGGGCCAGGCCAACGCCAACATCAACGCCGGTTACGGCCTGACCGGCATCCTGGTGTCGTTCCTCGCGCGCCACAATCCGCTCGCCATCATTCCGGTCGCGGTACTGCTGGGCGGGATCGGCGCCAGCGGCGGACTGTTGCAGCGCCGCCTCGGCCTCCCTGACGCGACTACGCTGGTGCTGCAGGGCTTCATCTTCGTTTGCCTGCTGGCGAGCGAGGCGCTCTATGGCCGCATCCCGCTCCCTATGGTGCGGAGGCTTGAGCCATGACGGACCTTTCGCTCGGCTGGTGGGGCGTGCCGGTGGCGCTGTTCGGCGGCGCCATTCGCGCCAGCACGCCGTTCCTCTTCGTCAGTCTCGGCGAATGCATCACCGAGAAGAGCGGCCGCGTCAATCTCGGGCTCGAGGGCACGCTCGTCCTGGGCGCGATGAGCGGCTATGCGGTCTCCTACCTCTCGGGCTCGCCGTGGCTGGGCGTGCTCGCCGCCGCCTGCGTCGGCGCC
The DNA here is from genome assembly GCA_035604615.1 of Allostellaceae bacterium. Lineage (GTDB taxonomy): Bacteria > Pseudomonadota > Alphaproteobacteria > ATCC43930 > CGMCC-115725 > DATJLY01. Next base: position 63,600 of record DATNID010000034.1, on the reverse strand, counting down.
CTCTTCGGCGTGCTGCATGCGGCGATCTGCTCGCTGCCGCGGGTCAACGACATCGCCGTCGGCATCGCGCTGATGCTGCTCGGCATCGGGCTCGCCTTCTTCCTCGGCAAGCCGTTCATCAAGCCGGCGGCGCCCAACCTTCCGTCGATCGACCTCGGCTGGTGGAGCAGCGTGCCGCAAATCCACGACGCGCTCAAGGTGAACATCCTGTTCATCCTCGGCGTCTTTCTCGCGCCGGCGATCCTGTGGGGCTTCCGCAACACGCGCTGGGGGCTCGTGCTGCGCATGGTGGGAGACAGCGCGGACGCGGCCCGCGCCATGGGATATTCGGTCAATGTCGTGCGCCTGCTGGCGACCGCGCTGGGCGGGTTTCTCGCCGCCATCGGCGGCTCGTTCCTCTCGCTCTACTACCCCGGCAGCTGGAACGAGCGGCTCTCCAGCGGCCAGGGGATCACCGCCGTGGCGCTGGTGATCTTCGCGCGCTGGAACCCGATGCTGTGCTTCTATGCGGCGCTGCTGTTCGGCGCGGCGGGCGCCATCGGGCCAGCGCTCCAGGTGGTGGGCGTGTCGTCGGGATACTACCTTTTCAACGCCACGCCCTATGCGCTGACCTTGCTCATCATGATCGTGACCTGCTCGCCGAAGCGCGCGCTCATTGGCGCGCCGAATGAACTCGCCGTCATCAAGTAGGCGCGCCATGACCGAGCGCTTCGTCCCCGCCGATCCCTATCCCTGGCCCTACAACGGCGACTTGATGCCGGAGAACACCGCGCTCGTGATCATCGACATGCAGACCGATTTCTGCGGCATCGGCGGCTATGTCGACCGGATGGGCTACGATCTGTCGCTGACGCGCGCGCCGATCGGCCCCATCGGCCGGGTGCTGGCGGCGATGCGGGCGGGGGGATTCCATGTCTTCCACACGCGCGAGGGCCATCGCCCCGACCTCGCCGACCTGCCCGCCAACAAGCGCTGGCGCTCGCGCCGGATCGGCGCCGGCATCGGCGATCCGGGACCGTGCGGCCGCATCCTGGTGCGCGGCGAGCAAGGCTGGGACATCATTCCCGAACTCGCGCCTCGCGCCGGCGAGCCGATCATCGACAAGCCGGGCAAGGGCTCGTTCTGCGCCACCGATCTCGAGCTGATCCTGCGGCTCAAGGGCATCGCCAACCTGGTGCTCACCGGCATCACCACCGATGTCTGCGTCCACACCACCATGCGCGAGGCGAACGACCGCGGCTTCGAATGCCTGCTGCTGAAGGATTGCTGCGGCGCGACCGACAAGGCCAATCACGACCATGCGATCAAGATGATCACCATGCAGGGCGGCGTGTTCGGCGCGGTCTCGGATGCGAATACATTTCTCGAGGCGCTCGGCTGATGGCCGCCGCCGGCACTTTTGGCATCGAGACCGTCGGCATGACCAAGCGTTTCGGCGACTTCGTCGCGCTCGACCAGGTCTCGATCCGGGTCCGGGCCGGCAGCCTGCACGCGCTCCTCGGCGAGAACGGCGCCGGCAAGAGCACGCTGGTCAAGTGCATCATGGGCTATTACCGGGCCGACGAGGGCGAGGTCATCGTCGGCGACCGGCAGCACGCCTTCGACAGCCCGCGCGCCGCGCACGATCTCGGACTCGGCATGGTCTATCAGCACTTCACCCTCGTCCCCAGCATGACCGTTGCCGAGAATTTCGTGCTCGGCCGCTCGCATTTGCCGGGTATCGTGCGCTGGCGCGACGAGCTCGACGCGCTCGAAGCGTTTTTCGCAAACATGCCATTCCGCGTACCGCTCGACGTTCCGGCGAGCGCGCTCAGCGCCGGCGAAAAGCAGAAATCCGAAATCCTGAAGCAGCTTTATCTGGGACGCCAATTCCTCATCCTGGACGAGCCGACATCGGTGCTGACGCCGGGCGAAGCCGACGAGATCCTGGGCCTCCTCAAGAGCATGACGCACGACGGCCGCCTCACGGTCCTGATGATCACCCACAAGCTGCGCGAGGTCATGGCCTTCGCCGACGAGGTCAGCGTGCTGCGCCGCGGCCGCGCCGTCGGCGGCGGCAAGGTCGGCGAAATCGGCCCCGACGATTGTGCGCGGATGATGCTCGGCAATACCGAAATCCGGCCGCTGGCGGGACGGAGCGGCCGCAGCGGGGACGTTGCGCTGGAGATCGATCGGCTCTGCGCCGACAACGACCGCGGGATGCAAGCGGTGCAGGAGGCGACGCTGCGCATCCGCTCGGGCGAGATCGTCGGCGTCGCGGGCGTCTCGGGCAACGGACAGCGCGAACTGGTCGAAGCGCTCAGCGGCCAGCGCCCCTTGTCGGGCGGCGCGATCCGGGTTCACGGCAGGCCTTATCGCGCGCGCCGCGAGGAGATGCGCGACGAGCAGTTCGCTTGCCTGCCGGAAGAGCCGCTGCGCAACGCGTGCGTCGCGCGCATGAGCGTCGCGGCGAACCTGGTCATGCGCGAATTCGACCGTCCGCCCTTCGCCGCCGGCGGATGGTGGCTCAATCCCGGCCCGGTGCGCGATGCCGCTGCCAAGCTCGTCGAGCGTTATCGCATCAAGACCGCCTCGCTCGACGCGCCCATCAGCACGCTGTCTGGCGGCAATGTCCAGCGCTGCGTTCTGGCGCGCGAGCTCGGCGGCAATGCCGAGGTCCTGGCTGTCGCCAACCCGTGCTTCGGGCTCGACATGGGCGCCGTCGCCGAGATTCGCGCCCAGCTCATGGACGCGCGCAACCGCGGTGCGGCGATCTTGTTGGTCAGCGAGGATCTGGACGAGTTGCTGGAGCTGTCCGACCGTATCGTCGTGATGTTCAACGGCTGCCTCGTGCACGAGACGCCGGCCGCGGGAACCGACCGCACCGCGATCGGGCGCTACATGGCAGGGCATTGAGACGATGCGCAGCATCCGAGACGCGCTGCCCTATGCTTACGAATTCGAACCCGCGGCGACCACGCTCCTGATCATCGACATGCAGCGCGATTTCGTCGAGCCCGGCGGCTTCGGCGCGGCGCTCGGCAACGACGTGACCAAGCTCCAGGCCATCGTGCCGGTGGTGCGGCGCCTGCTCGATGCCTTCCGCGGCGCCGGCCTGGCGGTCATCCACACCAAGGAAGCGCACCGCGCCGATCTGTCGGATTGCCCGCCGGCGAAGCGCGCGCGCGGCAAGTATTCGCCACGGATCGGAGAGCCCGGACCGATGGGTCGCATCCTGATCGCGGGCGAGCCCGGCAATGACATCGTGCCGGAACTCGCGCCGCTGGCCGGGGAGCTGGTGATCGTCAAGCCCGGCAAGGGGGCATTCCACGCCACCGGCCTCGACGAGCGGCTCAAGGCATCGGGCATTTCCCATCTCGTGATCTGCGGCGTCACCACCGAAGTCTGCGTCCAGACGACGATGCGCGAGGCCAACGACCGCGGCTATGAATGCCTCCTCGTCGAAGACGCGACCGAGAGCTATTTCCCGGCCTTCAAGGAGGCGACGCTGGAAATGGTGCGGGCGCAGGGCGGCATCGTCGGCTGGACCGCGCCGGCCGCAGCGGTGATCGCCGGCATCGCCGCGCCAGCTTCATAAGAGCGAGAGCCTCCGCCGCGCGGCGCCGGCCATGGGGCAGCGCCTCTCCTAACGCGTCGACCGACCCATCGGCCGCAGCTTCACGCCGGCGTCGGACACGCCGGTGCTGAAACTGATGGTATTGCGCGACTGCAGCACCGTTGCCGTCCCAGCTTGTTTATTTGCCTCAGCATTGATGACATTATTCAAATAAAGGGAAGTTAAAGTTTCGGCGGCGACGCTATAGGCGCAACTCTCAATTTGGGACCTTCCTTCGGCGACATTTCCGCTTTCCTCACTGCGGAATTCACCCCGCGGCCGTTGCCGAATGCGGCGCTTGTTGATCAGGCGCTCTCGGAAAATTACACGCCAACCTCCGAAAGCGCGACCGAGCTCAATCAGGTTTCGCTGGACGGGCAGTTCACCGAAGTCGTATTCGGGAGCGGTTTCGGCTCCTCTCCTGATCCGACCATCTCCAACCTTCTTTTCTACCACGACGGGCAAGAGATTTGGGACTCCACGTTTTCATCGACGATTTACAGCATCACGACTTTCGATGGCGTCAACACCGGCGTCGTCAATTTCACCGGCAGCGACCTGCCAACCGACGCGAACAGCATCGAGGCCCTCGACAGCTTCAATCCGGCCCAGACCGGCAACGTCAATGATTTCTCGCAAGTCCTCAACGGAACCACGATCGGCACATACATACTGTCGCCTGGAGGAATTTCACTCAGTTTCGGCGACTTTACGGTGTTCGAAACGGGATCCCTCCCGACCTCGGTGTCCAGCGCCTTCATTTCCTACCAACTCTTCGGTGTGCCGTTCACCTTTCCGAATGGGACGGTGTCCGGCATTCAAATCGACGACGGCGCCGCGTCCGTCGGAAACCTTAACAACGGTTCAATCGAATATTCGGCGCTCACGGATGCGACGACCTCGACGAGCCTCGTCGATCTTGTGCTCGGCGATGTCTCGTCCGTAGATGCATCGGCATCGGGCTCCGGCGTCGTGATCGATGCGCGCGCCGGCGGCAGCATCGGCGTTCTGGGCGACAGTCCGATCACTCACAGCAGCAACTTGGCCCTGTCCAGCGTGATCGGCAGCGATGCGGACGACAGCCTCACCGGTGACACTGCCGCCGAGCTTTTCGAGGGCGGCGGCGGCAACGACATCATCGCGGGCAACTCCGGTCACGACAGCGCGGTCTACTCGGGCCCGCGTGCTGACTACACGATCGCGCGCACGGGCGCGGCGACGCTGACGATCACCGACAACCGCTCCGGCTCGCTCGACGGGACCGACACGCTGAGCGGCGTCGCGTCGCTGCAATTCGCGAACGAGACCATCGGTGCCAATCTTTCTTCGACCAGCCTCGAAGGCGCGGCGGAATCCGACATCCTTTGGCGGAACACGGATGGCACGATCGCCGAGTGGCAGATGAACAACAGCGGCGGGGTCGCCGCGGGCTTGACCTTCGGGCAAGTGCCGACGAGCTGGACTGTCGCGGGGGTTGGCGATGTGAACGGCGACGGGCGCGCCGACATCCTGTGGCGCAACAGTGATGGCACTGTTGCGGAGTGGCAGATGAACGGCAGTGGCGGCGTTGCGTCGACCCAGACGTTTGGGCCGGTGCCGACGAGCTGGTCGATCGTGGGGGTCGGCGATTTCAACGGCGACGGCAGCGCAGACCTACTGTGGCGGAACACCGATGGCACGGTCGCTGAGTGGCAGATGAACAACAGCGGCGGCATCGCTTCGACCCAAGTCCTCGGGCAGGTGCCTTTGAGCTGGGCGATCGCCGGGATTGGCGACTTGAACGGCGACGGACGCTCGGACATCGTGTGGCGCAACAGCGATGGCACCGTTGCGGAATGGCTGATGAACGGAGCGGGCGGCGTCGCTTCGACCGACACGTTCGGCCCGGTGCCGACAGCCTGGTCGATCGTCGGGGTCGGCGACGTCAATGGCGACGGCACGGCCGACCTAATATGGCAGAACGGCGGGACGGTCGCCGAGTGGCAGATGAACGGCAGCGGCGGCATCGCGTCGACGCAGACCTTCGGCCCGGTTGATCCAACCTGGTCGCTGGTGGGCGTCGGCGACTACAACGGTGACGGCCGCGCCGACCTGTTGTGGCAAAACGTGTCGGGCGCTGTGGCGGAATGGCAGATGAACGCCTCCGGAAGCGTCGGCCAAGGCGCCGTGGTCGGCAGCGTCACTAGCTCATGGACGGCGCAACACGACAACGCATCGACGCTCGCCGCGCACGGGTGAAACCGCTCCTCACTTCGCGGCGGCGGGGGGCGCCGGCGATTGCAGGATGCCGGCGAAGACGATGGTGAGAGTCTCGGTCTCGATCCGCCACGCGCCGTGCTTCTTCTCGAGGCCGAGATCCCAGATGCCCGGCGCCGCCAGGATCGAGCCGTCCGGCTTCAGGTGCCAGGCCTGGATGTAGGCGTTCACGGTGGCGTGGGTCGCGTCCTTGACCACGATGTGCGCGTTGGTGATGTGGTGCGAGGTCTTGGTGAAGCCGCTCGCCTGGAACGCCTGGCGCGCGAAATTGGCGCGCATCTCGACGCTGCTCATGGTCTTGGGGAAGGGACACGCATCGCCCGGGCACACCGTCGCGCCGCGCCCGACATTGACGGTGAAGCGGTAATCGTCGGCGAAGCACTGCTTCCAAATGGCGATTCCGGCATCGAAATCGCCACGGCCGATGGCGTCGATGCCGAAGGGATAGCAGGTGATGTGGTTGCGCACGGCGAGATCGTCGGCGGGCCCGGCGGCTACGGCCTCCCGCGCGTGGATTGGCGCCAGCAGCGCCGTCAGCAAAGCCGCCGCCGTCAAAAGTCGCGTCATGGCGTTTCCCCCTCTAGAGTTGCCGGGCAGTCTCCCACTTGCGTACCCGTCGCTCAAGAGACGATGGCACGCAGTCCCGCGCCGTTCTAAACTCGTGCCCGCGACTTCGGGAGAGCGAGGCATGGAATTCGGCATTTTCTCCAACAACCGGCGGCCGACCCGCACGATCGGAAACGCCTGGGAAGAGGACATCTTCGAGATCGTTACCGCCGACCAGCTTGGCTTCCAGGTCGCGTGGATCAGCGAGCACCAGTCGCCGGCCGAGCTGATCATCTGCAAGGCGGCGGGCCTGACCAAGCAAATCCGGTTGGGGTCGGCGGTGCGCCCCCTCGCCTATTATCATCCGCTCCAAGTCGCGATCGAGGCCAATGCCTGCGACCACCTCACCGGCGGGCGCTATCAGCTCGGCGTCGGGTTCGGCTTCTATCCCACCAACATGCAGCAGCGCGGCCTCGATTTCAGCAAGACGCGCGACATGATGCATGCCTCGATCGACCTCATCCTCAAGCTGTGGACCAGCAAGGAGCCGGTCGATTACGACGGGCCGTTCTGGACCGGCAAGGGCATGGTGGTGAAACCGGACACGGTGCAGAAGCCTCATCCGCCGGTCGGCATCGCCTGCGCGCAGTCGGTCGGGTCGGCGGAGCTCGCGGGCAAGCTCGGCCTTCTGCCGCTCACCGGCGACTTCATCCCGATCGAGCGCCTGCACAGATTCGGCGATGCCTATGTCGCCGGAGCCCGCGCCGCCGGCCGCAAGCCCAGCCGCAACGGCCTGCACGCGACCCGAGTCATCTACGTCGCCGAGACCGATCAGGAGGCGCGCGACGACATGCGCGAGTCCTACACCGAGACGATCCGCTGGGAGATCGCCAACACGCCGCACCACCAGGTCGAGCGCATCCCCAAGGGTGGCACCTTCGACGACATCACCTATGATTATCTGGTCGACACCGCCAACATCTTCGTCGGCAGCCCCGACACCGTCCATCGCCGCATCCTCGATTTCTACCGAGAAACCGGCGGGTTCGGCGTGCTGATGTTCCATGCCGGCCGCGACTACGCCACGCGCGAGAAGCGGGCGCGCTCGATGCGGCTCTTCATGGAGGAGGTGGCGCCACGGCTCCGGCATCTCGATCCCGACCAGGCGCAGGCGGCGTGAGCGACGCGCCGGCGGAGACGCGGCCCCTCTGCGTCTTCTGCGGCGCGCCCTGGAGCGCGGAGATGCTGCGGCTTTACGATGCCGGCGCCAACGGCGCGGGCTGCTCGTGCTGCGTCATCTTCCCCGACCTCGAAGGGTTCGACCCGCCGCCCGAGCCGGCGCCGCTCGTTCACATCGCTCTGCCGGCCGAGCTGAGCTGCGAGAGCTGCGGCCGGGTGCTCTATCGGCTAGCGATCTAGATCCGGCGCAATTCCGCGCGACGGCGCTCGGTGGCGGCGCGGTCGAGCTCCAACGTCTCGGGATCGACCACCACGCCATAGAGCTCGGCGGCGCTGGCGGCCGTGACATAGCCCTGGCGCAGATCGAGCATCACCTTCTCCACCGGCCGCTCCCACGGCACCCCATAGCCGCCGCCGCCGCCCGAGCGCACGCGATAGGAATCGCCCGGCTTCAACGCCGCGAGAAACACCTTGGCATTGGGGAAGTCGGTCTTCCACCGCCCGTCGCGCTTGATCGCGATCGAGTTTCCGGTCGCCTCAAGGCCGCCCTCAAGGCCCCACGGCTTGCAATGGGCGCGCTCGATCTGGCTGTTGTAGACGACGGGCGCGAGCACCCGCACCACGCGCTCGACGCCGAGCCCGCCGCGATTGCGGCCGGCGCCGCCTGAATCCGGCAGCAGCGCATAGCGTTCGACCACGACCGGGATCTTGGTCTCGACCTGCTCCGACGGCGCGTTGTGCGTATCGCCGTCGTTGAGGCAGACCGTGGCCGAGACGCCGTCCTCGCTGCGCTTGGCGCCCCAGCCGCCGCCCAGGGGACCGAAGCCGCCGAAGAAGAACTCGCGCGTCCTGGGATTGATGCCGTGGACGCCGCTGCCGACGAGATCGGCATGGTGGCCGGCGATGACGCGATCCGGAATGGCCGGCGCAAGCGCCTTGAACACGGTGTCGATGATGGTCATCGGGAAGGTCATCCACCAGCGCATCGGCGCGGGCCGCACCGCGCTCACCACGCGGCCCAGCGGCACGATCGAATTGAGGGCGCGGAACGAGCCGTCGTTGATCGGATAGTCAGTCGGCGAGGTGATGCACTTGTAGGCGACCTGGGTGCAGCCCAGCCCCGTCGTCAGGCCCGAATTGTAGAATCCCCGCACCTGCTGCGACACGTCGGTAAGGTCGATGGTCATCGCGTCGCCCACGACCACGACCTTGACGCGTAGCGGGACGCGCTTGCCGATCTCGACCGCGTCGTCGTCCATGTAGGATTCGGCCTCGTAGGTGCCGTCCGGGATGCTGAGCGTGCGCTCGCGCGCCTTGACGTCGCAATGGTTCATGATCGCGGCGATGGCGTCGGCGACCGGCTCGCGGCCGTAACGCTCGACCAGCTCGAGGAAGCGGCGCTCGCCGGTCTTCACCGCCGTCACCTGGGCGCGCAGATCGCCCATCGCGCGCGTCGGGATGCGCACGTTCATGCGGATGATGTCCATCACGTCCCGGTTCGGAACGCCGCCCTTGTAGAGCTTGAGGAACGGAAGCTGCAGCCCCTCGGAATAGATGTCGGTGGTGACGCCGCCGAGCGTTCCGCCGATGTCGATCCAGTGCGCCATGCAGCACGAGAACCCGACCAGCACGCGCTTGTGGAAAATCGGCAGGGTCAAGGTGACGTGGAAGAGATGGCTGCCCGTGGTATAGGCGTCGTTGGTGATCAGGATGTCACCTGGATGGATGTCGGAGCCGAAATGCCGGAGCTCGGCCTTGATGGTCTCGGCCATGCCGCGGATGAAGGTCGGGAGTCCGATGCCGATCGACACGGTCTCGCCGCTCGGGGTGAAGAGGCCGGTGGTGAAGTCAAGCGATTCATAGATGATCATGTTGTAGGCGGTGCGCATGAGATTGGTCTTCATCTCCTCGGTCACGGCGATGACGCCGTTGCGCACGATTTCGGTGACTACGGGATCGGCCTGGCGGTTGCGTGTCTCGAAAGGGGCCATGGAACGGTTACCTGCGTTTCTGACGGATGCATTTTAATACAGTGTAGCAGACCGGGCTTCGTCCAGCCCGAACGCTCGGCGCTCAACGCTGCAATGTCCTGGCTGCATCACGCGACGGCGGAGCCCCCGTGTATGCTGCAAGCGGCCCTCGGATTGACGGACGGGCAGAAAGTCGGCACGTGAGCAAAGCACCCGTACCCGCGACTGGGCGAACCACCCGCCAGCATTCCTTCGCCGCCCTGCGCCATCCCGGCTATCGCGCCTATTTCGTCGGCAACGCGCTCGCCATGATGGCCGACAGCATCGAGCACGTGATCAGCTACTGGGTGATGTTCCAGAAGTTCCACTCACCCGCGCTCGGCGGCTTCGCGGTCGTTTCGCACTGGGTTCCGTTCCTGCTGTTCGGCGTATGGTCGGGCGCGCTCGCCGACCGCTTCGACCCGCGCCGGATCATCCAGCTTGGCATGATCCTGTTCATGGGCTGCTCGGTGGCGTGGGGTGCGCTCTTCGTCAGCGATTCGCTCGGCCTATGGCAGGCGGTGGCGATCCTCATCGTCCATGGCATCGCCAGCGTGCTATGGGGACCGTCGAGCCAGGTGCTGATCCACGACATCGTCGGCACCGAGCATCTGGGGAGCGCGATCCGGCTCGCCGCCACCTCGCGCTATCTCGGTCTGCTGGCGGGTCCCGCGGTCGGCGGCGTCTTCCTGCTCGTCTTCGGGCCGGCGCTCGGCCTCCTCGTCAACGTCGCGATCTATCTGCCGCTGACCTTGTGGCTCGTGAGCGCGCCCTATGGCCCACGCTTTCGCAAAGTGGCGATCGTCTCGGCCCGCATCCGCGGCTTGACCGATCTCCTCACCACCGTCGCGACGGTGGCGCGGATCCGCGTCATCGCCGCGATGACGCTCCTCACCGGCGCCTCGGCGCTGATGATCGGCAACGCCTATCAGGCACAGATGCCGGAATTCGCGCGCGATCTCGGCCACGGCGACCCTGGCATGCTCTACGGCCTGCTGCTCGGCGCGGACGCGACCGGCGCCTTCGTCGCGGGCGTGGTGCTCGAAGGCAGCGGATGGCTGCAGCCGCGGGCACGCTCGGCCTTCATCCTCGCCGCGATGTGGTGCGCGGCGATCGGTGGCTTCGCCGCCTCGCCCACCTACCCGTTCGCCCTCATGTTCCTGTGCGCCGCCGGGTTCCTCGAATTGTCGTTCAATTCGATGGCGCAAACGCTGGTGCAGCTCAACGCGCCGACCCCGGTGCGCGGCCGCGTGATCGGCCTCTATGGCATGTCGGGCATCGGTCTGCGCGCCTTCAGCGGCCTGACGGTCGGCATCGGCGGCAGCTTTCTCGGCATCCACATGTCGCTCGGCATTTGCGCGATCCTTCTGATGGCAGCGATTGCGACGCTGGCGCTGTCACTCAGGACGGGCGCTGTCGCGGCGCGGGCGGGAGACTGACCCTTACCGTTCACCGACGCCGCAGCAGGTATTCGTGTCGCGCGAGAGCGTGTAACCGCGCCAGCCTCTCGCGCTCGGTCAGGACATGACCCGGACGCGGCGGGGCGAGCAGGTCTTGCCACGAATACCCGCTCGCGAGCAGACCAGCGAATCCCGCACCGTCCAGTTCCCAGCTCCGGGTCGGTCCGCTGTCGAGATGAATGAAATGCGAGCGCGGATACCAGCCAACCCCGCCGCGCTTCATGGCGAGCGCCGCATGTTCCGCGCCGCCGAGATCGCGATCGAAGGTGACGTCGATCGCCCGGCCATAGAGATGCTGGCTTTGTTCCGCGACCCCGAACGTGGTGGCCTTGAGCCGCTCGTTGGTCTCGCGCGTGCGAAAGGCCGACAGCACGGTCGCGCGCGTCTGATTGGTCGCGGCCATCACGGCAGCGAGAAAATCCAGCATCCCGATATCCACGGGCCCGGTCTTGTCGACATGGAAATCGCGCAGGAAGACGGCCAGGTCGGAAACCGCATCGGGCAACGGCCCGGTTGCGTCGCGATAGGCGCCATTGAAGGTCTCGCCGGTATGCGCGTTCTTGAGCGCAAGACGACGACCGCCGGACGGGAGCGCAAAAGCGTTCCTGCGCAGGAGGACGCAAACCCCGGTCGCGAGCAAAAGGTCCCGCCGGCGCAGCACCGCGCGATTCCGGGGGAGGTCGTTTCGAATCGGTTCCATTCAGGCACTGAACTCGACTTGCATGTTCTAATGTGGGCCGTCGCTATGCTGCGGGCAAGCCACAGAAGACATGGTTAACGCGGTAGACCGCCCCAGATAATAGGGGTTAGGGCTTGGGCACGAACTCCTCGGTATACAGCGATTTCATATCGGGCTCGGAATCGAGCAACTTCAGGTCCTTGAACGAGCGCTTGAGCGTGGTCAGCGATTCCGCGTCGAACCGGCAATCCTCGATGAACATCGGGATCGACTGGTCGTATTCGCGCGCCTGCACCTTCGTGTCGAAGCCGGTCATCTTCTGCGCCACCCGCACCGTCTCGTCCTTGTTGGCGCGCATGAATTTGACCGCATCGATCCACCCGGCGAGGAAACGCCGGACCGCGTCGGGATTGCTCGCAATGAGCTTCTTCGACGCGAACACGGTGTCGGAACTCATGTTGCCGAGATAATCCGACACCGGGATCAGCAGCCTTCCCTCGTGCTTTTCCTCGAGCTGGAAAGCGAGCGAGGTGCCGCCGATGTCGGCGTCGATGATATGCGTGCGGAACCCGGCCAGGATGGCGGCGGTGTCGCCGCCGAGCGTGACCAGGGTTATGCCGTCATCGCCCCAGCCATAATGGCGCGCGAGCTCGAGTCCCATCCAATAGGTCATCGAGTTCGGACTCGAGACGCCGATCTTATTGCCCTTCAGGTCCTCGGCCCTGTGCGCCGGCGAATCGGCGGGAACCGTGATGCCGATGAAGAGCGGCGGCCCGGCGGCGTTGCAGATGGCGAGCTCGGGCGAGCCCTTCGCGACCATGGCGAGCTCGGCGCCCGAGCCGACGCCGATATCGACGCTGCCCGCGGCAATCGCCTGGTGCAGCTTGGCGCCGCCGCCGAAATCGATGATCTCGACGTCGAGACCGCGCTTGGCATAGATGCCCTCCTCGACCCCGACGACCAGCGGCAGCATGGCGAACGCGGTGGGCGAGGCCTTGCCCGCCACCAGCTTGTCGGCGGCGCGGCTCGCGGGCGCGACGAGCATGGCTAGAGCGAGGACGAGCGCAAGGCGACGCAAGGCGTTTTTCTCCCGGTCGCGGCCTTGTCATGACGAAAAACTATAGCCCGATTTTCCGCCGCCGCAATCAGCGCTCCGGCCCAACTCTGTCGCGCATGAATTGTGCCTGGTATTAGACTTGCGCCGCCGCGCAGGAGGGAGAGCGATGGCGCAGTCTCGTTCGCTTGTGCCGCTCGCCGCCATCGCCGGGTGCTTCGGCGTTTATGGCTGGGCGGTGTTCGCCTTCACGTTCCGGCACGACGGCGTGATCGGCCCGCGCTATGACGTGCCGGGCACCGATTGGATGGTCCAATACGGCGCGGCACGCGCGGCGATCGAGGGCCGCATCGGCCTCGTCCTTGACGGTGACCGCTTCACCGATTTTCTGAATGCGCGCTTCGCCGATTGGCTGCGCGGTCCGCTCTCGTTCCACCCCTGGATCTACCCGCCGCACTTCCTGCTGCTGCTGGTGCCGTTCGCGCTACTGCCGTTCGGCGTCGCTTGCGGCTTGTTCCTGGCGCTCGGCGGCGCGGCACTCGTGGCGGCGGCGTGGTGCGCGGTGCCGGGACGCGGCGAGCGCTGGATGGTCGCTTCCTTCATCCTGTTGTCGCCGGCCGCGTCGATCACGGCGGTGACGGGGCAGACCGCGTTCCTGACCGCCGCGCTGCTGTTGGGCGGCGCGACGCTCGCCGCGGAACGGCCGGTCTTTGCGGGGCTGCTGCTCGGCGCCCTCACCTTCAAGGTGCAATTCTGGCTCATGGTGCCGGTCGCGCTGGCGGCTGCGCGGCAGTGGCGCGCGCTCGGCGTGGCGCTGGCGGCGGCGCTCGTGCTCGTCGCCGCGAGCATCGCGGCCTTCGGATTCGCGCCATGGCAGGCGTGGCTCGGCGACGTGCTCGCGCCCGCGCCCGGCTTCCGCGTCGAGTGGCGAGAATGGAGCGCGCTCTGGGGCGAGGATGTGTTCGCCTGCGCGCTCCTGCTCGGTGCACCCGACCGGGTCGGCGCAGCGATCCAGCTCGCCGCTGCGCTGGCCGCCGCCGGCGCGGTCTATTGGTGCTACCGAAGCAAGCTACGGCCGACGTTGCGTCTGTGCGTGCTGCTGGCGGCATCGTGCCTCGCCGCGCCTCATCTCCAGGGCTACGACATGCTGCTGCTCGCGGTCGCTGCCCTGCTGTTCCTGAGCGATGGCTGCACGCACGGTCTGCGGCCGGGCGATGCCGGCCTCGCTTTGTCGCTGTGGGTCGCGCCGATCTTCAATCCGCCGCGCGTCATTCCGCTGGGCTTTCTCACGCCGCTGATCGAGGCGGTCTTCATCGCCGCGCTGATGCTGCGCGCCGGCCGTTCGGCCAGGGACCGCGCGTGAGGCGCGATCTCGCGTCGCTCGCCATCGTCGCGTCCTGCGCGGCGGGATTGATCGGCTGGGTCGGGGTCGTCCTGACGCGCAATTCGATCGATGTCTTCATGCAGGATTGGGCGGTTTATTACGCCGCAGGCACCGCCGCGCGCGAGGGGAAGTTCGCGCTGCTGTTCGATTTCCAGCGTTTCACCGACTACCAGTACGCGACCCTCGGGCCCTGGCTCATCGCGCCGCCGCATTTGCATCCCTGGCTCTACCCGCCGCCCTATCTCCTGCTCCTGGCGCCGCTGAGCCTCCTGCCCTTCGCCGCGTCCTACGCTTCGTTCCTGCTCGCGACCGGCGCGGCCGCGGTTGCGGCGCTGGCGTGGCGCGGCGCCGGCCGCGTTATGGATTGGCCGCGCGGGCTGATGCTGCTGGTGTTTCCGGCGACCTTCATCGACGCGCTCACGGGGCAGAACGCGCTCCTGAGTACGGCGCTGCTGGTCGGCGGGGTGCGCCTCCTCGAGCGCGCGCCGGCATGGGCGGGTGCCGTCCTCGGCCTCCTCGCCTACAAGCCGCAGCTTTTCCTCCTGGTGCCGGTGGCGCTGATCGCCGCGCGGGCGTGGCGCGCGTTGGCCGCGGCCGCGCTGGCCGCCGCCGCGCTGGTGCTGGCGAGCGCCGCGGTCTTCAGCCTGCCGTCCTGGCTGCTGTGGCTCGACGAGATGGCCGGCGCCGAGACGCCGGCTTACGCCGCCTGGCGCGCCGACACGTTCCTGCGCGGCTACAGCCTCGATGTGTGCGCGAGCCTGCTGGGACTGCCAGGTCCGGTGGCGATGGCGGCGCAGATCGCAGCATCGCTCGCCGCCGCAGCATCGGTGTGGTGGGTGTGGCGCCGTCCCGGCGCGGCCGAGGCGAGGCTCGCCGTCCTGCTGGTCGCTTCCATCGTCGCGACGCCGCACCTCCAGGCCTACGACATGGTGCCACTGGCGGCGGCGCTGATCCTGATGTTCCGGGTCAGCGGCATCGGACTCGGCGAATTCGTGCTCTTCGCCGCGGTCTGGCTGCTGCCGTTACTGCGCCCATTCAACCTGCCGAGCGGCGCCATCCTGGTTCCGGCGGTGCTGGCAGCACTGCTCGTCTACGCGATGGCGCGGGCGCGCGCGTGACTAGAACACGCGGCAGAGATGGCACAGCACGCCGTCGCTGGCACCGTTGCCGACGCCGAGCGGCAGGAGAAAGAGGCGATAGCGCGGCGACTCGTCCTCCATCGGGAAGCTCTGCACCTCGTCGAGCCTAGTGGCGCGGCTCGCCGCTTGGCGCGCGCGCGTCAGGATCCAGTCCGTCACCATCGGCGTGTATTCGATCGCGCCGTCGGTCGCGCCAAGCCGCGAGATCCGCGGCATGGCGGAGTGGTCGCTCTCGAACAGGACGATGAGGCTGTCGGGCCAGCCATTGGCCACCACGCCGCGGTCGATGTCGGCGAGCGGCGGAAAGGGCCGGCCCCGTCGCAACCGCTCCCAATAGACCACGATCTCCTCGGCACGCGGCGGCGGCTCGGTCACCACCGCTGCGGCCGGAGGCCGCGCCGGAGCGGGCGGCGCTTCGGGCATGGGCGACACGATCCGGCTGGTGATGTCGCCGTCCTTGTCGCGCGTTGCGTTGACATTGGCGCGGCGCAAATCGACGCCGGCAAGCGAAGCAGTCTGACGTGACGCGCGGCTCATGGCGTGCGAAACGGCGCCGCAACCACCGTATCCGAGGCCCCCTGGCGCACGAGACAGTCGCAGCGCCGGTCGAGCAGGTTCGGCACGATACGGTCGAGATAATGATCGAGCGCCGCCAGAATGACCGCCTGCAAGGATTGTTGCATATGCGCCGCCGCCAGCCGAAGGCGGCGGTGGCGCGGCTCCTCGAGGCGCATCGCCACCCGCACGCGCCCTTCGTCGCGCCCGCGGCGAGCGGAGCGCTGCGGCGCAGGGCGGCTCGGCGCGGCCGCGCCCTTGACGACCAGCAGCGCGTCGGTGAGCGAAGCGGGATCGAACCCGCTCATGCCGCACCCTGCGCCGGCAGCGCCGGCATGGCCATTCCGCTCGGCAGAAGGGTGCGGTAATCGCGGCTCAGACGGCGCGAGACATAGTCCCACAACTGCATGATCTCGCTCGACGAGCGGTCGTCGCCGGGGATCTCCATCACGGTGCGGCCGTCGATCATGCTGGCGGCGAAGCCGGTGCGGTGATGCACGATCACCGGCGCGAGCGTGCCGTGCTGCGACAGCGCCATCACCGCCTCGGCGGTGATGCGCGCGCGCGGCGTCGCGCCGTTGAGCGCGAAGATGAGCGGCTTGCCGAGGCGTTGCACCAACTCCACCGTTGCGCCCGCGGCGCGCAGATCGTGCGGGCTTGGCCGCGCCGGAATGAGTACCAGATCGACTTGGCGGATCACCTCGACGATGGTGGCCTCGATCGCCGGCGGCGTATCGATGATCAGGATGTTGATGCCGAGGCCGCGCATGCGCTCGATGTCGGCCGCGAGCCGCGCCGTGCCGGTGCGCGCGAAGAGCGGCGTGTCCGCCTTGCGCGCGTTCCACCATTCCGACAGGCTTCCTTGCGGATCGGTGTCGACGAGCGCGACCGGCCCGGCTTCGGCACGGTCGGCCGCGACGGCGAGATGACCGGCGAGAGTCGTCTTTCCGGATCCGCCCTTCTGCGAAGCGACGGCGATAATGTGCATAGAATTTCTCCGCGTGACAGCGACGGATTTCTAAACCGAAAATCTTTACACGCCTAAAACTATCGAACGAGATTTTGCGCAAACGCCCAATAGTTGCGAAGGAAATCCATGAAATCGTCGGAAATCCGCCGCAATTGCCGGGCTTATTTGCACGTCATTCGACGATCCGGGGATGACAACGCGCGCCGCGCCATAATATCTCGCAACCGTGCGGCACCGCCCCGGACCATGAAAGGATATCGGCCATGAGAATCATAGCGCGAGCGCTGCTCGCAGCCTGCCTTGTCGTCTTTGCGCTCGGCGGCGCGGCGATGGCGCAGCGCGACGACCATTGGCGCGGCGGCGGCGACATGCACCGCTTCCACGAGCACGACTTCGATAGGTGGCGCGGCGGCAGCTGGTTCCATGGCCCGCACGAAGGCCGCGACGGCTGGTGGTGGATCGTCGGGCCGGACTGGTACTTCTATCCGGCGCCGGTTTATCCCTATCCAGATCCCTATCTGCCGCCGGTCGTGGCCGCTCCGGCGCCGCAGCCGTCCTGGTACTACTGCACCAATCCGCAGGGATACTATCCCTACGTGCCGCGCTGCACCGTGCCGTGGCAACCGGTGCCGGCGCGATGATAGCGAGTCGTCACAAGCAACGCTAAGGAACGGGCGTTAACTGTATTCGCCATCATTTTAATAATGTTCGGCGATTGCGCGGCGCGACGCATTTTTCTATGATCTCCCAACAAAAGAACCTGGGAGACTGCTCGATGATCCGGCCATCCTTCGCCGTGAGGCCGCCGCCCGGCTGGGACCGACAGCCCTCAACGAGCGCGGTTGCGACGCTGATCGGACAGCGACGCTGGCGCATCCTGGTGAATGCGCAGCCGGCGTTAGAACCGGCGGTACCGCTGCCGGCCTGGATCCGGACGCCCGAGCAGTTCGTCGATTGGTTGTCGATGCGCGTCGGTCCCAGAGAATTGCGGGCCTATTTCCACGACCTCGAAGAGATCGCGCGGCAGAGCGCGGATTTGGAGCTGCTGCGTTTCGCGCGGCGCTATCTCGGTCGGTCGCCGAAGCAGCGCCGCGGGTAGCCCCGCCTGCTGCTTGGAGGAAAGGGGTGCAGGCGGGGCTGACCCAGGGGTCTTCGCCCGCCAAGGGGGTCTGAGCGGGCTTGTGGCGGCAGAACCGCCATGCCGGATTAGGTCCCAAGCCCGCCGCCGAGCCAAGTTAAATGAATTTCATATGCACGCGGATCAGCCCTTTGCGGCGCGCGGCGCCGCGTCCCGCGCCGCGGCAAAGCGCCGCGCGAGACGCTCGGCCACCCGCGTGCTGACGAACGGCGAAACGTCACCGCCGAGTTGGCCGATCTCCTTGACGAAGCGCGATGAAATGAACTGGAACCGGTCCGAGGCCATGAGGAACACTGTCTCCACCGCGGCGTTCAGCCGGTTGTTCATGCCCGCCATCTGGAACTCGTACTCGAAGTCCGAGACCGCCCTCAAGCCGCGGATGATCACTGAAGCGTGAACCGAAATCGCGAAATGCATCAGCAAGGTATCGAAGGCGCGCACTTCGATTCGGGCGCGTGTCTCGGGGTCAGCGAGATTATCGACCTCCTCGCGCACGATAGCGACACGCTCGTCGGTTGGGAACAGCGGGGCCTTGCCGTCGTTGCGCGCAACGCCGATCACCAGCCGGTCGACCACTTTGGTCGCGCGCAGGATGATGTCGGTGTGGCCGTTGGTGATCGGATCGAACGTCCCGGGATAGATCCCGACGTGCAAGTCGCTCATGCCTCTGTCCCTTCCGCTGATCCGTCGACGCCTTCGCCGGCCTCGGGGAAGCGCGCCGCGGACACCACGCGACCGCCCTCGTCGACCTTGAAGATAACGACCCCGCCGCTGCGGCGGCGCCTGATGCTGATGCCGTTGACCGGGACGCGGATCACCATGCCGCCGTCGGTGACCAGCATGATCTGGTCGCGCTCGGCGACGGGAAAGATGGCGATGGTGTCGCCCTGGCGGCGCGCGATGTTGTCGCGGCCCTGTCCGCCGCGCCCGGTGATGGGGTAGTCATAGGCCGAGCTGCGCCGGCCAAAGCCCTTCTCGGTCATGGTCAGCACGAATTCCTCGCGCTTGGCGAGATCGAGATACTGCTCCTCGGAGATGGTGGCGGCGGCGTGTCCGTTCTCGCCGTTCTCGCCGTTCTCGGCCTCGACCGCGATTTCAGTTTCGGGCTCCTCGAGCGCGGTCGCGTCGCGCCGCCGCTCGCTCGAGAGCCGCAGATAGGCGTAACGCAGCTCGGTCGGAACGTCCTCGTGGCGCAGCACCGACAGCGACACCACAGCGTCGCCCGCCTCGGTCAGGCGGATGCCGCGCACGCCGACCGAGGTGCGGCTCGAGAAGACGCGCAGCTTTTCGTCGACCGGAAAGCGGATGCAGCGCCCATGGCGCGTCGCCAGCAGGACGTCGTTCTTCTCGGTGCAGATCGCGGCGGCGATGAGCCGATCGTCGGCGTCCTCGCCCTCGAACTTCATGGCGATCTTGCCCGAGGCGAAGACGTTGGCGAAATCGGAAAGCGCGTTGCGCCGCACATATCCCTTGGCAGTGACGAAGACGACGAAGCGTCCGCTCCAATCGGTTTCGTCCTCGGCCAACGGCATCACGGTCGAGATGGTCTCGCCCGGCGCGAGATTGGGGAGCAAATTCACCATCGCCTTGCCGCGCGCCTGCGGCGTCCCCACCGGCAGGCGATAGACCTTGAGCTTGTAGACCCGGCCCGAGGAGGTGAAGAACAACACCGGCGCATGGGTCGAGGCGACGAACACCTGGCTCACCGCGTCTTCCTCGCGCATCGCCATGCCGGTGCGTCCGCGTCCGCCGCGCCGCTGCGCCCGATATGTCGAAAGTGGCACGCGCTTGATGTAGCCGGCATGGGTGACGGTAACGACCATGTCCTCGCGTTGGATGAGGGTCTCGATGTCGCTCTCGAATTCGAGCTCCTCGATCACGGTACGACGCGGCGTGGCGAATTGCGCCTTCACGTCGGCCAGCTCCTGGCGCACCACGTCGAGCAGCTTGGGGCGCGAGCTCAGGATCTCGAGATGGCGGCCGATCTCCTTCACCACCTCGTCGAGCTCCGCCGCGATCTTGTCACGCTCGAGCCCAGTGAGGCGCTGGAGCCGCAGCTCGAGGATGGCCTTCGCCTGCTCCTCGGAAAGGCGATAGACCGGCGGCTCGCCGAGGACGCGGTCCTCGACCAGCGCGATGAGCGGCGCGATCGACGACGCCGGCCAGTCGCGCCCCATGAGCCCGGCGCGTGCCGTCGCAGGATCGGCGGCAGCGCGAATGAGCGCGATCATCTCGTCGATGTTGGCGACAGCGACGGCGAGCGCGACCAGCGTGTGTGCCCGCTCCCGCGCCTTGCGCAGGAGAAAGGCGGTGCGGCGCGTCACCACCTCCTCGCGGAAGGCGACGAAGGCGACGATCACGTCCTTGAGGCTCAACAACTCGGGCCGGCCCCCATTGAGCGCCAGCATGTTGACGCTGAAGGTCGTCTGCAGCGGCGTGTAGCGGTAGAGCTGGTTCAGCACCACCTCCGCCATGGCGTCGCGCTTCAGCTCGATGACGACGCGCACGCCGTCGCGGTCGCTCTCGTCGCGCAGGTCGGAGATGCCCTCGACCAGCTTGTCGCGCACCACCTCGGCGATGCGCTCGACCATGCGCGCCTTGTTGACCTGGTAGGGGATCTCGGTGACGACGATGGCTTCGCGGTCACGGCCCAATTCCTCGATCGCGGTCGTGCCGCGCACCGTGATCGAGCCGCGGCCGAGCCGGTAGGCGGCGTGGATGCCGGCATGGCCGATGATGATGCCACCGGTAGGAAAATCCGGACCCGGCACGCGCTCCATCAGTTCCTCGATCGAGAGATCGGGATCATCCACCAGCGCGATCGCGGCATCGATCACCTCGCCGAGATTGTGGGTCGGGATGTTGGTCGCCATGCCGACGGCGATGCCGCTGGCGCCATTGACGAGAAGGTTCGGGAAGCGCGCCGGCAGCACCGCAGGCTCGACGTCCTTGCTGTCGTAGTTGGGCTGGAAATCGACCGTCTCGCGGTCGAAATCCTCGAGCAGCGCGTCGGCGGCGCGCGACAGGCGCGCCTCGGTGTAGCGCATCGCCGCCGCCGGATCGCCGTCCATCGAGCCGTAATTGCCCTGCCCGTCAATGAGCGGCACGCGCATGGCGAAGTCCTGCGCCATGCGCACCATCGCGTCGTAGATCGCGAGATCGCCATGCGGGTGATATTTGCCCATCACCTCGCCAACGATGCGGGCCGATTTGTGGTAGCCGCGGTTCCAGTCGTAGCCGCCCTCCTTCATCGCGTAGAGGATGCGGCGGTGGACCGGCTTCAGCCCGTCGCGCACGTCGGGGAGCGCGCGCGCCACGATCACGCTCATCGCATAATCGAGGTAGGAGCGTTTCATCTCCTCTTCGATGGCGACGGGCGTTATGTCGAGCGGCGGCGGTGCTGCGGGGAGCGAGGCCAAAGGGGTCCGGAGGCGATGCGTTGGCCGCGAAAACAACCGGCGGAAGGCCGGTCTCGCGGTAGTAAAAAATATAGCCGATTTCGCGCTTCCGAACAACGCCGCGCGCGCCGGAATCGGCTCGGTCGGCGATTCGCCCGCACTTAATAAAAGTACGAGAAATCAGGCCGATATGGCGCGATACGGCGGTGATTTCTCAACCGGCGCGCGGGCGCCTCCATCGCTCCCGCTGGGCGCGCGATGCTGCATTGCAAAAAGCGCGGGCTATTGGTTCAGAAGCGGGATGTCCTTGCCCGCCAGCGGCGGCGGCAGGGACTGAAGAAAGGCATAGATGTTGGCGGCGTCCTGGTCCGGGATGACCGCGGCCTCGTAGGGCGGCATCTCGAACGAGGGCTGGCGCAGCTGTTGTAGGAAGGCGTCGAGCGGTAGCTGGGTGCGGGCGAGGCGCGGCCCGGTGCCGCGGCTGCCCTGCCCGACCCCGCCGTGGCACTCGACGCAGCCGTCGGTGACATAGGTCGCCTTGCCCTTGGCGGCATCGCCCGCCGGCACCGGCGGCGCCGGCGGCTGCTGCTGTGCCCGGGCAGCCAGCGGAAACGCGAGCGCCAAGGCGCACGCCAACACACGAACCCTCATCGCGCCCTCACCGCCCCTGCGTCACGACATCGACCAGCGCCGGCGCGCCGCCCTTTACCGTCGCGATCGCGCGCTGGAGCGCGGGGGCGAGGTCGCTGGGATCGGTGATCGGCCCTTCGCCATGGACGCCGAGACTCTCGGCCAGCTTGGCGTACTGGATGTTGGGATTGGCGATCTCGGTGCCGACATGCGCGGTGGTGACGTCGCGGTCGTGGCGGTTGGCCATGCGTTGCAGATGCATCACTTCCTGGAAATAGAAGCGGTTGTTGTGCATGACGAACAGCACCGGGATCTTGTGCTTGGCCGCGGTCCACAGCACGCCCGGCTGGTACATGAGATCGCCGTCGTTCTGCAGCGCCACGGTAAGCCGCCCGTGCGTCCGGTTGGCGAGCCCGGCGCCCACCGCCGCGGGCGCGCCGTAGCCCACGCCATAGCCGCCGCCGTCGCCGATATAATGATGGTGCTTGTCCATGGTCCAGAGGCGATGCGGCCAGCCGCTCACCGAATTGTCGCCCGAGACGAGCGACCAGTCCTCGCCCTTGATCTGCGCCCACAGCTCGGCGCATAGCCGCGCGGTCGAAATGGGGCTCGCGTCCCAGCCGACCGCGGCATCGTCGCGCGCCTGGGCCAGCCCCTTCATGTGCGCTTCGGCCATCTTCTGGCCGCGCGCAGCGTAAGCGTCCTTCTTGTCGGACGGGATTTCGCGCTTCACCGCCTCGATCAGCATGGCGAGCGTGGTCTCGCTGTCGGCGGCGATGGCGAGATCGACATCGGCGAAGCGCTGGAAATCCTGGTAGTTGGCCTTGATGAAGAGATCGCTGCTGCCGATCGTGATGGTCTTGCAGCCGGGCTTGAGCGACAGCTTCGAGGTGCGGTGGAGCTGGTCGCGGTAGGAATGCACCAGGCCCCAGAAATCGTTGACGTCGAGGCCGACGATCAGGTCCGCCTGGGCGATCAAGGCGCGCCCGCGATGGCTCTGGTTGAGCGGATGGCGGGTGGGGAAGTTCATGCGTGCGCCCGCATCGACCACCGGCGCTTGCAGCAGTTCTGCCAGCTCCAAAAGGCGCGCGAGGCCCTCGGGCGTGCGCGCGCAGCGGTCGGCGACGATGACCGGCGCCTCGGATGCCACCAGAAGCCGCGCCGTTTCGGCTACCGCGCCCCAATCGCCCTCGGGCAAGGCGACCCGCGGCAGCTTGGGAATCATGAGCTCCGCTTCCTCGGGGATCGGGTCTTCCTGGAGGCTGCCGTCGGCCATGAGCACCACCGGGCCCATCGGCGGCGTCATCGCGATCTTGTAGGCGCGCACCGTCGATTCGGCGAAATGCTGCAGCGAGGCCGGATAATCGTCCCACTTGGAGAAGTCGCGGGTGATGGCGGCCGCATCTTGGGCAGTGTGGATCCATTCGACGCCGGGCCGGCGCATGGTCGCGTCGGCGCCGTTGCCGCCGACAACGAAGAGCGGCACGCGGTCGCAATAGGCGTTGTAGAGCGCCATCGCCGCGTGCTGCAGCCCGACCGTGCCGTGGACCAGGTTGATCAGCGGCTTGCCGGCGATCTTGGCGTAGCCGTGCGCCATCGCCACCGACTGCTCCTCATGGGTGCAGGTGAGGAACTCGGGGGCTTGGTTCTTGCCGTAATTGACGATCGATTCCTGGATCGCGCGGAAGCTCGACCCGGGATTGGCGGGGAGATAGTCGAAGCCCAGGCTCTTGAAGCAATCGACCATGAAGTCGGAGCCGGTGAACTGGGTGGTGAGCTGCGCCTCGTGCGGCGGCACCTGGGTCTCGGCGGCGCGGTTCATCGGCTGCGCGCCAGTCGGCTTCCAGACCGGCGGCGCCTGGGTCTGGGCGGTGGCGGCGAGCGGCGGCGTCATTGCCGCCGCAGCGCCGGCCAGGGTCGCGCCCTTGAGGAAGCCGCGCCGGCCGAATTTGGGTTCGTTCCGTAATTTCGCCATCGTTTCCCCCTACCCGCGCACGGGTCTCAGAATGGAATTTCGTCGTCGAGATCGGCCGCCGGCGCGCGCCGCTCGGGCCGGGCGCCGCCGCCGCTCTGGGCCTGGGCCGGAGCCTCGTCGTAGCCGCCCTCGGCCTCGCCGGCGAGCCCGCCGCCGCCGCGCCCGCCGTCCAACATGGTCAGCTCGCCGCGGAAATTCTGCAGCACGATCTCGGTCGTGTAGCGCTCCTGGCCGGAATTGTCGCTCCATTTCCGGGTCTGGAGCGCGCCCTCGATATAGACCTTGGCGCCCTTTTTCAGGTACTTCTCGACGATGTCTACCAGACGCTCGTTGAAGATGACGACCCGGTGCCACTCGGTGCGCTCCTTGCGCTCACCCGAGGTGCGGTCACGCCAAGTCTCCGAGGTCGCGACCGACATGTTGGCGACGCGCTGGCCGCCCGAGGTGGAGCGGATCTCCGGGTCGCGCCCGAGATTTCCGACGAGAATGACTTTGTTGACGCTTCCGGCCATGTCCCTTGGTCCTTCCTCGCTGCGGCAGGCGGCCCGGCATGCCCGCTGGTGGATCACCCGCCATCTTAGCGCGCCCCGCCATCGTCCGCACGCCAGAAGGTGAAGCGGGCGGTGGTGGCGCTGGCGCGCCCGCCGCCGCTATATTGCCCCCATGCAGGACATCCGCGTTCGCGGCGCCCGCGAGCACAATCTCAAGAACATCGACGTCGACATGCCGCGCGACAGCCTGGTGGTGATCACCGGCCTGTCGGGCTCGGGCAAGTCGTCGCTCGCCTTCGACACGATCTACGCCGAGGGCCAGCGCCGCTACGTCGAGAGCCTGTCAGCCTATGCGCGCCAGTTCCTCGAGCTGATGCAGAAGCCCGACGTCGATCTGATCGAGGGCCTGTCGCCGGCCATCTCGATCGAGCAGAAGACCACCTCGCGCAACCCGCGCTCGACCGTCGGCA
This sequence comes from Allostellaceae bacterium, assembly GCA_035604615.1. Taxonomy (GTDB): domain Bacteria; phylum Pseudomonadota; class Alphaproteobacteria; order ATCC43930; family CGMCC-115725; genus DATJLY01. The sequence continues at coordinate 38,672 of DATNID010000034.1, read as the reverse complement.
CGGTGACCGAGATCTACGACTATCTGCGCCTGCTCTATGCCCGCATCGGCATCCCCTATTCGCCCGCGACCGGCCTGCCCATCGAGAGCCAGACCGTGTCGCAGATGGTCGACCGCGTCATGGCGATGAAGGAAGGGACGCGGCTCCTGCTGCTCGCGCCGATCGTGCGCCGGCGCAAGGGCGAGTACCGCAAGGAGCTGGCCGACCTTCAGAAGCGCGGCTTCCAGCGGGTCAAGATCGACGGCAAGATGTACGAACTCGACGCGGTGCCGCCGTTCGACAAGAAGCTGATGCATGACATCGAGATCGTGGTCGACCGCATCGTGGTGCGCGAGGGGCTGGCCAGCCGGGTGGCGGATTCGCTCCAGACCGCGCTCGAGCTGGCCGACGGCATCGCCTTCGCCGAGACCGCCGACGGCGCCGAGCGCACCATCTTCTCGGCCAAGTTCGCCTGCCCGGTCTCGGGCTTCACCATCCCGGAGATCGAGCCGCGCCTGTTCTCGTTCAACAATCCGCACGGCGCCTGCCCCGCCTGCGACGGGCTCGGCACCAAGCAGTTCTTCGATCCCGACCTGGTGGTGCCGGACGAGCGCCTCAGCCTGCGCGAGGGCGCAATCGCGCCGTGGGCCGGCTCCAGCTCGCAATGGTACGGGCAGACGCTCGACAGCCTGGCGCGCCACTACAAGATCAGCACCAACACGCCGTGGAAGGATCTGAAGGAAAGCGTGCGCAAGGCGATCCTGTTCGGCTCGGACGGCGATCCGATCGCCATGCGCTACGACGACGGCGTCAAGGCCTATACCACGACGCGGCCGTTCGAGGGCGTGATCCCGAACATGGAGCGGCGCTTCAGCGAGACCGACAGCGCCTGGCTGCGCGAGGAATTGGGCCGCTACCAGAACGACCGCCCATGCGAGACCTGCCACGGCCAGCGCCTCAAGCCCGAGGCCCTCGCGGTCAAGATCGACGGGCGCGACATCAGCGCGGTGTGCGACCTGTCGATTCTCGATGCGGTCGAATGGTTCGGCGCGCTCGACAAGCGGCTGACGCCGAAGCACCGCGAGATCGCGCAGCGCATCCTCAAGGAAATCAACGAGAGGCTGGGCTTCCTGCGCAATGTCGGGCTCGAGTACCTGACCCTGTCGCGCGCCTCCGGCACCCTGTCGGGCGGCGAGAGCCAGCGCATCCGGCTCGCCTCGCAGATCGGCTCGGGCCTTACCGGCGTGCTCTACGTGCTCGACGAGCCGTCGATCGGGCTGCATCAGCGCGACAACGAGCGCCTGCTGGCGACCTTGAAGCGGCTGCGCGATCTTGGCAACACCGTGATCGTGGTCGAGCACGACGAGGAGGCGATCCGCAGCGCCGACTACCTCATCGACATGGGGCTCGCCGCCGGCATCCACGGCGGCCGGGTGGTCGCCTCCGGTACGCCCGCCGAGGTGCTGCGCTCGCAGGAGAGCATCACCGCGCAATATCTGACCGGTCGGCGCAGCATCGCGGTGCCGCAGACGCGCCGCCCCGGCCACAAGGGGCAGACGCTGCGCGTGGTCGGCGCCCGCGCCAACAATCTGCGCAACGTCAATGTCGATTTCCCGCTCGGCACCTTCACTTGTGTTACCGGCGTCTCGGGCGGCGGCAAGTCGTCGCTGGTGGTGGACACGCTCTACAAGGCTCTGGCGCGCCGCCTGATGGGCGCCCACGAGCATCCGGGCGCGCATGACCGCATCGAGGGCGCCGAGCATCTCGACAAGATCGTCGACATCGACCAGTCGCCGATCGGCCGCACGCCGCGCTCCAATCCCGCGACCTATACCGGCGCGTTCTCGCCCATCCGCGACTGGTTCGCGGGTTTGCCCGAGGCCAAGGCGCGCGGCTATGGGCCGGGCCGATTCTCGTTCAACGTCAAGGGCGGGCGCTGCGAGGCGTGCCAGGGCGACGGGGTGATCAAGATCGAGATGCACTTCCTGCCCGATGTCTATGTCCAGTGCGACGTGTGCAAGGGCAAGCGCTACAACCGCGAGACCGTGGAGGTCGAGTTCAAGGGCAAGAGCATCGCCGACGTGCTCGACATGACGGTCGAGGAAGGCGCCGAGTTCTTCCGCGCCGTGCCGGCGATCCGCGAGAAGATGGTAACGCTCGAGCGCGTGGGGCTGGGCTACATCCATGTGGGCCAGCCCGCGACCACGCTGTCAGGCGGCGAGGCGCAGCGCGTGAAGCTCGCCAAGGAATTGTCGCGGCGCGCCACCGGGCGCACGCTTTATATCCTCGACGAGCCGACCACGGGGCTCCATTTCGAGGACGTGAAGAAGCTCCTCGACGTCTTGCACGCGCTCGTCGAGCAGGGCAACACCGTGATCGTGATCGAGCACAATCTCGAGGTCATCAAGACCGCCGACTGGATCGTCGATCTCGGCCCCGAGGGCGGCTCGGGCGGCGGTCGCGTGGTCGCATCCGGCACGCCCGAGCGCATCGCCGACACCAAGGCGAGCTATACCGGGCAATATCTCCGCGCCTATCTCGACCGCGCCGGCGGCGAGCGCAAGAAGAAGCGGGCGTAAGACCTGCGCGTCACGGGAGGAGCAGCATGACCACGCGGCGACGGTTCCTGAAATCGGCGGCGGCGGGGGCGGCAATCGTCGCCAGCCCAGCCATCATCCGCTCGGCGCGCGCCGCCGACAGCATCACCTTCAGCACGCCGTTCGGCTACGATCCGACCTTCATCGACGTGATGAACGCCGTGTCGGGCGGGCATTTCGCACGCGAGGGGCTCGACGTCAAGGTGATCGGCCCGCCCGGCAACGCCGAGGCGTTCCAGCTCGTGGTCGCGGGCCAGGTGCAGTTCAGCTACATCGCCAGCATCGATTTCATCCGCACCGTCGCCACGCGCAGCGCGCCGTTCTACGCCTTCGCGGCGCTGTCGCAGCGCGTCGGCTTCAACATCGTCAGCCTCAAGGACAAGCCGGTGCGGAGCGGCGCCGATCTGCGCGGCAAGACCGTCGGCGTCCTGTCGGTCGGCGGCTTGTCCGAGCTGCTGGTGCAGGTGGCGATGGCCAAGGCGGGCGTGCGCAGGGACGAGGCGAACATCGTCGTCGCCGGCAACAGCCCCGGCGAGGTCGAGCTCATCCGCAAGGGTAGGCTCGATTGCTTCATCTGCAACCTGCCGATCGTGGTCACGCTGAAGCGCATCGGCGAGCCGCTCGAGTATTTGAACATCGATTCCATCATCCCCGCCCCGGGGCTTCTTTATTTCTGCACCAAGGAGACGGCCGAAACGAAGCCGGAGCTGGTTCTGCGCCTGCTGCGCGCGCTCAAGGCGTCGGTGGTGGAAATCATGGACCAGCCCTTGGCACCCATCTTCCAGCGCGCCGCCAAGGACTACGACATCCCCCGCATGAACGATCTCGCCAGCATCGTTGCCGTGCAGGAAGAGGTGACGCGCTCCATGTGGCTCGCCGAGGGCCGCGAGAACCTGCTGCGCAACGTGCCGCGCCTGTGGCAGTCCGCCGTCGACGGCTTGCGCGAGATCGGCATTGCCGACGTCAAGGACGCTTCGACCCTCTACACCAACAAATTCGTCGATCAGGTGTTCAAGACCTGAGCTCACGAAGGAGGAGTTACAAACGGCGGAATGACGAATGCTCCCGTCCACGTCATCGGCGGCGGCCTCGCCGGGTCGGAGGCCGCGTGGCAACTGGCGCGCGCCGGCGTTGCCGTGGTGCTGCACGAGATGCGCCCGGTACGGACGACCGAGGCGCACCTGACCGGCCGGCTGGCCGAGCTGGTGTGCTCCAACTCGTTCCGCTCCGACGATGCAGACAATAACGCGGTCGGGCTGCTGCACGAGGAGATGCGGCGTCTCGGCTCGCTCGTGTTGGCATGCGCCGACGCCAATCGCCTTCCCGCGGGGGGCGCGCTGGCGGTCGATCGCGATGGATTCGCCCGCTGCGTCGAGGAGCGGCTCCTGGCCGCGACCGGCGTCTCGTTGGTACGCGAGGAGGCGACGCTGCCGCCGGAATCCTGGGAGAGCGTCGTCATCGCCACCGGGCCCTTGACCGCGCCGCCGCTCGCGCACGCGATCCGCGACTTGACCGGCCAAGCATCGCTCGCCTTCTTCGACGCCATCGCGCCCATCGTTCACGCCGAGACCATCGACATGGATCGCGCCTGGCGGCAGTCGCGCTACGGCAAGGGCGACGGCGCCGACTACATCAATTGCCCGCTCGACAAGGAGCGGTATCAAGTCTTCCTCGCCGCGCTGCTTGCCGGCGATTGCGCGTCGTTCCACGGATGGGAGACGGACACGCCCTATTTCGAGGGCTGCCTGCCGATCGAGGTGATGGCTGCGCGCGGGCCCGACACGCTGCGCTGGGGACCGATGAAGCCCATTGGCCTCACCGACCCGCGCACAGGGCGCGGCGCCTATGCCGTGGTGCAGTTGCGCCAGGACAACGCGCTCGGCACGCTCTACAACATCGTCGGATTCCAGACCAAGCTGAAGCATGGCGAGCAGGTCCGCATCCTGCGCATGATCCCCGGCCTCGAGCGCGCCGAGTTCGCGCGCCTCGGAGGCCTGCACCGCAACACCTTCCTCAACAGCCCGCGCCTCCTCGACCCGCTGTTGCGCCTCAAGGTCATGCCCCGGCTTCGCTTCGCCGGCCAGATCACCGGCGTCGAGGGCTATGTCGAGAGCGCGGCGATCGGTCTCGTCGCCGGACGGTTTGCGGCTGCAGAACGGCGTGGCGCCGTGCCCGAGCCGCCGCCGTCCGAGACCGCGCTGGGCGCGCTCCTGGCGCACATCACGTGCGGCGCGGACGCCGGCACGTTCCAGCCGATGAACGTGAATTTCGGCCTGTTTCCGCCGCTGCCGGCAGGCGCCATGACGCGCGCCAACCGGGCCGAGAAGAAACCGTTGATCGTGCGCCGGGCGCGCGCCGCGCTCGACCATTGGCTCGCGGGCGAGGACGTGGCGGCGGCGCAGTAGCCGCGTTCACGCCCGCCTCGGCCTGTGGCATGCTCGTGCGAGACCCGGGGGAGGATGACGAACATGCCGGACCGAGCGAGCGCCTTTCTCGCCGCGCGCGATTTGCTGCTGCGGCACCGGACCGACTACGAAGCGGCGGTGCGCGATTTCCGCTGGCCCGCGCTCGACCGCTTCAACTGGGCGCTCGATTATTTCGATCATCTGCCGGCGGACGCTCCGGCACTGTGGCTCGTAGGTGAAGGCGAAGAGAAGCTGACCTTCGGCCAGCTCCGCACGCGCTCGAACCAGGTGGCGAACCATCTGCGCGCGCTCGGCGTTGCGCGCGGCGACCGCGTCCTTCTGCTGCTCCCGAACGTGCGGCAATTGTGGGAGGCGATGCTCGCGCTGATGAAGTTGGGCGCGGTCTTGATCCCCGCGACGACGCTCCTCGCCGAGGCCGATCTCGAGGACCGATTCCAGCGCGGACGCATCCGCCGCGCCATTGTTCCGGCCGCGCTCACGCCGCGCTTTGCCACGCTCAAGGGCAGCTACACCAGGATCGCGGTCGGCGACGCGGCGGGCTGGCATCGGTTCGAGGACGCCTATGACCGGCCGCAAGACTTCGCGCCCGAGGGCGAGACCAAGGCCGACGATCCGCTGCTGCTCTATTTCACCTCGGGCACCACCGCGAAGCCGAAGATGGTGCTGCACAGCCATCAGAGCTATCCGGTGGGGCACCTCTCGACCCTCTACGTGGTCGGGCTCAAGCCCGGCGACGTCCATCTCAACATCTCCTCGCCGGGCTGGGCCAAGCATGCCTACAGCAGCGTCTTCGCGCCGTGGAACGCCGGCGCGACGGTGGTGGCGCTGACCCAGCCGCGCTTCGATGTGAAAGAGACGCTGGACGTGGTGGTGCGGTGCGGCGTCACCACCTTCTGCGCGCCACCCACCGTGTGGCGCATGCTGGTGCAGCAGGACCTGGCGTCGTGGCCGGTGCGGATCAGGGAAGCGCTGTCGGCAGGCGAGCCACTCAATCCCGAGGTGATCGCCCATGTCGAGCGCGTGTGGCGCCTCACCGTGCGTGACTTCTATGGCCAGACCGAGACCACGTCATTGGTCGGCAACACGCCCGGCCAGCCGATCGTGCCGGGCTCGATGGGGCAGGCGCTGCCTGGCTATCGCATGGCCATCCTCGACGAGCATGGCGACGAATCCTCGGACGGCGAGATCGTGGTCGCGCTCGTGCCGCGCCCGCTCGGCCTGATGCAAGGCTACCAGCGCGACGACGGCACCCTGCAGCCGGTCGAGGGCGCGCATTACCGCACCGGTGACACTGGAACCAAGGCCGCCGACGGCCGCATCACCTATGTCGGCCGCAGCGACGACGTGTTCAAATCATCCGACTATCGCATCAGCCCGTTCGAGATCGAGAGCGTCCTCATCGAGCACGAGGCCGTGGCGGAGGCGGCGGTCGTCCCCTCGCCCGATCCACAACGGCTGGTAGTGCCCAAGGCGTTCGTCGTGCTCGCCGCAGGCCACGCGCCCGACCGCGCCACCGCGCACAACATCCTGGCGCGGCTCAGGGCGCGACTCGCGCCCTATCAGCGCGTGCGCCGCATCGAGTTCGGCGATCTGCCCAAGACGATCTCCGGCAAAATCAGGCGCGTCGAGCTGCGCCAGCGCGAGGTCGAGCAGCGCAAAGCCGGCACGCGCGGCGCGGCCGAATTCTGGGAAGAGGATTTCCCCGAGTTTATCCGGCCCCAGCCTCAGTAGCGCCCGAACGTCGCGGCGAACGCGAGACGCCAAGCCTTGCCGCCATCGGGGCGGGCCAAGCGCGGCGCGAGCACGTCGTATCCGGCGCGCTCGAGCGCGGAGAGGGAGCGTCCCGCCAACACCGCCGGCAGCAGCGCCGGCAGCGCCGCGCGCGGCACCTGGGGCCGCAGCGTCCGAGCGGCATCGAGATGGGCGCGGGCGCGCGCGGCGACGGCGGCCGCGACGTCGGCTAGCCCGGGCGTGGGCCTCAATTCGAACAGGGTGCGATGGAGCTCGATGCCGCGCGCCGCGACAAGGTCGGCGGGGAGATATGCGCGGTGCGCGCGCGCGTGAAACGGCGCCGCACGCAACAGCCCCGCGAGCGCGAAGGCGATGCCGATCGCGCGCCCGGCGCTCGCAGCCATCTCATCGCGCACGCCCAGCACCTCGAGCGCCAGGAGCACCAGCGGCACAGAGCTCGCCTCGGCATAGGCCTCGAGCGCCGCGAGATCGGCGGGCGGCGCGTCGTCGAGATCGGCCTCGCGCGCGTTGATGAGGCGGTCGAAATGTACGCGCGTTAGGCGATTGGCGCGAATCGCCTGCGCCAGGGGTTCGACCACCTCGTGACGGCGCACGGGCGTGCCGTCATAGATGGCGGCGATGCTGTCGCGCCACCATTGCAGCCGCATGCGACCGAGCATCGGCTCGCTCACCATCTCGCGCGTTTTCGCCACCTCGTAGTTGAATGCGTAGAGCGCCAACAGCGACTCGCGGCGATCGGCCGGAGCGAAGAGCGCCGTCAGGAAGCGGTCGCGGTCATGCTCCCGCACCAGCCGCGCCAGCCGCGAGAGCTCGCCGTCCTCGGTCCTTCGACGCCTCATCCGCATGGATTGCCGACGATTCACCCTATGCTATGATAGAGGCACCGGCCAGGGGAAAGGGCCAAACATGAAGAAGAGGGTATCATGAAGAACCCGCTGGATTCGCTCGGGCAGACCGTGACATTGGGCTTCGTCCTGACGCTCATCGTCATCGGCCTCATCCACATCATCGCCTGAGCGGGGGAACGCCATGGAATTCGTCAGCACTGCATGGTGGGTGCTTTGCTTCCGCTGGCTGCACATCTTGAGCGGCATCATGTGGATCGGGCATCTCTACTACTTCAACTTCACCCAGACGCCGACCATGCCCAAGATCCCGGCTGAATTAAGGCCGGCAATCCCGCGCTTCATCATGCCGGAGGCGCTGTGGTGGTTCCGCTGGGGTGCGATGTCGACCATCGTGTTCGGGCTGCTGCTCGCGTACATGAACGGCTATCTCGGATCGGCGATCCTGATCGGCATCGGCAGCCACAGCCGGCAAATTGCCACGATCGGCATCGGCATGTGGCTCGGCACGATCATGTGGTTCAACGTGTGGTTCATCATCTGGCCGAACCAGCAGAAGGTGCTGGGCATGGTTGAGGCCACCGACGACCAGAAAAAGAAGGCGGCACGAGTCGCGGGGCTCGCTTCGCGCACCAACACGCTTTTGTCGATCCCGATGGTCTATTGCATGACCGCGTTCCATTTCGCATGAACGAATGACGCCGATGGAAACGTGATTGGAAGCGGGGCCGAACGGCCCCGTTTTCATGTCCGGCGCGCGTTCAAGACGCCGGCGGCAGCAACGCCGCCGCGACACGGCGGTCCTCGGCGAGGAGAACGTTGTAGGTGCGGCAGGCCGCGCCCGTGTCCATGGCGTCGACGACGATGCCGGCCGCCTTGAGGCTGGCGCGCAATTCCTTCGCCACCAGCGCCATGCGCCGGCCGCAACCGATGAGCAGGATCTCGACCCCGCCGCGCGCTATCACTGGATCAAGGCTCGCGAGCGTGACTTGGTCCATTGCCGCCACCGACCAGGCGCGGGTCGCATCGGGAAAGACGATGATCGCGCCGGAATGGGCCGCGCCGCTCACCCGGAATCCGTCGCTGCCATAGCTCTCGATCACTTGACGATCGGCCGGGATGAGCGGCGTCACGTCCATCAAGTGGCCTCTTTCGCCTCGGCCTCGGCGGCGGCTTCGCGTGCCGGCGCCGAGCGCTTGGGCCGGATGTAGTAGAGCAGCGGCGCGGCGATGAAAAGCGACGAGTAGGTGCCGATCACCACGCCCCACAGCATCGCGATCGAGAAGCCGCGCAGCACCTCGCCGCCGAAGATGAGGAGCGACAGCACCGCGAGCGCCACCGTCGACACGGTCAGGATGGTGCGCGACAGCGTCTCGTTGAGGGCCTTGTTTATGAGGGTACGGAAATCCATCGTGCGATGCTTTCGCATGGTCTCGCGGACACGGTCGTAAATCACGACCGTGTCGTTGATCGAATAGCCGGCAATGGTAAGAATGGCGGCGAGCGTGGTCAGGTTGAATTCGATCTGCAGGAGCGAGAACAGCCCTACCGTCGTGACCGTGTCGTGGAGCGTCGACAGCATCGCACCGACGCCGAATTGCCATTCGAAGCGGAACCACACATAGGCCGCGATGGCGAGAAGCGCGAGCACGGTGGCGATGACGCCGGCCCGGATCAGCTCTGCGCCGACCGTCGGTCCGACAACCTCGGTGCGGCGATACTCGACGCTGGTGCCAAGCTTCGCCTTCACCTTGGCGACCGCGGCTTCCTGGGCCTTGTCGTCGCCGGGCTGGCGCTGGAGGCGAAGCAGTACCTCGTTCGGTGCGCCGAAGCCTTGGAGCTGCACCTCGCCCAGGCCCAGCCCGTCGAGCGTGGCGCGCATCTGCGCCATGTCGGCAGGCCCCTGCGTGCGCGCCTCGATGATGGTCCCGCCGCTGAAATCGATGCCGTAATTGAGCCCCTGCACCAGGAACAGCACGATCGACGCCACGCCGAGCATGCCCGAGAGCGCGAAACCGAACCAATGAAGCGCCATGAAGTCGATGTTGGGGATGCGCTTGATGACGATGAGCGGGCGGAACATGGGGCGGGCCTAGATGGGCACGAACTTGGGCTTGGTGCGGCGCAGCCAAGTGACGATCTGGAGCCGCGTCACCAGGATAGCCGAGAACAGCGAGGTAAGGACGCCGATGCTCAACGTGACGGCGAAGCCTTTGATCGGTCCCTCGCCCAGCCAGAACATCAGCGCGCCGGCAACGAGCGTGGTGACGTGGCTGTCGAGGATGGTGCCGAAAGCGCGCTCGAAGCCCGCCTGGAGCGACGAGATGATCGACCGGCCGCCGCGCAACTCCTCGCGGATGCGCTCATAGATGAGGACGTTGGCATCGACCGCCATGCCCATGGTGAGCGCGATCCCGGCGATGCCTGGGAGCGTCAAGGTAGCGCCCAGGAGCGACAGGCTCGCCAGCATGATGCAGAGGTTGAAGAACAGCGCGACATCGGCAAAGAGGCCGAAAAGCCCGTAGAACAGCACCATGAAGACGACGACGAGCACGATGCCGACGATGCTCGCAAGCGCGCCGGCATGGATCGAATCGGCCCCGAGATCGGGCCCGACCGTGCGCTCCTCGAGAATGGTGAGAGGCGCCGGCAGCGCGCCCGCGCGCAACAGCAGCGCCAAGTCGCTGGCCGTCTGCACCGAGAAGCTGCCCTCGATGATGCCCGAGCCGCCGAGGATCGGCTCCTTGATCACGGGTGCGCTGATAACCTTGTTGTCGAGCACGATCGCGAAGGGCTTGCCGACATTCTCGCGCGTCGCGTCGGCGAAACGCCGTCCGCCGATCGAATCGAACTTGAAGCTTACGACCGGGACATTGTTGTTAAAGGACGGCTGGGCGTCGGTCAGCGTGTCGCCGCTCACCATTACGCGCCGCCGCACGACGTATGAATCGGGCATGCCCGTCCGGTTCTCGGTCGATTGGAACAGCTCGTCGCCCGGCGGCAGCTTGCCGCGCCGCGCATCCTCGACTGACGCATTCACATCGACGAGCTGGAACGTCATTTTCGCGGTCTTGCCGATGAGCGCCTTGACCCGCTCGGGATCGTCGATGCCGGGCAGCTCGACCAGGATGCGGTCCTGGCCGACGCGCTGGATGGTCGCCTCCTTGGTGCCGGTCTCATCGATGCGGCGCCGCACGATCTCGATCGACTGCTCGATCGCCGCAGAGCGACGCTGCGTGCGCTCCGCGTCGCTGGGCGCCAGCGAGACTGCGCCGGCGGCGCTCACCGTCATGGCGAGATTGGGATCGAGCTTCTGAACGATATCGCGGACATCGTTCGCGCCGCCCGGATCGCGCAGCACCAAGGCCACATGATCGCCGTCGACCGCGAGCCCGGTGTAGCCGATCTTGGCAGCGACGAGCGCGGTCCTGAGCCCGTCGACGACGTTCTCGAGCTCGTCCTTCTCGGCGGCCTGCATGTCGACTTCATAAAGGAGATAGGAGCCGCCGCGCAGATCAAGGCCGAGACTCACCTGCTTCTTGGGCACGAAGCTCGGCCAGCGCGCGATCGAGTCCGCCGGGACCAAGTTCATTGCGGAAAATAGCAGGCCCAGCGCGCACACAGCCAGGATGAGCACCACTTTCCACGTTTGGAAATAGAGCATCGCGCCTCAAGCCTCGCCGCTCGGGCCTCTGCGCCTCACCGCCACAGGAACCCCAGCACCTTGCGCTTTTCCTTGCTGACGACACCGCCCGCCTCCGCCGGCTCGGGCGACTTCTTGTCGGCGTCCCTCTTGTCGGCGCCCTCGTCCTTCGCCTTCTTGGCAGCCACCGGCTCGGGCTTGGTCAGCACGCTCGAGATCGTGGTACGCACGACGCGCACGCGCACGCCCTCGCTGATCTCGACCTGGACCTCGTCGGCGTCAACCTTGGCAATCGTGCCGATGAGCCCGCCCGCCGTCACCACCTTGTCTCCGCGCCGCAGCGCCTCCAGCATCTTCTTCGCATCCTTCTGCTTCTGCTGCTGCGGCCGGATCATGAAGAAGTAGAACACGACGAAGATCAGCCCCATGGGCAGGATGAAAGTCGTCAGCGTGTCCTGCGGACCCCCGACCGCCTGCGCGAATGCCGGCGAGATGAACATGGGCTGCCCCTCCTCAAAGGCTGCGCCGCATTGGTAGAGGACTTGCCGCTAAAGAGCAAGCAAGCGGGGTACGCGGTTGACGCAGATTGCGGGAATCGCCTAGGGTCCGCGCCCCATGACCCAGCGCAGCCCCTTGGCGCAGCTGATGCGGCGCGTCGCCGACGCGCTCGACCGCCTCGCGCCGGCGCCGCCGCCGGCGAGCGATCTCAGCGCCGCCGACGCCTTCGTCTGGCATGCCGACCGCATGTGGCTCGAGCCGGTGGCGAGCGTGAGCCGCGTCGAGCTCGATCTCCTGCAAGGCATCGACCGCGTCCGCGATATCCTGCTCGAGAACACGCGTCGCTTCGCCGCCGGGCTGCCGGCCAACAACGTGCTGCTGTGGGGCGCGCGCGGCATGGGCAAGAGCTCGCTCGTCAAGGCGGCGCACGCTGCCATCGACCGCGAGCGCCCGCACGCCCTTGCGCTGGTCGAAATCCATCGCGAGGACATCACAACCTTGCCGCAGCTCCTGTCGCGGCTGCGCGGGGAGAAGCGGCGGTTCCTGCTGTTCTGCGACGATCTCTCGTTCGACCAGCAGGACACGAGCTACAAATCCCTGAAGGCGGTGCTCGAGGGCGGGATCGAGGGCAGGCCCGACAATGTCGTGCTCTACGCCACCTCGAACCGGCGCCATCTCATGGCGCGCGACATGATCGAGAACGAGCGCTCGACCGCGCTCAACCCGGGCGAGGCGGTCGAGGAGAAGGTGTCGCTGTCCGACCGGTTCGGCCTGTGGCTCGGCTTCCACGCCTGCGATCAGGAGACCTATCACGCGATGGTCGCCGCCTATGCCGCGCATTACGGGCTCGACCTGGCGCCGGAAATGCTGCGCGCGGAAGCGTCCGAGTGGGCCATCACGCGCGGCGCGCGCTCGGGCCGCGTCGCGTGGCAATATATCCAGGACGCGGCCGGACGGCTCGGCAAGCGGCTGGAGTGACATCGAGCTCGCGGGATCCGCATTGCTCGCATATGCCCCTAGCAAGAGCGCACTCGGCCCCACTATCATGCGCGCGCCAAGAAGAGGTGATCATGAAAGAGCCCGGAGACATGACCATCGCCGAGCTGCGCGCCGAGTTGCGCGCGCTGGCGGTGAGCGAGCGCCTCGCGGCCCTGATCCTGCGCGAGATGGGTCAGGCCGAGGGCCGCATCGTGCAGGCTCAGAAGGGCGGCCCCGTCAAATACGATCCGCTCCGTGCACAACTCTACGTGCTCAAGGCGCACGGCATGACCAATCCCGATCTGTCGCTCAACCGCAAGGGGGAGCTCTTCATCCAGCTCACCACGCGCGAGCAGGAATCCGGCCCCGCGGCCCAATCGGCCTGAGCCGCCTCACTCCAGGAACGTGCGAACGCCTTCCTCGATGGCGGTGACGAGCGCGAAGGCGTCGTCTCCGCCCGCGCCGTAATCGAACACATGAGCCGCGAGCACCGCATGCACCGCGGCGCCGTCGCGCGACAGCGGCAGGCTGACGCGCTTGGTCGTCATCGGGTCGCGCTGGCCGTGACTCAGGATGAACATGTTCTCGGTGTACATCGGGCGCCGCTTCGCCGCCATCTCCTCATAGATGCCGACGACATAGTCGCGATAGCCCGCGGTCTCCGGCAGCACTTCGTCGATATAGCGTCCCACCGGCTCCTTGCCCGAGGCGCGCCAGAACACGCCGCCGACGCTGCGGTAGCGGAAGCGCCGGCGCCCACCTTCGATGGCGACGTCGAGCAGCATCGCGTTGGGCTGCACCGCCGGCGGCAACTCGGCGAGATTGATGGCGTCGGGCGACGGCATCGCGCCGCCGGCCAGCTTCACCTGCCAGTAGTGAAACAGCAGCCACAGGCGCGGATCGCCGACCGTGCCCAATCGCAGCATCGTCCCCACCAGGCTCTTTTACTGACCCGGAACCACGGTGCGCCGACCTGGTTAAGAAATCGTTGACCTAGGACGGCGCCGCGGCCGCCTGGGCGGGGAGATACTCCATCGGATCGAGCGCCCGGGCGCCGCGCCTGATCTCGAAATGGAGCTGCGGCTCGGCGACCGCGCCGGTGGCGCCGACCCGGGCGATCGCCTGGCCGCGCGCGACCTTGTCGCCCCGCTTCACCAGCAGCGTCTGGTTATGCGCATAGGCGGTGATAAAGCCGTTGGCATGCTTCACCAGGATGAGATTGCCGTAACCCTTGAGTTCGTTGCCGGCATAGGCGACTTCGCCGGCGTCGGCGGCGATGACCGGCGTGCCCTCGGTGGCGGCGATGTTGATGCCGTCATTATGCGTACCCTCGGGCGCGGTGCCGTAGGACGACACGACGCGGCCCCGCACCGGCCACAGAAACCCCTTGCCCGCCACCGGAACCGGCACAGGCGGGGGCAGCGACGCGGTCTGGCGCGGCGCGCTCGGCTCCGCCGCCGGTGGAGCGGAGGGCGCTGCGGGCGGCGGCGGACCGTCGAGCGCTGCCAGCGGCGCCGGCATGGCGGCTGGCGGAGGTGCGGCGTTCGATGCCAGCGGCGCGGGCGGCGGCACAGGCACCGGCGCGGGCGCGCGCGCGGCGCGCGCGGTCTCGACCGGCGCCGGCAGGACCAGCGTCTCGCCCGTGCGGATGACGTAGGGCGGCGCCAAATGGTTGGTCGCGGCAAGCGTGCTGGTGTCGACGCCATATTGCCGCGCGACGGTGGCGAGCGTGTCACCCGCGCGCACCAGGTGGGTGCGAACCTGCGGCAAGGCCAGGGTCGCGCCGGTGACCAGCCGATAGGGCGGTGCGAGTCGGTTGGCGTCGATGATGGCGCGCATCGGCACGCCGTAACGCCGCGACACGCCATAGAGCGTGTCGCCCTCAGCGACCTTGACCCGGTCGGGATGCGGCCCGAGCGGCTCCGACAAAGTTGGCGGACCCGGATGGGTGTGCAGCTCATAGGGCGCCGGCCCAACCGTGCGGCCGCAGCCCGCGAGGAGGCCCAGCGCCAGAATGAAAAGAACCGTGCACCGCCGCATCACGGGGCGCAGTCTAGGCCACGCGGGAAATCTCCGACAACCGCGGATGAGGGCTATTCGATCACTTCGTCGGCGCCGGTGAGGAGCAGCGCCGGCACGGTGATGCCGAGCGCCTGCGCGGTTTTGGCGTTGATGATCATCTCAAATCTGTTGGGCGTCTGGACCGGCAGGTCGGCGGGCGCCGCGCCGTGCAGGATGCGGTCGACGAGATAGGCCGCCTGGCGGAATTCACCAGTCTGCTCGGGGCTATAGGACATGAGCCCGCCGTCGGCCGCAAAGTAGCGGTAAGGATAGACCGCCGGCAATCCGAGCCGCGCCACGGCGTCAATGATGCGCCTGCGATGGGACGCCGTGAAGATTTCCGCGATGACGACGACACCACCGTCGGGCTCTCGCCCGAACGTGGCGAGCGCGCTGTCGATTTCAGCGTCACTGCCGACCGTCATAAGGCTCGGGGTCACCGCGACGGCGCGCGCAGCCCCTTCGACCCAATCGACCGGAGGATTTTCCGACGAGTCGTAGAGAAATGCGACGCGCGTCATCGCCGTCGCCATTTGCTTCAACAATTGCAGCGTCTTGGGCCCGGCCGCATAGCCGAGTTCCGCGACGCCGGTGAAGAGGCCTCCGGGCCGAGCGATGCTTGCGACAATCCCATTCCTCAGCGGATCATCCACTACGACGAACACGGCCGGAATGGCACCCGCAATCCGCTTCAGGGCATAGGTCGACTGCGGCGTGATCGCGAGAATGACGTCCGGCGCGAGCGCCACGATTTCCGCCGCCGACGTCGCGATGTCGACGCCGGCGCCGAGAGACGAGCGGAAATCGTACTGGACGGTCTTGCCCTCAACCCATCCCGCCTTCGCCATTTCATCGGCGAACGCCGTGAAATTGCGTCGGACCACGGGATCGGTCTTGGGCAGCGGCACGAGGATGCCGACCCGGCGCACGCGGTCGCTCGCCTGCGCCAATGCCGCGCCGGGCCCCGCGACCGCCGCGCCCGCAACCAGCGTGATGAGATCGCGTCTCCGCACCTCTTGTCCCCCGTTTCGCTCCGCGCCGATGGTGCCTCAGCGCGGACGGAAAGCAAGCGCGTTACGGCGTCAGCTTGACGAACGGCGCGGGCTGGTCGAGGTCGTGCCATTGCTGGCCGGCGGCGGGAATCTCGATCCAGCGGTGGACGCCTTGCTCGCATTCCTGGACGGTCGGGAAATAGAGCGTCGCGCCCGGCTTGTCCGGCAGCTTCATCAGCAGGCCGAACGTGTCGTAGAGATTGTCCGGCAGCTTGCCGCCGCGCCAGGCGACTTCGTCCACCGCCTCGGTGATCGTGCTGCCGTGCGCGTCGCGCGAGGCCACGTCGAGCTTGCGCGTCACGATGTCGACCGTCCAACCCGGCTTCTGCTGCGGCTTCACGTCGCCGACGCCCTCGGGGAGCTTGATGCGCACCGCCACGGTCGCGGCGCCGGCGCAGCCGTGCGGCACGGTGAAGTTGGTGGTGAAGTAGCTCCCGGACTTGGCCATGTCAGGCGAGGCAGTGACGTGCGCGATAGCGGCGCCGCCGTCCAGAAGGCTCGCGATGAGGACAAGAACGATGTGAGGTCTCATGCCGATTTCGCTCCTCTTCTCCATATCCGCCCGCCCTCGACCGCCTGCCACGCGAGAAGCGCCGGCACGCCTATGGCGAGATCGCGCGCACGCTTGATGAGCGACAGCGCCAGCGCGGTCTCGGGCGGCAAGCCGAACACGCCGCCGAGCAGGACATAGACGCCCTCCTGCACGCCGACCGCATTGGGCACGGCGAAGGCGACGCTGCGCGCAGCATAGAGCAGGCTCTCGATCGCCAGCACCGGACCCAGCCCCAGCGGCGCGCCGAGGAAGGAGAGCGCGATCCACGCCTCGATCCCATTGCCGATCCAGCCCGCAACATGGAGCACGAGGCCGATGCGGATGCCGCTGCCGTGGCGATAGATCGCCTGCACCGCCTGCTGCACCGGTGCGGCGCGGGCGGTCGCCGCCGGCAGCCAGCGCGAGGCGAGCCGGTAGGCGAGGCGCTCGACCAGCTCGAGCCCGCGCCGCTGTACCGTGATGAAGGCCAACGCCAACACCACCGCGACGGCGATGCCAACCGCGACCGGCGCGGCGAGCGGACTGCCCGGGCGATACCAAAGCAAGAGCCCGAGCCCGAGCGCGACATAGGCGATCTGCGCCACCAGCTCGAGCGTCACGTCGACGATGGTCGAGGCCGACGATGCCGCCGCCGGCAGGCCCAAGAGGGTCGCGGCGCGCGCGCCCATGACGAAGCCGCCGATCTGCGACAGCGGCAGCACCTCCGACCCAGAATCGCGCACCACGCGCGCCGCGATCAGCACCGGCAGGGACACGTCCCGCGCCGGCGGCAGGATCGCCCACCATGCCAGGCCGAGCAGGCAATAGACCATCGCGTGAAAAGCGCAGATCGCCGCGAACCCGGTCCAGCCCACGGCGAGGAACGCATGCGCCACCGCGCCGAAGCCGAACCAGCCGATGACGGCGGTGCCGAGCACCAATCCGACGATGGCGATGACGATGGTGGCGGGCTTCACGGCGCCGTGCCGGCGCTCTCGCGGCGGCGGAAGCTCCACAGCCTGAGGCTCGAGAGCGCCATGTCGGCGAGCGCCGGAAGGAAGCTCGGGCGCAGCAGCCCGTCTCCGAACGCGGTCATGCGGCGGCGGTTCTCGCCGTAGCAATCCTCGATGAAGCGGCGGAAGGTGAAGCCGTCGAGGAACATGCTCGCTTGCGTCGCGGAGAAGTTCTTGCCGTCCTGCAGCTCGGCGCCGCGGCGCGCGGTGCCGACAAGGCGCTTCAGCGCGCGGATGTAATAGCGCAGCGAGGTCAGGCCGCGGATCCAGCGCGCGCCCAGCCCGCGCTGCACCTGGCGATAGGCCATCCAGTTGACGAAGAACACGATGTGACGCGTTTCCTCGTACATCAGCGTGTCGAAGATGCGGAACATCGATTCCGGCAGGAAGCCCGACTGGAGGGCGATCTTGAACACGCCGAAGCCCAGGAACGAATCGACGCATTCGCCGAAGCCGAAATCCTTGAAGGCGGTCTCGATGTCGGCGGGGATCGGGTCAAGCGCGTGCTCGTCGACCTCGATGCCATAGCGGCGGATCATGGTGCGGATGAGCGCGGCGTGGCGCGCCTCCTCGAAGCCTTGCAGCGCCACCGCCTCCTTGATCACCGGATCCTCGATCGTCGCGGTGAACGCCTTGACGATGGCGCCGGCGCGCAGCTCGGTGTGCAGCACCTCCTGCCAGAACGGCACGGTGCGGAGCCGCTCGAGCGCCGCCTCGTCGAGCGCTGGCCACGGCAGCGTCTCGGGATCGTAGTCCGTGTAGGTGGCAACGAAATCGCGGCAAAACAGCTCTTTGTGCGCCTCGGAGCCGATCTTGACCGCGGCGGTCATTGGGCCGCCTTGGCGCCGCGCACGAAGCGGCGCGCGAAGCGCACCAGCCCCGGCACGGTGCGCGGACGGATGAGGCGCGCATCGTAGCCGCCGAGGCGGCGGTCGTTCTCGGCCAGGCACAAATCCATGAGGCGACCGAGACCGAGATCGATGCCCATCGATTCGTGGCCCGTCATGGTGAAATTGTTGCCGCCGCCGACGTCGCGCGCGGTCTGGATGCGCTCCCACACGAGATAAGCCCACACCGCCGCGACCTTGGCGGCGAAGGCGGGCTTGCGCCACCACGGCAGGTTGCGGCGGTGCCACGCGACCCAGTTGACGAAGAACAGGATGTGGCGGCCCTCCTCCTGCATCACCGGCTCGAACGTCTCGACCAGCGCGGGCGGAAAATAGCCCGACCGCTTGGCCGCCTCGAACAGGCCGAAGGCGAAGAAACTGTCGATGCATTCGCTGAAGCCCGTCACCATGAAGGCCCATAGCGGATCGCGCGGCCTGACATAGTCCGGCTCCTTGGCGAGCGCGATGCCATAGGCGGCGACCAGATTGGACAGCACGTCCTTGTGGCGGCCTTCCTCGAAGCCGTTCATGTCGATCGCCTTGCGCAGCAGCGGGTCGGCGACGGTCTCGCCATAGGCGAGGACGCGCAGCTTCGCCTTGCCCTCGGTCTGGACCGCGATGTCCCAGATCGGCAGGCTGGTGAGGCGCCGCTTCTCGTCCTCGGCGAGCGTGGGCCAGTCGAGGACGGTCGGCTTGTACGGGTTGTGGGTGTCGAGCAGCATGCGGCAGAACAGGAACTTGTGCTCCTCGCTGCCGAGGCGAGGCGCGCCGCCGTCGGGGCCGTGCCAGACCCTGGCGGCGCGATCCGCCTTGGCGACGCTCGCGGCGTCCGTCATCTTCCGCACCTCGCCCGTGCACGCATGCGCTTAGCGCTCATACCAAAACGCGCGTCACCGGTCATCCCCCGCGCTCATTTGCCGCTCATGCCCGGCATGTCGCCCATGTTCACGCCGCCCATGGCAGCCGGCGCGGCGGCACCCGCCTTGGCGATGATGACCTTGGTCTCGACCGGCCCCGCCTTCTCGAAGGTCAGGGTCAGGGCGAAGCTTTGCCCCTCGGCGAGCGGCTGCTTCAGGTCCATCAGCATGACGTGGAAGCCGCCCGGCTTGAGCGTCACCGACGCGCCCGGCTTCACCTCGATCGCCGTCACCGGGCGCATCTTCATCACGCCGTTGTCGTCGATCATCGTGTGGAGCTGCGCCACTCCGGCGACCGGCGTGCTGACGGCGACGAGCCGGTCGGGCGCCGTGCCCATGTTCTTGACCGTGACATAGGCGGCGCCGGTCTTGGCGCCGCTGGGCGTCGCCCGCGCCCAAGCGTCGCTGACCGTGACGCCCGACTGCTGTGCCGCGGCGCCAAGCGCAATGCCGCAAATGAGCGCGGCGGCGACGATCGAGGTGCGGATCATGGCGGGCCTCTCTTTCAGGAATTGCCGATGAATTTCTTGAGACGCGCCGCCATCTGGTCGGCGGAGGTCTCGGTGGTGAAGGTGGCGACGAAGCGGCCATCGCCGGGCCGCATCACGTAGATGACCGAGCTGTGATCCATGAGATAGCCGTCGGGCGCGTCCTTGTCCGGGACCTTGGCGACATAGACACGGTACTCGCGCGCCACCGCGGCGATCTGGTCCGGCGTTCCGGTGAGGCCGACGATGCGGGGATCGAACGCCTTGACGTACTCGCCCATCGCCTTGGGCGTGTCGCGCGCAGGATCGATGGTGATGAAGATCGGCTGCACCTTGGCCGCATCCGGCCCCAGCTTCTCGAGCGCGCCGGCGATCTCGTTGAGAGTGGTCGGGCACGCGTCGGGACAGATCGTGTAGCCGAAATAGACGAGCTGCCACTTGTCGCGATAGCTCTGCTCGGTGACCACGGTGCCGTCGGGCGCCTCGAGCTTGTAGGGGCCGCCGATCGCGATCGAGGTCACGCCCTGCCCGTCGCCGCCCGGCCAGATCCCGCTCACGAACACGAGCGCGCCGACGATGACGAGAAAGGCCAGAAGGCCGATCAGCAGATTGCGCGATTTGGTCACGGGATCGAAACCTCCGTCGTCAGCACGCGTTCGTCGAAATCTCCCACCAGCGCCGCGAGGCGGAATGTCCACGTCCCGGACACAGGAATGGCAAGATCGGAAATCTCGTAGATTCCGGGTCCGGCGATGTGCATCGCGTGCCGGCTGGGCTCGATGCCGAGCGCCTCGTTAGCGATCCAAAGCGTCATCTCTTTGGCCGCGAGCGGCGCTTCGTGGTCGTCGGCGAGATCGAGGCGCAGCCTGTTGAGGCCGGGACGCGCCGGCTCGAGCGCGATGAAGGCGGAGAGACCGCGGTCAGCGACATCGACGAAGACTCCCGCAAGCGCGCCCGATGCCGCGAGCCGATCATGGGCGCGCTGCTGCTCGGCGAGCGCGCGCGGCGGAGTTGCCGCGCCCAGCGACGCCGCGGCAACGACGATCGCCGCCATGAGGCCGAGCTCGACCGCGATCGAGCGCCGCAGCCACAGCGCCGCGCGCGGCTGGCCACGCCGCAGCGCCGGTGTCAGAACCAGGCGATTGACCGAGGCCACCGCAAGCAGCGCCGCCACCAGCGCGAGCTTGAACGCCAGCCGCTCGCCATACTCGGTATCGCGGAAATCGGCGAGCCGCGACAGCTGCACCCCCGCCATCGCCGTTCCCGCAAGCGCGATGAGCCCGACCGCCATGACCGCGTCGCGCGAGAAGCGCTCGACCGAGGGAGCGGCGCCTCGGCCGCGCAGCATTCGCCATAACGGCACCAGCGACCCGGCCCAGAATGCGACGCACAGCACATGGAGCCACAGCGCTGGCGCGGTGAGCCAGCGCGGCTCGGCCATCGCGACATGGCCGGCAACGGCATAGCCCGCGGCGGCAAGCGCGGCGCCGAGCAGAATAACGAGGCGCGACGGCGCGAACGCGACGAGCGCCAACCCCGCGAGCGTGACGGCGATGCTCGGCCCGAGCCCGGTCGCGAGCCCGGTTCGCCAAGTCGCGGCATCGGCGAAAGACGCCAGCGGCGCCTCGAGCGCGAGCCCGCCCTCGATGCCGAGCGCCAGCACCGACGCCGCCACCGCGATCGCGGCCGGCACGATCACCGCCGCGCGCGGGTGCCGCGATACCGGCTCGGCTACGAGCACGGTGAACAGCCCGCCGCCGACCGCGAGCAGCAGGGCGATATCGAGGAGCGCGCGGTCGCCGACGGCGAGCGCGCTCCACATTCCTTCCTGCCGGTTCGGCACGTCGATAGCGCCCACCGCCGTGCCGGGCGGCCCAACGGCGAAGACGAGGCTCGCGCCCACCGGGTGCGTGTCCGCCGAGATGACGCGGTAGCTCACGACATAGCTGCCGTTGGCAAGGCCGCGCGGCAGGGCCAAGCGCACCGTCTCGTCCCGCGCCTGGGCCGGTGCGGGCGCCGCGACCGCGCGGCCAGCGCCGTCGAGCACGCGGACGAAGACCGGCGTCACGTCCTCGTTGAAGCGCAACAGGATTTCGCGCGGTGGCATCGGCATGAGCGCGCCATCGGCGGGACTTGCCTCGAGCAGCACGGCATGTGCGCGCGCCGCCCCGGCGCCGGTCATCAGTGCCGCCAGCGCCAGCACGCACGCAAACGACACCCTGCGGGACAGAATCCATGCTCCCGGTCGCCCAACGCGTGAAAATGTGATGGCCGCGAACGCGTGCATCGCTCCGTTCCGTCCCTTGGCCCGCGCGTGACGCGCGGGCGGGTCTTCTCGTCAGGCGAGAACGGGAGGAGCGCGCGGCTGGGCAAAGCCGCCGACATCGCGCGCGGGACGCTCGAAGGCAGGCGGCGCCAAGGTTGACGGTGCCGGCGATGCGGCAAGCACGATGCCGCCGGCGGCAGGAGGAAGGACGAGGCAAGCGCTTGCCGCGAGGCCGAGGCAAACGGCGCACGGTGCCAACCGATCGGGCTGCGTGGGCGCCGACGGCGTGTCCTGCGGCATGCCGACATGGCACACCGGGATGCCGAGCCAGGGCGCGGCGGCGCCGAGCACCAGCGGATCATGCGCCAGCGGAACGCCCATCTGGAACAACAGCGCGAGGATGCCGAGCAGCGCGCCGGCGCTTCGCGCCCCGCGGGAACGCCGCAAGCGCGCCAGCGGGGCCATGCGCCGCGTCATTGGGGGGGCTCGCTTGGCTGCGTCGCAGCCGCCGCCGAGCCGGTCTCCGGGAGCTTGTGATTGCGCAGGCATTCGCGCCGCGCGGCATCGCGCTTGGCATTCGATTCTGGCGTGTAGTCGGGAAATTTCTTGAACGAATCGTGGGCGCAGAGATCGGCCTGCTTCCACGCCACGCCGGCTTTGCGCTGGTTCTCGTCAGCACGCGCGGGGCCGCCATGCAGCATCAGCAGTGCCCCCGCGAGCATGACCATCCCGGCATAGAGCGACAATCGCGCCATAATTTGAGTCTAGCGCCGCCTGGCCGGCGTCGACAAGCGGAGACGCACAGCGCGACGGGGCGCTTTGCCGCGCATCATTCGATGCCGGCCTCGTGGAGGTAGCTCAGCTCGACGAACCGCTCCGCCGGCGGCAGCGGGGCGTGAAGCGCGCCGGTTTCGGCCATGAAGTCGATCACCTGCCGCAGTCCCGCGATTGCGATCTCGCCCGCCTCGGGCAGGACGTGCCGCTCGGGCTCGAAATAGAGCTGCAGGGTCCGCCGCGCGCTGGTCTCGGACACCGCCTCGGTCGCGACGATCGTGGCGACCACCGCGTCGCGCCGCGCCGGGTTGCGAATGAAGCGGAACGCGGCGCCGAGCGCACGGACATATCCCACCACCTGATCGCGATGCGAAGCGGCCCACGAGCGCCGCGCCGCAGTGACGGTATAGAGGAATTGCGGCACCGCATCGCTCGACACGCCGAGGCGGCGAAAGCCCTCGTCGAGCGCCTCGAAATCCTCCGGCTGGCCAAGCGGCACCGCGTCACAGGGGCCGCGCTGCAGGCAGGCGAGACGCTGAGGCGTGCCGGAGATCGTCTTGACCCGCACGTCGACTTCGCGCACGCCGCTCATGGCCAATAGCTTCCAGCTCGAATAGGCGATCGTGCCGGCGGGATCGGCCATGCCGATCGTGCGGCCTCTGAGGTCGGAGATGGTGGCGATCTCGGGCCGCGCGACGAGGCTGTAGATGGGATTGGCGAATTCCGCCGCGATCGCGACCGCGTCCGAGCCCGCGAGCGCCTGCGCGATCAGGAACGGCGTCGCGACATGGGTGAGATCGACGGTGCCGTCCTCCAATGCCTTCACCATGTTCTCGCCGCCGCCGGGGATGAGGATGTTGTGGAACGCGAGGCCCTCGCGCGTGAAGAACCCCTCGCGGTCGGCGACGAAGATCGGCAGCGAATAGATGCTGCGCACCGCCGAAAAGGCTTGGCCGTAGCGCAGTATCGCCGGTTCCGCAGCGGCGAGCGCAGGCGCCATTACGAGCGCAGGCGCCATGACCAGCGCGGCGAGCGCGAACCGCAGGCGCATCGCGGCTCCCCTATTGGCGGTCGAGAATGCAGTCGACTTCGACCGGCGCCTTGGGATCGGACGCGGGCTTGCGCGCGTGCGCGATCTCGCGATAGCCGTCCTTGCCGCAGGCGATGTCGACATCGTCCGGATCGATGCTCTTGTCAAAGCCGCGGACAAAGTAGTGGCCTTGCGAATCGGTACGCAGGATCATGCTCGAGTTGAGATTCTTCACCGTCACGGTGATCTTTGCGTCGTCGATCGCGTCGCCGCCCTTGTCCTTGACGAAGCCGAAGAAGGGCGGGCCGCTGTCCTGGTCGCCGCTATCCTCGTCGTTGCCGAAGCTGCCGCCGCCGGCCCACGCGTGTGAAGCGAGCGCCAACGCGAACGCGAGGATCGCGGCGCGGATGAGAGCGATGGGCATCTTCGGCGTCTCCTCACGGCAAATCATCTAGGCCTCGCGCCGCCAGGTGATGTTGACCCGCACGACCGCGCCGGCAATGTTGGGATGGGGCTGCGGCGGGCCCTCGAGATGCAGCATGTCGCCGTCGAAGCGCATTATGCGTACCTGCTCGGTTCCAACCCACGCCTCGTTCCACGCCGCCTCGACTGTGGTGACGACGCGGTCGCCCGCGACGCGGTAGCGGCCGGTATAGGCGATCATCGTGCGCAGCGCCGCCGCGCGCTCGGCATCGTTGGTTGGCACCGTGCGCCCTTCGCCGGTGACGACGGCGATCCAGCGCCCTTCGGCGGTCGCGATCTGGCAGCCGCGCGGGTTGCGCCCAAGCGGGTGCGATCGCTCGCCGGTGGCGGCGTCTTCGTAGACGGCCGAGACCAGTGTCCAGGTGCCGACGATACTCTCCACGTCCCTCACCCCTCTGCGCCAAGCCTCGCTCTTTTCGCACGCCAGGGGAAGGCCCGCGAGCGCCCTCACTCCCGCCGCGTGGCGCGCGGCAGACCCGCAAGCAGCGGCACGAAGCGCACCGGACCCAGATCCTCGATCGCGAAAGTCTCGCCGGTGCGACGCACGCGCAGCAGCTTCTGTTCAGCGCGCTCGCGGCCGACCGGCGCCACCAGGATGCCATCGGGCACCAGGCTCTCGAGCAGGTTTCCGGGAATGTCGGGCGCGGCGGCAGTGACGATGATGCGGTCGAACGGCGCCTGCTCCGGCCAACCCTTGGTGCCGTCGCCGAACCGCGTCGTGATGTTGTTGATGCGCAGCGCCGCGAAGCGCTGTTCGGCTTCCTTGAGCAGGCCGCGATGGCGCTCGATGGTGAAGACGCGACGGCACAGTCGCGCGAGCACGGCGGCCTGATAGCCCGAGCCGGTGCCGACCTCCAACACCTTGTGGCGCTCGTTGAGGTCGAGAGCCTCGGTCATCAGCGCCACCACCAACGGCTGGCTGATGGTCTGGCCGTGGCCGATCGGCAGCGCCACGTTGTCATAAGCCTGCTCGGCGAAGGCGGCCGGCACGAACAGCTCGCGCTTGACGCGCTCGATCGCGTCGAGGACGCGCTTGTCGCTGACGCCGGCGCCACGCAGCTCCATGATGAGCCGCGCGATCTTCTCGGCCGCGTCGCTCACGGGACGCGGGCCCGGTCAGCCATCTCGGCCGATCGTCTCGAGACCGCCGAGATAGGGGCGCAGTGCCGCCGGTACCGCTATGCTGCCGTCGCCGCGCTGGCAGTTCTCGAGCACGGCCACGAGCGTGCGCCCGACGGCGAGGCCCGAACCGTTCAAAGTATGGACCAGCCGCGGCCCCTTGCCGTCCTTGGGCCGGAAGCGCGCCTTCATGCGCCGCGCCTGGTAGTCGCCGCAATTGGAGCAGCTCGAGATCTCGCGATAGGCGCTCTGGCCCGGAAGCCATACCTCGATGTCGTAAGTCTTGCGCGCGGACGCGCCCATGTCGCCGGCGCAGAGCAGCATCACGCGATAAGGCAGCTCGAGCCGCGTCAGCACCTCCTCGGCGCATCGCGTCATGCGCTCGTGCTCTTCCTCGGAGCGGTCGGGATTCGCGATCGAAACCAGCTCGACCTTGGCGAACTGGTGCTGGCGGATCATGCCGCGCGTGTCCTTGCCCGCGGCGCCCGCCTCGGAGCGGAAGCACTGGGTGAGCGCGGTGAAGCGCAGCGGCAGCTCGGCCTCCTCGAGCATGGCGTCGGCGACCAGATTGGTGAGCGGCACCTCGGCGGTCGGGATGAGCCACAATCCGGTCGTCGTGCGGAACAAATCGTCGCCGAATTTCGGCAGCTGCCCGGTGCCGAAGACGGTCTCGTCGCGCACCAGGAGCGGCGGCGCGACCTCGCTGTAGCCGAACTCGCCGGTGTGGAGATCGAGCATGAAGGCGCCGAGCGCGCGCTCGAGCCGCGCCAAGCCGCGCTTCAGCACGACGAAGCGCGCGCCGGAGAGCTTGCCCGCCCGTGCGAAGTCCATCATGCCGAGCCCCTCGCCCAGGGCGACGTGATCCTTGGCCTGGAATGCGAAACTGGGCGGCAAGCCGTGCTGGCGCAGCAGAAGGTTCGCGGTCTCGTCATGTCCGTCCGGCACGTCATCCGCCGGCGCGTTGGGGATGGGCGCGAGCGTGTCGTCGATTTGTGCGCGCAGCCGCGCGGCCAGGGCCTCGAGCCGTCCCTGCTCGTCCTTGCTCTCGGCGACGCGGCGCAGCAGGTCGTCGGCATCGCCGCCCTTGGCCTTGGTGGCGCCGATCTCCTTGGCGAGGCGGTTACGCTCGGCCTGAAGCTGCTCGGCCCGGGTCTGGGCCGCGCGCCAGTCGCGGTCGGTCTCGAGGAGCGTGGCCGATTGCGGAGCCAAGCCGCGGCGCGCGAGCGCGCGGTCGAGCGCCTCGGGGTTCTCGCGAATCCAGCGGATGTCGAGCATGGGTCAGGTGTCCTGGTCTTCCGCGGCCTCGCGCTCGGCGCGCTTCTTCTCGACCAGCTTGCAGCAGTAAATCGAGATCTCGAACAAGAGCAGCAGCGGCACGGCGAGCGACACCTGGCTGAAGATGTCGGGCGGCGTCAGCACCGCGGCGACGACGAAGACGCCGACGATCGCATAGCGCCGCTTCTCGGCGAGGAAGGTCGAGGTGACGAGCCCGACCCGCGCCATGAGCGTCAAGAGGACGGGAAGCTGGAACGCGATCCCGAAGGCGAGCATGAGGCGCATGACCAGCGTCAGGTACTCGCTCACCTTGGGTTCGAGCTCGATTGGCAGGGTGCCGGTGCCACCAGGCGTTTCGAAGCTCAGGAAGAAGCGCCAGGCGACCGGGAAGATCACGTAATAGACCAGCGAGCCGCCCATGATGAACAGGATCGGCGTCGCCGCGAGATACGGCAGGAATGCCTTGCGCTCCTGGCGATAGAGGCCGGGCGCGACGAACAGCCAAATTTGTGCCGCGATTACCGGAAAGGCGAGGCAGAAGGCGGTCCAGAACGCGACCCTCAAGTCGGTGAAGAAGGCCTCGGTCAGGTCAGTGTAGATGAAGTGGCGTCCGGGCTGGTCGCCCATCGCGTGGTAGAGCGGCTGCGCCAGGAAATTGTAGATCGGCTTGGCGAGGTACCAGGACGGCCCGAACATCACCAGGAACGCGAGCGCGGAATAGACGAGGCGCTTGCGCAGCTCGATCAGGTGATCGAGCAGCGGCATCTTGCCTTCGTCGAGTTCTGCGTCGCGGTCGGTCATCTAGGCCGGGTGGCGCGTCGATGGGGCGGACGCCGACGCTTCGTGCGCAGGCTCGGGCTCGGGCTCGGGGACCGGCGTGGGCGGCGGCAGCGCGGCGGCGGGGGCTTCCGGCGAGGGCTCGGGTGGCTTCGGCAGCTCGGCCATGGGGTCCCGGAGCACGGGATCGCTGAGCGCGCCGTGGATTTCGCCGTGCGGATCGATGTGCCTGGCGATCTCTTCCTCGACGTTGAAGCTGGTCGCCTTTTCGACCTGCTTGCGGACCTCATCGAGTTCGGCTTCGCGCACCATCTGCTCGAGGCTGCCCTGGAATTCATGTGCCACCGCGCGCGCCTTGCGCACCCACATCCCGACCGTGCGCATCGCCCGCGGCAGGTCCTTGGGCGGAATGCAGACGAGCGCCACCACGCCAATGAGCGCCAGCTCGGACCATGCGAAATCAAACATCGTCGACCATTGCTCTGCCCGCGCGGCGCGGATCATGGCAGATGGAGGACGCCATCGCAACGCGCCCCACCCTCCGCCGCAGCCGCGTCAGGGCATGGCGACGGCCTTTGGACCGGCCGCCGCCTGGCGCACCTTCTCGAGCCAGTGCAAGGCTAGGAGATCGACCGCCGAAATCAGCGGAATCGCGCCCAGCACCGCCAGATTCTGGGCCGGCGTGAAATGGGCCGCGACGAGCACGCCGATCAGTAGCGGCAGCGCCGCGCTGCCCAGGCGCGAGAAACCTTGGCACCAACCGACCCCAGTCGAGCGCACGAAGGTCGGGTAGGCCTGAGCCGCCACCACGATGATGCCGCTGGCGCTGCCGCCGAGGAAGAACCCCGCCGCGGTCGCGACCGTCGCCACCGGCAGGAAATCGGGCGCGGCATAGCCCAGGAGCGCCGTGCTCACCGTGCCGAGGACGAAGGTGAAGGCGAGCGGCACATAGCCCCAGCGGTCGATCAGCACGCCCGACAGCACCGTGCCGACCACGCCGCCGATATTGTGCAGCGCGAGACACAGTGCCGCCTGCGGCGCGGTCAGGCCCGCCTGCTTCAGCAAGGTCGGAATCCACACCAGCGAGGCGATGAGCGCGCCGAAGGCGGTGAAGAACAGGAGCCACAGCAGCACCGTCAGCAGCCCGCGCCCGCCGGTGAAGAGATGCTTCACCGGCATGCCGGCGCGCGCCTCCTCGGTGATGACGAAGCGGCTAACCGACGGCCCAACTGCGCCGGGCGCGAGCCGTGCCAGCACGCGCCGCATGCGCTCCTCCTGGCCGCCGCGCAGCGCCATGAAGCGCAGCGATTCGGGGACCCGAACCACGAGCAGAACGACGAACAAAAGACCGGCCACGCCGCCCACCCAATAGACCGAGCGCCAGCCGAAATCGGCGATGAGATAGGCGCCCAGCAGGCCGACGAAGATGCCGCCCCCCGGCAGGCCGCCCCACAGCACCTCGACGATGCGCGCGCGCATGCGCTGCGGTGTGTATTCCGCCACCAGGGCCACGAAACAGGGCGATGCGCCGCCAAGCCCGAGGCCGGTGAGGAAGCGGATGCCGGCCAGCGTCTCGAACGAGGTGGCGAACGGCGTCGCCAGCGTCGCCAGCGAGAAGAGCAGGGTGCATGCGACCAGGAACCGGCGCCGTCCCCAGCGGTCGGCGCACGGCCCGAAGATCAGCGAGCCGATCAGCGAGCCCCATTGCGCAGACGAGAAAATGGGCCCCAGCAGCGCGGGCGGCAGGTGGAACTCGCCGGCGATGAGCGGCGCGGTGACGCCGATCGACTGCGAATCGTACCCGTCGGCGAGCGCGATCAGGAAGCAGACGCCCAGGATCCAAATCTGGTACGAGCCGAAGCCGCGCCGATCGATGATCTCGCTGACGTTGACGGCGTTCGTCGCCATTGGTTCCCTTCCCGCGGGCCGCGGCCGATGGGCATCATCCCACCACCGATGCGCGTCGCTGTCACCGGCCCTTCGCCCACGGCGAGGGCGTGAGCGGCTATTCCGCCGCTTCGCCGTTCTGCTCGAGCTCTTCATCGGGCTCGGGCGGCGCTTCGGGCGCGATCTCGGTCAGCAGGGTGGCCGGCCGCGGGCCGATGAGGCCGGCCGCGCGCAGCTCATCCACGCCCGGCAGGTCGGCGAGTTCGGCGAGTCCGAAATGCATGAGGAATGCGTCTGTCGTAACCCAGGTCGCGGGACGCCCGACCGTCATCTTGTGGCCCTTGGGCATGATCCAGCCCGCTTCCATCAGCGTGTCGAGCGTGCCTCGGCTGATGATGACGCCGCGGATGTCCTCGATCTCGGCTCGCGTCACCGGCTGGTGGTAGGCGACGATGGCGAGCGTCTCGACCGCGGCGCGCGACAGCTTGCGCGACACCTTGCGCTCAAGCTTGAGGCGCGGCGCCAGATCGGGCGCGGTGCGCAGGGTCCAGCCGTTGGCGACGCGCACGATGTTGACGCCGCGCGGCCGGTACAGTTCCACGAGTTCGGCCATGAGCGAGGCCACGTCCGCGCCCGCCGGCAGCCGCTCCTTCACGCTTTCCTCGTCGAGCGGCGCGGCGGCGGCGAAGAGCAGCGCCTCGAGCAGCCGCAGGTGATCGGGATGGGGATCGATGTCGGGCGTCATGGGCTCTCGGGCGTGCTGCGGAGGAAGATGGGACCGAACGCGGCATCCTGACGCAGCTGCAGCTTGCCGGCGCGGGCGAGTTCGAGGCTGGCGGAAAACGTCGAGGCAATGGCGGAGCGCCACACGATGCCGGTGCCCGCGACCGCCGGCAGGAAGGTCATCAGGCTGCGCCATTCGGGGACGCGGCCCAGGATTCGCGACAGACGCTGGAGCGCGTCATCCATCGAATAGAGCTCCGGCGGCGTGATGTGGAGGACCGCGCCCTCCTTACGCTGCTTGCCTTCGCCATAGGCCTTGAGGAGGTCGTAGAGCGACACGTCCCACACCGGCACAGTCACGCGCGGCAAACCTTCGGGCGCGCCGCGCTGGAACACGTCGCGGCCCAGTTGCGGCCGGGCCATCAGGCGGACGCCGGCGGCCTGCATCGCCTCGAGCCGCTGGAGCTGGTAGGCGAGCGCCGCCGCCATTTCCTCGCCCGTCGGCTCGTCGGGCTCGGGCGGTTGCGGCAGGAGGAGCCTCGACTTGAGATAGGCGAGCCACGCCGCCATCACCAGATAGTCGGCCGCGATCTCGAGCTTGAGCCGGCGCGCCGCGGCGATGAAGGCGAGGTATTGGTCGGCAAGCTTCAGGATCGAGATGCGGGTGAGATCGACCTTCTGCTCGCGCGCGAGCGTCAGGAGCACGTCGATCGGCCCCTCGTAGCCTTCGAGGTCGACCACGAGATCGGCCGTCTCCGGCGGCGGCGCCCGTTCGTCCTCGAACGGCTCGGTCTCAGTCATAGGCCCTGCCCGACACCCAGCGCATCGCGTCCATGATCCAGCTTACCGGCCGATCCACCACGGTGGCTACAACATCGAGCGACTGGCCCGAGGAGGTCGCGATCATCGGCGCGAACACCACCAGCGTGATGATGATCAGCATGCCGTAGCGCTCGGTCCGCGCCAGCGGCACGGCCAGAGCCTCGGGCAGCAGACCGACCGCGACGCGCCCGCCGTCGAGCGGCGGGATCGGCAGCATGTTGAAGACGGCGAGGATCGCGTTGACCAGGATCGACACATAGAGATTGGCCGAGATCCACGCCAGCGCGGTCGCCGCCATCCCCGGATCGGCGGCGTCACCGGCGCCGGCGCACAGCCGCAGCAGGGCCGCGGAAACCAGCGCCAGAACGAGATTCGTCGCCGGTCCCGCGGCGGCCACCAGCACCATGTCGCGGCGCGGCCGCCGGAGTCGCGCGAATGCCACCGGCACCGGCTTGGCATAGCCGAACATGAACCGCCCCTGCGACACGAACAGCAGCAGGAGTGGCAGGAGGATGGTACCGTAGAGATCGATGTGACGCAGCGGGTTGAGCGTGACGCGGCCCATGCGGAAAGCGGAATCGTCGCCGCAGCGATACGCGACATAGCCGTGCGCCGCCTCGTGCAGCGTGATCGCCAACAGCACGGGAATCGCGGTCACCGACAGTCGCAGCAGGAGGTGCGACAGGTCCAACCTACCCCTCCCCGCCCATGAGCGCGGCGAATCGCAGCTCGGCCGCGCGCCGGTCGAACGGCTCGATCCGCGCCCGGCGCAGCGCCTCGCCGCCGGCAAGCCGCCTTGTCGCGGCTGCGGTGAGCGGCGCCGCTCGGCCCGCCACGTCCCTCATCTCGGCGGCGTCGCCGTTGCAGTGGAGCGTGATGTCGCACCCCGCCGCCAGCGCACGCGCCGCACGCTCGCCGATCCCGCCCGGCAAGGCCGCCATCGAGACATCGTCCGAAAGGAGGACGCCATCGAATCCGATGCTAGCGCGTATGACCTCGCGGATCAGGCGCGGCGACAGGGTCGCCGGCGCATCCTGGTCGATCG
Source organism: Allostellaceae bacterium (assembly GCA_035604615.1). Classification (GTDB taxonomy): domain Bacteria; phylum Pseudomonadota; class Alphaproteobacteria; order ATCC43930; family CGMCC-115725; genus DATJLY01. The sequence goes on along the minus strand of DATNID010000034.1, from coordinate 6,803 downwards.
CGCCGTAGAGGATATGCGCGGTCATCGCCCACGGCATGGCGGCGAGCGCGCGGAACGGCGCGAAGTCGCTGGCCTCGAGCGCGGAAAGCGGCGCGTCGACGCGCGGCAAGGCGTAATGGCTGTCCACCGCCGCGCGGCCGTGGCCGGGAATGTGCTTCAGCACCGGCAGCACGCCCCCCGCCAGCAGCCCGTCGCACGCCGCGCGCCCAAGCGCAGCGACAGTCTCGGGCGAGTCGCCATAGGCCCGGTCGCCGATCACGGGGTCGGCGCCTTCGGCCGGCAGGTCGAGCACCGGCATGCAATCGACCGAGATGCCCAGCGCTGCGAGATCGTCGGCGATGAGGCGAGCCCCCAGACGCGCAGCCTCGCGCGCCCGCGCGCCGCCCCGCGCCGCGATCGCGCCCGCCGCCGGATACACGTGAAAATGCGGCGGCTTCAGCCGCGCCACCCGCCCGCCCTCCTGGTCGATCAGCACCGGCGCGTCGGCGCGCCCGAGGCAGTCGCGCAGGGACGCGACCAGGCGGCGCACCTGGCCCGGCTCCTCGCAGTTGCGCGCGAACAGAATGAACCCGACCGGATCGGCGTCGCGGAAGAAGGCGCGCTCGGACACGGAAAGCGCCGAACCGGCGAGGCCGAAGATAGCGGCGAGCGGCTCACGGCCTGACAAGGATGCACCCGATTTTGCGCTGCCTCAGATCCTCGCACGCGCGCTGCGCCGCCGCACCGTCGGCGAGCGGTCCGGCCTCGACCCGATAATAGACGCCGCGGTTGCCCAGATCGGCGCGAACGGTGCGCTGCTCAAGGGTCCCGAGAATGTCGGCCTGCGCGCGCTTCAGCCGGGCCCACTCGTGCTCTGCTGCCTCCGGAGTGCGCACCGCGGCAAGCTGCAGGAAAAATCCGCTCGCCGACGCGGCGGGTTGCAGCGGCGTGGCGGCGGCGGGCGCAGGAGCCGCGGCAACGACGGGCGCCGCGCTCGCGACGGGCGGCGCTGCGGGCGGTGCAGCGGCGGCTGCATCGGGCTGCGGCGGCGCTTCCGATGCTGCGGCGGGCGCCGGCTCCATGACCTTGGGCTCGGGCGGGGCCGGGCGGGGCAGCGGCGTCTCCGGCGGCGGCAGCAGCTGTTCCACCCGCGAGTCGGGACGGCCGCCATTGAGGACATAGATGTTCTGGTCGGGCACGGTCATGCCGCCGGGATTGACCGGGGGCACCTTCACCGGCCGCTCGTCGGCGTGAATGATCGGCACGGCAGCGCTGGTGCCGTGATGGCTCACCGCGCGCCATGCCGCCCACGCGAGCGCCGCCGACACGCCCATCGCCGCGAGCGCCAATACGACGACGAGCGTTCCGTGCCGGCGGGGGGCGGGCGCATCCTGAGATTGGAGGTCAACGCGAAACGACATCACCGCATCTCCTCGGCCGGCGCGACGCCGAACACCGCAAGGCCGGACGCCACGACAAAAGCCACCCCTTGCACGAGTGCGAGCCTCGCCAATGTCACGTCTGGCGCGGCGCTCACGATGAAGCGCAAATTCGCATCGTCCATCCCCCGGGTCCAGAGCCCGTGGAACGCAGCGGCGAGATCGTGCAGGAAAAACGCGATGCGATGCGGCTCGTGCGCCTCGGCGGCGGCCTCGACGACGCGCGGCCAGGTCGCAAGCTGGCGCACCAGCGCGATCTCGTCGCGATCGGCAAGGCGATCGAGCGGCGCCGCCGCGAGCGCATCGGGCGCGAGCGCCTCGGGCGAGAACATTTCCGTCGCGTGGCGCAGCACCGACCGCGCGCGCGCGTGGGCGTATTGCACATAGAAGACCGGGTTGTCCTTGGACTGCTCGACCACCTTGGCGAAGTCGAAATCGAGCGCCTGGTCGTTGCGACGCGTCAGCATGACGAAGCGGAACACGTCCTTGCCGACCTGGTCCACGACCTCGCGCAAAGTGACGAAGACGCCGGCGCGCTTCGACATGCGCACCGGCTCGCCATGGTCGAGGAGATTGACCAGTTGGCACAATTTCACGTCGAGCGCGCCTGCGCCGCCGGTGAGCGCCGTCACCGCCGCCTGCATGCGCTTCACATAGCCGCCGTGATCGGCGCCCCACACGTCGATCATGTCGGCGAAGCCGCGCTGGTACTTGTCGAAATGGTACGCCATGTCGGCGGCGAAATAGGTCCATGAGCCGTCCGACTTCTTGAGAGGCCGGTCGACATCGTCGCCGAACGGCGTCGAGCGGAACAGCGTCAGCGGCACCGGCTCCCAGTCGTCGGGCAGATGACCCTTTGGCGGCTCGAGCGTGCCGACATAAACGAGGCCCCGCGCTTCAAGCGTCTCCATCGCGCGTTCGATCGCGCCCGAGTTCACGATTTCACGTTCGGACGTGAAGACGGCGTGTTCAATCCCAAGCGCCGCGAGATCCTGCTTGATCATCTCCATGATCAGCTTAATGGCGATATCGCGGAATGTCGGCAGCCATTCGGCTTCGCGATCTTGCCAATCCGCCCCGCTCCATAAGTTCCTCACCATTGACGCCGCGATGCTGCCGATCTCCTTCATGTATTCGCCGGGATAAAAACCTTCGGGAAGCGCGCCGATTTTACCTCCGAGCGCCTCGCGGTAGCGGACATGCAGCGAGCGCGCGAGCGCGTCGACCTGCGCGCCCGCGTCGTTGATGTAATACTCGCGCGTCACCGCGAATCCGACCTTCGCCAGAAGAGACGCCAAGGCGTCGCCGACCACGGCGCCGCGGCCGTGGCCGACATGCATCGGACCGGTCGGATTGGCCGAGACGTATTCGACATTGACCGGCCGCCCCTGCCCCATCGTTGAATCGCCATAGGACGGGCCGGCGCGCAGCAGCTCCGCGAGCCGCGCGTGCCAGAACGAATCCCTGAGCCGCAGGTTGAGAAAGCCGGGCCCCGCGATTTCGGCCGCGGTTACGTCAGGAAGGCGCGCCAGCCGGGGCCGCAGGCGCTCGGCGATCGCCTTGGGCGCCATGCGCGCCGGCTTCGCCAGCACCATGGCGGCGTTGGTCGAGAGATCGCCGTGCGCCGGGTCGCGCGGCGGCTCGACGGCGATGCGGCTGGCGTCGAGCCCGGCGGGCAGCTCGCCGGCGCCCACGAGCGCCTCGATCTCGGCGACGATGAAGCCGTGGAAATGCGCGTAAAGGTCCATCACGTCGTCGCGTAGCGGTCGAACAGGCGAAAATGTTCGTCGAGCGCGAAGCGGTCCGTCATGCCGGCGATATAGTCCGCGACGGTGCGCGCAGTCTCCGGCGCGCCGGGCCCGCGCGTCTGCGCCCGCCATTCGGTCGGCAGGCACAGCGGATCGGCGCAGAACAGATCGAACAGCTCGCGCACGATGCGTTTGGCCTTGGCGCCCATGCGGGCCACCCGGTAGTGCCGGTACATGCGCTCCATCAAGAACTTCCGCAGCGCGCGGTCATTGGCGCGCATCGGCTCGGAGAAGGACGCGACCGGCCGGCCCAGCGCGCGGATATCTGCGGCGCTCTCGATCCGCGCCTCGGCGATGCGGCGCCTGGTCTCGGCGACGAGGTCGTTGACCATGCGGTCGATCAGGCGGCGGATCGCCTCGTGGATGAGCCGCGGCTCCTCGATGCCGGGATGGCGCGACGCGACTTCGGCGAAGACCGCGCCGACCAGCGGCAGGTCGGCCAAGTCCTTCACGGTGAACAGCCCGGCGCGCAACCCGTCATCGATATCGTGATTGTTGTAGGCGACATCGTCGGACAGCGCCGCGACCTGCGCTTCAGCCGCGGGCCAGGTCGCGAGCTCGAGATCGTGGCGCGCGACATAGTCGGCGACGGTCGGCGGCAGCGTCTTGCGGTCGAGCGGGCCGTTATGCTTGACCGTGCCCTCGAGCGTCTCCCAGGTGAGGTTGAGCCCGTCGAAATCGGCATAGCGCCGCTCGAGCCGGGTCAGCACGCGCAACGTCTGGTCGTTGTGGGAGAAACCGCCGAAGGGCTTCATCGCCGCGTCGAGCGCCTCCTCGCCGGCGTGGCCGAAGGGCGTGTGGCCGAGATCGTGCGCCAGCGCGAGCGCCTCGGCTAAATCCTCCTCGAGCGCCAGCGCACGGGCGATACTGCGCGCGATCTGCGCCACCTCGATGCTGTGCGTCAGGCGGTTGCGGTAATGGTCGCCCTCATGCGTCACGAACACCTGCGTTTTGAACTGCAGGCGGCGGAAGGCGGTCGAATGGATGATGCGGTCGCGGTCGCGCTGGAACGCGCTGCGCGTCGGGCTTTCGGGCTCGGCATGGAGCCGCCCGCGGCTCTCCGCGGGATGTGACGCGTAGCGGGCGAGGTCCGGCATCATCCCCGGCAACCTAGCCCCTGGACCGCCGCGCTTGCAATGTTCGCCGGCCCTCGAAGCAGCGACTCGTTCACCATTTCGCACTATGATCGCGTGACGGCTTACGGCCGGGCCAAATTGACAAATCGCGCGAAGCCCCTAGATAAGAGGGGCGCGGATGGCGACAGGAGTGCGCAATGGCGGAAGGGCACGGCATCCCGTCCGAGGGCCAAGTCAGCTTGACCGCAAGCGCAGCGCGGCGAATCGCCGAGCTTAGGAGCCAGGAGAACGCGCCCGACGCGTTCCTGCGGCTGGCGGTATCGGGCGGCGGCTGCTCCGGATTCCAATACGGCTTCACCTTCGACAAGGAGCGCCGCGCGGACGATCTCGTGTTCGCGCGCGACGGCGTCGAGCTGGTGATCGACGAGGTGTCGCTCGAACTGGTCAAGGGCGCCGAGCTCGATTTCGTCGAGGACCTGATGGGAGCCTATTTCCAGGTCCGCAATCCCAACGCCGCCTCGTCCTGCGGCTGCGGCAATTCATTTTCGGTGGCCTGAACGTCGAGGCGCGCGGCCGCGCCATGAAGATCGCCACCTGGAACGTCAACTCGGTGAAGGCGCGCCTCGGCCATGTGCTCGCCTGGCTCGAGGAGGCGAAGCCCGATGTCCTGTGCCTCCAGGAGATCAAGTGCGTCGACGCCGATTTCCCGACGCTCGAGGTGAAGGGGCTCGGCTATCACGTCGAGACTTTGGGCCAGCGCACCTATAACGGCGTCGCGCTCCTTTCGAGGGAGCCGGCGCGAGACATCGTCCGCGGCCTCGCCGGCGACGACAGCGACCAGCAGGCGCGCTACATTGAGGCGAGTTTCGGCGCCTTGCGCGTCGCGTCGATCTATCTCCCCAACGGCAATCCGGTCGGCACTGACAAGTTCGACTACAAGCTCGCCTGGATGCGCCGGCTCGAGACGCATGCACGCGCGCTCCTCGATGGCGAGCGTCCTTGCGTGCTGGCCGGCGACTACAATGTCGCGCCCACCGACGACGACGTTTTCGACCCGGTCGAATTCGGCAACGACGCGATCTGCCGACCTGAGTCGCGGGCGCGCTTTCGCGTGCTCTTGAATCTCGGGCTGGTCGATGCCTTCCGCGTGTTCCACCCCGAGCCGCACCGCTACAGCTTCTGGGACTACCAGAACAATCGCTGGAAGAACGACGAGGGGCTCAGGATCGACCATCTGCTGCTGACGCCGCAGGCCGCTGACCGTCTCGTCGCAGCCGACATCGATCGCGGCCCGCGCGGGCGCGACAAGGCGTCCGACCATACGCCGGTGTGGTGCGAGGTTGCCGCCTGATTAGAACTTCACGCCATAGCGCAGGGTGAAATTGTCGAGCTCGCTGCGCTCGCTCAGGAAGTCCGGAGTGGTCGCGCGGTCGAGCGACAGGGTGAGGCTGTGCCGGTCGCCGAACTGGTAGCCGAACTCGAACGTGCTGTGGAGCGCGAGCGGCGGCCCCAGCGAGCGGCGATAGAATTCGTCGGTGCCAGGCCGGGTCAAGGTGCCGGCGAGGCTCAACGTGCCGAAGAACCGGTCGCTGTCGAACAGGTTCCATCCCAGGCCGGCATAGGAGCGGCTAGCGCCGGTCTCGGGGTCGGTGGTGATGGCGAACCGCGAGCGCGGCGAGAACAGGAACTGGATCACGCCCTTGCCCGGCGTGGTGAGCGAAATCTGCAGATCGCCGTGGGACGAGGAGGGCCCGAACGGCTCGCTCAGCGGGTCAGGAAAGTTAAGACGGAATTCGGGCAGCGGAGCGTTGCCCGGCACCAGCATGCCACCGCCGCCAGCCGACGCCGAAGACGCCGCCAGCACCACTGCGGCAAACGCCCAGGCGCCCAGCCCGGCCCGCGCGCGGCGGCGCAGGAAGCGCCCCGCCACGGCCGCGTCGAACGCGGTCACCATGGCCTCTGACGGCTCTAGGAAGCGGCAGGCCAGCGTTCCCGCCTTGCGGTCGCGGCGCACGGCCGCGGCCCGGACGGCGTGACGCGCTGCGCTCCCGGCGACCTGGAGCTGCCCGTCGATGCGGCCGCCAACATCGACCGCCGGTGCGGCCTCGTGCAGGAACCCGCCCAGTGACCAGCCCCGCGCGGTGAAATCGTCGTTGCCGAGCAGCACCGTCACGGGCGGCGCGGCATACCGCCGGTCGCGACGAAGTTTCTTATGTGTCAGAGATGTAGTCGACGTTCTTAACATCAGACCTGAGCACGAATAGCGATCACGCTAGAATAGCGGCCCGCGGCCATGCTATCGGCGATCGGCAAAAGTATATCCGAGCCCGCCCGGCCGAACAACTCGGCCGCGCGGCCGCTGTGGCTAGCTCGTGATCTGTCCGGTGTTTGTAGCTCGTGATCTGTCCGGTTTTAGAACTGCTCCAGCGAGGGGGCAGCGATGGACCGGGCGAGAGTTCACGAGGGAGTTCGACAGATGAGGATCGAGGCATTGATCGACC
>DATNID010000033.1:0-185126 GCA_035604615.1 Allostellaceae bacterium | reverse complement strand
CGCGCCGTGCCGATCCGCGCCGCCGCCGAAGTTCCGTCGGTGCGGTAGAGCGTCAGATCGAGCCGGCGCGCGCCCTGCCCCTCGGCGGCAAGTTGGCGACACAGAATGGCGAGAAGTTCCGCCGTCGCGGCGTGGATATCCTCGGCCGTGGCAATCGGCTCGGCGAAGCGGCGGCGCGCCCAGCGCAGCGGCGGCGGCGGCAGGGGCGAGAGCGGCTCGGGCAAGGCGCCGAGCGCCTGGTCGAGACGCGCGGCAAGATCGGCGCCGAAGCGCAGCACCAGCGACGGGCGCGGCATGGCATAGAGATCGCCGACGCGGCGCAAGCCCACGCGCGCCAGCGTCTGCACCATCTCGGGCACGAGGCGGAGCGCGGCGACCGGGAGATCGGCGAGCGCCGCGCGCTGGCCGCCCTCGGGCACGGCTTGCGTGCGCGCGCCGCCATGCCGCGCCACGGCCCAGGCGGCGCCGGCGCTGTCGGCGATGACAGCATAGGCGGCGATGCCGAGCCGCGCCAGCCGCTCGAGCGCCTCCGCCATCAGTCCGTCCTCGCCGCCATGGAGATGGGCGCAACCGGTGACGTCGAGCCACACGCCGTCGGGCGGGCACGGCGCCGTCCATGGGCTGTAGCGTCCGCACCACGCCGCCAGCCGCGCCAGCGCGGCGGCGTCGCCGGCGAAATCGGCCTCCGCCACCGCGAGGCCGGGATGAAGCGCGCGGGCATCGGCGAGCGGCATGCCCGGCGCGATGCCTTCCGCCGCCGCCGCCGCGTCGACCGCGCTGACCAGGCGCTGATTGCCGACGGACGTAGCAAGGACGAGGGGCGCGGCTCCCCTACCCCGCCGCGGCGATGCGCGGCGTGGCTGTCTCCGCTCGATCGGCCAGTGCCGCAGCCAGATGAACATGACCCGCTTCATCGCATGCCTCCACCATCCATCGCGCCGGAACGCCGCCGCGGCAGCGCAGCAGTTCCATGAGCCACAGCGACCGGCCCAGCCCGGGCTCGTCGCCAAGCCGCGACGGGCACGCGGCGATGCGCCAGCGCGTCACCGCCGCGCTGGGCTGCGCCTCGGCCCCGAACAACGCGCCGCGATGCCGGCGCCGCAAGGCGAAGGCGGTAATGCCGGCGCTCTCGGCGGCGAGCTGCAAGCGGCGGCTCGCAGTCAGCGGCAGCGTTTCAAGCTCGCCCACCACGGCGGCGAGCGCGCGGCATTTCAAGCCTTCCTCCATCGCCCACAGCAGCTCGACCTCGTTACGCGCGCGGGCGAGGATGAGCCGCTCCGGCGCGAGCCCGCAAAGCGCCAGCCCCGGAGCATGAAGATCGGCCTGCCTCAGGCACCACAGCACCGGCCGCTTCGGCTCGAGCCGGGCCAGGATGCCGGCCAGGAAACCCGCCCCTTCGGCAGCCTCCTCTTCCGCCGCGCCGAGACCGAACACCTCGTGCAGCGCCCCGCGCGCGAGCCCGCCGCCGGGCAGCGCCGAATCGATCGCCGGCACGCCAAACGGCAGCGCGGGGGGAGACCCCCGCCCGCCCCGCGCGACCAGCGCGAGCCTCTGCCGCAACGCGCCGAGGTCCGCTTTTTTGCCTTCGGACATCTCCGCCAGCCTCCTCGTTCTCTTTTTGTTCCTATTTGAGGCAAGAGTCAAGGGCGCGCTGGACGGGCGGACCCGCCTCGGGCACCGTGCCGTCGTGAGCCTCTTTGGCGACCTGCAGCCCATCATCAGCCACTACGGCTATGCCGCCGTGTCGGGGGGGCTGCTACTCGAGCATTTCGGGCTACCGCTGCCGGGCGAGACCCTGCTGATCGGCGCCGCGGTGCTGGCCTCGCAGGGCGCGATGGACATCACCGTTCTGCTCGCGCTCGCCTGGGCCGCGGCGACGCTCGGCAACATGATCGGCTTCGCCATCGGCCGCTATGGCGGCCATCTCCTGGTGGTGCGCCACGGCAGCCGCGTCGGCATCACCAGCGCGCGCCTCGGCCAGGTCGAGGCGTTCTTCGACCGCTATGGCGCCGTGGTGCTGGTCGGCGCGCGCTTCGTCGTGCTGGCGCGCCAGCTCTCGGGCATCGCCGCCGGCACGCTGGAGATGGAATGGGGCCGCTTCCTGCTGTTCAACGCGCTGGGCGCGGCGCTGTGGGTCGGGTGGTGGGGCATTCTGTCGTACTGGCTCGGCCGGCGCGTATTCGACTTCCTGATCGAGTTCGCCGGCATCGAATATGCGCTCTTCGTGCTCGCCGCCGCGCTCGCGATTGCGTTAGCCGCGCGCCTCTGGTGGCGCCGGCGCGCCTAGCGCTGCTGGGCCAGTGCGGCGGCGCGGATCTCCGTCGCCGACTGGGTGATGGTGAGCGCCTCGGGATCGAGCTTCAGCTCGATGAGCGCCGGCCCGCCCGCGCCCTTCGCGCGCTCAAACGCGGCGGCGAAATCCTCGGTGCGCGCCACCGTCTCGCCATGAGCGCCGTAGGTGCGCGCGAGCGCCGCGAAATCGGGGTTCTTGAGCTCGGTGGCGATGACGCGGCCGGGGAAGTGGCGCTCCTGGTGCGTACGGATGGTACCGTACATGCCGTTGTTCACGACCAGCACGATGACGGCGACGCGGTGCTGCACCGCCGTCGCCAATTCCTGCCCGGTCATCAGGAAGTCGCCGTCGCCGGCGACGCATACGACGGTGCGGTCGGGATGCATGAGCTTGGCCGCGACCGAAGCCGGGAAGCCGTAGCCCATCGAGCCGCTGGTCGGCGCCAACTGCGTGCCGAGCCGGCGGTAGCGATGAAAGCGATGGACCCAGGTGGCGAAGTTGCCGGCGCCGTTGCACATGATGGCGTCGGCCGGAAGATGCGCCGCGAGCCAGCGCACGATCTCGCTCATTTGCAGCGCGCCGGGGCCCCGCACCGGTTCCTGCCAGGCGAGGTAGTCGGCATGCGCGGCGGCGCCGGCGCCGGCCCAGGGCGGGTTGGCGATGGGCGCGAGTGCCGCGAGCGCGGCGGCGAATGTACGCGGAGTGGCATTGATTGGCAGAAACGATTCGTAGACCCGGCCGAGCTCGAGGGTGTCGGCATGGACATGGACGAGGCGCTGCTTCGGCACCGGGATGTCGAAGATCGTGTAGCCGCCGCTGGTCGCCTCGCCGAGGCGCGGGCCCACCGCGATGAGGAGGTCGGCGCCCCTGAGCCGCGCACCGAGCTTGGGGTTGACGCCGAGCCCGACATCGCCGGCATAGCAGGGATGGTCGTTGCCGAACCGGTCCTGGCGGCGGAAGCCGCAGGCGACGGGGAGATCGTTTGCGGCGGCAAATGTCTCGACCGCCGCCACCGCGCGCGCGTCCCACTGGCTCCCCCCGAGCAATAGGATCGGCCGCTTGGCGGCGGCGAGCGCGTCCCGGAGCGCGCTCATCGCGGCAGGATCGGGATGGGGCTCGATCCGGACATAGGGCTTGGCGTCGGCGGCGTCGGCCTCTTCCTCGAGCATGTCCTCGGGCAGCGCCAGCACCACCGGGCCGGGCCGCCCGCTCGCCGCGATGTGGAAGGCGCGGCTCACCAGCTCGGGCACGCGGGCCGGGTCGTCGATCTCGTCGACATATTTGGCGATGGTGCCGAAGACGGCGCGGTAGTCGAGCTCCTGGAACGCCTCGCGCCCGCGCGCCCCGCGCGGCACCTGGCCCACGAACAGGATGAGCGGCGTCGAATCCTGGCGCGCGATGTGGAGGCCCGCGCTGGCGTTGCACGCGCCGGGGCCGCGCGTGACGAAGCAGATGCCGGGCCGGCCGGTGAGCTTGCCATAGGCCTCGGCCATCATGGCCGCGCCCCCTTCCTGGCGGCACGAGACAAGCCTGATCGAGTTGGCGTCGTACATGGCATCGAGCGCGGCGAGATAGCTCTCGCCCGGGACGCAGAAGACCGTGTCGGCGCCGTGGATCTTGAGCTGGTCGATCAGGATCTGCGCGCCGGTGCGGGATGGGCTTTGGGTCATGGCGCGCTCCCGGGCAGGGCGATGGGATGGTCGATATAGATCTGGTAGCGCTGGACGCGCGGCTGGTCGGCGTCGGCGGGATCGACATAGCGGATCGAGCTTTTGCCGACGAGGGCGCGCGGCAGCACCATGACGCGGATGAAGGCGGTCGGCGCGCTGGCCGAGCCGGCGGCGAACACCGGATCGGAGCCGCTCTCGAACCACGCCTCGCCGGGCGCGTAGGAATGCGACGTGCCGGCGGTCTCGATGCGAATGGCGCCGGCGACGAGACAGCGCAGGCCCGGCCCCTGATGGGTGTGGCGATACGCGACCCCGCCGGGGGGAAACTCGACCCGGTCGCAGCGCAGGAGATAGGGCGCGGCGGGATCGAGCGCCAAGGGCGGCGACGAAAGCAGTGGCCGCCCCTCGCCGCTTCCGCCCAACTCGAAGCGCAACACCCGCGCGCCCTGAGCGCCGGCGCGCAAGGTGACCGCGGCCGCGCCATGCCAGGCGGAATTCGGCGCCAGCGCGGCGGCGGTGCCTTCGGCCAGGACCGAGAGATAACCCTCCTCGACGTAAATCGCGCGCACCGGCCCCGCCGCGCACGCAATCTCGGCGCCGGCATCGAGACGATCGGCATGGAGCCGCAAGACGTAAGCCATCGCGCCCTCCCCGGGGAAGAGAGGTATCGGGGATTAAGGCGGCGGGCAATGGGGGAGACCGGGGTGAGGCGCCCGGTTGGGCATCGTCGGCAGCAATGGTCTACGGGCGAAACTTAATTTGTTTGGTCGCGATCTATAACGGAATTCGGTGGCAGCGATACATTCGCACCGAAGTTGCGCACACGAAAAGTCGCCGTTCCAATGGCGCGAACGTCGTGGCGCGGAGATATTGATATTCGTGACAGGGCCGCAATGTCGGCTAATTGAGGAACTGCGGGCGAGCCTGTTGACATGGGCTATCGTCTGCCCATGACCCCTTCCAGACATTCAAAAGATGAAATTGCTGCTGCGCAAAAAGATTCTTGCGGAGCGCGACCCACCTAAATCGGGCCGCGCTCGCCAGGAAAAGGGCCGTCGGCAGCGCGCGAGCGTGTCAACAAACATGCGCGAGAATATCGGGGACAGTCACAGTGGTGCCGACGAGTACCTCCGACAGCCGCTTTACGTCCATAAGCATAAGGCCGGACACACGCCCGGCCTTTCGTAGTCACGCTCGTCGCGAGCGAATGAGCGGCCGTCTTACTTCTTGGCAGTCGATACGCTGCCGAATGTCGCATTAACTTGCGATCCAAGACCATTCACAGCGGCGATAATAGCAACGGCGATCCCGGCGGCGATGAGGCCGTATTCAATGCGACACCGGAAGCTTTTGGACGAACGTGAAAAGTAGGCCGCCTTCAGTCGGCGGCCTCACTCATTTTGAAGTGAAGACCGTGCCGGAATCGCGGCCGCCGTCCGAGCCATTCAGCATTGTGCTGTTGAAACGGACGAGCGCGGCGGTCGCAATGGCCTCCTTTATTTGAGCATCGGTCGCACCAGCGGCTTTTGCGCCTTTAGTGGCAGCGTAAACGCAATATGCACAAGGAATTTGTGCTGCCACACCGAGGGCAATGAGTTGCTTGGTTTTCCCGTCCAAAGCTCCCTTGGGATTCAACACGGCCTGGTATTCGTCCCATAGCGGCTTCAGTGCCTGGTCAGGAAGTGTCTGTTTCATCCATGCAGGGGCCTCCTGAGCGCTGACGCTTGGTTCCGTTGCCAAGGCCAACAACAGCGCTAGTCCGGCGCTCGCTGGTAGAGTTCTCATGACTGATCTCCCTTATGTTGTCACATCGCGTCAAAGTGCGACCCCCTTTTCGCGTCCAATAGTGACGCGCTGGCGGCTCCAGAATTCTCACCGTACCGGAGGCCTTTGACAAGGCCATGTTGGCAGCTTCCTATGGCTTCCTATGGCCGATAACCCGGTCGAATTTGCTGCGGCTGCGTCCGGCAGTTCTTGGCACGAAGCCGCGGCGCTGGGCGCCCACGCGTATCTCTGAAGCTCGACGAATAGCGGGCATAGTCCGCACCGACCGAAACCGGCGCGATTGACCCGAGGCGGATATCAAAACTGACCAGCCTCGATGGCAAACCGCACATGCGGAGTGAAGGGCATCGGAACTGACCGGCGATCACGCGAGAAAATAGCATTGTGTGGGCGTCGGAGTTCGGCAGTTCGGCGCCCATATGACGGTTGGTTTGGAACGGACTACTTGTAGTAACCGACGCCGCATCCCAGGCCGGTGACCGCGGTAACTAAGCTCACCTTCGGCACCCACGTCTTGTCAGAGCCGGCCTTGGGAGACATGTAGCTGACCTCATTGACCTGGCCCTCTTTTGCCGCGTCATAGAGCCTTGGGCCATACACGTCGCCCGTAGGGTCCTTAAATGTCCTCGCATCCTTGCCGAGCAACCCCTTAACGTTGGGATTGCCGACCGCTACGAGGAGTCCGTCGCTGAGATTGAAGCAGAACGGATACATGTCACCCACAAGGAAGCCGTTTTCGCCCTTGTTGATCTGGCCGAGCGTCTTGGCGTAATCGGCTTTGATGGCCGCAACCGTCTTTTCAAGCATGGCCTTAGCGTCCGCCGCAGTACCTTGCGCGAATGCCGTAGTCGAGAACAAAACAGCCATGGGGCCTAGCGCGCCAATCACGAATTTACGAAACATGAATATTCCTCCCTGCTCTTCGAGCAATTGGCAATTGTCATGCCCCGTGCGTAGGCCCGTATGGATCATATCTAGACATTGCCCCAATGACCAGTTTGCTCGTGCCCGCCGACGAGCTGATAAGTAGAGATCGGGGCGGCCATTTCCGGATTTGGCACGTCTCGGACAAGACAGTTGCCTGCCAGCGCGTCGGCTTTCTGAGGTAATGCGGTCATTCCCTAGAGCGTGGATGCGGGGTCGAATATGGCAACAAAGCGTTGTCACAGGCTCATTTCTCGCGTGTTGCATAATTCTTGATTTTCGCACCAAGCGCCTATCGCTGATTTTCACGATCGCGCGCCCGCTAGGCTGAGCCCGGCATCCCGGATGGATCGCGTGCTGCGTGACGGACGGCATGAATGATGATCTCGGCCTTGGTCGCCTCGCAGAAAACGAGAATGCGGTAAGGCGGCGTTGCCAGGCGGCGGATCGACGCATCGACGGTGCGGGCACCGATGTATCGAGGATCGAGGCAAGATCGGCAAGGGCCGGAAGGGAGTAGCGCAGCCTCACAATTTATGCTTGGCCCAGACGGCTCCGACCTGCTCCTCGGTGGCAAATTCGCCGCGCGCGGCGGCTTCCTTCGAGGCCGCGATGGCGGCGCGTTCATCTTCGTTCAGCGGCACCGGCGGCGCCTCGTCGTCCGTGCCGGCCAGCCGAAGCATGACACGGGTAATGTCGTCCTGAGCATCCGGCGGTAGGATGCGCGCCGCTTCAAGCGCCTGTTCGAGAAGCTTGGTCATAGACCAATTCTAACACGCGAGAGCTAAATGGCAAATTACCACCGCCGCGCCGGTACGTGAATCCTTCGAGGCGAGGCGCATGAAAAACCTTGTCATTGCGAGGGCGATGATCCCGCAATCGCTCAATTATGCCGCACAACGAAGAGACGAGATTGCTTCGCTTCGCTCGCAATGACGGGGGTGTCTCGCGGCACCTCTCGACCCCAGCGCCGGTTTCGACGACAATGGCGCAAAATGCCGGGGAGGAATCGTGCGCGCTCTCATGCTGGCGCTCGCGGCGGCGCTCGTCGCCATCCAGGCGAGCCATGCCGAGGACATGCTCAGGGTCGGCAAGGCTTCGCCCAGCGCGTCGACCATGGTGCCGCTCGAGGTGGGGGCGAAGGAGGGCTTGTTCGCCAAGCAGGGCCTCGAGCTGCAGATCTTCGATTTCGCCGGCGGCGCCAAGCTGCACCAGGCGATGACGGCGGGGAGCCTCGATCTCGGCGTCGGCGCCGGCACCGACTTGGCGCTCATCGCCAAGGGCGCGCCCGAGCTCGCGGTCGCGAACGGCGCCGGGCCGCTGCTGTTCATCGGCATGGCGGTGCCGAAGGATTCCGCCGCCACATCGCTCGCGGACCTGAAAGGCGCGCGGATTGGCGTCACCACGATCAATTCGCTGACCTACTGGCTCGCGCTCGAGCTCGCGCGCCAGCGCGGCTGGGGTCCAGGCGGCGTCACCCCGATCGCGATCGGCGGCGAGACGTCGAGCATTTTCGCGGCCTTTCGCACCCATACCGTCGACGCCGGCATCGTGTCGACGTCGCTCGCCTTTCAGATGGAGGCACAGGGCGAGGGCCGCCTCATCGCCCCGGTGTCGTCCTGGGCCGGCGAGCTGGGCGGGTCGGTCGTCTTTGCCACGCGCACGCTCATCGCCGGCAATCCCGATGCGATAAGGCGCTTCCTGGCGGGCTGGTTCGACGCCGTCAGGTTCATGCGCGCCAACCGCGACGAGTCGGTGAAGATCGCGGCGCAGATGACCGGCATGCCGCTCGCCATCCAGGCGAAGGACTTCGACATCACCCTGCCGATGTTCAACACCGACGGGCATTTCAACGCGGCGACGCTGGCCACGTTGAAGCGCTCGTTCGCCGACCTGAAGCTGCTCGACGCCGAGCCCGACATGACCAAGCTCTACACCGAAGAGTTCCTGCCGAAGTGATCCGGGGACGCTCGTGATGAAATCCGTGGCCGCCATCCTGCTCGTCATCCTGGGCGCGCTGGCGCCCGCGCCGGCCTCGGCCGAGGCGATCACGGTCGGCGTCACCAAGAACACGGTCTCGCCGGCGCTGCTCGTCGCGCAGGAGAAGGGCTTCTTCGCCGCCGAGGGACTGCAATCCGAATTGAAGCTGCTGGTCGCGGGCGCCGAGGAGATCGCGGTCGCGGTGGCCTCGGGCGCGATCGATTTCGGCGGCGCCGGAACCTCGGGCGGGCTGTTCAATCTCGGCGGCCAGGTGCGCATCGTCGCCGGCGGCATCCACGAGGCGCCGGGCTTCCAGGGCCTCGCCATGGTGGCGTCGAACCGCGCCTGGGACGGCGGGCTCAAGAGCTACCGCGACCTCGGCGCGCATCTCAAGACCTTCGCCGTGACGGAGGTGGGCGGGCCGACGCATTACGCGCTGGTGCTGGCGGCGGCGAAGTACCAGTTCGATCTTGGCGGCGTGCGCCTGGTGCCGCTGCAATCGGCGCCCAACGAGATGGCGGCCTTGATCGGCGGCCAGGTCGATGCCACCGCGCCGCCCACCTCGTCCGCGGCGCACGCGATCCAAGCCGGCAGCGTGAAGCTTTTGGGCTATGTCGGCGACGAGACGCCGTTCCAGTTCGGCGCCGTGTTCGCCTCGCTCAAGACCGCGAACGAGCGGCGCGACACGGTGGAGCGCTTCCTGCGCGCCTACCGCAAGGCCGCGCGCCTCTATCACGACGCCTTCACCGGCCCGGACGGCAAGCGGCGCGACGGACCGGACGCCCCCGAGCTCCTGGCGCTGCTCGGCAAGGATCTGGGCCTCGGCATCGAGGACGTGAGGTTCGGCATCTCGTCGATGGACTCCGAGGGCCGGCTCGACGTCAAGGACGTGCTGCGCCAGATCGAATGGTTCAAGGGCCAGGGCATGGTGAAGCCGGGGGTCGACGCCGCCGCGGTGATCGACACGCGCTATGTCGTGGCGCTGCCGGAGCAATGAGCGGGAGGGAAGCGATGCGCATCCACAATCTCTACGAGGACGCGGCCGGAATCTCGCACTGGCGCGACATCGAGGTCGAATGGGTGGAGGAGACGCGCGGCGGCAAGCTGTCCAAGCGCTTCCCCGCCACCGGCATCATCTTCCGCGAGGTGCCGGCGCAGTACGACATCGACTGGCATCCCGCGCCGCGCCGCCAATACATCATCAATCTCGACGCCGGGGTCGAGTTGACCGCCAGCGACGGCCAAAGCCGCGTCATCGGCGCCGGCGAGGTGGTCCTGGTCGAGGACACGCGCGGCAAGGGCCACTTGTCCAAGGCGGTGGCCGACAAGGTGCGCCACTGCATCTTCGTGGCGGTGGATTAGGGGCACGGCCCGTGCGTCCTGCTCATTTGCTCCAATAGAAATCGCGGATGTCGTTGGCGATGGGGTTCAAGGGGTCCTCGACGATGCGCACGTCCTTCCCATGCACGAACACGATCGGCAAATCGGTCAGGGGCAGGATGTAGTTCATCCGGTTCACCTGGTCGATGCCGCGGCGGTAGATGTCGACGCGCTTTTCCTCGTCGAACTCCAGGGCGCCGGCGCGCTGCACCTCCTTCAGCACCGGATCGTTCCAATAGTCGCGGTTGCCGTTGAAGAAAAAGTCGCACAGATCGTCCATGTCGGGGCGCGCGGCGGTCGGGCGATATCCCACGAAGGCGGTGAACTTGCCCTCGCCCCTGAGCCGCACATAGAGCGAGGACGGCAGCGGCCGCGTGCTGGCGCGGATGCCGACCTTGCGCAGCTGCCCCGCGATCGCCTCGGCGATCTCCTTGATCGGCTCGTGCACGTCGAGCTCGAGATCGAACCCATCGGGATAGCCCGAAGCGGCGAGGAGTTTCTTCGCGCCCTCGGGATCGTAGTCGGGCGGATGGGTCGAGGCGGCGCAGCCCACCACGCCCTCGACGCAGATGCCGTCCAAGATCGTCGCGATGTCGCCGCCGGGAATGACGCTGCGGGCTAGCTCCTTGCGGTCGATCGCCATCATGAACGCCTGGCGCACGCGCTGGTCGGTCATCGCCTTGTTGTCGGACCGGCCCAGCGCGTCGAGCGTGATGTACATGAGCTGCCCGTTATGCATGCCGGTGACCCGCGTGTCCGGCATCTTGCCGAGCTCGCGCGCGGTGTCGGCGCTGGCGTTGCGGATGACGTCGAGGGCGCCGGTGAGGAATTGCGCGATCTGCGTCTGCCGGTCGGGGATGGGCAGCGCGACGATGCGCTTGATGCGGGGACCGTCGGGCCCGGCGGGTCCGCCCCAGTAATCGTCGAACCGCTCCAGCACCATCTTGCGCTGATCGAACGAGACCACCTTGTAGGGGCCGGTCCCGACCCGGCTCACGCGGCCGTAATCGGCCTTGTTGTCGAGCTTGGTCAGCACCTTCGCGTCGAGGATCTGGAACTGGAACGCGATCGTTTGGAGATCGACCGGCATGGCGTGCTTGGCGGTGATGCGCACGGTCAGGGGGCCGCGCTTCTCGACCGTCTCGACCCAGTCGTAGAGGTCCTTGTGGCGCATGGGAAAGGCGGGATCGACGATGTACTTGATGGTCTCGACCACGTCGTCGGCGTCGAGCGTGTCGCCGTTGTGGAACTTGACGTCCGCGCGCAAGACGAACTCGATGGTGCGGTCGTCGATCCGCTGCCACGACGTGGCGAGCCGCGGCACGAACACCTGCTTGCGCGCGTCATAGACCACCAGGGTCTCGTAGACCGCGCCATAGAACACCGCCGCCTCGTCGAGCGGAAACTGGTAGGGGTCGAGCGTGCTGAACCAGTCGGTGACGGCGATGCTCAACGTGTCGTCGGCTTTGCCCGCACAAGCCGGCGCGGCGAGCGCCACAAGCGCGGCCACGAGCGCCGTCAGCAGTTTCGCCATGGTTGCCCCCGCTCGTGTTTCATCCTTCCGGCACCCCGGCCATGCGCATGCCGTCGATGAGGCGTTCGCGTCCTGCCAAATAGATCGGATTGTCGCTCACAGCGGCGCTACGGAAGCGGCGGAGGGAGAAGGCCGGATTGAGCGCCGTACCGGCCTTGGCGACTTCGCGCGCCTCGTCGAGCCTGCCGAGCCGCGCTAAGGCCGCGGCGAGAAAATGGAAACTTGGAGAATAATTTCGATTGGCCTCGATGGACCGGCGCAGCCAGGCGACCGCTTCCTCATCGTTTCCGAGCTGCAACTTGGCATAGCCCGCGAAGAACATCCAATGATAGGCCAAGAAGTCTCGCGGACTGAGCCGCAGCGCGTCGAGGATGTGCGCCTCCGTCTCCCCGGCGCGCCCGAGCGAGTTCTTCGCGGTGCCGATGAGCACATGAGCAACGGCCAAGTTCCGATCCAACGCCAGGGCTTGTTCGCACTCACCGATGCCCTGAGCAGCGCGGTTGGTGCGCATCAAGGCGTGGCCCAACACGTAATGGGCAAAGGGATGGTTCGGCGCCAGCGCGAGAGCCTTGCTCGCCAATGCTGCCGCCGTGGCGTCACGGGTGGCGTGATCGTCGGGCAGGTAGTTTGCGGCAATCGCCATCTCGACCCACGCCGCGCCCGCGAGCGCCTCGACATTGCCGGGATCGAGCGCCAGGGCGCGCTCGAAAAAGCTGTGCGCCTGCGCGAGGTTTTCGGCACTCAGCGCCTTATGCCAGCACGCCGTGCCTTGGAAGAAAAGGTCCATCGAATCGGGATGCGGCGAGCGCGCCGCGCGCCGCGCCTCGGCCGCGATCAGCTGGCTGTCCAACTGGCGCGCGAGGCGGGCGACGATCTCGTCCTGCATGTCGAAGAGATCGGCCAAGGGTTTGTCGAAGCGCTCCGCCCAAAGATGAATGCCGCTCTCGGCGTCGATGAGCTGGACATTGACGCGCAGCCGGTTGCCGCCGCGCTGCATGCTGCCTTCCAAGACATAGCGCACGCCAAGCTCGCGCCCGATCTGCTTCAAGTCCACCGCCTTGCCCCTGTAGGTGAAGGCGGTGTTGCGCGCGATGACGAAGCTGCCCGAGATGCGCGAGAGATCGGTGGTCAGGCTCTCGGTCACGCCGTCGACGAAATACTCCTGCTCGGGGTCGCCGCCGAGATTGGCGAAGGGAAGGACGACGATGGAGAGGCGCGGAGCGCCCTGCGGACTCTTCTCCCTCTCCGCCCCGGCGGGGCGGAGAGGGTCGGGGTGAGGTGGGGCGAACGCTCGAGAATCCCCCACCTCACCTAACCTCTCCGCCCCCGAGGGCGGAGAGGGACTTAGCGCGAACGCGCGCACCGGGCGGGCGATGTTCTTCAGTTCCTGGTCGCCGAGATCGGCGAAGGTCTCGGCGACCTTGTCGCGCACCTGTTCATAGGCCGCGTTCGAGAGGCAAATGCCGCCGGGCTCGGCGATGCCCTCGAGCCGCGCGGCGATGTTGACGCCGTCGCCCATCAAATCGCCGTCGTCCTCGACGATCACGTCGCCGAGGTGAATCCCGACCCGGAATTCGATGCGCTTGTCGGGCGCGATGTTGGCGTTACGCGAAGCCATGCCGCGCTGGACCTCGAGGGCGCAGCGCACGGCGTCGACCACGCTGGCGAATTCGACGATGCGGCCGTCGCCGGTGAGCTTGACGGTGCGGCCGTTACGGGCCGCGATCACCGGATCGATCAGCTCGTGCCGGAGCGCGCGCAGGCGCGACACCGTGCCTTCCTCGTCGGCGCCCGCGAGCCGGCTGTAGCCGGCGACGTCGGCGGCGAGAATGGTGGTCAGCCTGCGCTGCATCGGCAGAGATTGGATCAGCGCCGCGGACGGGGCAAGCGCCCCTCGCGACCCCTGGCCTCACCGAGCTCGCGCCGGGATGACGCCGCGACGGCCGAAGCCGCGCATCATGCCGCCGATGACGACGAGCGTCGCGACATAGGCGACGACTTGGATGCCCTCGGGCCGAGCCACGTATCCTATGAGCGCGTGCAAGGTCTGGCCGAGCAGGCTGCGCTCGGTCAGCAGCGACGAGGTGTCCCACACCTGCCCGCCCAACGGCGGCAGGAGATCGGCCTGGACCAGGAAGGCCGCGCCCTGCGACGCCATGCCGGCGGCGAGCAGCAGGATGACCGCGCTCGTCACCGTGAAGAGGTGGCGCATCGGAATCGTCACCAGCCCGTAATAGATCGCCGCGCCGACCGCGACCCCGCCGGCGACGCCGATCAGCGCGCCCAGCGCGACGCCGGCCGCGCCGGTGCCCTGGGCGGCGGCGACGCCATAGACGAACAGCACGACTTCCGAACCCTCGCGCAGCACGGCGAGCCCGGCGACCGTCGCCAACGCGGCGAGCGGCCTGGTTCCGGCCCGCACCTCGGCGCCGACGCTCGACGCCGATTGGGCCAGCTCGCGGCCCTGGCGGCGCATCCAGACATTGTGCAGTCCGAGCATAATGACGGCGGCGAAGAGGATGGCGGCATTGAAGATTTCCTGCCCCACCCCGTCAAGCGCGGAGGCTATCTCGCCGGCGAAGCCCGCCACCACCAGCGCTCCCAGCACGCCCACCGCGATGCCGGCATTGACCCACCACGCGCGGCCACTGACGCCGCGACTCGCGGCCAGGACGACGCCGACGATCAGCGCCGCCTCCACCACCTCGCGAAAAACGATGACCGCCACCGCCAGCATAGATCCTCGGGAAAGCTGCAAATGCGAAGCGGTCGCAATTTAAATGCGAACGCGATCCAGGGCAAGGGACTCGGTTCGCACTTGCGAACGTGCGGGGCTGGCATTTTGCGGCCGAAAGTGCGACACCATCGGACATGAGCGAAAACGATGCCGTGCTGGCGGCGAATCTCGAGTTCTACCGCGCCTTCGCGAGCTGCGACTATCCGGCGATGAACGCGCTGTGGGCCAAGACCGTGCCGGTGCTGTGCATCCACCCGGGCTGGCCGCCCTTCTCCGGGCGCGAGGCGGTGCTGCGGAGCTGGCGCAACATCCTGACCAGCCCGGAGCCGACCCGCGTCGCCATCTACGACGACCAGGCCTTCCTTTATGACAATTTCGCGCTGGTGACCTGCGAGGAAGAGCTGGCCGCCGGCAACCTCGTCGCCACCAACATGTTCGTCAAGGAAGCCGGGCAGTGGCGCATGATCCATCACCAGGCGAGCCCGCTGGTGGGTCGGCCGCAGGACGCGCGGCCGCGGCGGCGGCGCAACGAGCGGCGCTGAGACTTTGCGCCACCACGCGATCGCGGCGATCCCGGGCGACGGCATCGGCAAGGAAGTGATCGCTGCCGGCCTCGAGGTGCTCGAGACCTTGGCCCAGCGCTCCGGCTTCCGGCTCGAGGTCGCGCAGTTCCCGTGGGGCTCGGACTATTACCGCGCGCACGGGCGCATGATGCCCGAGGACGGGATCGCGCAGCTTAGGCGTTTCGCCGCGATCTTCTTCGGCGCGGTGGGCGATCCCGGCATTCCCGATCACGTGACGTTGTGGGGCCTGCGGCTCGCCATCTGCCAGGGCTTCGACCAGTACGCCAATGTCCGCCCCACCCGCATCCTGCCCGGCATCGCCTCGCCGCTGAGGAATGTCGGCTCGCGCGATCTCGACTGGGTGATCGTGCGCGAGAACAGCGAGGGCGAATACGCGGGCCATGGCGGGCGCGCCCATCGCGGCCTTCCCGAGGAGGTCGCGACCGAGACCGCGATCTTCACCCGCGCCGGGGTCGAGCGCATCATGCGCTTCGCCTTCGCGCTGGCCCGCGCCGTCATCTCACGGTCGTGACCAAGTCCAACGCGCAGCGCCACGGCATGGTGCTGTGGGACGAGATCGCCGCCGCGACCGCGTGCGCGTTTCCCGACGTCGCCTGGGACCGCGAGCTGGTCGACGCCATGACGACGCGCATGGTGCTGAAGCCCGCCACCATCGACACCGTGGTCGCGACCAACCTGCACGCCGACATCCTGAGCGACCTCGCCGCGGCGCTGGCAGGATCGCTCGGCATCGCGCCCACCGCGAATCTAAATCCGGAGCGGCGCTTTCCCTCGATGTTCGAGCCCATCCACGGCTCGGCCTTCGACATCGCCGGCAAGGGCATCGCCAATCCCATCGCCACCTTCTGGACCGCGTCGATGATGCTGGAGCATCTCGGCGAGGGCGAGGCGGCGCGGCGCCTCATGGCGGCGATCGAGCGCGTTACCGCCGACCCCAAGCTGCACACGCCCGATCTCGGCGGCAGCGCCACGACGGCGCAGGTGACGGCGGCCGTGCGCGAGGCGATTGCCGGCAGCAACGCGTAAGCTGACCCCCCACGCTTCCCTCCCCCCTTGCGGGCGAAGATTGGGATGGGGGGTAGCAAGCGCTCCTAAAGCGGCCGCATCCCCAACCGCTCGAACAGCGCGTCGTCGCGGTCGCGCGCGGGGTTGGGCGTGGTCAAGAGGCGCGGGCCGCAGAAGATCGAGTTGGCGCCGGCGAGGAAGCACAGCGCCTGCAGCTCATCCGTCATCTCCTCGCGCCCGGCCGAGAGCCGCACCACCGCGCGCGGCATGGTGATGCGCGCGGCCGCGATGGTGCGCGCGAACTCGATGCCGTCGAGCGGCGGCACATCCCCCATCGGCGTGCCCTTGACGCGGACCAGCAGATTGATCGGCACGCTCTCGGGATGGACCGGCAATGTCGCGAGCGTTTGGATCATGCCGACGCGATCCTCGCGGCTCTCGCCCATGCCGACGATGCCGCCGCAGCACACCTTGATCCCGGCGTCGCGGACCCGCGCCAGCGTGTCGAGGCGCTCCTGGTAGACCCGCGTGGTGATGATGCGGCCGTAATATTCGGGCGAGGTGTCGATGTTGTGGTTGTAGAAATCGAGCCCCGCCGCTTTGAGGCGCTGCGCCTGCGCCGCGTCGAGCATGCCGAGCGTGGCGCAGGTCTCGAGCCCCAACTCCCGCACCCCCGCGACCATGGCGCAGACCGCGTCGAGGTCACGGTCCTTGGGCTCGCGCCAGGCAGCGCCCATGCAAAAGCGCGAAGCGCCGGCGTCGCGCGCGCGCGCGGCCTCGGCGACCACGTCCGCCACGCCCATCAGCTTGGCGGCAGCGACGCCGGTGTCGTAATGCACGCTCTGCGGACAATAGGCGCAATCCTCGGGACAGCCGCCGGTCTTGATCGACAGCAGGGTCGAAAGCTGCACCCGCGTGGGGTCGAAAAAGCGCCGGTGCAGCGCTTGCGCGCGAAACACCAGTTCCGGCACGGGCAGCGCATAGAGCGCGGCCACCTCCGCGCGCGTCCAGTCGTGCCTCACCGGATCGGGTTCCGTGCTCATGCGCGCTCCTTGCTCGGGCCGGCGGTTGAGGCTACATCCACCGTGCCCCCTTGCGCAAAGGCCGCTTCGTGATCCTGCAAGACCGAAATCTCGCCCGTCCCGCCGCCGCTGCGCTGCGATGAGCGCGATCTTCCTCACCGCGACCGGGACCGACATCGGCAAGACCTTCCTCGCCATCGGCCTCATTCACGAATTGAAGCGGCGCGGTCGTGAGGCGGCGGCGCTGAAGCCGGTGGTGAGCGGCTTCGAGGAATGGAGCGCGCCGGCGAGCGATCCGGCACGGCTTTTGGCGGCGCTCGACCTGCCGGCCAGCGCGGCCGAAATCGCACGCATCGCGCCGTGGCGCTTCGGCGCCCCGCTCGCCCCCGACGAGGCGGCGCGCCGCGAGGGCCGCACGCTCGATTTCGCCGCTCTCGTCGATTTCTGCCGCGCCGAGGTCGACGCGTTCGCGGGCGTCACGATCGTCGAGGGGATCGGCGGCGTCATGGTGCCGCTCGACGAGCGCCACACGGTGCTCGACTGGATGTCGGAACTCGGCGTGCCGGCGGTACTGGTGGCGGGGAGCTATCTCGGCACCATCAGCCACACCCTCACCGCGTTCGCGGCCTTGCGCCAGCGCCGGCTCGCCGTCGCCGCCATCGTCGTGAGCGGGCACGGCAACGCGCCCGAGCGGCTCGCCGACAACGCCGCCAGCATCGGGCGCTTTTCCTCCGGCGTCCCGGTCCTGGCCATGCCGCGCCTCGCGCCCGGCGCCGCGCACGCGGTGTTCGGCAGGCTCGCCGATCTGGTGTAACCTGCGGCGGCGGGGAGGATTGCGATGCGGATTGCGGTCATCGGTCAGCAGGCTTTCGGCAAGGCGGCGCTCGACGCCTTCATCGCGCGCGGGCACCAGGTCGCCGGCGTGTTCGTGCCGCCGGAAGCGCCGGGCGCGCGGCCCGATCCGCTGAAGGCCGCCGCGACCGAGTACGGCCTGCCGGTCGCCTCCTTCCGCTCCTACAGCAGCGACGAGGCACGCGACACCATCACGCGCATGAAGGCCGATCTCGGCGTCATGGCCTTTGTGACGCAGTTCGTGCCGCAGACCTTCTGCCTGCTGCCGCGCTTTGGGACGATCCAGTTCCACCCCTCGCTGCTGCCGCTCCATCGCGGTCCGTCCTCGATCAACTGGGCGATCATGACCGGGCGGACCAAGACCGGCCTCACCATCTTCCGTCCCTCGGACGGGCTCGACGAGGGCGCCGTGCTGCTGCAGAAGGAGGTCGCGATCGGCCCCGACGACACGCTCGGCAGCGTCTATTTCGACCGCATCTTCCCGCTCGGCGTGGCGGCGCTGATCGAGGCGGCGGAAGCGGTGATCGCGGGCACCGCGCGCGAAGTGGCACAGGACGAAAGCCTGGCGACCTACGAGGGCTGGGTTCGCGAGGCGGAATCGCACATCGATTGGGCCATGCATATCGATCGCATCTACGACCTGGTGCGCGGCTGCAATCCCGCGCCGGGCGCTTGGACGCGCTGGGAGGGCAAGCGGCTGCAGCTGTTCGACGCGCGCAAGATCGTCGCCCGCACCTTCGGCGCGGTGAAGGGGCTGAAGCCCGGCCAGGTGGCGAAGGTCGAGGGCGACAGCTTCACGGTATGCGCCCAGGGCGGATTGCTCCAAGTGGCGCGCTGCCGCATCGATGACGGCAAGAAGATCGCCGGAAACGAGGCCGGGATCGCGGCCGGCGCGATGCTGGGCGGGTGAGGGCAAAGGCGATGGACGATTTGCAAAGCACGGCATGGCCCGAGGCGGGCTCCTCGCGCGTCCCCTTCGAGCTTTACAAGAGCCAGGACATCTACGATCGCGAACGCGAACGCATTTTTATGGGCGCGACCTGGAGCTATCTCTGCCTCGAATGCGAGATCGCCACACCGGGCGACTATCGCGCGACCTTCGTCGGCGACGTGCCGGTGGTGGTGGCGCGCGACATGGACGGGACGCTCGGCGCGTTCGAGAACCGCTGCGCCCATCGCGGCGCGCTCATCTGCCACAAGGATGCGGGGCACGGCGCGCGCATCAGCTGCGTCTATCACGGCTGGACCTACGACCTCAAAGGCAACCTTACCGCCGTCACCTTCCAGCGCGGCATCGGCGGCAGCGGCGGCATGCCGGCGGACTTCAAGCGCGAGGAGTGGAAGCGGCGGAGCTTACGGGTCGCGAGCCACCACGGCATCGTGTTCGGCTCGTTCTCCGACGCGGCGCCCGCGCTCGACGCCTATCTCGGTCCCGAGATCGGCGCGCGGATCGCGCGGGTGATGAAGAAGCCGGTCAAGATCCTCGGCACCAACAGCCAGATGCTGCCCAACAATTGGAAGATGTATATCTGCAACGTGCGCGACCCTTATCACGCCAGCCTGCTGCACCTGTTCTTCACGACGTTCCGCCTCAACCGGCTTTCGGCCGAGGGCGGTATCGTCATCGACGCGACCGGCGGCCATCATGTCAGCTATTCCAAGATGGCAACCGACCGGCCGAGTGCGGACTATGACGCCGCCGACATCCGCGCCAAGCACGAGGGCTTCCAGCTCGCCGACCCGTCGCTCATTCAGGGAAGCGACGAGTTCGGCGACGGCATCTCGCTGCAAATCCTGTCGGTGTTCCCGTGCTTCGTGCTGCAGCAAATCCAGAACTGCCTGTGCACGCGCCAGGTGGTGCCGCGCGGCAAGGACGAGACCGAGCTGCTGTGGACCTATTTCGGTTTCGAGGACGACGACGAGGCGATGACCTTGCAGCGCGTGAAGCAGGCGAACCTGGTCGGCCCTGCGGGCTATATCTCGATGGAGGACGGGGCGGTCGGCAGCTTCGTGCGCCGCGGCATCGCCGGCGCCGGCGCCGACCGCGAAATCCTCGAGATGGGCGGGCGCGACTGGCGCTCTCAGGACACGCGCGCGACGGAATCGCCGCTCCGGGGCTTCTGGAAGGTCTATCGCGAGCACATGGGTCTATGAACGACGCGGCGCTGCACTATGCGATCGAGCGGCTCATGGGCCTCTATGCCGCCTGCATCGACGACGACCGGCTCGAGGAGTGGCCCAACTTCTTCGCCCCATCCTGCCGCTACCAGATCATCTCGCGCGAGAACTACGACAAGGGGCACCCCATCGGCGTGTTCTTCGCCAATTCGCGCGGCATGCTGACCGACCGGGTGCGGGCGCTGCGCGAGGCGAACATCTACGAGGCGCAGCGCTATCGCCACATCCTGTCGCCGACGCTGATCCTGGGGCACGACGAGGCGGGCGCCCACGCCCAGACCAACTTCCAGGTGATCCGCATCATGCAGGACGGCGCGATGAGCCTGTTCGGCGCCGGCCGCTATCTCGACCGCATCGCGCTCGCGGGCGCCGAGCCCGTCTTCGCCGAGCGCCTCGTCATCCTCGACAGCCGCCGCATCGACACGCTGCTGGCGATTCCGCTGTAGCGATCAGGGAACGAGACGCCTCGCGTCCGCCTGGCGACCGTGCCGGACGGCAAAGATTTCGACCGCCGTCACGGTCTCGCCATCGCCCGCCAGGACCAGGCGATAGGAGAGAAGGTAGTCGCCCGAAACCAGAATTCGCGTATCCACGATGAGACCGTGCACGCCCGCGCGCGGCTGATCCGCCAGGAGAATTTGCGCCTTGCGCATCGCGTCCCGGAACCGGCGCGCCGCCTCCGGCCGCTCGCCGTGCAAATACTCGGCCTCGCGCCGCATCCAGTCGCGGGCGCTTTGCGCGATCCGGACCGCGGCCGTCATCGCGCGCGGCGGCGCTTCTTCCGATCCGCTCCGTCGATGATCTCGTCGAGCTCGGCAAGCGCGTCCTCGAACTTCACGCTCTCGCCGCGATCAAGCGCCGCGATGGCGCGCGCGTCCTCGAGAATTTCGCGGCCCTCGCGGTCGAGAAACTGGCGCATCGCGCGCAGCATCAGCCACGAGCGGTCGCGATCCAGGATGGCTGCGACCCGGTCGAGCGCCTCGACAATCTCCGCAGGCGCCCGCAGCGTGATATGGGTGGTGTCGGTCATGCCAGCATACGGTGTGCGTCTCTGTAAGCCAGCGTATCACACCGGCAGGTTCGACGCCACCCCGCCGCGTCTCAGGCGCGTTCGACGATCGACAGGCCGCGCCAGCGGTCCGCGAGATAGATCAAGCCGCCCTCGTCGACATAGACGTCGTTGCTGCACACCCGCTTGCCGCTCTGCGTGTCGGGGATGAAATGCGCCACCTCGCGCATCGCGTGCGGGTTGGAGATGTCGAGGATGCGCAAGCCGTTGGAGAACCACGCCGCCGGAACCTCGTTGCCGACGATGGTCTCCACCGGCTGGTGGCAGCCGGTCATTTGCGGGTTGCGCTGGCCCTCGACGCCCGCGACCTGGAAGCTGCCGATGGGGGTCGGGCGAGTCTCGTCGGTGATGTCGACCATCCAGATGAAGGCGGACATTTCCGGCGCCATCTCTTCGTCCATCGGCAGCACGTCCTCGTCGGCGACCAGCATGTAGCGCCGGCCCGCGATGGCGCGGTCGATCGGCACGGCGGAGTGCGTCGGCCACGGGAAGGGCGGGCTCCAGTCGATCGACGAGACCAGCTTCGGGTGCGCCATGTCGGCGATGTCGAGGATGACGACGCCGCCGTGCCAGTAGCTGGTGTAGAGCCGGTCGCCGCGCCGGATCGGATGGTGGCAGCGGTGCGCGTGGCCCTTCCAGCTCGGCGTCTCGCCGCCGGCCTTCCACTGGCCCGGCATCCACCAGCGCCCGACCTCCTCGGGCCGCGCCGGGTCCTTGAGGTCGAGGATCATCACGATGTTGCCGACGTAACCTTCCACCTGCGGCGAGATGTAGGCATAGCGCCCGTCGAAGGTGAAGCGGTGGACGCCGTTGCCGTCGCACTCCCAATGCCGGATCAGCTTGGGCGCGCGCGGGTTGGCGACGTCGTAGATCATCAGCCCGCCGCGGCCGGGATGCTTGCCGTCCGGCGCGCGGCCGTGATGCTCGCGGTTCACCACCATGATGCCATTGGCCGCCCGCACCTTGTGCGAATGGAGCCCGTGCGGGATCGCGATCTCGGACACGATCTTGGGATTCTTGGGGTCGGCGACATCGACGATCGTCGTGCCGTTGGGCGCGTCGATGTGGCCGATATAGGCGAAATTGCCGTCGACCACGATCTGGCCGCCGCCGGCGCAGTCGAGCCACGATACTTCCTTGACGCCGACGCCCTGCCCCGCCATCGCTTCCTCCTTCTCGCTCGTCTATCGCTAATCGTGCCGTTGCTGCGCCAGCAGCGCCTCGTCGCGCACCAGGCGCCAGAGATGATCGACCTTCTCCGCGAAGGCCGGGGTGTTGACGATGTCGGGGCCGGCGCCATCGGGGCGCTCGATCTCGACCACCTCCTTGATCCGGCCCGGCCGCGCCGTCATCACCGCGACGCGGTCGGCGAGATAGACCGCCTCGCGCACGTCGTGGGTCACGAACACCACGGTCTTGGGAGTGCGCTTCATGATCGCCAGCAATTCTTCGTGCATGAGGCCGCGCGTCTGCGCGTCGAGCGCGCCGAACGGCTCGTCCATCAGCATGATCGCCGGATCGACCGCGAGCGTCCGGGCGATGGCGACGCGCTGCTTCATGCCGCCCGAGAGCTGCGAGGGGAAGCTGTCCTCGAACCCGGTGAGATGAACAAGCTCGACGAGGTCCTGAGCGCGGCGCTCGCGCTCGGGCTTGGCGACGCCGAGCTTCTCGAGCCCGTAGAGAATATTCTGTCGCACCGTCTTCCACGGGAACAGGGCGAAGTTCTGGAACACGATGCCGCGGTCCGGCCCCGGCCCCGCCACTGGCTTGTCGTCGACCGTGATGGCGCCGGCCTCCACGGGGAGGAAGCCGCCGAGGAGATAGAGCAACGTGCTCTTGCCGCAGCCCGAGGGGCCGAGCAGCGCCATGAACTCGCGGTCGCGGACCGACAAGGTCACGTTGTCGAGCGCCAGCACCGGGCGGCGCCGCGGCGGCCGGTATATATGTCGCACGTCGCGGAAGGTGATCCGATCCGCCATCCCTGAAGACCCTCGTTCGCTCGCGCGCGCTCACGGCACGCTTGGCGCGGAGAGTTGCGGCAGACGCTGCTGTTGTCAACAAAAGTCGAGGCTAGGCCGCGTCAAATCCAGCCCAATTCCGCGCCGCGGACGAGGCGATATCGGCCGACCGCCGCGTCGGCGATCAGGGCTATTTCAGCGTGTCCGCGCCGGCTTGCGCCGCCTGCATGTCGCCGTCCGCGGTCGGCGCGCCGCTCACGCCGATGGCGCCGACGATATGGCCGCTGACGACCAGCGGAATGCCGCCGCCGATCACCGAGATGCCGGCAAGCTGGATGATGTAGGGCGCCTGGGCCAGGCGGTCCTGGAAGAACTTGGTGGGGCGGCGGTAGAACACGGCGCCGCGGGCCTTCTGCTCCGCCACCGTCATCGCGGAGTTGTTGGAGTTGTCCATCTTCTCTTCGAAGATGACTTCGCCGTTGGGGCCGACGATGACGATGGCGGAGGGGAATCCGGTCTTCATCGTCTCGGCTTCGGCGGCCGCAGCTGCTTTTTTGGCCGGGTCGAGCGAGATCGGCATGCCATAGGGCATAGGCGGTTGGGGCGCGGCGGGAGCCGCTTGCTGCGCGAGAGCCGATGCCGCGATCAAAAGCGCGGCGCACGAGACCGCCGAAAGCACGATTTTGTAGCGCATGGATGGTCCCTCCCCGATTGGGTTTATTGATCTAACCGCGTGAACGATAGCATTCCGCCCGGGCGGCCGTAAGCCGCGTCAGATCCAGCCCAACTCGGGATCGAGGCCGAGAAGATATTGGCCCACCGTCTGGAAATGGGACTTGCGTCCCTGGAGCTGCAGCGCGACGGCGTGGAGGTCGCGCATGCGCCGCTCGAACGGGCTCGACGCGAAGACCGCGGTGGTGCCGGCGGCGTCGAACGCGGTCTCGGCCACGTCCTTCGCTTGGCGGATGGCGTAGGTCGCGGCCAGCCGGATCGCCATGCGGGTGTCGAGCGACACCTCGTTGACGCGCTGCGCCTCGTCCCAGGCCTCGCCGACCGTGCCCATGAGATACATGCGCGCGGCCCGGAGCCGCGCCTCGGCGAAGCCCACCTCCATCTGGCTCGCGCCATCGTCGCGCAGCGTGGTCTTGAAGCCGCGCGGCGTCTTGGCCTTGGCAAGATCGACGAAGCTATCGAGCAGCGAGCGCGCCACCCCCAGCGCGAGCGCGGCAAAGCCGGTGGCGAAGAGGTTGTAGGCCGAGAAGGCATAGAGCCGGTTCATGTTGCGACGCTCGGCCGGGTCGTCGATGCGCGCGACCGAGAAATCCTCGGGCACGAACAGATCCTTGACGATATACCCGTCGCTGCCGGTGCCGCGCAGGCCGATCACGTTCCAGATGTCGCGCATCGCCGCGCGCTCGGCGGGAAACAGCACGCGGCGCGTCACCGGCTTGCCGCCTTCGGTGCGGCGCGGGGTTCCGTCCGGCTCGTAGACCGCGCAGTCGCCGCCGAACCAGGTCGCGTACCAGCAGCCGCTGGCGAAGGCGAAGGTGCCGGTGACGCGATATCCCCCTTCGACCGCCACCGCGCGCGAATCCGTGGAGGGTCCCCAGGCGAGAATCGTATGCGGGTCGCGCCACATCTCGCGCGCGGCATGAGGCGGCAGCCGCGCCGCGATGGTGGCGGCGACCGCGGTCTGGCACAGGATCCAGGCGGTGCTGGCGTCGAGCTTGGCGATCGCCTCGATGACGCGCACGAAACCCGGCGGGTCGAGCTCGGCGCCGCCATACTCGCGCGGCAGCAGCAGGCGGAAGAGGTCCGCCTCCTTCATCGCCGCGACGAGGGCGGGCGGCAGGCGCCGGTTGCGCTCGATCTCGTCGGAGGATGCGGCGATCAGGGGGCCGAGTTCGCGCACGCGCTCGAGCGGGCTTGCGCCCTCAGCCGGCACGGGACTTTCGAGAGGCGGGCTCATCGGGCGCACGCTATCGCGAAACCGCGCCACCGCCAAGGCCACCCTCGCGCGCGAAAATGCAGTTGCAAGGCGGCAGGACAGCGGCCAAATTCCGCGCCATGAATTCCGCCCCGCCCTTCGCGATCCCGCCGCGGGTGCCGGCGGTCGAGCCCGATCTGCTCGCGTCGGCGATCTTCCTGTTCGGCGAATATCTGGCCCAGCTCGCCGCCGACACGCCGGCCGACGACGACGACGCGGACGACGACGACGACGAGGCGGGGCAGCAGATCGAGACCGCCGCCGTGCTCAGCCTCTTCGCCGAGGAGCTCGGCACCAGCGTGCCGGAGACGCTGACTCTCTACATGCGGGTGACGGCGCTCTATCGCCTGCTTGCCGCGAGCCCGTCGCTTGCCCGCATCGCGCTCGATCCCGAGGAGGCGGCCGGCACGCTCACCGACAACGCGCTGGTGGCGGCCTCTCGCCTCGATCTCTACGTCACGCGCCACGGCGACGACGGCGCCGCCGATTTCGATCCGCGCGAGTTCCGCGAGGCGCTTATCGCCGCGTGAGCGTCACCTAGTCGAGCGCTGCGCCGCCTTCGACCTTGGCGCCGCGCGTGTCGCTCAGAATGAGCAGCAGCGGTATGAGCGCCAGGGTGATCACCATCAGCAGCTTGAACACGTCGATATAGGCGATCATCGAGGCCTGACGCGTGATCTCGCCGTTGAGCGCGGCGAGGCCCGCTTGGGTGTTCAAATTCCACACGTGATGCGCGCCGGGCATGTTCAGCATCTCGTTGTAGGGATTGGCGTGCTCGGCGATCCAGGCGTGATTGGTCTGGATGCTGCGCACCAGCACGGTCTCGCCGATGGCGATGCCGATGCTGCCGCCGATGTTGCGCACCAGCGAGCTGAAGGCCGAGGCCTCGGTCCTAAGATGCGCCGGCAATGTCGCGAAGGAGATCGTGCTCAGCGGCACCCAGACGAGGCCGAGGCCGAGACCCTGGAGCACCGTGATCGAAATCACCGGCCACATGTTCATGTCGAGCGAATAGCCGGTCATGCGCCACAGCGAATAGGAGGTCACGGCGAAGCCCACCAGCAGGATGAGGCGCGCGTCGACCTTGCCGCTGACCCGCCCCACCACCGCCATCGCCACCAGCGTGCCCATGCCGCGCGGCGCCAGCACCATGCCGGTGGTCACCACCGGATAGTTCATCAGGTTCTGCAGCAGCGGCGGGAGCAGCGCCAAGGTGCCGTAGAGCAGGATGCCGATCAGGAACATGAGCACGCAGCCGGCGACGAAGTTCCGGTCCTTGAAGAGCGCGAGGCTGACGAACGGATGCTCGGCCGTGGCCGCGTGAACGATGAAGACCCAGAAGCCGGTGATGGCCATTCCCAGCTCGACCCAGGTCTCGGTCGAGCCGAACCAGTCGTTGGTCTCGCCGTGGTCGAGCAGGAGCTGCAACCCGCCGATGCCGAGACTCAGCATAGCGAAGCCGAAGAAGTCGAACGGCCGGTCGCGGTCGAGCGCGGTTTCGGCGACGAACGCCCACGCGCCCGCGAGGGTGAGCGCGCCGATCGGCAAGTTGATGAAGAACACCCAGCGCCAGGTGTAGTGGTCGGTGAGCCAGCCGCCCAAGGTCGGCCCCAGGATCGGCGCCACCACCACGCCCGCGCCCCAGATCGCCATCGCCTGGCCGTAGCGCTCGCGCGGATAGACGTCGAGCAGGATCGCCTGCGACACCGGGATGAGCGCGGCGCCGAACACGCCCTGCAGCAGGCGGTAGAGCACGATCTCCAACAAGCTCTGCGCCGATCCGCACAACAGCGACGCGAGCGTGAAGCCGATGATGGCGACGAGGAAGAGCCGCTTCCTGCCGTAGCGGCCAGCGAGCCAGCCGGTCAGCGGCGTCGCCACCGCGGCGGCGACGATATAGGAGGTCAACACCCAGGCGATCTGGTCCTGGGTCGCCGACAGGCTGCCTTGCATGTGCGGCAGCGCCACGTTGGCGATCGAGGTGTCGAGCGCCTGCATGATCGTCGCCAACATGACGACGACGGTGACCAGGCCGACCGGCGCGGCGCGGCCGGTGCGTTCAGCCATGGCCGCGCTCATCGCCTGGCGTCGGACCGGCCGAATACGCTCTCGATCTTCACCAGCAGCGGGCTGCGATAGAGGGTATCGACCGACACGTCGACGCTCATGCCGGCGCGCAGCGGGCGGTCGGGATCCGGGTCCTCGATCGTGAGCCGCACCGGGATGCGCTGCACCACCTTGACCCAGTTACCGCTCGCGTTCTGCGACGGCAGCACCGAGAATTGCGAGCCGGTGCCGGCGCCGATGCTCTGGACGGTGGCGGTGAAAGTGTGGTCGGGATAGGTGTCGACATCGACCGTCGCCTTCTGCCCCGGGCGCATGTGGGTGAGGTCGGTCTCCTTGAAGTCGGCCTCGATCCACGCCTTGTTGGCGACGAGGGCGAAGGCCGGGGTCGCCGCGTTCAGATATTCGCCGATCGGCAGCTTGTCGACATTGGTGACGGTGCCGGCGAGCGGTGCCGCGACCACGGTGTGGGAGAGATCGAGCTTGGCTTGGTCGACCTGCGCCTGGGCCTGGCGCACCAGCGGATGGTCGGCGGTGGCGATGTCGGGGTTGCCGCCCAATGCGGCCAGCGTGTTGGCGATCTGCTGCTCGGTCGAGGCGACCTGCTGGCGCGCGGTGTCGAGCGCGTGGCGCGCGGCGTCGAGGTTCGCCTGCGAGGTGACGTGCTCGGCGAAGAGCTGCTGCTGGCGGTCGTACTCGCGCTGCTGATAGGCCTGGGTGTCTTGCGCCTGCTTCTGCTCGGCGAGCTTCTGGCGATAGGAGGCGCGCAGCCCGTCGATCTGAAGCCGGGCGCTCGCCAGCATCGCCTGGGCATGGTCGAGCGCGATGCGATAGTTGTTGTCGTCGAGCCGGAACAGGACCTGGCCCACATTGACCGGCTGGTTGTCGGCGACCTCGACCGCGACCACGCGCCCGGCAACGTCGGCGCTGATCGACACCGTGTCGGCCTGGACATAGGCGTCGTCGGTCTCGGCATAGCGCCCGCCGAGGAGGTACCAATAGCCCGCGCCCGCCAGCAACAGCGCCGGCACCGAGTACATCAGCACGCGGCGCAGCCAGCCTCGGCGCAGGCGCTGCTGCAATCCGGCGCGGCTGTCGGAGGCGACGGCCATCACTTCGCTCCTTCGACGAGAGGCGTGCGCTCCAGGATCGCGGCGCCCTTTTCGGCGAGATTGCCGCGCACCCGTTGCAACAGATCCAACAGATGCTCGGATTCGCGCGGCGTGAGGCCGGAGAGCGCTTCCATGCGGGTCTCGTAGCCAAGCTCGAGGATGCCGTCGAATACGGGCTTGGCCTTGTCGCTCATGTAGAGGAGCCGCGCGCGCCGGTCGGTGGGGTCGGCCCGGCGCTCGATCCAGCCCGCCTGCTCCATGCGGTCGAGGCAGCGCGCGAGCGAAA
Source organism: Allostellaceae bacterium (assembly GCA_035604615.1). Lineage (GTDB taxonomy): Bacteria > Pseudomonadota > Alphaproteobacteria > ATCC43930 > CGMCC-115725 > DATJLY01. The sequence goes on along the minus strand of DATNID010000033.1, from coordinate 156,706 downwards.
TCGGCTCGAGCTCGAGAAGCTCGGCCAGCCCGGCCTGGTTGATCCCCTCGTGCTTCACCAGCAGAACCAGCACCTGGCATTGCGCGCGGGTGAGGCCGAGGCGGCGGGCGCGCTGGTCGAAGCGCTTGCTCATCAGCCGCGCGGTCTCAAACAGGACATAGCCGAAGCTGCGCTCGAAATCGTAGGTCGTGATCATGAGCGCGGATATAATAAGCCTACTTAAAATAAGCAAGCATGCAGACGCGAATTTCGTGCGTCCTTCGACTGCGCGCTGCGCGCTACGCCCATGATGAGGAAAGAACTTTATCCTATTGAAAATACCACCTTATCCTGAGCGGAGCGAAGCGAAGTCGAAGGACGCAGGATGGGCATGCAGTCTCCTCATGCCTGCCCGTTCCGCACCCGCTCCGGCGTCAGCGGCGCGCGGCGGACGCGCTGTCCCGTGGCGTCGAAGACGGCGTTGGCGATGGCCGCGGCCACCGGACGGGTCGAGGGCTCGCCGGCGCCGAGCGGCGGCAGCTCCGGCCGGTTGATCAGCACGATCTCGACCGATTCCGGCGCCTCGGTGATGTCCAGGATCGGATAGGTCATCCAATCGATGCTGGTGACCGTCTCGGGATCGAACTTGGTCTCCTCCCACAGCGCGCGGCTGGCGCCGTGCACGACGTTGCCCTCGATGCAGAGCTGCAACGCGCCGGGATTGACGATCAGGCCGCAATCGTGCGCCACCACGAAATGCTTGGGCGCCACCTTGCCGGTCTTGAGATCGACCTCGACATCGGCCACCACCGCGACCACGGTGCGGCCGCGCTGGCAATAGGCGAAGCCGCGTCCCGAGGCCACGCCGTCGCTCGCCTTGCCGTGCGGGCCCGACACGCGCGGCTGCCAATTGGCCTTTTCCGCCGCCGCCTTCACCACCGCGATGTCGCGCGGCTCGGTCAGATTCTTGAGGCGGAACGCGACCGGGTCGCTGCCGGCGGCGTGAGCCACCTCGTCGATGAACGACTCGCTGGCGAAATGGATCTGCGGGCCGACCGGGTCGCGCAGATGGGCCGAGCGCAGCGGCGAGGCGCGGTCGAGCAGCGGCGCGACGGTTTCCCACGCCACCAGCTTGTTGGCGAAGCCGTAAGACTCGCCCGGCGCACCGAAACCGTCCAGCGAGACCAGCTCGAGGCCCAGATTCTGGCCCGCCAGGCTGTAGCGCGGATCGCTCTCGTTGGTGTCGATATCGATACGCGAGAAGCCTTTGCTCTCAAAGCGATAGGCGATGACGTTCCCGGCCGGGTCGAGGCCGGCGCGGCCCCAGTGGACCGAGGCCGGTCCCTTTGGGTCCCAGCCATGCCCCTCGTTGCGCATGTATTGGAGCCGCACCGGGCGGCCCACCGCCTGGGCCATCACCGCGGCGTCGAGCGCGGCGTCGCCACCGTCGTTGCGGCCATAGGCGCCGGGACCGGGGACCCAGTGCGCCACCACCTTGTCGACCGGAATGCCGAGCAGCTTGGCCACGCCGTCGCGCGCGAAATGCGGCTTGGACGAGCCGGTCCACAGGGTCGCGGTGCCGTTCCTCACCTCGCACACGGCGCAGGCGGGGCCCATGCTGGAATGCGACTGGAACGGCCACTCGTATTCGGCCTCGACCAGGCGCGTGCCGGCGGGCAGGGCCGACTCGACATTGCCGCGCCTCAGCGTCTCCTGACGGTGGCGCACCGGCGCCTTGCGGATGTGGTCGTAGAGCTCGTCGAAGCGCGGGAAGGCCGGGCTGGTCTTGGACCACGTCACCTTGAGCTGCTTCGCCGCGCGGATCGCGTTCCACTCCTTGTCGGCGACGACGCCGAGGAAGCCCTGCTTGTGCACCACCCGGGCGCCCGGAATGTCGTTAATCGAGTGCGCGTCGACCGCGACCGGCACGGCGCCGGCGACCGGCGGGCGGATGGTGCGCCCATGCACCATGCCCGGCACCTTCACGTCGACCACATAGGTCGCATGAGCGAACACCTTGGCGGCGATGTCGCGGCGCGGGAACGACTTGCCCACCACCTTGAGCTGGTCCGCCGATTTGGGCTTCGCTTCGCCGACCGAGACCAGTCCGTTGCCGAGCTGTCCGTTCCATTTGAGCTGGGCGTGGAAATAGCGCCCGCCGATCAGCTCGCCATAGCTGACGCGCTTCTTCGCATCGTCGGTCGCGGACACCACGCCATCGGCGACGGTGAGCTTGTCCGCCGGCACGCCGAGCTTCTTCGCCGCCATCTCGACCAGCAGGCGCCGCGCCTCGGCGGCGGCGTTGCGCAGGGTCACGCCGCCCCGCTCCAGCCCGGTGCTGCCGCTGGCGCCGCCCTGGTTGACCGTGCGCGCGGTGTCGCCCATCACCACCTCGACCTGCTCGGCCTGCATGTCGAGTTCGTCGGCGACGATCTGGGCGATCGCGACATCGACGCCCTGGGCGCTGTCGGTCTTGCCGAAATAGGCCACCGCCTTGCCGTCCTGACGCACGGCGATGAAGCTGTCGAGCTGCTCCGGCACGAGCAGCGGGCGCTCGTCGCGCATCGCGGCGGCGAGCGCCTCGGTCGGCGCGGCAAAGGCCACGACCATCGCGCCGGCGCCGGCGCCGATCAGCAGATCGCGGCGGGAGACGGGAAGCTCGGCGAAATTCAGGATGCTGTCGGGCATGCTTGCCTCCCTCAGGCCTGGGCCGCGCGCTTGACGGCGCGCAGGATGGCGAGATGCGTGCCGCAGCGGCATTTGAGTCCGGTCAGACCCTCGCGGATTTGCGCGTCGGTCGGATGGGGCGTGCGCTTCAGGAGCGCCGCCGCCGTCATGATCCAGCCGTTGATGCAGTAGCCGCATTGCGGCACCTGCTCGGCGACATAGGCCGTCTGCAGCGGATGGGGATGCTCGGGCGTGCCGAGACCGGCGAGGGTGGTGATCTTCTTGCCGGCGACCGATGCGGCCGGCGTCACGCACGAGCGCACCGCCTCGCCGTTGACATGGACGGTGCAGGCACCGCATTGCGCAAGGCCGCAGCCGAAGCGCGGATTGCTCATGCCGAGATCGTCGCGCAAGGCATAGAGCAGCGGCATCTCCGGATCGTCGAGCTCGACCGTATGCGACTGCCCGTTGACCTCCAGGCGAATGGTCTTGGCCATTTTTCCCTCCCCAATGCGGACGATTGCGGCCTCGGTACTCCCAATGGCGGGCGCTGGCAATAGGCAGGTGAACGGGCGATGATGAGGGGCACGGCGACGGCGAGGAGATCACCATGAAGCGGCGTTCCCTGGGCGGCTTCGAGGTCGGCGCGATCGGGCTCGGCTGCATGAGCATGACGCCCATCTATGGCGAGCCGAGCGAGCCCGAGGCGATCGCCACCATCCACCGCGCCGCCGAGCTCGGCATCGACCTGATCGACACCTCCGACGCCTATGCCAACGGCAAGAACGAGGAGCTGGTCGGGCGCGCGATCAAGGGACGGCGCGACAAGTTTGTGCTCGCCACCAAGTTCGGCCAAATCCGCCGGCCCGACGGCGGCGGCGAGGTCAACGGCCGGCCCGAATATGTGCGCGCCGCGTGCGAGGCGAGCCTGAAGCGGCTCGGCACCGACCGCATCGATCTCTTCTACATCCACCGCGTCGACGGCGCGGTGCCGATCGAGGACACGGTGGGGGCGATGGCGCGGCTGCGCGAGGAGGGCAAGATCACCCATCTCGGCATCTCCGAATGCGCGCCCGAGACGCTCAGGCGCGCGCACAAGACGCACAAGATCGCGGCGCTCCAGACCGAGTATTCGCTGTGGTCGCGCGATCCGGAGACGGCGCTGCTCGATACCTGCGCCGAGCTCGGCATCGGCTATGTCGCCTACGCGCCGCTGGGGCGCGGCTTCCTCACCGGCACGGTGCGCGACGAGACGCTCGGCGCCACGGACCGCAGGCGCGAGCATCCGCGCTTCTTCAAGGAGAACATGGAGCGCAACCTCCAGCTCCTGCCGGCGCTTCAGGCGCTCGCGTCAAAGGAAGGCTGCACCCCGGCGCAGCTTGCGCTCGCCTGGCTGCTGAGCCGGCGGCCTTTCATCGTGCCGCTGCCGGGGACGAAGCAGCGGCGCTGGCTCGAGGAAAACGCGAAGGCCGGCGATCTCGCACCCGCGCTCGCGACCCTCGCCGCGCTCGACCGCGCCTTCCCGCCCGGCGTCACATCCGGCCCGCGCTATCCCGAGGCGCAATTGAAGCGGCTGGGAATTTAGCCGCGGCAACCGCATGAGCGCGCCGCCGCCGACCCACTGGAACAGCCTCTATGGCACCAAGGACAGGCTGGGGCCGCCGTTGCGGCCGCATGCGACGGTGATCGCTGCCTACAAGGAGATCCTCGCGCGCCACGACGAACGCATCCTGCTGCTCGGCGTGACGCCGGGGCTGGCCGATACCGGCGCGGAGCTGGTCGCGGTCGACCGCAGCGAGGTGGCGCTGAGCCGCGTCTGGCCGGGCGACACTGAACGTAGGCGCGCCACCAAGGGCGACTGGCTGGCGCTGGAATTTCCGCCCGCCCACTTCTCGGCCGCGGTCGGCGACGGCAGTCTCAACTCGATCGCCTATCCCGGCGCCTACGCCGCGCTGTTTGCCCAATTGGCGCGCGTGCTGCGGCCGGGCGCGGTGTTCGTCACCCGCGTCTATGCCGCGCCCGAGACTCCCGAATCCGCGGCCGAGGTGATGGACCACGCGCGCGCGGGCCGCATCAAGGTGTTCAACGCCTTCAAATGGCGCTTCGCCATGGCGCTCACCGCCGCGGCCGGCGATCCCAACATCGAGGTACGCTTCATCCGCGACGGGTTCGACCGCGCCTGCCCCGACCGCGCCGCGCTCGCCGCGTCGGCGGGCTGGGACACGGAGGACATCGCGACCATCGACGTCTACAAGGATTCGCGCGTGATCTATAGCTTCCCGACCATCGCGCAGGCACGCGCATCGGTGCCGCCCGCGTTCGGCGACATCCGCATCGTCGCGGTCGGTGGCTATGAGCTCGCCGAGCGCTGTCCGCTGATGGCGATGACGCGCGGGCAATGACGCGGCCGACCTGGCGCAGCGACGTTCCGGGCATCGAATGGCCGGCGGTCGCGACCGACCTCGCGGCCTCGTTAGGAGCGCTGGTGCGGCAGCTCGAAGACACGCAATGGATGAGCGCTACGGAGATCGAGGCGCACCAGATCCACCAGCTCAGCGCGCTCGCCCGCCACGCCGCGCTGCATGCGCCGCATTTCCGCCGCCGCCTGGCGCAAGCCTCGCTCCGTCCCGACGACCTCATGTCGCGCGAAGGCCTGGCCGCGTTGCCGGTCCTGCGGCGGCGCGAGCTGCAGACCGCGGGCGCCGATCTCCTTTCAACCGAGCTGCCGCCGTCGCATCTGCCGGTCAGCGACAACTGGACCTCGGGCGCCACCGGCGAGCCGGTGATGGTGCGCCGCACCGGCATCGGCCATCTGTTCTGGCTGGCGATGACGATGCGCGGCCATCTCTGGCACGGCGACGATTTCAGCCGGCGCTTCGCCGCGATCCGCCCGCATTTCCGGGATTATGCCGAGCAGCCGGACTGGGGACCGCCCTGCGCTCTCCTATACCGCACCGGCGCAGCGCTGGCGCTACCGATCGTCGCGACAGCGCGCCAGCATGTCGAATGGCTGGCGCGGTTTCAGCCCTACATGCTGCTGACCTTCCCCAGCATCGTCGACGCGATCTGCCAGTATTGCCGCCGCCACGACTTCGTGTTGCCAGGCCTGGAGACGATCTGGACCGTCAGCGAAACGCTCTCGCCGCGCGTGCGCGAGGGGGCGCAGGAAACGCTGGGGGCGAAGATCGCTGACATCTACTCGTCGAACGAGGTCGGCACCATCGCCGTACAATGCCCGGACGGCGACGGCTACCACGTCATGGCGGAATGCGTGATCGTGGAAATCCTCGACGCCGAGGGCCGGCGCTGCGAGGCGGGCGAGATAGGCCGCGTGGTCGTCACCGATCTCCATAATTTCGCGCAGCCGCTCGTGCGCTACGACATCGGCGACTATGCCGAGGCCGGGGCCCCGTGCCGCTGCGGGCGCGGCTTGCCGACGCTCAAGCGCATAATCGGGCGCGAGCGCAACTTGGCGCTGATGCCGGACGGGACGCGACGCTATCCGCTGACGGGCTTCCACCGCTTCCGCGACATCGCGCCGATTTCGCAGTTCCAACTGGTCCAGCGCGCGCCCGGCGCTGTCGAGGTGCGCCTCGTCGCCGAAGCTCCGGTCACGGGCGCCCAGGAATCCGAACTCGCCGCCATCATCCGGCGCGCGCTGGGCGCGCCCTTCGCCCTGAGCTTTACCTATTTCCCCGACCAGATCCCGCGCGGCGCGGGCGGCAAGTTCGAGGAGTTCGTGTGCGAGATACCGCGCTAATTCCGCAAATGCGGAAATAGCCGGAGCGCGTTCTCGCGGTTGATGGCGGTCAGTTCGTCGGCGGTGTAGCCGAACGTGTCGACCAGATTGGCGGTCACGGCGACCGGGACCCAGGGATTGTCGGTACCGAACAGGATCTGCGTCATCGGCACCAGCGCGCGGAGCGCCGCCATGTTGGGTGGATTGACCGCGCTCGCGGTGTCGTAGAAGAGCCGCCGCAGCTCGTGCAGCACGCCGTTGGGCATCATCGCCTTCATCTTCGGATCGCGCTCGGGCATGCCCGAGATGCGGTAGGCAATGGGGCTGATGGTGCCGCCGCCGTGGCAGAAGATGAACCGAATATCGGGGTAGCGCGCGAAGGTGCCGTTGACCAGGAAGCTGGTGATGGCGCGCGTAGTGTCGAAGGTGAACTCGGTCATCGCCGCATGGACGCCGGGGATGAGGCCGACGCAGCACATCGGCACGGTCGGGTGGACGAACACGACCGACTTGCGCCGGTTCAATTCGGCGAACACGGCATCGAACGCGGGATCGCCGGGCCAGCGGTCGCGATAGCTCGTGAGGATGCCGATGCCGTCGGCCTTGAGCGTGTCCAAGGCATATTCGATCTCGCGCAGGCTGCCCTCGCGGTCGGGCAGCGGAATGGCGGCGAAGAAGCCGAAGCGGCCGGGATGGTCGCGCCGCAGGCTCGCCATGTAGTCGTTGCACTCGCGCGCCAGCGAGCGCGCGTCGGCATCGTTGCCGAACCAGATACCCGGCGTCGAGATCGAGCCGATCGCGGTGGCGACGCCGTTCTTGTCCATCTGCGCCAGCGCCGATTCGGGGGTCCAGTCGAACAGGAACGAGGTGTTCGGCATGCCGGTGTTGGCGATGAGCGCCTCGCGCGCGCGCACCTTGTAGGTGGGCGGCAGAATGTGGTGGTGAACGTCGATGCGCCGCGGATTGGGGTCGGCCATGTCGTCCTCCCTCAGGCCTTCTTCCAGCGCGGCAGCAGCGCCAGCGCGTTGTCGCGATCGATCGCGTGGCGCATCGCCACGGTGAAGGGATGATGCGCCAGCCCCTCGATCGCCTCCGGAGGCTGGACGAACGGATAATCGCTGCCGAACAGGATGTGCGAGTGCTGGAAAAACGCCATCATGGCGGCGAGCTGCGGGCCGCTCGCGGCGCTCGCCGTATCGCAATAGAGCTTCTTCAGCTCGTGCGTGGCGCCCAGGGGATTGCGGCCCTCGAACGCCTTCACGCGCCCGGTCACCTCGGCGATGCGATGGGCGAGGAACGGCAGTGTGCCGCCGCCATGCGCGAAGATGAAGCTGATGTCGGGATTGCGCGCGAAGGTGCCGCTCACGAGGAGGCTCGTTATGGTCCGCGTGGTGTCGAGCGGAAACTCGATCCCCTGCGGAATGAGCCCCGGGATGAGCCCCGCGCAGCACGGATGCACGGTCGGGTGGACATAGACCACGCATTTGCGCCGGTTCAGCTCGGCGAAGAGCGGCGCGAAGGACGGATCGCCCAGCGACTTGCCATCGTAGTTGGAGAGGAGCCCGATCCCGTCCGCCTTCAAGATGTCGAGCGCGTATTCCGTCTCCTTGAGCGCGCCGTCGATATCCGGGGGCGCGACCATGCCGAAGAAGCCGAATCGGGTCGGATGGTCGTGCGCGGCACGCGCCGCCACCTCGTTCCAGTCGCGCGACAGGCGCCGCGCCGCCGCCACGTCGCCGAACCACACGCCCGGCGTCGAGCCCGAGCCGATCGCGACCTCGATGCCGTGCTGGTCCATCACCTCGAGCGCCTGCTCCGGCGTCCAGTGCAACAGCCGGTCGGCGCTCATGTTGCCGTGGGTATATCCTGCGACGCGTGCATGCTCCTCGGCCATGTAGCGCTGCGGCAGGAAATGATGGTGGACGTCGATGCGATGGGTAGCGGCCATGGGTTCCTCCTTCACGCGGCGCGCAGGCGCGGCAGCAGCGTCAGCGCGTTGCCGCGATCGATCGCCGTGCGCACCGCCGGCGTGAAATGGTGCGCGGCCAGCCCCTCGATCGCCTCCGGCGGCTTGGCGTAGGGGTAGTCGGTGCCGAACAGGATATGCGAAATCGGGTAGAAGGCCGTCATGGCCGCGAGCTGCGGCGCGCTCGCGGCGCTCGCCGTGTCGCAATAGAGCCGCTTCAACTGGGCGAGCTTCTCCGGGTCGCGGGCGATGCGCGCGGCCAGGAACGGCAGCACGCCGCCGCCATGCGAGAAGATCCAGGTGATGTTCTGGGTCCGCGCCAAGGTCCCGTTCACCAGCAGGCTGGCGATCGTGCGCGTGGTGTCGACCGGATATTCGACGATCTGCGGCAGGAAGCCCGGGGTGAGCGCAGCGCAGCACGGCGCCGCGGTCGGATGGACATAGACCACGGCCCTGCGCCGGTTGAGCTCGTCGATCACCGGCGCGAACAGCGGATCGCCCAGCGACTTGCCGTCGTAATTGGTCAGCAGCCCGATGCCGTCCGCCTTCAAGGTGCCGAGTGCGTAGTCGATCTCCTTGAGCGCGCCATCGGTGTCGGGCGGCGCCACCATCGCGAACATGCCGAAGCGGCCGGGATGATCGCGCATCGCCTGGGCGCCCGCCTCGTTCCATTCGCGCGACAGGCGGCGCGCCGCCGCCGCGTCGCCGAACCACGGGCCCGGCGTCGAGGACGAGCCGACCGCGATCTCGATGCCGTTGGCGTCCATCACGTCGAGCGCGTTCTGGGGCGTCCAGGTGAGCGCGAGCTCGCCGAGATTGTGATTGAAGTTGGATATGCGGTCGTGCTCCTCCTTCATGTAGGCCTGGGGCAGGAAGTGATGGTGCACGTCGATCCGGCGCCGCTTGGGCGCGTGTTTTTCCTCGGCCGCCTGCGGCGCCCCTGGCAGCAGCGCGCTCGCTCCCAGTCCGGCGAGCATGGCGCGGCGCGAGAGTTCGGCGTTGATCATGGAGTCCCTCCCAAAATTCATTCTGCCGCCGCTGCGCGCCCGCGCAGGGCCGGCATGACGTGGCGCGCGAAGAGATCGACGCTCTGCAAGGAATGCGCGAGCGCCATGTCGCCGAAGGCGAAGCGGCCGACGAGATAATTGACGCCGGAATCCGCGACGCGCTGTCGCAGCACGCGGATCGCGGTCTCGACCGAGCCGGCGAACGCGCGGCCCTCGGCAGCCTGATCGTCGAACTCGGGGCCGTAGCGCGCGCCCACCGGCGGAATGCCGTGCTTGCGCCACAGCGTGTGGAAATTCTTGTGCCACACGCGATAGGCTGGACGCGCGATCGCCAGAGCTTCTTCGTCGCTGCCGGCCACGACGATGTACTGGTTGAGGCCGAGCTTCGGCTCGCGCGCGCCCGGCGCCAACGCCGCGCGGTAGGCATCAACGATCGCGCGGGCGCCCTCGACCGTGGCGTTGAGGACGAAGCTCAAGCCGTGTTGCGCCGCGCGCTCGGCGCTGTCGGCCTTGCTGACCCCGTACCATAGCGGCGGATGCGGCTTCTGATAAGGCTCGAGCTCCATCGGCACGTCGGCGAAGCGGTAGAACTCGCCCGTGAAATCGACCGTCTTGCGCGTCAGGCCTTGCAGCACGACCTGCCAACACTCGGCGTACATGCGCTGGGCCGCGTCGGGATCGACGCCGTAATAGCCGATCTCGATCGGCGAGATGCCGCGGCCGGTGCCGAGATCGAGCCGTCCGCGGCTCATCTGGTCGAGCATGCAGATCTCTTCGACCAGGCGCAGCGGATGATAGAGCGGCAGGCAATAGACCATCGGCCCGAAGCGCAGCCGCTTGGTCCGCTGCGCCAACGCCGCGAGGAAGACGCTCGGGCTCGGCGCCATGCCGAGCGGCGTCGCGTGATGCTCGGCCAGGTGATAGGAATAGAACCCGGCGCGGTCATAAGCCTCGGCGAGCGCGAGCCGGTCTTCATAGAACTGGCGCAACGGCACCGCGCCGCGATCGAGATGGTCGAAGACGCCGAATTCCATGTCGCCGGTCACAGCTCGACGATGGTCTCGGGGAACTGGTGCAGCCGCTCCACGACGCCGGTGGCGCCGATCAAAAAGTCGTCGCACGCCCAGCTATAGGTGCGCTCGGTGACGTAGGTCGGGTGGCACGAGAACACCATGTCCTTGCCGATCGGCATGGTCTCGTCGAAGCGCACCAGCGGCCGCTCCACCATGTCGTAGCCCTGGCCGTGGCAATAGAGGCGCTTTTCCTCGGGGCGCTTGTTCTTGCGCATGAAGTCGTTGAACGCTTCCCAGATGTCCTTGCACTTGGCGCCCGGCCTGGTCAGGCCGAGGGTGAATTTGCGCGCCGCGAGCACGAAGGCGAACTCGTCCTTCATCTCCTGCGACGCCTTGCCCAGGACGCAGGTGCGGCCCAGCTCGGTGTAATAGCCGCCGGGGCCGTTGCTCTCGACCAGCAGGGTGAACTGGTCGCCGTCGCGGAGGACGCGGCCCTGGAAGTGGCGGTTGGCCATCACCGCTGCGGTGCCGACGGGGCCCGAGGCGGCCATGAACAGGCCCTGCTCGCTGCCGTAGGAATGGCCGACCTGCTCGGCGATTGCGGCGACCTCGATGTCCTTCTTGCCCGGCGCCACGGCAGCGAAGGCGGCTTCCATGCACTTGTCCTGCATGCGCGCGGTGCGGCGCAGAAGATCGATCTCCTCCGCGCTCTTCACAGCCTTGATCTCGTCCACGAGGTCCGACGCCTCGACGAAATTCGCGTTGGAGAGCCGCCCGCGCTTCAGATGCTCGACGAAGGCGTGCGGCAAGGACGCCGTGCCGACCAGGCCGATGGTCGCGCCGGAATAGCGCTCCAGCGCCTTCTCCGCGAGTTCCGCGTCGTAATAGCGCGTGTAAGGCGCCGCGGAATAGCTCGGCACCGTCAGCATGCGCTTGACCCCGCGCCGCACGCCGTCGCCCTCGGGCGGCAGCAGGCGGTCCATGCCGAACGGCCCCTGCCCCACCACCGTCATGCCCTCGTCGCGCGGAAACACCACCGCCATGCCGTAGCCGTTGGTCGCCGGCAGGTCGGTGAAATACTTGACGTAGCCGCCCATGAAGTCGTTGTTGTTCTGCATCACCAGCGCGTCGATATTGCGCTCGGCCATGGCGCGGCGCACCAGCGACCAGCGCCGCTCCAGCTCGGAAGTCGAAATGGGCGTGTTGAGGCGTTCGTTCGCTTCGCTCATGGCGTCCTCTCGGCGCGGGGCACGAGGTTGATCATATGCTCGCGGTCGCCGGCAAGGAAACGGCGCAGATTCCGCTCGACCACGGGCAGGCTCTCGTCGGGATACTCGTCGTAGAAGCCGCCCAGATGCGGCGTGATGATGACGTGCTTCATGGTCCACAATATGTGATCCTTGGGCAGCGGCTCGACGCTGAAGACGTCGAGCGCCGCGCCGGCGAGCGTCCCGTCCTGGAGCGCGCGCACCATCGCCGCCTCGTCCACGGTCTCGCCGCGCCCGAGATTGACGAAGAAGCTCCCCGTCTTCATGGCATCGAACACCGCGGCGCCGACAATGTCGCGGGTCTCGGGCGTGTGCGGCGTGAGACACACGAAATAATCGGCCTCGCGCGCCGCCTCGACCAGCGCCGCGCGCGGATAGATCCGGTCGAAGCCCGCAACCTCGCGCGGCGCCGAGGTGACGCCCAAGACGCGCATCGAGAGCGCCTTGCACAGCGGCGCCAGCGCCTCTGCGATGACGCCGATGCCGAAGATCGTCACGATCTTGCCGGCAAGAAGGCGCGACGGGAAGCGCTCCCATTCATGGCGGTCCTGCGCCCTGACCGAGCGCGGCAACTGGCGCGCCAGCGCCAGCATGAAGCCGAGCGCGGCTTCCGCCACCGGCGGCCCGTGCATGCCGTGGACGTTGCTGATGCGGACATCCGGGCCGAGCGAAGGGGAATCCGCGACGCGGTCGACGCCGGTGCCGAGCACCTGCACCCATTTGAGGCTCTTGGCCTTTTGGAACACCTCGTCCCCCATCATCGCGCCGAAGGTCAGGAGGATATCGGTGCGGCCGATATAGGGATCGATCTTGTCGCGATGGTTGACGGCGTTGATCTCGATCTCGGGGAAATGCGCGCGCAGCGGGTCGAGATAACGGGCGATGACATAATCCGGCATCGCAAGCACGATGAGCAGGCTCGTCACAGGCCGAGGATCCGCTCGGCGTTGCCGTGAAAAATCTTCTCCATGACGGCGTCGGCATATCCCAGCTCTCCCCATTCCTTGAACAGGCGGTCGTAGGGAATGCTGGGATAGTCGCTGCCGAACATCACCTTGTCCTGGAGGCGCGAGCGGATGTCGATCTTGAGCTGAGCCGGGAAGTAGCGCGGCGCCCAGCCCGACATCTCCCAGAAGACGTTGCCCTTGTGCAGCGCGACCGCGGTCATCTCCTCGACCCAGGGCCAGCCGGGATGGGCGGCGATGATCTTGAGATCGGGAAAGTCGGCCGCCAGCTCGTCGATGGCGCGGGGATGGGCGTGGCGGATCTTGGCGCCGAGGCCGCCCGGCATGCCCGCGCCCATGCCGGTGGTGCCGACATCGATCATCACCGGCGCCTTCAACTCGTTGATGACCTCGAACAGCGGATAGAACTGCCGGTCGTCGACCGAGAAATGGCCCATGATCGGGTGGAAGTGGAAGCCCAGCATGCCGAGCTCGGTTATCGCCTTGCGCGCGTCGTTGCGCGCGACCGCGCCCTTGAAGGGATCGACCGCGGCCCAGCTATGGATGAGGCGGCCGGGATGGCGAAGCTGCATCGCCTTCACGTACTCGTTGCTGCACGGCGGCGTCCCGATCGTGGTCTCGAGATCGAGCGCGACCAGCACCGCCTCGACCCCGGCGGCGGCGAATTCCTGCACCACCTCGTCTTCCTGCTTCCAGGTCCAGGTCCGGTTCCAGTACTTGGCCAGCGCCTCGACGTAAGGACCCTGGCAGCGGATCCAGGGCTCGGTGTTGGGATAGCAGTGGAGGTCGATGATGCGCATATGCGTCACCGGCTCCGCGCCGCGCGTTCGGCCTCGAGCTTCTTGGCGATGCCCTCGACCAGCGTCTTCTTCGACACCTTGCCGAAGGTCGAGAGCGGAAAATCGGTCATGGCTTCGATCCGCTCCGGCAGCTTGAACTTGGCGATCTCCTTGGTCGCGAGGAACGCGACCAATTCGTCGAGCGCGAGCGTCTTGCCCTTGTGCAGGATGACGCAGGCGCACATGCGCTCGCCCAGATCGGGATCGGGCATGGCGACGCAGGCGACGTTTTGCACCGCTTGGTGCTGCAGGATCAGGTTCTCGATCTCCTCGGCGCTGATCTTCTCGCCGCCGCGGTTGATGAGGTCCTTCTTGCGCCCCTCGACCATGTAGTTGCCCGACGGGTGCTGGCGCATGAGATCGCCCGAGCGGTAGAAGCCGTCGCTGGTGAAGGCCTTCAGGTTGTGCTCCGCCGCGCCGTAATATCCCCGCAGCGTGTAGGGGCCGCGGGCGCACAGCTCGCCGACCTCGCCGAACGCGACCTCGTTGTCGTCGTCGTCGAGGAGGCGCACCTCGTCGTCGGGCGAGATGGGCCGCCCCACCGTCTCGAGCCGCACGTCCTCGGGATCGGTCTTGCGCACGAAGAACAGCATGCCCTCCGACATGCCGAAATTCTCCTGCACGAAGACGCTGGGGATGAGCTCCTTGGTGCGGATGCGCACCTCGGGCTGGAGCCGCTGCCCGCCGCTCTGGATGTAGCGCAGCGACGACGTGTCGTGCTGCGTGCAGGCCGGGCTGTTGATGAGGCGAATGAGGAGCGCCGGCACCACCTTGATGTGGGTCACACGATGCTTGGCGACGAGCGGGAACATCTCCTCGGGCCGTGTGGTGCGGCTCAGCACGATCTTGCCGCCGTTGAACATGAAGCCCTGGATGCCGGGGCAGGCGAGCGGAAGATTATGCGCGATGGGGAGCGCCAGCAGCAGCACGCAATCCGCGCCCACCTCGCACACCGCGGCAGCGGTCTTGGAATTGTAGGCGTAGTCGCTGTGGGTGCGCGGAATGAGCTTGGGCACGCCGGTGGTGCCGCCGGAAAGCTGGAAGATGCACGGGTCGTCGGGGTCGATCGCGACCTTGGCGAGCGTCGCGCGCGGCAAGATCGCCGGCCGCTCGATCAGCTCGGTCAGGGACAGCTCGCCCGCGCGCGGCGTCCCCAGCACAATCGACCAGCGCATGAACGGCGATTCCTGCGCGACGCGGCGGATCATCGGCGGAAACTCGAAATCGCTCTGCCGCTCGGGATAGACGCACGCCACTGCCTCGGCGATACGCACGAACTGGCCGATCTCGTTGTAGCGGTGGGTGGCGAGCGCGGCGATCGGTATGGCGCCGATCTTCTGCAGCGCGAAATAGAGGATCACGAACTCGGCCACGTTGGGCAGCGCCGGCACGATCCGGTCGAGCGGCTTGACCCCGAGCGCGAGCAGGTTGAGCGCGAGATTGTCGCTGAGGCGATCGATGTCGCGATAGGTGAATTGCCGCTCGCCGTCGATGAGCGCGACCCGGTCGGCGAAGGTCGCGAAGACGGAGGCGAACTCCTCGGCCAGCGACTTGTCCCGCCAATATCCCTTCGCGCGATAACGCGCGGCGAACTCAGGCGGGAACGGCACGACGCCAGGCAACATTCCCAGATCCTTTTTTGCGCCTCTTTTGGGCCAAGCGGCCCATGCGGGCACGGGCTTCGGGCGCGCCACATTCCGCCACGGAACCGAGCGTGTCAAGCACCGCACTCGTGTCGAGTTTTACGCAATTCGCAGGCGATATCCATTTTGCCGCAACGATTTCCGGGTAGAGTCGGACGCATGAAGATCACGCGATCCCTCCTCTCCTTCGCCGGGCGCCTGGGCGCCTCGCGATCCGGCGCGGCCGCGGTCGAGCTGGGCCTGGTGGCGCCGATGCTCGTCGGCATCCTCCTGCCGATGGTCGATCTCGGCATGGGCGCCTATAACAAGATGCGGGTGCAGAACGCGGCCGAGGCCGGCGCCCAATACGCGCTCGAGCACGGTTACAACTCGTCCTCGATCACCACCGCGGCGCAGAATTCCACCAGCCTCGGGACAGGCGTCACCGTTTCGCCGTCGCAGGCCTGCAACTGCATCAACAGCGGCGTGATCGGCCCGTCGGTCACGTGCGGCGCGGCGTGCAGCGATGGCAGCACGGCCGGGACGTTCGTCACGGTCAACACGCAGTCGACCTACACGCTCCTGATCTCGTATCCGGGGCTGACCAATCCGATGACGCTGAGGGGCCTCGCCGTCGTCCGCGTCAACTGACGCAGGCGGCGCACCTTCCCTATTCGACGAGCTTGACCGGACCGGTGGTGGTCGTGGTGGTGGTGCCGCTCATCCCCGCCACGGCCACGCCTGTGCAATTGGCGTTGAAGTTCGACGTGCCCGTGAAGGTGAGCGTGTAGCCGATGAGCTGGGTGCACTGCGACGCGGACGGGCCGGTATTGCCGGAATAGCTCACCGCCTGGCTCGGGAAGTAGAGCGCGCCGGTGATGTTCATGTTGGACCCACCCGAGAAGCTGTTGGTGCCCGAATTGGGCGCATGGCGGTCCTGGAAGAAGGCGAGGCCGGCGGTGGCAGCGCCGGTGGGGGGCGCAGTGATGTTGACCGTCGAGCCGCCACTGATCGACACCGTGCCGTAATTGTTGCCGGCCGAGCTGGTGGTGATGATGGTGACGCCGTTGCCGGTGATGGTGGACGTGCCGGAGAGCGAGAAGCTGCCGCCGTCGACGATATATACGCCGGGCTGCAGCGTCACGTTGCCGGTGCCCTGGATCTTCAATCCGTTGCAGAAGACATAGACGCCGTTGACCGGCGTGAAGGTCTTGGAACCGACCACGATCGTGTTGCTGGAATTGCAGCCCGAATAGGACGGGATGTTAACGGTGGCATAGGGATCGGGCGTCGGCTGGGCGCCGGTGCTGATCCCGTTGGTGGTGGTGAACGTCGCGACTCCGCTCTTGGTCCAGTTGCCGACGATGCTGGCGGACTGAGCGGTGATGGAGGCGGTGCCGCTGAGGTTCAGCGCGCTGCTGCTCACCGAATTGATGGCGAGGCTGCAATGGTTGAGGTTGAGCGCGGCCGTGCCCGAATCGTTGACGTCGGTGACGTTGCCGTGGTCGAGCGCGATGACGCAGTTGGCGACGCCGGGAGTCGTCGTCGTGGTCGTGCTCGGTCCGGCGACGGCGCGCGAGGTGATGGTCGGCCTGGTGGAGAGGAACAGCGCCGAGAACAGCATGTTCTGCGGCTGCGTGATGATGACCTCGACCGCCTGGGCGTTGCCGGTGTAGCTGCCCGTGAGCGGCGGGTTGTTGATGGTGACGGTGACGCCGCCGGTGCCGTCGGTGAAGCCGTATTGCGTCGCGACCGCCTTGGCCGCCAGCTTGAAGCCGGTCGAGTTCTGACCCGCGGTCTCGGCGATCGCGGCGGTGAAGGCGGCGGTGTCGGTGGCGCCCTGCATGTTGCGCTTGGCGACGTACCACAGCGTCGCCTCGGTGCCGAGCCCGGCGAAGCCCATCAGCGAGGTGAGCGTCATCGCGGTCAGCACCGCGACGCCGCCCTTGCGCTCGCGGGCGAAGCGGGCGAGGTGGCGAAGCGCGTTCCGGTTCCCTCGTGTCATGGTCTTTCTCCCAGCGCTGGCGAGCGCGATGAGACCATGAGTACGGCTAACGGAGGGTGAAGCCGAAAAACGCGTATGTCGCGAGTTTCGCGGTATTTTAGCGATCGAAGCGGGCTCAGGAAGGGCGCGAGGGACGCTGGAACCGCAGGATGTTCCAAGGGCTCGGCATCGGCCCGACCGGGACCTCGATGAGCGCCGGCTCGCCCGCGCCCAGCGCCTTGCGCAGATGCGCGCGGAGCTGGTCCGGCGTGGTCGCCTTGAGGCCTATGATGCCGAAACTCTCGGCGAGCTTGACGAAATCCGGGTTCTTGAGATCGGACGCGATCACCCGGTTGCCGAACGCCTCGACCTGGGCGCGGCGCACGTTGCCATAGGCGTTGTCGTTCATCAGCACGATGACGACGGGGATGCGGTGCTGCGCCGCCGAGGCCAGCTCCTGCACGTTGAACATGAAGCCGCCGTCGCCCGAGATCGCGACGAGCGGCGTCGACGGCCGCGCCGCCTTGGCGCCGATCGCGGTCGCGACGCCCCAGCCGAGCGTGCCCTGATAGGCCGACGAGATGTAGGTCCGCTTGCCGTAGACCGGAAAGACGAGGCGCCCGACATAGCCGATCTGCGTCAGCTCGTCGACCAGGATGCCGTCCTCGGGCAGCTCGGCGCGAATGGCTTCGAGCCACGCGACTTGCGGCGCGAACTGGCCGGCGAGGTCCTTGGCGGCGGCACCCTTGCGCTCGATCATTTCTTCCCGGCGCGAGGCGCGGCTGCGGTTGTGGCGCGGCAGCTCGGCGAGGAGCGCGCGCAGCGCCAGGGCCGCGTCGCCGAGGATGCCGACGGCGGGCCGCTCGATGCGGTCGATCTCCTCGGGATCGGCGTCGATGCGCACGACTTTCAGGTTCTTGTCGGTGCCCCACTGCATGAGCTGGAGCTGCAGCCGCGTACCGACCGCGAGCACGACGTCGGCCTCGGCCCACAGCCGGTATCCCAAATAGGCGCCGACGCTCATCGGGTGGCGGGCGTCGAGCGCGCCCAGCCCCATGCGATGCGCGACCACCGGGGCCTGCAAGGCTTCGGCGATCTCGGCCAGCTCTGCGCCGGCGTCGAGCGCGCCGCCGCCGATCACGACGAGCGGCCGCTCGGCCTGGCCCAAAAGTTTCGCCGCGGCGGCGATGGCGTCGCTGTCGATGGGCGCATGGGTCGGCGCGGCGGGCGCGGCCGGCAGCTCGACCAGCGCCGCGCGCGGCCACACGTCGAGCGGACATTCGATCGCCACCGGCCGCATCCGGCCCGAGCGCAATTGCCGGAATGCCTCGGTGACCAGCGCCGGCGCCTCCTGCGGCGAGCGCACCCGCTCGGCCCACTTGGTCAGCGTGCGCAGGATGCCGAGCTGGTCGCGGATCTCGTGCAGCATGCCGAGATTGCGGTCGATATAGGGCGACGGGATTTGCCCGGTGAGCGCGAAGACGGGCGCGTTGCAGGCATAGGCCGTGCACAGCGCCGCCGCGGTGTTGAGCACGCCCGGGCCGGGCACCACGGCGTAGGCCGCCGGCTTGCCGGTCGCCATCGCCGCGCCCAGCGCCATGTAGGCCGCGCCCTGCTCGTGGCGGACCTGCAAGGTGCGGATCGACCCTTGCGCGCCGTGCAGCGCGTCGAACAGGAAATCGTTCTGCACCTCCGGCAGCGCGAAGATGGTGTCGATGCCGTTCAATGCCATGGTGCGCACCACCGCCTCGGCCGTCGTCATCCGCGCGCCCTTGCCTGCCATGATCGCTCCCTAGTGAGTTCGAAGGCGCAGGTTGACCCCGGGCGCAATTGAGTCTCAGACTGCCCGCAGGGGAGACCGGCCATGACGCTGCGCTTCGGCAAGATCATCGACATCAGCCTCGAGCTCGACGGCGGCCAATACCGCATGCACACGCCCAAGGGCTTCAGCAAGGACATGCAGTTCGCGGTCGAGGTGCTGAAGGAGCACGACGCGCCGGGGGGCGCGGGACAGATCGTGCGCGGCGTCCACATGCGGCTCCATGCCGGGAGCCATGTCGACGCGCCCGAGCACATGGTGAAGGGCGGCAAGCAGCTCCAGGAGCTGCCGCTCGAGCTTTTCGCGGGCGACGCCGTGGTGGCCGATCTGCGCCATCGCGTGCCTGGCGGCGCGGTCGACGCGGCCGACCTCGAAGCGGCGGTCGGGCGCATCTTGCAGAAAGGCGACCGGCTGCTGCTGCGCACCGACTGCAACAAGGACTATTTCGCGCCCGACTGGGCCAAGCGCGCGCCCTACCTGACGCGCGACGCCGTGAAATGGGTGATCGAGCGCGGCGTGGTGCTGGTGGGGTTCGATTTCTATCACGGCGCCGACGAGCCGGATTCCAACGTCGTGTTCTACACCTCGCGCACCTTTGGCGAGAACGGCGTCGTCACCATGCCCTACCTCAACCATCTCGACCGCATCACCCAGGAGCGCGTCACCCTCCTGGCGCTGCCCCTCAACATGACCGGCGTCGAAGCCTCCCCCGTGCGCGCGGTGGTGATCGAGGATTAGTTTCACTCGGCTTGGCGGGGGAACGGGCGGCCGTTATCCTGCCCGCGCGATGACCCATAAGGAGGCGCGGGTGGCCGAAAGAAAGACGATCGCCGTCGAGTCCGTGGCGGAGGCCTATCTCACGCTCCTGGCCGAGCGCGGCATCGAGTATCTCTTCGCCAATGGCGGCACCGATTTCGCGCCGGTCAACGAGGCGCTCGCCGCCATCGCCGCCAAGGGCGTCAGCCCGCGCCTCAAGGTCATCACCGTCGCGCACGAGAACGTCGCGGTGGCGATGGCGCACGGCTACTACCTGATGACCGGGCGGCCGCAGATGGTGATGTTCCACGTCAATGTCGGCACCGCCAACGGCATCAACGCGCTCGCCGACGCGGCGCGCGACCACGTGCCGCTGATCTTCACCGCCGGCCGCAACCCGCTGACCGAGTGGGGCATGAAGGGCTCGCGCGACACCGGCATTCACTGGTCGCAGGAGATGTTCGACCAGGCCGGCATGGTGCGCGAGCTGTGCAAGTGGGATTACGAGCTGCGCAACGGCGAGCAGCTCGAGGCGGTGATCGACCGCGCCATCGAGATCGCGACCTCGGAGCCGTGCGGCCCCGTCTATCTCTCGCTGCCGCGCGAGGTGATGAGCGCGCGCATGGCGAATTTCAGCTATTCGGCCACGCCGCGCCGCGCCTACGGCACGGTGCCGGGACCGACGCCCGACCAGATCGCGCGCGCCGCCGACATTCTCGCGTCATCCGAGCGGCCGCTCATCTTCGCGCGGGGCAATGCGCGGGTCGCGGCCAATGCCACGGCGCTCGCCGATTTCTGCGCCCGCTTCGCGGTGCCCCTGGTCGAGTACCGCTCGCAGGCGAACTCGCTGCCGGGCGACCATGCGATGCTGCTCGGCTACGACCCGATGCCGCACATGAAAGAGGCCGACGCGATCCTGGTGATCGACACCGACGTGCCGTGGATGCCGTCCGTCCACGGCAATCCCGCCGACGGCTGCATGGTGATCCATATCGGCGTCGATCCGCTGTTCTCGCGCTTGCCAATCCGCAGCTTCCCGTGCGATGTCGCGGTGACCGGGCCGGCGCGGGTGGTGCTGCCGCAGATCGCGGCAGCCCTGGGCGACCGCATCGCCCAGCCGGTGCTCGCCGCGCGCCGCGCCAAGGTCAAGGCGCAGCGCGAGCGCACACACCAAGGGGTCGAGGCCAACCTCGCGCGGGTGCGAGCCTTGAGCCCGATGAACCCCGCCTGGGCGTCGCATTGCATCGCCCAGGCCAAGGACGACGACACGATCGTGGTCAACGAGTATTCGCTCATCCTGAGCCACGCGCCCTTCGCCAAGGCGCGCACGATGCTCGGCACGCCGACCGCGGGCGGGCTCGGCTGGGGCGTGGGCGCGGCGTTGGGCGCGAAGCTCGCTGCGCCCGACCGCACCGTCATTGCCACGCTTGGCGACGGCGCCTACATGTTCGGCAATCCGACCGCGGGACACCAGGTGGCGCGCACGCAGGGACTGCCGGTCCTGTTCATTGTGTTCAACAACTCGATGTGGGAGGAGGTCGAAGGCTCGTCGCTCCGCGTCTTTCCCGACGGACACGCCGCGCGCAGCAACCGCATGCCGGTGGGCTCCCTCGGCCCCACCGCGCGCTACGAGCACATGATGGCGATCTACGGCGGCTACGGCGAATGCGTTGAGACGCCCGAGGCACTGCCGGCCGCGCTCGAGCGCGCGCTCCACGCGGTGAGGGTCGAGAAGCGCCAAGCGCTGTTGAACCTCATCGTCGGGCCGCGCGGCGGCGCGCCGTGACGCCAGGGAGGAAGAAGATGCGCCCAATCCCAGTCCTGCTGTTGTCGGTTTCTCTCCTGCTCGTGGCGTCGCAGGGGCGCGCCGCCGACAAGGTGAAGGTCGGCTTCATCTCGTCGCTCTCGAACCCCTCGCTCGCGGCGGGGCCGGAGCTGCTCGACGGCTTCAGGCTCGGGATCGCGGATGCCGGCGCAAGCGACCGGATCGAGCTCGTCGTCAACGACGACCAGGGCAAGCCCGATATCGGCGTGCAGCTCGCGCGCAAGATGATCGACGAGGACAAGGTCCAGATCATCACCGGCATCGTTCCGTCGAACATCATGCTGGCGGTGGCGCGCTCGGCGCTGCCGCGCAAGGTGTTCATCGTCAGCGTCCAGGCCGGCCCGTCAGAGCTCGCGGGCAAGGAATGCAGCCCCTACTTCTTCGCCGCCTCCGACGAGACCGACACGGCGTCCGAGGGCATGGGGCTCTATCTCAACAAGGCGGGGAAGAAGAAGCTCTACCTCGTCGCCGCGAACTATGCCGCCGGGCGCGATATCGTCACCGGCATCAAGCGCTCGTTCAAAGGCAGCGTCATCGGCGAGACCTACACGCCGCTGGGCCAGCTCGACTACGCCGCCGAACTCGCCGAGGCGCGCGCGGCCAGCCCGGATTCGGTGTTCTTCTTCGAGCAGTCCGGTAACGCGTCGATCAATTTCGTCAAGCAGTACGCCGAGGCCGGCTTGAAGGACAAGGTGCCGCTCTACGGCGTCTCGACCGTGATTGACGAGGAGACGCTGCCCGGCATGGGCGACGCCGCAGTGGGGCTCAAATCGGCGGGGTTCTGGGGCGCCAATCTCGACAACCCGGCCAACCGCGCGATGGTCGCGCATTTCGAGGCGCAGCATCATCGCCGGCCGTCGGTGTTCACCATCTTCGCCTATGACGGCGCGCGGCTCATCGACAGCGCGATCCGCGCCGTCGACGGCCATGTCGAGCGCGCCGACGAATTCCGCGCCGCGCTCAAGGCCGCGAAGTTCGACAGCGTGCGCGGCAAGTTCCGTTTCAACACCAACCAGTTTCCGATCCAGAACATCTATCTCCTCGAGGTGACGCGGACTGCGTCGGGCGCGCTCGAGAACAACGTCACCGAGACCATGGCCGAGGACTATCCCGACGCCTATGCCGGCGACTGCCCCATGAAATGACGCCGCTCCTCGTCCTCGAGCAGCTTCTGAACGGGGTCCAGTTCGGCGTCATGTTGTTCCTGATGGCGGCGGGCCTGACGCTCGTGTTCGGCATCATGAACCTGGTGAATTTCGCGCACGGCTCGATCTACATGATCGGGGCCTATCTCTGCGCCTACACCTATGGGCGGACGGGGTCCTACATCCTCGCCATTCTCGCCGCGCTGGCCGGCGCGCTTGTCATCGGCATCGCGGTCGAGACCATCGTGTTCCGCCGCCTTTATCGCCGCGACCATCTCGACCAGGTGCTGGCGACGTTCGGCCTCATCCTGTTCTTCAACGAGTCGGTGCGGCTCATCTGGGGCGACACCGCGCTCTACTCGTCGGTGCCGCCCTTCCTCGCCGGCCGGGTCGCGATCTTCCCGGGCATGACCTATCCGCTCTACCGCCTCGCCATCATCGTCGTGGGGCTCGCGGTGGCGGTGGCGCTTTATCTGCTGGTCATGAAGACGCGGCTCGGCATGCTGATCCGCGCCGGCGCCTCGAACCGCACCATGGTGGGCGCGCTCGGCGTCGACATCGCGCTGCTGTTCACCTTGCTGTTCGGGCTGGGGGCGATGCTGGCGGCGCTGTCGGGGCTGTTGGCGGGGCCGGTGTTCTCGGTCACGGCTGGGATGGGCGACGGCGTGCTCATCCTCGCCATCGTCGTGATCGTCATCGGCGGCATCGGCTCGATCCGCGGCGCCTTCATCGCGGCGCTGTTGATCGGCGTGGTCGACACGATGGGGCGCGTATTCCTGCGGCCGATGCTGGCTGCCTTCATGGCGAAGTCGGCGGCCGACAATGCCGGTCCCGCGCTGGCCTCGATGGCGATCTACATCCTGATGGCGGTGGTGCTGTATTTCCGGCCGCAGGGCCTCTTCCCGCCGCGAGGGCGCTGAGATGCGGCTCGACGCCTACCGCATCGCCGTCGCGGTTTCGTTCCTCGTGCTGGCGCTGGTGCCGGCGGCGGCGTGGGCGGCAGACCGGCCGTTCTATCTCGACCTCTTTACCCGCGTGATGGTGTTCGCCATCGCCGCCTTGAGCCTCGACCTCATCCTCGGCTATGGCGGGATGGTGAGCTTCGGCCATGCCGCCTATCTCGGCCTCGGCAGCTACGCGGTCGGCATTCTCGACCATTACGGCATCGATAACGGCTTCATCCAGTTCGGCGCGGCGATCCTGGTCTCGGCGCTGACCGCCGCCTTCATCGGCGCCGTGTCGCTCAGGACCAGCGGCGTGTCGTTCGTGATGATCACTCTCGCCTTCGCGCAGATGCTCTATTTCCTGTTCATCAGCCTCAACGTATTCGGCGGCGATGACGGCATGAGCATCGTGCGGCACAGCGATTTCGGCGGGGCAGTGCCGCTCGACAATCCCACAATCCTCTATTTCGCCGTCTTCGCGGTCCTGGCGTTCTGCTTCTGGGGTTCGGGGCGGCTGGTCGAATCGCGCTTCGGCATGACGCTCCGGGGCGCGCGGTCGAACGCGCGGCGCATGACCGCGATCGGCTTCCCGATCTTCCGCTACCGCCTCGCCGCCTTCGTGATCTCGGCTTCGATGTGCGGCGTGGCGGGGGCGCTGCTCGCGAACCAGCTTCTCTTCGTGTCGCCGGCAATCATGCATTGGTCGCGCTCGGGCGAGATCATCATCATGGTGATCATGGGCGGCATCGGCTCGCTTTTGGGCGCCATCCTCGGCGCCGCCGCCTATGTCATGCTCGAGCACGAGCTGTCGGCCTTGACCGAGCATTGGCTGGTGATCTTGGGGCCGCTCCTCATCCTGATCGTGCTGTTCGCCAAGCGCGGTCTCTACGGCCTCATCGCGCGCGAGGGGGGCGCCGCCGGTGGCTGATACCATCCTCGCCGCGGAGGGCGTGGTGAAGCGCTTCGGCGGCCTCGTCGCCACCGACCGGCTGAGCCTCGACGTGGCGGAAGGCGAGGTTCACGCGGTCATCGGCCCCAACGGTGCCGGCAAGACCACGCTCGTCGCCCAGATCGCGGGCGAGTTGCGCCCCGACGCCGGAATCATCCGCTTCCTCGGCGAGGACATCACGCGGCTCTCCGCGCATTTGCGCTCGCTCAAGGGCCTCGCGCGTTCGTTCCAGATCACCAGCGTGTTCCAGGAATTCACCGCGCTCGACAATGTCGCGCTCGCGGTCCAGGCGCATGACGGGCACAGTTTCCATTTCTGGCGCGCGGCGCATAGCGACCCGGCCCTGCGCGCGCCGGCGCAGGCAATCCTGGCGCGGGTCGGGCTCGAGGCGCGCGCCGATGTGCGCGCGTCGCACCTGGCGCATGGCGAGAAGCGCGCGCTCGAGATCGCGATGGCGCTGGCGACGCGGCCACGGCTCCTGCTCCTTGACGAGCCGACGGCGGGCATGGGGCCGGAGGATTCGGCGCGCATGGTGAAGCTCCTGGCGCAGCTCAAGGGCGCGGTCACCATCCTGCTGATCGAGCACGACATGGACGCGGTGTGGGCGCTCGCCGACCGCATCACCGTGCTGGTCTATGGCCGCGCCATCGCCACCGGCGCGCCCGAGGCGATCCGCGGCAACGAGAAGGTGCGCCGCGCCTATCTCGGCGAGGATGACGTGGCGCGACCGGGACGCGGCTGATGGGGCGGCGCCTGTTCGCCCGCGCCGCCGGTCTCTGCGTGGTTGCGGGCTTCGTCGACGCGGTGGGATATACCGAGTTGGGCGGCGTGTTCGCCGCCAACATGACCGGGAACACCGTGCTGCTCGCGATCGCGGCAGTGCGCGGCGAGGGTGCGCGAACGGCGGTCTACGGCTTCACGCTCGCGGCCTTCCTGGTCGGCGCGCTGGTCGCGGCGACGTTGCGGCGCACGACGGGAAAGCCGACCGTGGGGCTCGGCGCCGCGGTGGCGCTGCTGGCGGTGGCGGCGGTGACGCCGATGAACCACACCGAGCGGCTTGCGGTTCTGGCGCTCACCATGGGGCTGCAGGGCGCGTCGATCTCGCGCTTCGGCGCCAACAGTCTCCAGACCGTGGTGGTGACGGGCACGATCGTGCGGCTGGCCGAGTTTTGCGTCGACTATGTCCTGCCGTCGCAGCGCGCGCCCGAGCCGGGCGCGACGCCTCTCCATGCCCTCGCCTGGGTCGCCTATGGCGCCGGCGCGGCGGTCGCGACCGCGACGCAGCACTTCACGCACTGGCCGCTGCTGGTCGCGGCGCTGATGCTGCTCGCCGTGACGATCGAGGTCACGCTGGACCAGCCGCGCGAGAGGAGCGCGTGAAGGCGCCCGCGCCGACCGCGGTCTCGAAGCGGCGCATGGCGAACGCCACGACGGCGAGACCGGCGATCTCGAGCGCGCCCAAGGCGCAAATGGCACCGATGCTGCCGCCGTCGTCCCACAGCGTGAGGCTCAGGGTCGCGAGCACGCTGGTCTGCGGCCCCACCAGGAAGAACGACGCCGCCAGCTCGCGCACCACCAGCACGAAGACATAGAGCCACGCCGCGATCATCATCGGCGCGAGCAGCGGCAGCAGCACGCGGCGGAAGATCGCAAGGACGCCGGCTCCGCTCACCTCCGCCACCTCCTCGAGCTCGCGATGGATTTGCGCGAAGCCGCCGGCGGCGAAGCGCATGCCGTAGGGCAAATGGAGCGTGACATACGCAACCAGCAGGATCCACAGCGTGTCGTAGATCGGGATCGGCAGCACCAGATAGGCGAACAGGATGGCGGCGCCGACGATCACGCTCGGCACCGCGATCGGGATGAAGATCAGCGCATCGACCGCGACCGCCCAGCGCGGCGTCGCGCGCTGCGCGATCCAGGCCATGACGAAGGTCAGCAGCACCACCAAGCTCGCGCCCGCCGCGCCGAGCAAGAGCGAGTTGCCCGCCGCGCGCAGGAACACGGGATAGGTCGCAATGTAGCGGTAGTTCGCGAGCGAGGCCGCGGCGAGCGAGGACGCGGCGGGCGGCGTGACGTTGCGGAAGAAGGACTGCCACACCAGGGTCGCGAGCGGCAGGCCGAGCGCGACCGCGAATAGCAGCGCCATCGCCGCCCCCATGGACCAGCGCCAGCGCCCGAGCGCGATGGGTCGCGCGAGATAGGCCTTGCCGGTGACGATGGCGAAGGACGCCGCGTCCCGGGTCGCGCGGCGATAGAAATAAATGCCGAGCAGCGACAGCGCGAGCAAGGTGAGGCTCAGCACCGCGGCGATGCCGGGCTCGGGCGGCACGGTCGACGTGGCGTCCTGGATCTCGGTGGTGAAGACGTCGATATGGGCGGGGAGCCCGATGATGCGCGGCACCTCGAACGATTCCATGCCGCGAATGAAAAGGAGCAGAAGCGTCGACAGCATGGCCGGGCGCAGCAGCGGCAGGCTCACCCGCGCGAGCACGCCGAGCCCGCCGGCGCCGGCCATGATTGCCGCCTCCTCGACGCGCCGGTCGATGACCCGGAAGGCGGGCGCCAGCATGAGATAGGCGAGCGGGAAATTATGGCTCGCCAGCGCCCAGATCATGCCGCTCATCGAATAGATATCGAAGACCGGCGCGGTCCGCCCGAGCCCCGCCGAAATCATCGCGTTGAGCCAGCCGATATTGGGGCTCAGCACGAGGGTCCACGCCATCGCCATGAGCAGGCCCGGCACCGCGAACGACAAGAGCGCCGCCGCGTGGAACGTGCGCCTGAGGGGTGCGTCGGTGCGCTCGACGATCCACGCCGTCGCCGCGCCGAGAGCGAAGCTCAAAACGCTGGAGCCCAGCGCATAGACCAGCGAGTTGGCGAAGAGGCGCCCGATCCTGCGATGGAGATAGGCCTCGGCGAAATTGCCGAAGGTAAAGCCGCCCGCCGCGAAGGACGTGCTCTCGGTGAAAGCGAAATAAACGAGCGCCGCGAGCGGCACGAACACCAGCCACGCGACGACCGCGAGGCACGGCACCAGGATGAGCAGCCCCGACTTCGCGCCCCCGGCGGCGCGCGCCGTCACCCCTGCCCCGCCGTCACTTCCGCGATCGCGCGAGATAGGAGAGATCGACATAGCCGCGCCAGTCATGCGCCGGCTTGGCGGCGGGCGCGGCATAGCGGGCGCGCAAGGTCAGCACCATCGCCGCGCCCTTGGGGTCGATCGCGAGATCGCGCGCGATGCCCTGCTTGGGATCGGTCAGCAGCGCGTAAATGCGGGCGAGCTTGGCCGCGTCGAGGTCGGGCAGCTCGCCGTGCAGGATCGCGATCGAAGCGTCCTTGTTCTTGGGCGCGACCATCCACCGCACCGACTCGCGATAGCCGCGCAGGAACGAGACGAGAATGGCCGGATGCTCCTTGGCCCAGCTCTCGCGCACCGCGGCGGCGGTCGCCTGGTAATGCCCGAGCGTCTGCGCGACCGTGGCGAGCTTGACGAAGCCCTGATCGGACGCGACGAGATCGAACGGCATGTTGAGGAGCGCGGCCTGCGCCTTGCCCTCCGACAGCGCCTTCCAGCGCGCGCCGCTGCTGCCGAACGCGGCATAGCTCACCTTGTCCTTGGCCACGCCGCCGCGCGCGAGCAGTTCCTGGAGCGCGAAGCTGAAGCCGGTGGTGAGCGCGTCGACCGCCATGGTCTTGCCCTCGAGGTCGGCGATCGTCTTGGTGCCGGGAGACGCCATGAGCGACAGGAAGCCCGTATCCATGCCCATGAACGCGACCAGGTCGATGGGGCCGCCGAGATCGGCCTCGCCGTGCCCGTCATGGTACGCCACGACATTGTCGAGCGCGGTCAGCAGCACGGCGTATTTCCCGTCCATCAGTCCCTTCAACTGATCCACCGAGCCCTTGGGATGCGACAGCGCGATTTCGATGCCGTGCTTGTGGAACATGCCCTCGTGCTGGCCCACCAGGAGCGGCAGGTTGGCGGCGCCGGGAAAGGCGTTGACCCCGAGCGTCTCGTCCGCGCGCGCGGCCAATGCCGTCAAGACAAGCGCGGCGGCCAGCGCGGCCATGATCCTGTTCATGCGTTCCCCCGTGTGTTTCGCCCATGCTAGCAGGCGGCGCTCGGCGCCGCACCGCCCCGATGCGCGCCCGCACATGGTTCGGGATCGCAGCCTCATCTATAATGCATGACCGGGCTGAGCCGGAGGAGCCGATCCGATGCTGCGTCACGAAGACAACGAGCGCCTGGTGCGGGTCGGCCCCGGCACGCCGGCGGGCACGCTGTTCCGCCGCTATTGGCAGCCGGCGGCGCTGTCGCAGGAACTGCTCGAGCGCGACGGCGCGCCGATCCGGGTGCGGCTCCTCGGCGAGGATCTGATCGCCTTCCGCGACAGCGACGGGCGAGTCGGCCTCGTCGACGCTTACTGTCCGCACCGCCGCGCGCCGCTCGTTCTCGCGCGCAACGAGGAATGCGGGCTGCGCTGCGTCTATCACGGCTGGAAGTTCGACGTCGACGGCAAGTGCGTCGACATGCCGTCGGAGCAGGCCGGCACGCCCTTGAAGGACGGCACCGCGATCAAAGCCTACAAGACGGTCGAGCGCGGCGGCCTCGTGTGGGCCTATCTCGGGCCGCCCGCGGACATGCCCGCCGCCCCCGACTACGAATGGACCCGCGCGCCCGAGACCCATCGATCTGTCTCCAAGACCTTCCAATCCAGCAATTACCTCCAGGGGCTCGAGGGCGGGCTCGACACCGCGCACGTGTCGTTCCTCCACAACAACCGCATCGGCGACCGCAACAACCTGTTCGCCCGCGACGGCGCGCCCCGGATCGAGGTGTTCGAGACCGATTACGGCTACCACTACGTCTCCAGCCGCAAGTTCGACGCGGACAAGAATTTCGTGCGCGTCTACCAGTACATCCTCCCGTTCCAGCAGATGCGCCCCAACGTCGTGCAAACGGGGCTCGCCTCCAACTTCAAGGTACCGCGCTACGACGGGCATATCTGGGTCCCGATCGACGATACGCACACGCATGTCTACAACTGGATGTGCGGCTACGACGCGAACGCCGTCCTCGACCCCGATTATGTCGAGCAGCTCGAGGCCGGCTATGGCCGCGGCCGGAACGACTATGTCCCCGGCACCTTCCGCCTCAAGGCCAACGCGTCAAACGACTATTTCATCGACCGCGCGCTGCAGAAGACGACGAGCTTCACCGGCATCACAGGCATCAATACCCAGGACATGGCGCTGCAGGAAGGAATGGGCGCGATCGTCGACCGCGGCAAGGAGTATCTCGGCAGTTCGGACCGCGCCATCGTGGTGATGCGCCGCATCCTGCTCGACGCCACCCGCGCGGTCGAGCGCGGCGAGCGGCCGCCGGGTCTCGATCCGCCATCCTATCGCGGCGTCCGACCGCATGACGGGCTGGTGCCGGCGGGCGCCGACTGGCGCCAGGCATTCGCGGAACATGCCGCCGCGCGCTGGTAGCGCGCTTCAGTTGCACTGGCGGAACGGGCCGATGCTGACGCAGTTGCCTTCGGGTTGACGCGGCTTCGCGATCGGCCGCGGCGACAAGGTGTCGAGGCCGACGACCAGCGTCTCCGGCGCGACCGGAGCGGGGTTCGCGCCGCGCGAGATCAAGTCTTGGCGACGCTTCTCCTCGTCGTCGATGCGGGCGTCGAGCTGGGCGAGCTGTCGCTCGACCTCCGCCTCGGTCGCTTGGCCGCGGTCGATGCGGTCGGCGCCGTTGCGCCGCGCCTGGATCCACACATAGACCAGGTCCATGAACGGATAGCCCGCCGCGGTCCAGGTGTCGATCACCCTCTGCAAGGCGCAATCGACCACTTCGACATGGGTCTTCAGCCGCCCGGCTTCGCGCAGGGCCTCGCATCTGGCGAGGAGGTCGCGCGATTTCTCCTGCGCCTCGATCTTGCGCGGCATCTGCGCGCAGGATGCGAGGGCCAGCGCCACCGCCAGGATTGCTGCAACGCGCCGCATTGCGCCTCAGCGCTGCTCGACGCGGAAGATCGCCTTGCCATCGACGCGTCGCTCGCGCAGCTCGACCGCGACCTGCGGCAGGTCGCGCCAGCTCCGCTCGCTGCCGATCTGCGGCTTGAGCGAACCGTCGGCGACGAGGCCGACCAGCAATCCGAGATCGGGCGCGAACTGCTCCTCCGGCCCCGAGGTGAAGGAGTGGAACGACTGGATGCGCGCGTTGTTATGTTCGCCGAAATCGCGGAAGCCGATGCTGGTGGGTTCGCCCGAGGAATTGCCGAAAATCACCACCGTCCCCCGCGGCTCGAGCCGCTTGATCGCTTCGGCGAGCGACGCGCCGCCGGCCGATTCGAGCACCAGCGCATAGCGCCCGTCGGCCTTGTCGATGCCCTCGACCAGTTCCGCGGCGCCGAGGAAGGCGAGGTTGCGCCCGCGCCCGGGGCGGCCCACCACCGCAGTGACCCGGGCGCCCGATCGCGCCGCGAGCTGCACCGCCAGATTGCCGACCCCGCCGGCGGCGCCGGTGACGAGGACACGCCTTCCGATCAGCGGCTCGCCATAGCGCAAGGTCCGGAGCGCGGTGATCCCCGCCACCGGCAGGGCCGCCGCCGCGGCGTAGCTCACCCCGTCCGGCAGGGGCGCAACGCGGTGGACCGAAGCGGCGGCGCGTTCGGCCCAGCCGGCGCCGTCGATCAGCGCCACCACGCGGGTCCCCTCCTTGGGGCCCGAGCCGTCCGCAGCCGCACGGACCACCACGCCGCTCACATCCTGGCCGGGGCGCCAGCCCTCGGGCCGGATGCGCATCAAGGTCAATTCGCCGCGATTGAGCGAGAAGGCGTGGATCGCAACCACCGCTTCGTCGCGCGCGGGCGAAGGCTCGGCGACCTCGCGCAGTTCGACCGGCGCCGGGCCGTTCGGCGTATTGACCAGGGCGAGCATGTTCGCCTCTCCATTTTCTACCGCGAAATGATAATATCGCACCGTAGCTACTGGGAAAGGGGCGCCGCGATGAGCCCAGCGATCGCGATCCGCGACACCGACGTGCTGGTGGTGGTCGATGTCCAGAACGATTTCTGCCCGGGCGGCGCCCTCGCGGTCCCGCATGGCGACGAGGTCGTGGCGACGGTCAACCGCCTCGCTCCGGCCTTCCCGAACGTGGTGCTGACCCAGGACTGGCACCCGGCCGGACACCGCTCGTTCGCCTCGACCCATCCCGGCAAGAAGCCCCACGACGTGGTCCAGTTTCCCTATGGCGCCCAAATCCTGTGGCCGGACCATTGCGTCCAGGGCACGCCGGGCGCGGACTTCCACCCCGGGCTCGCCATCCTCAACGCCACCCTGGTGATTCGCAAGGGCTTCCGTCCCGAGATCGATTCCTATTCGGCCTTCTTCGAGAACGACCGCAGGACGCAGACCGGCCTGTGCGGCTATCTGCGCGAGCGCGGCATCAAGCGCGTCTTCCTCGCCGGGCTGGCGTTCGACTTCTGCGTCGGCTACTCGGCGATCGACGCGGTGCGGCAGGGCTTCGCGGCGCTCGTCATCGAGGATGGCTGCCGTGCCATCGACGTCGAGGATTCGCTCATGGCGACCCGCTCGAGCTTCCAGGCCCAGGGCGTCGCCTGCATCAAATCGGCGCTTCTCTTCTAATTACCGCCCGATGCCGGCGGCCGGCGGCGGCGGGAAGTTGCCGCCGCGCTGGACGTAGGGTCCGATCGCGCGCATGTCGACCTCGACGATCGCCAGGCCCGATATCTGCAAGGCCGCCGCGAAGGCCGGCGCGAACCCGTCGACCGCGCCGACCCGCCGGTGCGGCACGCCGAGACTCTCGGCGAGGAGGCCGAACTCGGGCATCTTGAGATCGGCGAAGCAGCGCCGTCCGCCATAGGAATTATCCTGGATGTTGCGGATCACGCCGTACCCGCCGTCGTTCATCAGCAGCAGCACGATGTCGGCCCCGGTCTCGGCCGCGGTGGCAAGCTCGCCCAGGTTCAAGGCGAGCCCGCCGTCGCCGACCAGCGCCACGGTCTTGCGCCCGCCGCACGCGAGCGCCGCGCCCACCGCCATCGGCAGGCCCTGGCCGATGCCGCCGCCCATGGCGTGGACCGCCGCGCGCGGGTCGCGGATCGCCGGCGCGCGGCCGCCCCAGCCGGTGCTCGAGAGCGTGATGTCGCGCACCCACAGCGCGTCGCGCGGCATGAGCCGCTCGACCGCCTCGATCATCGGCCCATAAGGCGCGGCGCCTTGGCGCATGCCGGCTTCGGCCGCGCGTCGCGCGGCGGCGATGTCGGCGGCGAAATCGCGATCGACCTTGAGCCGTCCGGCGAGGCGGTCGGCCAGCCCCTCGAGCGCCAGGCGCGAATCGCCGAGGACGAAAATCTCGCTCGGATAGCTGCGCCCTTCGGCGGCGGGATCGGCATCGATGCGGCCGCGCGACAAGGGCAGGCGCAGATTGTAGGTCCGCGTCTCGTTGCTGCGCAGATGCGAGCCGACCACGAGCATGAAATCGACCGTGTCGTAGAGTTTCTCGACCGGCGGCGAGACGCCGAACACGCCGAGGCTCATGGCATGGTCTTCGGGCAGGACGCCGCGTCCGGCTGAACTGGTGACGACGCCGGCGCCCATTGCGACGAGCCGCCTTACCGCTGCCCCCGCCTCGCGTGCGCCGCCGCCGAGCCACAGCAGCGGCCGGTGCGCCTTTTCCATGCGCGAAGCGAGCCGGTCGAGCGCGGCGGGATCGGGCACCGTCTCCGGTACCGCGAGCGGCGCGAAGGACGATGGCAGCTCGACCTCGGCGCGCTGCACGTCGATCGGTATCTCGACGCTCACGGGCCCTTGCGGCGCGGTCAGCGCCAACGTCGCGGCCTCGCGCAGCATCGCGAGCGCGTCGCCGGGCCGGGTGAGGCGGAACGCCTTCTTGGAGATGGCGCTCAGCATGGCGAGTTGCGCCGGCGCCTCGTGGAGATAGCCGAAGCCGCGGTCGAGGAACGGCGCATCGACCTGGCCGGTGAGATGAAGCAGCGGCGTCCCGGCGGTGATCGCCTCGACCAGCGCGCCGGCGGCGTTGCCCGCGCCGGTGCCGGTGCTGGTGACGACGACGCCGAGCCGCCCCGATACGCGTGAAGCCGCGTCTGCCATGTTGGTGGCGCCCGACTCGCCGCGCGCCGGCACGAAGCGGATGCGGCCGCGCCGGTTCATGGCGTCGAGGATCGGGATGTTGTGGACGCTGACGACGCCGAAAGCGAGCTGGACGCCGACGCTCTCGAGAAAGGCGGAGGCGAGATCGCCGACCGTCGGCGGGATAGTGTCGGCCATGAAGCGTCCTTTCCTCAGCGCGCGCCGATGAAGCGCGCGACCACGTCGTCGAACGGGCCCGGCGCCTCGATATAAAGGGCATGTCCGGGACCGGGGACGAGCTCGAAGCATGCGCCCGGGATGGCGCCGGCAATGCGGCGGCAGCTTTCCTCCGGCGTCACCGTGTCGTTGCTGCCGCACATCACCAGGGTCGGCACGACGATGCCGCGCGCCTCCTCGAGGATGTCGCCGCGGCCGAGCATATGCACCGCCTGGCCGTAGCCGTCGGGACGCATCTCCTGCATCACCGCGCGCACCAGCATCAGCGCCCGCTTCGGCGCCTGGGCTGACATCACCTGCGGCGCGCGCTGCGCCGCGAGGCCGGCGGGACCGAGCGCGGCCATGTCCTTGAGCCGCCCGTCGACGCGCAGGCGGCGCAACTCCTCCGTGGCCTTGGCATAGCCCGGCGTCGGCGAGGCAAGGATCAGCTTTTCGACGCGGCTCGCGCCGGTGAGGCGGCAGAACGACGCGGCCGGCAGCGCGCCGAACGAATGACCGAGCAGCATGAAGCGCTCGAGCTTCAGCGCGTCGACGAAGCCCAGGAGCGCTTCGGCATAGTCGGAGGGCGCCGGACTCTCCTGCGGCAGCCGGTCCGAGCCGCCATAGCCCGGCGCGTCCCAGGCGATGACGCGAACGCCGCGCGACGGCAGCGACACGAATTGCGGCCCCCACGACGCCGCCAGCGAGCTCACGCCGTGCAGAAGAACGAGCACCAGCGGATTGTCGTAGCCGGACTCGCGATAGGCGATGGTGCGGCCGGCGACCTCGACCTGGCGCCGCGGCGGCGAGCCGGTCTCGTAGCCGAGCGGGTCCATCTCGACCGTGCTCATCGCGTCACCGCTTCGTCGGCGATTGTGTTGCTGAGCGTGCCGACGCCCGAGACCTCGACCTCGACCACGTCGCCGGGAACGAGCCAGCGCGGCGGCTTGAAGCGCGCGCCGGCGCCGATCGGCGTGCCGGTGGCGATGACGTCGCCCGGCTTCAGCTCGGTCCAGGTGGAGATGTAGGCAATGAGCGCCGCGAACGAGAACACGAGATGCGCGGTGGTGTCGTCCTGGCGCACCTCGCCGTTGACGCGGGTCATGACGCGCAACGCATCGAAGGCAGGCGACTCGTCGGTGGTGACCAGCCACGGTCCGATCGCGCCCGAGCGCTCGAAATTCTTGCCTTGCGTCACGTTGAAGGTGCCGTGGCGGGTCCAGTCGCGGATGGTGCCCTCGTTGAGGCAGGTGAGGCCGGCGACGTGGCGCGCCGCGCGCTCCGGCGCGATGCGGCGGCCGCCCTGGCCGATGATGATCGCGCACTCGCCCTCGTAGTCGAGCTGCGGCGATTCCGGCGGCCGCACGATCGCCTGGCGGTGCCCCACCAGCGAGCCCGGCGTGCGCAGGAAGATGTTGGGGTATTTCGGCACTTCGAGATTGGTGTATTCGGTGTTGCGGTCGGCATAGTTGACGCCGACGCAGACGATCTTGTCGGGCGCCGGCACCGGCGGCAGGAACACCACCTCGTCGAGCGCGTAATCGGCCGAGGCGCCGGCGGCGAGATCGGCGGCGCGGCCGAGCCCGTCCATCGCCAGGAGCGCGCGCAGATCGGCGCAGCTTGCCCCGAGCCTGCGCCCGAGATCGACGACGCCCCGCCCCGCGACCGCGCCGAACGAGCGGCGCCCCGCGACCTCGAACGACATGAGCTTCATCGCCTCGCCTCCCCGTCCTGCCGGTGTAACTGCCGCGTGCTATGGTAGCGGCGCGCCGGGCAACATGAAACGCCGCGCTTGTCGCGCGCGGCGGCTCGGAAGGGAGCCCTCCCGTGCTGCTGGCCCTGCCGCTCCATGACGACACGCCGCGCATCGCGACGCCGATCGCGACTTACGGCCTGGCCGCCGCCTGCTGCCTCGTCTTCCTGTGGCAGGCGAGCCTGCCGCCGCGTCTGGCCGAACAGGCGGTCTACAGCTTGGGCATGGTGCCGGCGGTCCTGTTCGGACACGCGGAGCTGGCGGCGCATCTGCGCACGGTGCCGCCGTTTCTCACCATCTTCACCGCCATGTTCCTCCATGGCGGGTTGCTGCATCTCGGTGGCAACATGCTGTTCCTGTGCATCTTCGGGCGGGCGGTCGAATATGCGCTCGGTGCGTCGCGCCTGCTGCTGTTCTATTTCATCTGTGGGGCGGCGGCGGGACTGACCCAGGCGCTCATAGATCCCGCTTCCACGGTGCCGATGATCGGCGCGAGCGGCGCGATCGCCGGGATTCTGGGGGCCTATCTGGTGCTGCACCCGCGCGGCAACGTGGTGGTGCTGTTCTGGTTCATCATCATCGTGCGCTTTCTGTCGGTGCCGGCGGTAATCCTGCTCGGCCTGTGGTTCCTGCTGCAACTCATGGGCGCGCTATCGTCGGCGGCGGGCGAGCCCGGCGTCGCGACGTGGGCGCATGTTGGCGGCTTCATCGCCGGCATGGCCCTGGTGCCGCTGTTCCGCAGGAGCGGCGTGCGCCTGTTCCATCCCGCGCGCACGTCTTCCTTCACGCTCGCGCCGCGACGGCGCCAGCGTGGTCCCTGGGGATAGAAACGAACGGGCGGCGCGATCAGGCGATGGTCGCGGCGCCGGCGCTGGCGACCTGCTCGTCCTCGTGCGACTGCACGCCGGAGACGCCGATCGCGCCGACGCATTCGCCCTGGTACATCACGGGTACGGCGCCCTGGATCGGAATGCCGGCCGGGAACTTGAGGAAGGCCGGGCGGTCCTTGAGCCGGTCCTCCATGAATTTAGAGGGACGCCGCAGCGCCACCGAGGTCAGAGCCTTGCCTTGCGATACGGCGGCGGTGGTGGGGCTGGCGCCGTCGAGACGCTCGAACAGCAGCAGGGTGCCGGCATCGTCGACGATCGCGATCGAGACGGCCCACTTGTTCTTCTGCGCCTCGGCCTTGCACGCATTCATCATCTTGTGGGCGTCTTCGGACGTCAGTGTCGGACGCGTACGCATGTGTCCTCCTTAAGGGCAATGGCGGCGGATCGTACCCCGGATTCGCCGCGCCGCGCCAGCCTCCGCCCCGGCCATCCCTTGGGTGGAAACAACGGCGTGCGTCTGTTATCTATGATGGCGTTTCGCGCGCCGTTTTTGAATGTCGAGGAAACCCATGCGCCCACGCCGCGTCTTCCTCCATCTCGCCCTGGTGCTGCTGTTCGCGGCGTTCGTGCCGTTGCGTCCGGCCGCCGCGTCTGCCGATCCCAGCGCCTTCATGGTCGGCATCGGCAACCGCGTGCTCGATATCATCAACGACAAGCGGACCAGCGACGCCCAGCATAGGGAGCAGTTCCTCCAACTCGCCGACCAGTCCTTCGACGTTCCGAAGATCGCTCAGTTCGTGCTCGGCCGCTATTGGCGCAGCGCGAGCGACGACGAGAAGGCCCGGTTCATCCAGGCGTTCAAGACCTACATGGTCCAGGTCTATTGGTCGCGCTTCAACAGCTATGCCGGCGAGACCTTCCAGGTGACGAACACCAAGGACGAAGGCAACGGCACGATTCTCGTCACCACCGAGATCCTGCGGACCGAGAGCGGCAAGCCGTCGGTCAAGGTGTCATGGTCGCTGGTCGCGATCGGCCAGAGCTTCAAGATTCGCGACGCCAGCCTCGAAGGCGTGAGCCAGGCCCTCACCTATCGCGAGGAATTCGCCTCCATCATCGAGCATAACGGCGGCAAAGTCGCGCCGCTCATCGACCAGCTCAACGATCGCGCGAAGGGCTGAGCGCGGCGAGGCCCGAAGCGCGCGGATGCACGGCCGGGTCCCCGACCGCCCGACCCTGACCGACCGCACGGTCGCCGCCGGGCACGCGGCGCTCGAGGGGCGCAGCCTGGGCGTGCGGGCGTTCCTGCCCTTCGCCGGACCGGCGGTGATCGCCTCGGTCGCCTACATGGACCCCGGCAATTTCGCCACCAACATCGAGGCCGGGGCGAAATACAACTACGATCTCCTGTGGGTGGTCCTGCTCGCGAACCTGATCGCGATGCTTTTCCAGGCGCTCTCGGCCAAGCTCGGCATGGTCACCGGCCGCAATCTGGCCGAATTGTGCCGCACGCATTTTCCCCAGCCCGCGGTGTGGGCGATGTGGATCGTCGCCGAGGTCGCGGCAATGGCGACCGACCTCGCCGAATTCCTCGGCGGCGCGATCGGGCTTTCGCTCCTGTTCCACCTGCCGCTCATCGCCAGCATGGTCGCGACGGGCGTCATCACCTACGCGATCCTGCTGCTGCAGCGCACCGGGTTCCGGCCGCTGGAGCTGCTGATCGGCGCCTTCGTCGGAATCATCGGCCTCGCTTATCTCGTCGAGCTGGCGGTGGCGCCGCCGCACTGGGGCGCGGTCGCGTTCCATGCCGTGGTGCCGCACCTCGCCGACGGCTATGCCTTGACCCTGTCGATCGGCATCATCGGCGCCACGGTGATGCCGCACGCCATATATCTTCATTCGAGCCTGACCCAGAACCGCGTCGTGCCGCGCGACGAGGCCGAACGGCGCAAGCTCATCCTGTTCTCGAACCGCGAGGTGCTGCTCGCGCTCGGCTTCGCCGGGCTGGTGAACATGGCGATGGTGTGCATGGCCGCCGCCGCGTTCCACCAGGCAAACGCCGACGTGGCGACGATCGAGACCGCCTACCGCACGCTCATTCCGCTCCTGGGATGGGGCGCCGCGGGCGTGTTCCTGGTGGCCCTCATCGCCTCGGGCCTCTCCAGCTCGGCGGTTGGCACCCTGGCGGGTCAGGTGGTGATGCAGGGCTTCGTCGGGATCAGCATTCCGATCTCGGTGCGAAGGCTGGTCACCATGGCGCCGGCCTTCGTGGTGGTGGGCTTCGGCGTCGACGCGACCCAGGCGCTGGTGCTGAGCCAGGTCGTGCTGAGCCTTGCATTGCCGGTGCCGATGGTGACCTTGCTGCTCCTCAGCGGCCGCGCCGACGTGATGGGCGCCTATGTCAACAGCAATCTCACCGCGCGCCTGGCCATTCTCGCGGCCGTGATCGTGCTGGCGCTCAACCTGTTGCTGGTGCTCCAGGTGTTGGGCATCGCCATCCCCTTCCTCTCCGCGTGATGGGTGCAAGAATGGCCGACGAGAAGAGCTACGACTATGTCATCGTCGGCGCCGGCTCGGCCGGCTGCACCTTGGCGCACCGGCTGAGCGAGGATGCGGGCGTGCGCGTCCTGGTGCTCGAGGCGGGCGGCTGGGACAGCGATCCCTTGATCGGCATTCCCATCCTGTGGGGCCGCAACGCGCTGCAAAGGCGGCACGATTGGAACTACTCGACCGAGCCTGAGGCGACGCTCGCGGGCCAGCGCCTGCCCATTTATCGCGGCAAAGTGATCGGCGGCTCGTCCTCGATCAACGCCATGGCCTATGTGCGCGGCCATCGCAGCGACTATGACCGCTGGGCCGGGTTCGGCCTGCAGCACTGGTCCTACGCCCACGCGCTGCCCTACTTCAAGCGCCAGGAGACGTGGCAGGGCGGCAGCGATCCCTATCGCGGCGGCGACGGGCCGCTCACCACCTGCACGCCGGACTTCGCCGATCCGGTCGGCGACGCCTTCCTCGAGGCGGGCGCTGCGGCGGGGCTGCCCGCGACGCCGGACTACAACGCTGCGCAGCAGGAAGGGTTCTGCCGCTCGCAATCCACCATCCGCAACGGCAAGCGGTGCAGCGCGGCGGTCGCTTATCTGCGCCCGGCGCTCATGCGCCCCAACCTCGCGGTCGAGACCGGCGCGCTCGTCACAAAGGTCGTGATCGAGGGCGGGCGCGCGGTCGGCGTCGCCTACGACAAGGACGGCGCCAGCGTCACGGTGCGCGCGGACCGTGAGGTGATCCTGAGCGGCGGCTCGATCAACTCGCCGCAGCTCCTGATGCTGTCCGGCATCGGCGATCCCGACGAACTGCGCCGCCACGGCATCGCGGTGCGGGCGCCGCTGCCGAGCGTCGGCCGCAACCTCCAGGACCACATCACCGCAGATGTCGATTTCCTGCGCACCGAATCCGGGCCGCTGCATCGCATGCTGCGCTACGACCGCACCGCGATCGAACTGGCCAAGGCGCATTTCCTCGGCAAGGGCATGTTCGCCGGTGTGCCCAACAACGTCATGGCCTATCTGAAGGCGACGCCCAACGCCCCGATCCCCGACGTCCAGATGCTGTTCCGGCTCGCGCCGGCGACCGCCGGCCCCTATTTCGAGCCGTTCAAGCATGCCTATGACGACGGATTCGGCTGCCGACCGGTGGTGCTGCGGCCGGAAAGCCGCGGCCGGCTCAGCCTCGCCTCGGCCGACCCGCGCGCGGCGATGCGCATCGAGCTGAACTTCTACGCCGCCGAGGCCGACCGCAAGGCGATGCGCGCCGGCATCCGACTCGCGCGCGAGATTTTCAGCCAGGCGCCGCTTCAGCGCTTCATCGCCAGCGAGATCGCGCCAGGGCCGGACGTGGTCTCCGACGCCGACATCGACGCCCATGTGCGCAAGACCGCGGCCACCGTTTTCCACCCGCTCGGCACCTGCAAGATGGGAGCGGACAGCGACGAGACCGCAGTGGTCGATGGCGAGCTCAAGGTGCGCGGGATCGACGGCTTGCGCGTGGTCGACGCCTCGGTCATGCCCGACCTGGTCGGCGGCAACATCAATGCGCCCGTCATCATGATTGCCGAGAAGGGCGCCGACATGATCCGGGGCCTGCCGGCGCCGGCGCCGTTGAACGTGTGATCGCTTATCGCTGCGCCGAAGCGGCGAACGCGGCCAGCTCGCGGTTGAAGCGCGGCGCGTCCTCGAAAAACGGCGCGTGGCCGATACCGTCGTAAAGCGACAGCGTCGCGCCCGGCACGCTCGCAGCGGTGAACCGGCCCATCGCCGGCAGGATGAGGCGATCCTCCGTGCCATGCGTGACCAGCACGGGCAAGGTCAGGCGCGCGAGCATGTCGCCGGGTTCCGGCGCGCGGCCGCCGATCATGGCGCGCACCTTGGCCGGGACGACCATGTTGAACGCCAGCATGGTCTCGAAATCTCCGGCTTCCGGCGCCGTGGCGAAGATGGCGCGCAAGAAGCTCCGCGTCGCGCGGATGTTGGCGGCAAGGTCGTCCGACACTAATCCGGCTATCGCCTTGAGCGCCGGACCGCGCAGTTCGTCGGCGCTCTTGGTCACCGCCGCGACGAAATTGATGCCGGCGATGCCGCCGATGCCGTGGACCCGTACATAATCCGAGATGACGCGTCCGCCATAGGACCACCCCACCAGGACCGGACGCTTCAAGCCCGCTGCGGCGATGACGGACGCCAC
The DNA here is from genome assembly GCA_035604615.1 of Allostellaceae bacterium. Classification (GTDB taxonomy): domain Bacteria; phylum Pseudomonadota; class Alphaproteobacteria; order ATCC43930; family CGMCC-115725; genus DATJLY01. Next base: position 115,566 of record DATNID010000033.1, on the reverse strand, counting down.
CTCGTCGCCCCACAAGCGGGCATCGAGATAGGCGTCGCCGCGCAGCGGCTTGTCCGACGCACCGTGCCCGCGCAGATCATAGGCGACCATGCGGAACTTGCGTGCGAGCTCGGGATCGTCGAGCTGGCGCGTCCACGACAGCAAGGACTGCGAGAATCCATGGATGAACAGGATTTCCGCGCCGGCCGGATTGCCCCATTCGCCTGCCGCGATGGCGAGCCCGTCCGGCGCCGTGACGGCGATCGGCCGCATCCCGCCCTCCCTTATGCGTTCGCACCCGAGAACGGCATCTTCAGCGCGCCGGGATGGATCACCGTCGCTTGCGGCAGCGCGGCGATGGAGCGGGCGCCGACCTGGCCCATCGCCATGCGGATTTCCTCGGAGAAGAATTCCAGCACGTGCGTCCCGCCCTCCTCGCCCAGCGCCGCCACGCCGAACAGGAACGAGCGGCCGGTGAAGACGCATTTGGCGCCCAGCGCCAGCGCGCGCACCACGTCGAGCCCGGTGCGGATGCCGCTGTCCATGAGGACAGTGATGCGGTGGCCGACCCGCTCCACCACCGCCGGCAGGATGTCGATGGCGGGCGGCGCCGCGTCGAGCGTGCGGCCGCCATGGTTCGAGACGATGACGCCATCGGCGCCGAGCGTGAGCGCGCGCATGGCGTCGTCGGGATGGATGATGCCCTTGATGATCAGCGTCCTGGGCCACAGCTTGCGCACGCGCTCGATCGTCTCCCACGCGAACCCGCCCCTCATTTCGCGCGACGAGCAGGCGGAGATGTCGGCGTTGGTGGCGTTGGGCCCGGCATAGGCCCGGAAATTCTCCGGGCACGGCGTGCCCTGGCGCAGCACCTCGAGCGCCCAGAGCGGCGAGGTCGCGATGTCGATCACCGTCTTGATTGTGGGCTTGAACGGCACCGCCAGGTTGTTGCGCCAATCCTGCGGCCGCTTGGCCCGGACCGGCGTGTCGATGGTCACCACCAGCGCGTGCGCGCCCGCCGCCTCGGCGCGGCGCACCAAGTCGAAGGTGATGCGGTTGTCGTTGCCTGGCGAGCCGTAAAGCTGGAACCAGAACACGTCGGGCGCGATCTTGGAGATCTCCTCGATCGAGGCGCTCGCCGGCGTCGACAGCACGTAGGGCACCTTCATCGCCTGCGCCGCGCGCGCCAGATGGCGCTCGGCCTTGGGCCACAACAGCCCGCCCATGCCCATGGGCGAGATGCCGATGGGCGCGGCATAGCGCCGCCCGAACAGCTCGATCTCGGTGGAGATGCCGCCCGAGCCCAGCCCATAGCGCGCCACCAGCTTGACGGCGTCGAGCGCGACGCGGTTGCTGTCGCGCACCGTGTTCTCGCCGCAGCCGCCATCGACGAAGTCGAAGGCGAAGCGCGGCACGCGACGGCGCGCGCGCTTCCTCAGATCGGCGATGGTGGGATACTGGCGATGGAGCTTGGGCAGGCCCTCGGCGCCGCTGCCGCCGCGCTTCCTGGGCTCGATCTCGACCGGCTGGGCCGGCGATTTGGCATCCATGATCCCCTCACCTCGGTCCGTCGTATTCGAGAATGTACAGCCCGGCATTGGTGTCGGTCACGTACATGATCCCGCGCGTGTCGACATGCACGTCGCAGGACTGAATGACGCGCGGGCGGCTCGCCTGCGCCGGGATCATGCGCTCGGGCGCTTCGGGCACGAAATGCCCCGCCTCGCGCGGGCGGAACGGATCGGCGATGTCGAAGGCGCGCACCCCGGCATTGTACCAGGTGGCGAAAATGAGGCTCGAGCTTTGGAACGAGCCGGGCCGATTCTCGTGCAAATTATGCGGCCCGAACTTGGCGCCCTTGGCGCGATAGTCGGCTTCTTCGGGCTGCGGCATGGTGGCGATGCTGACAGGGTTCGCAGGCTCGCGCACGTCGAACACCCAGGCGCACTTGGTCCCGTCAGCGCCGTTGTCGGCGGTGGCCTCGTCGGCGACGATCAGCAGGTTGCGGTCGGGCAGCGGCAGCGGCGAGTGCGTGCCGCCGCCGAAGGGCGGCGACCAGTTGCGATGCACGAGAAGAAGCGGCTTGGCCGGGTCGCTGACATCGTGGACGGTGAGCCCGCCGTCGCGCCACGCGCCATAGGCGAGATTGCCCGCGACCAGCGCGTGGTGCAGCGCGTAGCGGCCTTTCCAGGTGGGCGTCTCCCCGCCCGCGCGCCACATGCCCTCCATCCACCAGCGCCCGACGATGGCGGGCTTGGCAGGTTCTGCCATGTCGACGATCGCCAGGATATGATCGGTGAAGCCGTCGAAATGCGCCGACACATAGGCGTAGCGGCCCCCGACATACCACATGCGATGAATGCCGAGCCCGTCGATCGACAGGACGCCGATCTCGCGCGGCGCGGCGGGATTCGACACGTCATAGACGCGCATCCCCGCCGCGAACTTCAGGTCGCGGCGCTGCGTGTCGGCCAGGGGCCGCGTGAAATAATCCGCCGAGACCAGCGATTTCGCCGGGTTGGGGCCGTTCACCACCAGCAGCAAATCGTCGTGAAGCTGGATATGGCTCGCGCGCGTGTTGGGCGGCATGGCGATGAAGCCCGCGACGCTCGGCTTCTTGGGGTCGCGCAGATCGAGGATGGTGACGCCCTCGGCATAGGTCTGGCCGACATAGCCGTAGCCGCTGCGATGGCGCATGAACTGCACGCCGTCGGGCTTGCCGCCCTGGTCGCAGCGCGCGAGGAAGCGGATGTTGCGGCTGGAATCCGCGTTCATCGCGCGTCTCCCAGCACGAGCGGCGCGATGCCGAGGGACGATGCGAGCTTGGCGAGGCTCGCCGCCAGCGGCGGGCGGATCGGTATGCCGGCCTTGGCACGTGCCGCCTCGGTGCGGTGGCCGTTGATGCCGGGATAGCGCACCTCGCCGCCGCCCGGCATCGGCTGCGAAGTGCGGATGTCGCGCGCCACGATGTCGACGCGGCGCTTGAAGTCCGCGACATCGCCGAAGCTCGCGACGTTGAGCGCCATGATGGCCTGGCCGGTGTTGCCCTCGGTAGCGGCGTCGTCGATGCTGACCGTGTCGCGGCCGGTGCGCGCGCCGTTGAGCGCGCCGCCCATCAGGCTGAACGCCAGCGACAGCCCGAAGCCCTTGTAGCCGCCGATCGGCAACAGCAGCCCGTGGATCGCGTCGTTGGGATCGGTGATGGGGCGGCCGGCGCGGTCCATCACCAGGCCTTCCTCCAGCCTCTCGCCGTTGTCGGCGGCGAGCCTGATCTTGCCGGCCGAGGTCGCGGTGGTGGCGATGTCGAGCACGATCGGCGCCTCGTCCTGAGTCGGGATGGCGATGGCGATGGGGTTGGTGCCGAGCAGCGCCTCGATCCCGCCGGTGGGCGCCATGTGGTTGTTGTTGGCGACCGCGAGATAGAGCCCGATCATGTCGCGCGCCAGCGGCATCGCCGCATAGCACGCGCCGGCGCCGGCATGGTTGCTGCGCCGCGTGCCGACCCAGGCGACGCCGTTCTTCGCCGCTTGCTCGATCGCGATTTCCGCCGCGCGCCGCATGACGAGGTGGCCCAGCCCGTTGTCGCCGTCCACCAGCGCCGTCGCCGGCGCCTCGGCGACGACGCGGATTTGCGGCCTGGGATTGATGCCGCCGGCCTTGAGCCGCGCGATGTAGGACGGCAGGCGCACGATGCCGTGGCTGTCGACGCCGCGCAGATCGGCGAAAAGCATCATCTCGGATGTGGCGTCGGCCTCGTCGCCCGGGACGCCGCAGGAGGCGAGCGCGCTCGCCATGAAGCGGCGCCCGTCGGCCGCTGCGAAGCGCCGCTCATTTATCGTGCTGCTCTCGACCATCCCCATCCTCCCGCGGCGGAATTATAGCCGGTCGCGGCACCTGATATAGTCGGCGCGTCAGGCGTGGAGGCAGCGATGCTGGTGTTCGACCTCAAGGCGGAACAGTCCTTCGATCCTAAGCACCACGTCGAGAAGATTCTCGGCACGATCGGCGAGGGCGACGTGACGGTGGCGTGCTGGGAGCCGGGGCAGGTCAGCCCCAACCATTGCCATCCTCACGCCACCGAAATCTATTTCTGCTTCGAGGGCGGCGGGCACATGCGCACGCCGGATGGGCTGGTCCCGGTGACGCCTGGCGCCTTCGTCGTCCATCCGCCGGGCGAGTTGCACGAATACGTCAACGGCCCGCAACGCACGCTGCTCTTCCGGGTGCGCTATGGCAGCGACATGGCGTCCCGCACCAAGGACTGGCCGAGCAATCCGGCATGGCGCGCCCGCCCTGTCGACGCCGATTATTTCCGGTAGCTGATATAATCGGCCCATCGCAGAGGATTCCCGCCATGCCCAAGCCTGTCCGCCGCATCGTCACTGGCCATAACGCCGCCGGAAAGTCGGTCATCCTGATGGACGGCCCTGCGCCCGATCAGCTCCAATCGCTGTTCTCGCCGGCCTATTACAGCGCGCTCATCTGGGAGACCGACCGCTCGCCCGCGTTGAACCGCGGCAACGAGGACACGGCGCCGGCGGGCAAGCGCGTGCCGACCCCGCCGCGCCATCGCGGCGGCAGCGTGTTCCGCATCTCCGACATCCCGCCCGATAGCGCCTATGGCGACACCACCAAGGTCGACATCGCGGTGCAGGGCGCGCACACCACCGCGGAAGGGCGCAAGCGTCATTTCCTTTTCCACAAGACCGACACGGTCGACTATGCGATCTGTCTCGAGGGCGAGATCTGGGCGATGATGGACGAGGGCGAGGTGCTGATGAAGGCAGGCGACGTGCTGGTGCAGCGCGGGACCCATCATTCCTGGGCCAACCGCAGCGACAAAATGTGCCGCATGGCCTTCATCCTGCTCGACGCGGAGAAATTGGACTGACCGCTCATTTCGCGGATACTCGGACGTGGAGGGAACCATGAAGCTCGCCGGTCAGGTCGCGATCGTCACCGGCGGCGGCCGCAACATCGGCGAGGAGATCGCCAAGCTGTTCGCGTCCGAGGGCGCCGCAGTCGCCATCGTCGACAACGACCGCGGGCGGTGCGACCGCGTCGCCGCCGCGATCCTCGAGACGGGAAGCGAGGCGATGGCGCTCGTCGCCGACGTGTCCAAGGGCAGCGACGTCGAAGCGGCGGTCAACCAAGTGATCGAACGCTTCGGTCGCATCGACATCCTGGTCAACAACGTCGCGATCTCCGACAACAAGACCATCCTCGACATCGGCGAGGACGAGTGGGACCGGGTGATCGCGGTCACGCTCAAGAGCCAGTTCCTGATGGCGCAGCATGTCGCGCGCCAGATGGTGAAGCAGGGGCCGGGCGGCAGGATCGTCAACATGGGCTCGACCTCCGGCCATCGCGGGCGGTCGCGCGCCGTCGCATATTCCGCCGCCAAGGGCGGCGTCGCCAATTTGACCCGCGCCATGGCGGTGCAGTTGGCGCCCCATGGCATCCGCGTCAATTCGATCTCGCCCAACAAGACGGGCTCGCCCGTCGGCCGCGACGAGTTCGATCCGACCCGCCCCATCACCAATTTGGTGAAGCGCCCGGGCCAGCCGATCGAGACGGCGCGCGCGGTGCTGTTCCTGGTCAGCGAGGATGCGTCCTTCATCGTCGGCGAGAACATCTTCGTCGATGGCGGCGTGATGGCGATGGAAGTGCCCTGAGCGATGGCGACGCGGATCGCCAGCGCCGAGCGCGGCGGCACGTTCTGGACCCAGGCGCTGGCGCTCAAGACCGTGCTCGACCGCGAGACGGGGCTCGCTCCGGTCGAGGTGCTGGATAGCGCGGGCGCCAGCGTCGAAACCGCCGAGCGGCTCGAGGACGGGAGCGCGGATTTCGGCTTCATGGCGGCGAACTGGGTCCCGCGCGCGGCGCGCGGCGAGCGCCCGTTCGCGCACAAGCTCGACCTGCGCATCGCCGCTCCGATGAATGCGGGGCCGCTGTTCTTCATCGCACGCGCGGATGCCGCGATCCGCACCGTCGCCGATCTCGCCGGCAAGCGCGTGGTGTTCGGCCCCGAGAAAAGCGGCATGGCGCAGCACGCCCGCACCATGCTGGACCTCTTGGGCCTTGCGGTGACGCCGCTTTTTCTCGATTTCGCCGCCGGGGGTGCTGCGGTCGAGACCGGCAGCGCCGACGCGCAGCTGCAATGCCCGATCCCGAACGCCGTGATGACTGCGCTGAGCGAGCGCGTGGCGGTGCGCGTGCTACCCTATGACGAAGGGCAGCTCGAGCGGCTGCGCGACGCCGTTCCCTATTACCGCGACGCGGTGATGCGGGCGGGCGCGCTGCGCGGCCTCGAGCGCGATATGCAGCAAGTGGGCGTGCTCAACCTCCTCGTGGTCCATGCGCGGGTGAGCGATGCTGTGGCGGAAGCGGTGGCGCGCGCGGTGGCGTCCAACGCCGGGGAGCTGGCACGGCTCAATCCGCTGTTCATCGGGCTCGAGACGCTGCTGCGCGAAGTCGGGACGTTGGGCGAGGTGCCGCTTCATCCCGGCGCGCGCAACGCCTATCGCGCGCTGGGGCTGATGAGATAAGACCAAACCGGGAGGATCGGCCATGAACAGGAAAGCGGCGCTCGCGGGCGTCTTGATGCTGGCGCCGCTGTGCGCCCATGCGGACGACAATGTGAAGGTCGGGCTCTCCAACACGAGCAGCGATGTCGGTGTCTTCATCGCCGACAAGAAGGGCTATTTCCGCGACGAGGGCCTGAGCTTCACCGGCATCCCGTTCGACAGCGCCGCCAAGATGGTGGCGCCGCTCGGCTCGGGCGAACTCGACGTCGGCTCGGGCTCGGCGGCGGCGGGCCTCTACTCGGCTTACGCGCGCGGCATCCATGTCGCGATCGTCGCCGACACCGCCTCGGCGCCGCCCGGCTATGGCCACAACATCCTTCTGGTGCGCAAGGACCTGATGCTCAGCGGCCGCTACAAGACGCTGGCCGACTTCAAGGGCATGAAGGTCGCGCTCACGGCGCCGGGTGCCAGCTCCAACTCGACCATGAACGAGGCGCTGAAGCAGTGGGGCCTGAGCTTCCATGACATCGAGCCCGTCTATCTGGGCTATCCCCAGCACGTGGTCGCGCTCATCAACAAGGGCGTCGATGCCAGCCTCACCGCCGAGCCGGCCGCGACCCAGGCAATCGTCGCCGACGCCGCCATCCGCATCACCTCGGACGACGTGATCGATCCCTTCCACCAGGCCGCCGTAGTGCTCTATTCCGCCGCCTTCGCGCATGAGCGGCGCGAGGTCGCGACGCGCTATATGCGCGCGTATCTCCGCGCGGTGCGCTACTACAACGGCGCGCTGGCGGGCGGCAAGCTCGCTGGGCCCAACGCCGACGACGTGATCGCGATCCTGACGCAATATACCGCGATCAAGGACGCCTCGGTCTATCGCGCGATCTCGCCCCAGGGCTGCAATCCCGACGGCTATGTCAACGAGGCGAGCCTCAAGAAGGACTTCGTCTTCTACCGCCAGCAGAACTGGGTCGAGGGCGAGGTCGCGGTCGAGCAGGTGATCGACAATTCCTTCGTCGATGCCGCGCTCAAGACGCTGGGGCGCTACAGCCCGCCGGAACATTGAGACGCACGATGGGCCGCCTCTTCGCTGCCGCGCTCGTGGCGCTCGCGCTCGCCGGACAGGCCAAGGCCGACGATGCCGTCGATCTCGACCTCGTGCTCGCGGTCGACGTGTCGGGAAGCGTGAACGCGGCGCGCTACGAGCTGCAGAAGCAGGGCTACGCGGGGGCGTTCCGCAATCCGCGCGTGGTCGACGCCATCGCCGGCGGCGCGCATCGTGCGATCGCGGTCACGCTCATGCAATGGACCGGCCCGACCCTCCATGTCGTGGCGGTCGGCTGGACCGTGGTGCGCGACCGCGCTTCGGCCGACGCGCTCGCCGAGCGGCTCGCGGCGATGCCGCGCGAGCTCTACGGCGGCGGCACCTCGCTCAGCGGCGCCATCGACTATTCCATGGAGCTGCTGGCGCAGAGCCCCTATCGCGGCGAGCGGCGGGTCATCGACATCTCGGGCGACGGCTCCAATAATCGCGGTCGCCCGGCGGAATTGGCGCGCGACGAGGCGGTGGCTGCGGGCGTGGTGATCAACGGACTGCCTATCCTGGCACTCGAGCCGGATCTCGACACCTATTATCATGCCAACGTGATCGGGGGTGCGGGCGCCTTCGTGGTCGCAGCGCAGACCTACGAGGTCTTCGCCCAGGCGATCCTCGACAAGCTCGTCAACGAGATCGCCTGGCGTGCCGACCTGCGCGCCCGATACGCCGTCCGCTGATGCGCCGTCCGCTGTTGCGTTGCCGGGCGCCGGATCTCGATCTCACACGCCGCCGTTGGCGCGCTTCTTGGCGATGTCCTTCATCTCCTCGAGCGATTCCGCGACCCGCCGGCTCAGCACGTTGAAGGCCTCGGTATTGGCCTTGGTCATGAGATCGGTCACTTCGCGGGCGTTGATCATGCCCTTCTCCAGCGCCGACTTCGAGAACTCGGTCTGCTTTGCCACCCGCTCTTCCATGGAACCGTTCGGCACGAACAAGCTGGTGAACATCTCCGAGAACTCTTCCATGGTGCGGCGCGCGATTTCGAGCTGGTGCCGCAGGACCGCTTGAGCGCCTTCGAGCGCCAATTGGTTGGCCTGAGTCAACGCCTCGATGTTTTTGCGCTGCATTGCAACAACGGTTTCGAGATCGACGGTAGGCGCGCGCATGTCGCCGAACGCCTTGCCGAAATCCTGCAGCCATTCGGCGCCCGGAACGGGATTTGCCATGCGATCCTCCCTCAAAAATCTGGATCGATTCGAGCATGCGCCCGCGTCCGCCCGCCGTCAAAGAAATTCTCGGTCCGCGTCAGCGCGGCGCGGGGCGCGGCTCGGCTAGCGACGCGCTATCGAGCACGGCCTTGAACTGGCGCTTGATGCGCTCGGTCAAGTCGTTGGTTTCCTGATCGTTGCTCATGACATAAGGCGTCATGAACATGATCAGCTCGGTGCGCCCCGCGGCGTCGTTGCGGGTGCCGAAGAGGCTGCCGAGCAGCGGAATCTCGTGCAGGATCGGGATGCCTTGGCTGTTGCGGTTGTCCTGGTTCTGAATGAGGCCGCCGAGCAGGACGGAATTGCCGCTCTTGACGCTGATCGTGCTGGTCAGGCGGCGCTGGCTGAAGGTCGGCGAGTTGATGCTGGAACTGGTGGTCGGCACCACGTCGCTCACCGACTGGTTGATGTCGAGCGTGACATAGCCGCTGGCATTGACGCGCGGCGTCACCTCGAGCACGACGCCGGTTTCCTTGTACTGCACGTTGCTCAGCACCAAGGGGCTCGACGTCGCGGTGCTGGCGGCCGACTGGGTGATGATCGGCACCACGTCGCCGACCTGGAGCCGCGCCGTCTGGTTGTCCAGCACCATGAGGCGCGGCGTCGAGATGACCTTGGTCTGGGTCAGGCCCGAGAGCGCGCTGAGGACGACGCGCGGCGCGAGATTGGCGCCGGTAAAGGCGAGCGAGAAGCCGGGCACCGCCGGCGCGATCGCCGCCGCCGTCGCCCCGGTCGTGAGGAGGGTCGAGATATTGCCCGGACTGTTGCCGCCCGAGTTGAGGAAATACTGGACGCCGTATTGCAAATTGTCGTTGAGCGTGACCTCGGCCACCGTCACTTCGATCAGGACCTGGAGCGGCGGCGTGTCGATCTCGTCGAGCACCTGGCGGATCAGCGCATAGTCGCGCGGCGTCGCCGAGATGAGCAGCGCGTTGTGGGCGTCGTCGGCCTCGATCTTGACGCTCGGCTTGGCCTGCGACGGCGGCGCCGGGCTCGCGGGCGGCGCGAGCGTGGCGGCGAGCGGCGCCGACAGCAGCGGCGGCGGCGTCGGAAATCCGGGCGCCGGCGGCGGCACCAGGTCGGAGCCGGACAGGGCGTTGCCCACTGCGGCGAGGCCCTGCGGCGAGGCGGTCTGCGCGCCCTTCACTTCGACGTCGATGCCGGAGAGCGCGCCTTGCAGCGTCTGCGCCACCGGCCCGGCCTTGCCGTATTGCAAGTAGTAGACGTAGACGCGCTGCGCGTTGGCGTCACGCGTCTGGTCGAGCCGCGCCACCCACGCGCGCGCCTCGTCGAGATAGCGCGGCTCGCGCGTCAGCACCATGACGGCGTTGAGGCGATCGACGGCAAGGACGCGGATGACCGCGGCGGCGGCGTCCTTGCGCGTGGCGTCGAAGATGTTCTGCAGCTCGGTCACGACGGTCGCGGCGTCGGCGTTCCTCAACGGCAAAAGCGCGACCGAGGTGCCGCTCAGCGCGTCGACGTCGAAGATGCGGATCGTGTCCTCGGCAAGGCGCAGCTCGTCGCTGGTGCCGCGCACCATGAGGAGGCGGCGGCGCTCGTCCGGAATCATGGTCTGACCGGGCGGCAGCAGCTTGACCAGCACGCTCATCATGTCGGCGACCGCGACGAAGCGCACCGGGAAGACCTCAAGCCGCTCGCCGATCGCGCCGGGGCTCGCGATCTGCACCGCAGCCCGCGGCTTGCCGTCGGCGGGCCGCGCCATCACCCGGACGATGCCGTCCGACTGCACCAGCGCGAAGCCGCGGCTCTCCAGCACCGCCTCTAGCACGGGCAGAACCTCGTCGCGGCGCAGCGGGCGGCTCACGTTGAACGTGACCGGGCCGGCGACATCGGGATCGACCACGTAGTTGAGCTTCAAGGTCGCGCCCAGCACCGCGGCGATCACGTCGCGAATGTCGGCGCCGGAGAAGTTGAGCGTCACGTCGGCCGCACCGCCGCCGCTCGCCGGCGCCGCGGGTGCGCCGGAAGCCGGGGGCGGCGCAGCGGCGCCGCGGACGACGATCGGGGCCGGGATCGCGCCAGCCTCGGCGTTCTGCGGCAGGGTCGCGAGCGCGCGCGCGCCGCGCTGCTGGCTCTCGGGCGGCGCGGACGGGAGGAGGCTTTCCGGCAGCGTGGGCGGGGCCGGCGGCGCCCGCTCGGGCATCACGCAGGCGGACAGCGCAAGCGCGAGGAGGCCGGCGGCGCGTCCCGGGCGGAAGCGCCGCGCCGGCCGCGAGAACGCGAAGAATCGGGCGATGTCGAAGCCCCCCGGGCTCGCTGGACACAAGCGTTTTCTTGTGCCTACGATGCACCCGCGAAGGAAAGGATGTCAACGGCAGGTGGTGCGCCAAATCTTGCTTTCGCGTTCATGTCGTTCGAGTCTGAGAGTCGCGAGCTCTGACTGATCGTCTCCCCATGTTGATCTTGACTTTCCTCGCCATCGTCTCGGGCGCGGGGCTGGCGCTAGCGTGGTATCTGGCAGCCGCGCCGGTGCTCGAGCGTCTCGCCGCCACCCGCCTCGGGCATGCGCTTCATTCGCGCGCCGCGATGGCGCTCTTGCTGGTCCTGCCCTTCGCCGCGATCGCCGCGACCATCGCCTTGAACGGCGAGCGGCTGCGCCCGGCGCAGCAGCCCGCGCTGCAGAACCCGGCGCTCGACCAAGCGCGCAAGGAGGCGCCGCACGATCTCGAGACCGCGGTCCAGCAGCTCGAGGCGCGGCTCGCCAAGGAGCCCGGCGATCAGGACGGCTGGCGCCTCCTCGCCCGCTCCTACGAGCAGCTCGGCAAGCCGGACAAGGCGGCCGAGGCGTCGCGCCGCGCCGCAGCGCTCGGCGCAACCAGCGGCGACCCCGCGTCGCAATCGTCGCACGGCGAGGATCTCGTGACCGCCGCCAACGGCACCGTCGGGCCCGAGGCGCGGCAGGCCTTCGCCGCGGCGCTGGCCGCCGACCCCGGCGATCCGCGGGCGCGGTTCTTCCTTGGCCTCGCTTCGGCGCAGGACGGCAACAACGGCGAGGCGCTGCAGCGCTGGCTCGCGCTGGAGCGGGACTCGCCGGCCGACGCGCCCTGGCTCGAGGGCCTGCACGCCAATATCGGCCGACTCGCGGGCGCCATGGGATTGGGCGCCGACGATCTGGCGAAGCGGCGGAGCGCGCTCGCCGCCGCGAGCCCCGCCGCTCCCCGCTCGCCTGCCCCCGCCGCGGCCGCGCCCGGCCCAACGTCCGCCGACGTCGCCGCCGCCGCCGGCATGACTCCCGAGGACCGCACGGCGATGATCCGCAGCATGGTGCAGCGCCTCGCCGACGAGATGGCGCAGAAGCCGGGCGACGTCGACGGCTGGCTCAGGCTCGGCCGCGCCTATGCCGTGCTCGGCGAGAAACAGAAATCGCTCGACGCCTATCGTCGCGCCAGCGAGGCCGACCCGGCGCGCGCCGACGCGCGCCAGGCCTATGCCGACGCCCGCGCCGCGCTGGCGCCGGCGCAATGAAGGAGACCAGCATGAACCGAGCCGCGGCTGCACTGTGCGCCCTGGCGCTGCTCGCCGGTCCGGCGCGGCTCGCGCGCGCGGACGAGGCGGCGCCGGCGCTCGGCCCGCTCCTCGCCGGCAACACGGTGAGCGCCGTCATGTTCCTGCCGCACGACGCGCCCAAGGGCGGCGGCTCGCTCGAGAGGGTCATGTTCCAGGCGTACTTGCGCACCGACGGCAGCGCGCTGATCCGGCGCTGGGATGCCGCGCGCGACGCCTACACGGTGCCGGCGGAAGGGCGCTGGAGCGCGTCGGCGAGCACGCTGTGCCTCGACTTCCCAGGCTTCGGCGCCGCGCCCCGCGTTTGCGTCGAGGCCCATGTGTGGGGCCCGCGCATTGCCGGCAACACCGTCGGCGAGGGCCGCTTCGCGCTTCTCGACGGCGACATCGCGCCGGGCAACGCCATTATCGCCGCGCGCTGACGAGGGCGCTTTCCTTTCCGTCCGAACCTGCATAGATTCGGGCCGAGGCGCCGGATCGTTCCCGAGGAGGGGGCAGTGAAAATCGACGAAGTCAAGCGCAATGCGTTCGCCATGCCGTTGACGAGCCCGGCCTTTCCGCCGGGTCCCTACCGCTTCATCAATCGCGAATATCTGATCATCACCTACCGCACCGATCCGGCGGCGCTCGAGCGGGTGGTGCCGGAGCCGCTCAAGATCGCGGCGCCGCACGTCAAATACGAATTCATCCGCATGCCCGACAGCTCGGGCTTCGGCGACTACACCGAATCGGGCCAGGTGATCCCGATCACCTATAACGGCACGCCCGGCGGCTACGTCCATTCGATGTTCCTCGACGACGAGGCGCCGATCGCGGGCGGGCGCGAGATCTGGGGCTTTCCCAAGAAGCTCGCCAACGTGTCGTTCAAGGTCGAGACCGACACGCTCGTGGGCACGCTCGATTATGGCCGCATCCGCGTCGCGACCGGCACGATGGGCTACAAGTACCGCACGCTCGACGCCGCGGCGATCGCGCGTGCCGTGGTCGAGCCGGGCTTCCTGCTCAAGATCGTGCCGAACCCCGATTGCAGCCCGCGCATCTGCGAGCTGGTGCGCTACTACCTCGAAAACGTGACCGTCAAGGGCGCGTGGACGGGACCCGCCGGGATCGAGCTCGCGCAGCACGCGCTGGCGCCGCTCGCGGAGCTGCCGGTGCTCGAGGTGGTGTCGGCCGCGCATTTCGTCGCCGACCTCACATTGGGCCTCGGCGAAGTGGTGCACGACTATCTGAAATAGGCCGCACGGGCGGTTGCGCCGCTCGTCACTTGTCGTGCATGACCATCGGGCCGAAGGCGCTGTCGCGCAGGCGCTCGACATGGATGTCGAGGCATTTGTCGCCGGGCGTCTGTGCCTGCAATTGCTCGAACATCTTGAGCGCGCGCGGGTCGTGATGCTCGGCGAGTTCGTAGGCCTCGAGATACTGCATGATGAAGGGCGAGTTGGCGCGCGTCTCGTCGATCGGCTCGTAGATGCCGAGCGGCTCTTCCTTGCCCTTCGGGACGATGACGTGGATCGGGCGGAACACGATGTCCGAGATCTGCGAGCGCGTCGCCTCGCTGACGCAGATGCGGGTGCCGAAATACTTGTTCACGCCCTCGAGGCGCGAGGCGGTGTTCACCGCGTCGCCCAGAGCGGTGTACTGCATGCGGTTGTGCGAGCCGAAATTCCCGACGACGGCGCGGCCGGAATGGACGCCGATGCGCGTCACGCCCAGCGCGATGCCGTTCTGGCGCTGCTCGGCGCGGAAGGCCTCGGAGAACTTGTCGATCGCCAGCGCGCACTGCACTCCGCGCTCGGCATGGTCGGGCTGATCGGCGGGCGCGTTGAAGATGGCGAACACGGCGTCGCCGATGAACTTGTCGACCGTGCCCTCGAGCGACAGGATCGCCGCGCACACGCCGTCGAGATAGGCGTTGAGCATGTGCGCCAGCGCACGGCTGTCGACCTTTTCCGACAGCGTGGTGAAGCCCTCGAGGTCGGTGAAGAGGAAGGTCATCTCGCGGCTCTCGCCCTCGAGCGTGAGCTTCTCGGGGTCCTTGACCAGCTTCTCCACCACCTTGGGCGAGACATAGCGCGAGAACGCCGTCTGGATGAACTCCCGCTGCCGCCGCAGATTGCGGCCGGTGACCATGTCGGTGCCCCACTGCGACAGCCCGCCCGCGATCGACGGGCTGATCAGCACGATCGAGACGCCAGCATAACGGAAGAGCGCGAACCCGCCGGCCCACAACATCGCGAACGAGATGAAGCCGAGCGCGATGCGCAATGGCAGCGCCACCTGCAATCCGCCTAACCCGGCGCCGACCAGCGCCATCACCAGCACGACCATGATCTCGGCGCCGATGCCGAGATTGCGCGGCGGCCGGTGGTTCAGGAGCTGCGAGACCGCATTGGCGTGGATCTCGATCCCCGGGAGGCTTCCCTCGTTGCCGCCATAGACCGACGAGAACGGAGTGCGGTGACGATCGGTGAGCGATACCACCTCGCCGATCAGCACGATCTTGTCCTTGACCCAGGCGGGGGGGAGCACCGGCACGAGATGCGAGGGAAAGATTTTGAACGGCGGGGTCTGCCGGTCGGGTCGGCCGTGCCACACCATTTCCGGCTGCACGTTGGGGGTCTCGACGCCGACCTTAGCGAGGAGGCCGCGCGCGAAGCCGGGCATGGTCGTGCCGTCGCGCTGCTCGACCTCGGGGATGATCCAGCGCGCGGTTCCGAACGTGTCGGAGGCGATCTCGGCCGCGACCCGGTCTTTGGCCGGAATGAACTGATTGAGATAAGCCAACTGCTTGTCGTCGACGATCTCGGGATTGCTGGTGTAGCTGACGACGACCGGGACCTTGAGATTGGCGATGGTCTCCTTGAGCTCCGCGTCCTTGGTCGGCTCGGTCGACTGGTCGAGCAGGATGTCCATGGCGATGGCGCGCGGCTGGCGCTGCTCCAGCGCCTTGAGCAGGTTGCTCAGGAAGGCGCGGTCGACCGGCGAGCGGTAGGGAAAGAGCTGGAGCGTGTCCTCGTTGATCGCGGCGATGACGATGTCCGGGTCCTGCGGCTCCGGCGGCAGCAAGGTCGCGACCCGAAGATCCTCGACGAAGCGCTCCGCCTGGGTCAGGAAGGCGACGGTGTGGGTCAAGACGATCGCCGCGGCGGTCGTCAGCACGACCACCGAGAGCTGCAGCACGATTTCCTTGGAGAGGCGCTTCAGCTTGCCCATCCTGCGCCCCCGTCGGGACCGCTATTTCTTGAGCATGGCGAGCAGCGCGTTGGCCTGGTTGTCGCAGCCGACCTCGGCCATCCAGCTCGCGCGCATCACGTCGTTATCGACCGCCGCCGGGATGAGACGCATCGTCACTGGCGCCATCTTGCCGCCGACATTGATGACGTAGCTCGTATGGTCCCTGAGCGGCAGGTTGGCCGGCATCTGCAGGCGGTCGGCCGCGGCCGGCCACGAGCCCGACACGGTCCAGCTCCGGTCCGCGGGCGAGATCGCGACCTGCGACTGGCCCAGATCCTCGCTCCGCCACAGCACCACCGGGCGGCCGTAGGTGACGCAGCTCGTGCCGGGATGGGTCACGTCGACGACCCAGGGATCGGGCAGCTTCACCGTCGTTTCGCCGCGCACCACGCCGACCTCGCTGGTGCGCGCCTGGCGCTCGGTCAAGAGCGCGGAGACCGCGCTCGCCTGGTCGCCGCGGCCCTGCACCTGGCTGTCCGGCGCCGTCTCCGACGGACCCTCGAGCTTGAGGATCTGCCCGGTCGACGACAGCAGGGTGACCTGCTGTCCGTCGGCCAGCGACAAGGGCTTCGATCCGTCGACCGCCTGGCCCGGCGCGAGACGGACGCCGTGCGCCTCGACGACGACGAGATCGCTCGCCGCGGCGTCGTGGCCTGCGAGCGCGAAGAGGGCAAGCGCCAATCCGAAATGCGCGATCGGGCGGTTCATTTGGGTTTCTCCGACTTCGATGGAACTCGAGCGCCGGCCGCGGAGGCGACCGGCGGCGTGGTCGATTGATCGGCGCCGCGGCCCGCCCCAACCGCGCCGCCGTCACCGATGAGCGTGAACGCCGCCCAAAAGAACGGGTGCGCCGTCTCGGGCTTGGCGATGAGTACGAGCTGCGATTGCCGCAACGCCTCGGCGACACCGCCATTGAGATTGGGGCCGAGACGCTCGAATAGCCCGGTCATGAGCTGCACGGTCTGCGCCGACGGCACCTCCCAGTTGCTCGCCAGCACCGAGCGGGCGCCGGCATGGAAGAATGCACCGGCGAGGCCCGACAGGGATTCGCCGCCGAACTGGCCGCCCGCGGTCGCGGTGTTGCAGGCCGACAGCACGACGAGATCGGCATTGAGATGCATTTGCGCCACCTCGCTGGCATCGAGCACGCCGTCGGTGGCGCGGGTCGGCGCAGGCGCAGACGGCACCGACAGAACGAGCGCAGGCTCGGATTGGCACCGGAGCGCGGTCGGCAACAAGCCGTGGGTGGCGAAATAAAGGATGTGGTACTGGCCGAGCGGCATGGCCCTGACGCGCGGCTCGGTCGCCTCCGCGCCCATGAGCAGGGAGCCGCTGTCGGCATGCAGGATCGCCGCGACCTTGCGCACCTCGTCGGCGGTGTCGGGCAGCGGCCTCAAGGCGCGGATGAGCTGCGGCGGCACCGGTCCTTCGTCGCGGCATTGGTTCTGTAGCGCCTCGAGACCGGAGACCGCGCCGGCGCGTTGCGCGCCGCCGCCGCCGAAGTTCGGATTGGCGACAGCGAAGAGGGGGCGCGTCGCCTGCGCCGAAGCGGGCTGCTCGCGCTGGTCGATGAAGGCGCGCGCCGACGGCACCTGGCTGACCGCCGCGCGGCGCAGCAGCCACTGCGCGCCGGCATAGTCGCGCTGCCCCGCGGCGCCAGGATTCTTCGTCACGAGGAGGCCGAACGGCAGGCTCGCCAGCGACATCGTGGGCACGACGATGACGTGGGTCGCGCCCTCGAGCCCAGCCTCCACGCCGCCGAACAGCGTGTGGTAGAGCGAATAGGACTTGCCGACATCAAACGCGTCGACCTTGCCCTCGCGCACGATGAAGGCCTTGCGCAGGGTGGCGACGTTGGCGCCGATCGTCCCGGCATCGAGCGCGATCGCCCGCGCCAGCACCTGGTCCTTGCGCACCAGCACGATGAAGCTGCGCTCGCGGCCGGCCTCGACCAAGGTCAGCGCCTCGTCCGGCCGGAGCGCCTGCTGCGCCTCGGCGAGCGACACGGGGCCCGGATTGGCGAACTTGGCATAGTCCGGGAACTCGCTCTCGATGCGCTTCTGCAGGCCTTCGGCCTTGGCGCTCGCCACGTTGATGGCGCTCAGCAACTGGTTCTCGCGCACGCTGCCGCGCTGGTCGTCGGGGAGCGAGACTTCCTGGGCGAGCGCGAGCCGCGATGCGTCGCGCACGCGGCGCGTGCGCTCCAGCTCGTCGACCAGATCGGCGATGGCGGGAGCGGCCAGCGCCAGGCGCGCGGCGACCCGGTTCACCGTGTCGTCGACCAGGCTCTTGCCGATGAGCTGCGTCGCCTCGAACACTTCGGCGTCGAGCTGGGCGCGCTCTTCGGGATGGGCTTGCGCCACCGCGTTGGCGGCGACGATGAAGGGTGCGATCTGATCGACCACGACCTCCGAGCGCGCCACCTCGTCCTTGCGCAGGATGTCGAGTGCGAGCCGGAACGCGCGCACCGATTCCGGATAGAGCTTCTGCTCGGCGAAGACGCGGCCGAAGACCAGATAGGTGACGGCGGTCGGCGCGGTGTTGCCGAACAGGCGCTGCTGCAGGATAAGCGCGGCGCGGAACGCGTTGTCGGCGTCGTCCATGCGGCCCTGGGCGGCGCGGATTTCGCCGATCGTGGTCAGCACCTCGGCGCGCCACCACGGCGGCAGTCCCTGCATGCTGACGATGATCTCGGCCGATTCCGCGGCCGCGGCGTCCGCCGCCGCGAGATTGCCGATCCTGAGCGCCATCTCGGCCGCAAGATCGAGACTGAAGGCGAGCTCGCCGCGCTCGGCCGACTGCGCGGCCTCGGGGTTGAGCCGGCCGATGTCGCCGCCGCCCTGATTGATGACGCCGCGCCACGTCGCGGCCGAATTGTTGGCGTATTCGAGCGCCTCGTCGAAGCGGCCACGGTTGGCGGCGTCAAACGCCTGGTAGAGCAGGAGCCGGGCGCGATCGGCGGCGTTGCCGTTGGTCTGAATGATCGGATCGGCGCGGCGGAACAGGGCCGCCGCCTCGTCGAACCGTTCCTGGTTGCTGATCTGGAGCCCCAGCTCCATGAGCAGCAAGCCGACGCCCGGCGATTGCGCGCCGAACACTTTGGTGAGAATCGCGAGCGCGCTCCGATAATGGCCTTCCGCGGCGCCGAAATTCTTGCGGCTGGCTTCGATGCGCGCGGTCTCGGTCAACTCGCTGTAGTCGTCGAAATCCGCCGACGTGGCCTTGAGGAAGCGGTCGCCCGAGAGCTTCGCCAGCCGGTCGTGGGCGACGGTCGGGTCGGCGAAGGCGGCGGCGGCCGCCGCGTTCTGCCCGGCGAGCCGCGCCATCGCCTGCTCCAGCGCGGGGAGCGCCGAAGGCACGCCCGCGGCCCGGACCAGCACCGAGCCGATCGGCGCGACCACGATCACCTGCGGCCATTCGCTGTCGTTCAGGGTGCAGGGCTGCACCATCACGTCGATGCCGCCCGACGTGGCCGCCCATTCGCTCGTGCTGCATGTCATGCGCGTTTCGTCGTCGCGGCCGATTGCGGTGTCGGCCGCTGCGCGCTCGAACGCCTTATGGCGCGCGGCCGGATCGGCGGGCAAGCCGATCGGCATCGCGGTCGCGACGACGGTGCCGGTCGGCCGCTTGGCGGTGCCGCAGAAGATATTGGCGGGCGGCGGACCGCCGCGCTCGGCGGGAACGTCGGTGCGCGCTTCCCAGCGGCATTGCGCGCCGGCGAGATCGCTGCCGACCGAGGCAGCCGGGTTCGCGGCAGGCTGCGCCGAGACACCGGAAGCGGCAGCGAACATAAACGCGCAAGCCGCGAGCGCCGCCGCGACACGCGTAGGTGAACCCGTCATCGCCGCTTCTCCCGCGCGCGTGGTCGATGCCCCGCGGAAGCGGCCAAGCACCCGCCGCGCGCGCATCGCAGCGGCACCACCTCTAACGTCCCGACTATTCGGAGCCATCGGCCCGCCGTTAATGACTAGAATCGGATCGCCGCGTTGAACAGAATTCGCGAATCGAGCCTGCCGCCGTCGTTGTTCGGCACGCCTCGCAATTCCCGCGCGAATTCTATACCACCGGTCACGGTTTGCAGCAACGCCGCGCGCGCACCAAAGCCGGTGGACATGAGTGAACGATGATTAAGACCTCCCGGCATAACGGCCACGGTCTCGTCGTGCAGCGGCCGCACCTTGGCGGCATCGAAGAAGGTATATAGCTGGATTGTATCGACGTGATATTCGGCAAAATGCAGGTCGTATCTTAGCTCTGCCGCGATGCCCATGCCGATATCGCCGGCGAGCGCGGCGGGATCGTAGCCGCGGCCGATGCCGGAACCGCCGAAACTGGTCTGCTCGCCGATCACCAGGCGCTCGGTGGTGTATTGGCCGAGCGCGTGGGCGTTGGCCGAGACCGGGCCCCAGATCGGCTGGTCGTGCTGCAGCACGAGCGTGTACTTGGTGAATCCGGTCGACGCGCCGGACGGTGTGATCGCGCCCGTCTCCTGGTTGATCGGACTGGTGCTCTGGGCGCCGAAGAACGGCAGGCCCTGGGTGATGCCGAACGTGGCCCCGGAGGTCGATTCGTTATAGAGGGCGCGATACTGCGCCGTCACGGCGACATCGAGATCGCGCCAGTGGTCGTCGTTGTAGACCGGAGTGACGAGGCCCGCGAGCGCGGTCGCGACCGCGCCCGAGGCCAACACCTTCGACTGCTGGATGGTGAGGCCGCCCTCGACCGAGATGCGCAAGCCCCGCGACACGATCAGCGGGTAGCTGAGCCGCGCCCCGAAGGCGTAGCTGTCGCTCACGAGGCTGCCGCCGAGCAAGGCCGGAACGCCATGCGCGTAAATGCTCGTAAGGGTGAGGATGACGCCGTTGTAGCCGATCGGGCGGGCATAGCGCCCCTGGATCAGCCGCCGCTCGTCGAACTCGGGCGTGCCCGAGACATCGATCATGAACTGACCGGGAACGACGTAAAGCGTGTTCGCGACGAACTGGGCGCCGAGCGTGTAGGCGCCCGTCGTCTTCGCCCCGCGATTGTCGGAATAGACCGTTGCCTCCCAGGGCTGCTGCGACAGGTTGACGAGCAGGTCCGACGCGCCGGGCTCGGTCGGCGAGGGACGCAGCAATCCGGCCGCGACCGTGCCGGGCAGGTCGTTGGCGAGGAGCAGGCCGCGCTCCATGCTGCCGAGCGTCGCGGGCTTCTGCTGTGTGACGGGCTGGAGATAGGCCTCGACCCGCTCGCGCGCCTGGTCGTCGCCGCCGGTCACCGCGGTGGCCTTGACGAAGCCCTCGACGACGTTGATCTGGAAATGCCCGCTCGAGACGGTCTGCGGCGGAACGAAGGCGCGCGTCAGCACGTAGCCGTGGTCGCGATACATCGCCTCGATCTTGTCGGCCACGTCGATGATGTCGGACAGCTTCGCCTTGTGGCCGGCGAGCGGATCGGTCAGCGGCTTGAACGCTTCCGGTGGGAACACCGTGGCGCCGACCACCGCGATGTCGGTGACGTCGAACTCGATCACGTCGACGGCGCGCGGCACCGGACCGCGCTGCGGCGCCGGGATGCTGAAGTCGAACTGAGGCGTCGTCGAAGGCGCGGGCGCGGGCGTATTGCGCCCCGGCTCGGCCTGGCCGGGAAACGGCGCCAACGAGCTTTGCGCCAGCGCCGCCGCGACCGGCAGCGAAGCCGCGAACGCGACGGATAAGCCCAATGCCGGCCCTAGCAGCCGCCCTGCCCCACTCAACTGTCCGCTCGAGTCACGAGATGTCTGCGGTTGGCTCGATCCAACCCGCGCCCCCCGATGCAAAGCCCCACCCTCGTGCTGTTGAATTATCCAATAGGCCGCAGCGAATTCCGGCGTCGAGGATAACCGAAACCGCAATGATAGGAAAGCAATCCCGCACCCGCTGATTCCGTTGCATCTTCCGATCGAGCCGTCTAGCTTTGACATGAGCCGAGATGCGGGGGGCGATGTCTGAGTTCGGCGCGAGAGTCGGGGCAGGATTCGGAGCAGCGCTCGGATGGCTGCGCATCGCCGCCGCGGTGATGTGCGGGGTAGCGGCGGCCGGCCAAGCCGCGGCGCAAGCGCCGGCTTCATCCGACGACGCGGTTCATCTCGGCGTTGCCTCGTGCGCCGGCAGCACCTGCCACGGCGCGGTCCAGCCGCTCAAGGGCTCGTCCGTCGCCCAGAACGAGTACATCACCTGGTCGCGCAAGGACAAGCACGCCAAGGCCTACACCGTGCTGGGCGAGGCGCGCTCGCAACGGATCGCCCGGAATCTCGGCCTCGGCGACGCGCGCACCGCGGCCGTTTGCCTTGATTGCCACGCCGACAACGTCCCGCCCGAGCGGCGCGGGCCGCAGTTCCAGATTTCCGACGGCGTCGGCTGCGAAGCCTGTCACGGCGGCGCCAAATCATGGCTCGGCGTGCACATCTCGGGCGCGAAGCACGCCGACAACCTTGCCGCCGGCATGTATCCGACCGACGCGCCGGTAGCGCGTGCCGACAAATGCCTGTCGTGCCACGGCGGCGACGAGAAGCGCTTCATTACGCACACGATCATGGGCGCGGGCCACCCCCGCGTCGGCTTCGAGCTCGATACCTACACCGCGGCCGAGCCGGCGCATTTCGTCATCGACAAGGACTACATCGCGCGCAAGGGCGCAGCGGCGAGCGACGTGCGCGTGTGGGCGGTGGGCCAGGCCGTCGCGCTGGTGAAGTTCATGGACGCGGTGATCGATCCCAAGCACGCCCCGCACGGCATCTTCCCCGAGCTGGTGCTGTTCGACTGCACCGCGTGCCATCATCCGATGAGCGACCTGCGCTGGCAGCCGCGGCCGTCGGCGGGATTGCCGCCCGGCCTGCCGCCGCTCAACGACTCGAACGCGATCATGCTCAAGGTGATCGCCGGGCGCGTGGCGCCGGACGCGGCGAAGTCGCTGGGCGAGCATCTGCTGGCGCTGCACCACGCGAGCCTTGACAACTGGGCCAACGTGCAGCGCGAGGCGCGGGCGCTGCGCGACGTCGCCAGCCAGCTCGTGCCGCAGCTCGAGCATCACGAATTCGGCCGCGACGACATGCGCGCGCTGGCCGACGGCGTCATTGCCGCCGGATTGAGCCGCGACGCCGCCGATTATCCCGGCGCCGAGCAGGCGACCATGGCGCTCGCCTCGATCGTGAGCGAGATGCGGACCACCGGCGCCGCCACCGAGTCGCAGGCGAAGGCGATCAACACCGCGCTCAACGGTCTCTACGAGTCGCTGGCGAAGGACGATACGTACAAACCTGAAGCGTTCCTCGGCTCGCTCAAGGACCTGGCCAACACCCTGCCGGCGCGCTGAGCCCTCACCCGAACGGCAGCGGCCCATAGAGCCACACGATCCATCCGGCCGCCGCCAGCGCCGGCCCGAACGGCACCCGGTCGTGCAGCGCGCCGTGCAGCTTTCCCCCCATCCGGAACCAGCGCGCCGCCAGCGCCGCCGCCAGCGCCAGCAGCGAGGCGAGCAGCACCACGCTGGGCAGGCCGCTGGCGCCGACCCAGGCGCCGAGCGCGGCCAAGAGCTTGGCGTCGCCCGCGCCGAGTCCCTCGCGGCCGTGCCAGCGGCGATAGGCCCACGCCACCGCGGCGAAGAGCGCATAGCCGATCGCCGCGCCGGCGACATCGTCGATCAGCAGTTCCGGTTGCAGCAGCCACGCGACCGCGAGTCCCCCGGCCGCGAGCGGCAGGGTCAGTAGGTCGGGCAGCAGGAAATGCTCGAGGTCGATGAGCGCGAGCGCGAGCAGCGTCCAGGCCAAGGCGCAGCTCGCCCACAGCATGCCGCCCTCGGTCACGCTCCAGGCCCACACCGCGAGTCCGAGGGACGCGAGCTCGACCGCCGGGTAGAAGGCGCCGAGCGCCACGCCGCAGCGCCGGCAGCGTCCCCGGAGCCACAGCCAGCTCAGCACCGGCACCAGATCGCGGGGCGCCAACGCCGCGCCGCAGCCGGGACAGCGCGAGCGACCCCACAAGGTCGCGCCCGCCGGCAGGCGCAGCACCAGCGCGCCCACGAAACTTCCGATCGCAAGCGCGGTCGCAGCGAAAAATGCGAGCCCGATCCAATCCGCGAGCGTCACCGGCGTCGCTGCCGGCCCGGCGCAAGGCGCGTTTTTGTCGTTGCGGTGGCGCGCGTTCTCCCCATAAGATCATCGCACTCGGCAAGGCAGCCGGCGCACCAACACCTTGTCCTGGCCGCGCGCTGGGCGATCCCAAGGGGACCGTCCTCTGATCCGACATTTCAACCCAGGGGCGAATACCATGGCCACCTCTACTTCCGCGAAGACTGCAACCACCGCTGGAAAATCGCTCGCCGGCAAGTCGGCGATCGTCACCGGCTCGACCAGCGGCATCGGCCTGGGCATTGCCCACGCGCTGGCCGCCGCCGGCGCCGACATCATGCTCAACGGCTTCGGCGACGCCAAGGAAATCGAGAAGATCCGCGCCGAGTTGGCGGCCGAGAACAACGTCAAGGTCGTCTATGACGGCGCCGACATGAGCAAGGGCGACGCGGTCGCCGGCATGGTGCAGAACGCCGCCAAGGCGTTCGGCAAGGTGGACATCGTCGTCAACAACGCCGGCATCCAGTTCGTGGCGCCGATCGACGAGTTCCCGGTGGCGAAATGGGACGCGATCCTGGCCATTAACCTGTCCTCCGCCTTCCATTCGACGCGCGCGGCGCTGCCGGGCATGAAGGCGCGCAAATGGGGCCGCATCATCAATATCGCCTCGGCGCACGGCCTGGTCGCGTCGCCGTTCAAGTCCGCCTATGTCGCGGCCAAGCATGGCATGCTCGGCCTGACCAAGACGACCGCGCTCGAAGTGGCCGAGATGGGCATCACCTGCAACGCCATCTGCCCCGGCTATGTGTGGACGCCGCTGGTCGAGGCGCAGCTCGACGACCAGGCCAAGGCGCACAACATGACCAAGGAGCAGGTGATCCACGACGTGCTCTTGGCGCAGCAGCCCAACAAGCGCTTCGCCACGGTCGAGGAGATGGGCGCGCTCGCCGCCTTCCTGTGCACCGACGCGGCGGCCTCGATCACCGGAACGGCGCTCCCGGTGGACGGCGGCTGGACCGCGCACTGAGCCAAGACAAATCGGGGGAAGGGCCATGAACGACGTCGCACCGGGCGAGACGACCGCGAAACCGGCGGCGACGCCGAAATCGTCCTCCCGGGCGGCCAAGGCTCCCGCGGTCAAGACCATCAACCTCGCGCTCCAAGGGGGAGGCGCGCACGGCGCCTTCACCTGGGGCGTGCTCGACCGGCTGCTCGAGGAGGAAGGGCTCGCATTCGAGGGCGTCAGCGCCACCAGCGCCGGCGCCATGAACGCGGCGGTGCTGGCCTATGGCATCACCATCGGCGGACGCGAGGGCGCGCGCAAGGCGCTCACCAACTATTGGCGGCGTATCAGCCATGCAGCGCAGTCGAGCCCGCTGCAGCCGAGCCCCATCGACCGCGCGCTCAAGGACCATTCGCTGCGCTGGTCGCCGGCTTTCCTGTTCTTCGACATCATGACGCGCATGATGTCGCCCTACGAGTTCAACCCGATGAACTTGAATCCGTTGCGCGAGGTGGTGCAGCAGTCGGTCGATTTCACCGTGCTGAACAAGCCCGAATGTCCGGTGAAGCTCTATCTCTCCGCCACCAACGTGCGCACCGGCAAGGTCAAGATTTTCGAGCAGGGCGAATTGTCGGTCGACGCGGCGCTCGCTTCGGCCTGCCTGCCGTTCATGTTCCAGGCGGTCGAGATCGACGGCGAGGCTTACTGGGACGGCGGCTACATGGGCAACCCGGCGCTCTATCCGCTCATCTACAGCTGCGCCAGCCAGGACGTGCTCATCGTCCACATCAACCCGCTCGAGCGCAAGGACATACCCAAGACGGCGACCGAGATTTTGAACCGCATCAACGAGATCAGCTTCAACTCGTCGCTCATGCGCGAGATGCGCGCCATCAGCTTCGTGACCAAGCTGATCGACGAGAAGCTGTTGGACGCCAAGCACGTCTTCATCCACGGCATCTCCGACGACCCGATGATGACCGGGCTCGGGGTCGCCAGCAAGCTGAACGCCGACTGGGAGTTCCTCTGCATCCTGCGCGACGACGGCCGCAAGCGCGCCGACGAATGGCTGGCGCAGAATTTCGCCAAGGTCGGGTCCCAGTCGACGGTGGACATCCACACCAAGTTCCTCTGAGCGCGTTGCGCGGCCGGAGCCGCGTCCCTCGACCATGGACCTCGTCGATTTTCTCGCCACCCGCGGCCGGCTCGATCCGGTCCATTGCGAGCGGGTACGCGCTCTTCGCCGCGAGCGCGGCGAAAGCGAGGCGCTGATCATCACCCGGCTGGGCATGGTGGGCGAGCGCGAGATGGCGCAGCATCTGGCCGCGTTCCTCGCCATCCCGCTCGCCGCGCCCGAGGATTATCCGCCCTCTCCGCTTTTCGCCGCTTCACTCCGCCCCGACTTCCTCGCCCGCGCCCGCGCCGTGCCGCTGAACGACGCGCCCGAGGGCGTGACGCTCGCCATGGCCGATCCCACCGACGAATACACGATCAAGGCGGTGCGGCTCGCCGCGGGACGTCCGGTGCTGCCGTGGGCGGCGGTGCCGAGCGAGCTTGCCGCCGCGCTAGACCGGCTTTATGGCCTGGGCGAAGGCGCCCTATCGCGCGGGCGCGGCGGGGCCGCAGCGCCGGTTGCGCCCGACGATGTGAAGCGCCTCAGCGATCTCGCCAGCGACGAGCCGGTGATCCGCTACGTCAATTGGCTGGTGGCGCATGCCGCCGCGACGCGTGCGTCCGACATCCACATCGAGGCCAACCCCGACCGCATCGCGCAGCGTCTCCGGGTCGACGGCATGCTGCGCGACATCGATCCGCCGCCGCCCGGATTGCACGAGAACATCGTCAGCCGCATCAAGATCATGGCCGGGCTCAACATCGCCGAGCGGCGGCTGCCGCAGGACGGCCGCTTCCGCCTCGCGGTCGAGGGCCGCGAGATCGATTTACGCATCTCGATCGTGCCGACGCTCCACGGCGAGAGCGTGGTGATGCGGCTCTTGGACCGCGAGCGCGCGCCGCTCGATCTCGCCGAGCTGGGCTTCGGCGCCGAGCTGCGCCACGCGCTGGTGCGCCTCCTCGATCTGCCGAGCGGCATGCTGCTCGTCACCGGGCCCACCGGCAGCGGCAAGACCTCGACCCTCTATGCCTCGCTCCAACTCCTCAACACGCGCGAGCGGAAAATCCTTACGGTCGAGGACCCGGTCGAATACCAGCTTACCGGCATCAACCAGATCCCGGTGCGGCCGGCGATCGGCCTCAGCTTCGCGACGCTGTTGCGCTCGCTGCTGCGGCAGGACCCCGACGTGCTGCTGGTCGGCGAGATCCGCGATCTCGAGACCGCGCGCATCGCGGCGCAGGCGAGCCTCACCGGGCATCTGCTGCTGTCGACCGTCCATACCAACGACGCGGCGAGCACCATCGTCCGCCTGCTCGACATGGGGCTCGAGGATTATCTGCTGGCGTCGGTGCTGCGCGGCGTGCTGGCGCAGCGCCTGGTGCGCACCCTGTGCCGCACCTGCCGCGAGCCTTACACGCCGCCGCCGCAGGTCGTCGAAAGCGCGGGTCTCGCAGCGCTCGCCGGCGACGGCGCAATGCTTTATCGCGCGGTCGGATGCAGCCAATGCAACGGCACCGGCTATCGCGGCCGCACCGCGATCGCCGAACTGCTGGCGCTCGACGATCGGCTCTACCCGCTCATCCTCGCGCGCGCCGACCCGCAGGCGCTGGCCGCCGCCGCGCGCGCGGCCGGCATGGCGGACCTCCGCACCGACGGATTAAGGAAGGCACTCGCCGGCGTCACCTCGCTCGAGGAAGTGTTGCGCGTCACGGGAGCGGGCTGACATGCCGCGCTTCCGCTACCGCGCGCTGCGCCAGGCCGGGGGCGAGATCGAGGGCGAGCTGGTCGCGAACGACGAGCACGAGGCGGTGTCGCATCTGCAATCCGCCGGCACCTTGCCGATCGAGATCGCGCCGGCCGCTTCGCGCACCAGGGATATGCGGCGCGGGCGCTTGCGCCACCGACTGCCGGCGCGCGAACTGGTGCTCTTCACCAGCCAGCTCGCCGCCCTTCTCGGCGCCGGGGTCGCGCTCGACCGCGCGCTGGCGCTGATCGCCGCCGATCGCGGCCGCTCGCGCCGAGCACAGCTCGCCGCAACACTGCTCGACGCCGTCAATCGCGGCGAGAGCCTGTCGCGCGCGCTGGCAGAGCATCCCGCCTTCTCGCGCCCCTACGCCATGATGGTGGCGGCCGGCGAGGCGCGCGGCGACGCCGCCGCAGCGCTCGAGCGCCTGGCCCAGATGCTCGAGCGCAACCGCGCCATCGGCCATGCGCTCGCCAACGCGCTGATTTATCCGGCGAGCGTTCTCGTCGTGGCGGTCCTGTCGCTGTCGTTCCTGCTCGGATTCGTGGTGCCGCGCTTCGCGGTTCTGCTTGAGAGCTTTCGGCACGAGCCGCCGCTGGCGATGCGCTTGCTCCTCGCCATCTCGGGCGTGGTCCAGGAGGGAAGCCTTCCGGCGCTGCTGGTCGCGCTCGCGCTCGCGCTATTCATTGTCGTCCGGCGGCGCGATCCGGCCTTTCGACTCGCGCTGTCGCGCCGCGTGCTGGCGCTGCCCGCGATCGGTCCCTTGGTGCGGAAGGTCGAGAGCGAGCGCCTGACCTTCCTGCTGGGCCACATGGTCGCGGCCGGCATCGCCCTTCCCGCTGCGCTCGCGGCGGCGCGCGAATCGTCGTCCAACGAGGCGCTGCGCGTCGGGCTCGAGGCGGCCGGGCGCGCCGTCGAGCGCGGCGAGCGCGTGGGCGCGGCGCTCGCCGCGATCGGGCTCGTCCCCGAGCTCGCGCTCGAGCTGGTGCGGGTGGGCGAGGAGACCGGCGACCTCGCGCCGCTGCTGTTGAAGGCGAGCGACATCCTGCGCCGCGAGATCGAGGCCACCTCGACGGAATGGATCGCGCTCGCGGCGCCGCTCAGCATGATCGCGCTGGGCCTCATCGTCGGCGCCATCGCGCTCGCCATCTTCGGCACGGTGCTGGAAGTCTACGACATTGCCTCGTGAAAGCCCGAGCGGATTCACCCTTCTCGAGCTCTTGATGGTGCTCGCGATCCTGAGCCTCGCCGCCGCGCTGGCGTTCCCGTCGCTCGCCGGGCGCAGCGAGAAAGCGGCGCTTGCCGGCGCGGCGCAGCAGGTGCGCGCCGCGCTCGCCGCCGCGCGCTCGGCCGCCATCGCCGATGACCGCGAGGTGATCTTCAGCGGCGACGGAGCCCTCTATCGCATCGACGGGATGCCGCACGCGCTCCTAGGCGCCGCCGCCTTGCCCGCGCGCATCTCGTTCTTTCCGTCGGGCGGCTCGTCGGGCGGACGGGTCGTGCTGCGCAGCGCCTCGGCGCGGCGCGAGATCGAAATCGATCGGCTGACCGGCCGTGCCGTGCTGCTGCATTAGAGCGAATGCCGAGATGGCGGAACTGGGTCTCATCAATATGAATCCCTCTCCGCCCCGTTGGGGCGGAGAGGGCAGGGTGAGGTGGGGCGCGCCAGCAACTCGTTGGCGCCGAGCAAGGGGAAGCACCCCCTCACCCTACTCTCTCCCCCACTGCGTGGGGGCGAGGGATGAAAAAAAGCAGCTGCACTTGATGCGCATCTGCTCTAGCCGCGCCCACGGCTTCTCTCTCATTGAGATTCTGTTTGCGCTGGCAATCATCGGCTTGGCGCTGGGCGCGGCGGCGGGGGTGTTCCGCAACGGGCTGATCGGGCACGCGACCGCGTCCGACCTCGACACCGCGCTGGCGCTCGCCGAGGGCAGGATCGCCGAGGCCGGCGGCGCGCAATCCTTGCGGCCGGGCGAGACGCGCGGCGAATTCGGCCGTTTCCGATGGCGCCTCAGCGTCGCCCGCTACGACGATCGCGAGGCGCCGCCGCCGACGCTTCGCCTTTTCCGCATCGAAGCGCAGATCGAATGGAGCGACGGGCCGCGCCAGCGGCAATTCGATGTCGCGACGTTGCGCCTCGCCCATGAGGCGCAATGAGCGCCCGCGCGCGCCCCGACGGCTTCACCCTGGTCGAGCTGCTGATCGCGCTCGCGCTCACCGGGATCGTCTCGCTCCTGATGCTGAGCGGGACGCGGTTCGCGGCGCTCGGCCTTGATCGCGTCGCGGCCCAGGCAGATCGCCTCGAGGCGCGGCGCAATCTCGACGAGCTGCTGCGGCGCGAGCTCTCTGCCGCCGTCGCGTCGCCGCTGGCAGACGCGCCGCCCTTGGTGGGCGGGCCGCAGAGCGTGCAGTTCCTGAGCCTCGCCGAGGACAGCGGAGCGGGCCTCTACCGCGTCGATCTCGCGGTCGAGGGGAGTGCGCTGGTGCTGAGCCGCCGCCGCGTCGGCGCAGCGCGCGAGCCCGCCGAGCGCACCGTGCTCGCCGCGCGCGTCGGCGATTTCCGCCTCGCCTATTTCGGCGCGACGCCGACCGACGCCGAACCGAAATGGCAAGAGCGATGGGAGGGATGGCGCTATGCGCCGCGTTTGGTGCGCGTCACGCTCGACGCCGGCGATGGCCTCTTGCGGCCCGCGCTCGTGGTGCGGCTATGGACTGCGCCCGATTGATGCGCACGCGACAGTCCCCGCGTCAGCGCGGCTCGGTCACGATCCTCGTGCTGTGGGGCGTGGCGATCATGTTCGTGCTGCTGGCGGCGGCGGGGTTCACGACGCGCACGCAGATGACCATCGCCCGCAACGAGGTGGCGGCGGTCCGCGCGCGCCAAGCGGCCGAGGCCGGAACGCAGCTCGGCCTGGCGCGGCTCTTGGCGCGGCGCGCGGCGGGGCGCGGCATCTTCGACGGCGCGCCGGAGATTTGGCAGGACGGCGCCGCGCGCGTCGTCATCGCGATCCAGGACGAGGCCGGCAAGATCGATCTCAACCAGGCGCCGCTGGCGCTGCTGGCGGGGCTGATCGCCGCCACCGGACGGAAGCAGGAGGAGGCGCTGCTGCTGGCCTGCGTCATTATCGAGCGCCGCGGCGGAAGCGCGCCCGCCTGCCCCGAGCCGGCGGATTCCCCCGAGCGCGGCGCGCCCTTCGCCGCGCCCGAGGAGCTGGCGGGGCTGCCGGGATTCGGCGACCGGCTCTATGCGCGGCTCGCGGATTTCGTCACGGTCGCTTCCGGTGCCAGCGCGATCGACCCCGAGGTGGCGCCGCGCACCGTGCTGCTGGCGCTGCCGGGCGCGACGCCGGCGCTGGTCGATGCCTGGCTGGCGGGCCGCGAGGCCATGCACGAGTTGGCGCCCGAAAGCAGCGGCTTCGAGGCGCTGCCCGATTTCGCCTTTCTCGTGGTCAGCCCGGTGCGCGACTTCACCGTGAGCGCGGTCGCGAGCACCCCGGACGGCGCCCGGGCGCGCGTCGATCTGCAGATTCGCCTCACCGGCCGCGCCGACCATCCCTACCAGGCGATGGCGTTCCGCACGCCGCCGCTCGATTCGCCCGGCCGTCGATGAAGGCGTGTCCGCATTCTGCTAAGCTCGCGGCATGACGATCGCCGCCGAGAAACCGACGAAGCGCGCCTTTGGCTGGGCCGGGCGCGCGCTCGGCTGGTGGCTTGGCGAGCTGGGCGGGATTTATGACGATGTCGCGCAGCTACTTGACCTGGGCGACCGCAACGCGATCGTGATCGAGGCGGGCGAGCGCTATTGGCTGCTGCGCCGCCGGCAGCGCCCGCTCGGGCAGATCGACCGCGCCGCGCTCGCCGCCGACGAGATTTGCGCCACCATGGCGCGGGTCGCGCCCGATGCGGGAAGCGCGCCCGTCATCGTCGAGATCCCGCACGAGCGCGTCCTCACCAAGCGCATCGTGCTGCCCGCCGTGGCGCAAGGCGAGCTCGAGCGCATCCTGCGCTTCGAGATCGCGCGCCACTTCCCCTTCCCGGCCGAGCGCGTCCATTTCCGCCATCGCGTCCTCGCGCGCGGCGGCGGCACCATCGAGGTCGAGATCGTCGCGGTCGCGCGCGAGACCGTGGCCGAGATCTGCGCCGCGCTCGACCAAGCCGGGCTCAGGGCGAGCGTCATCCGTCTCGCCGGCGCGGCCGGGGCGCTGCCGCGCGCGGTCCTGGGCCGGAGCGCCGCGCGGCTGCGGCGCGGCGACAAGGCGCTGCTGGCGGCGCTCGGCGCGCTGGCGGCGGCTGCGGTCGCTTCGCCCATCGTCCATGAACGGCTCGCGCTCGCGGCGATCGAGCGCGAGAGCGAGTCCTTGCGGCCGCAAGCACAGGCGAAGCTCGACGCGCGCCGGCTTCAGCTCCGCGACACCGCCCGCATCGCCGGTCCCTTGCGCCTGCAAGCATCGCGGCCGCCGCTCGTCGTGCTGCTCGACGGGCTCAGCAAGGCGGTGCCGGACGGGGCCTGGCTCCTCTCGCTTAGCGTCAGCGGCCACGAAGTGGTGATGGACGGGCTCGCGCCCTCGGCGGCGAGCGTGGCGCTCGCCTTGGAGCAAAGCCACGCCGTCGCCGACGTGTCGTTCCGCTCGCCCATCGCGCGCGACCCGCGCACCGGGCTCGAGCGGTTCCAGATCTCGGCTGCGATCCCCGAGCCCAAGCCATGAGCGTCGCCGATCATCGGTTGGTTTCCCGCGCGGCGGCGCTCTGCGTGCTCGTCGCCGTGGCGGCGGCGCTGTGGATCGGGCCGGTTTCCGCATATCTCGCTCTCCTCGGCGCGCAAGGCGGGCGCCTCGACGCGGCGCAAGCGACGCTGGCGCGCTATCGGGTGCTGGTCCAGGCGGCGCCGGCGCGCGAGGATGCCGCCGACCCATCGATCCTCCTCCCCGACGGCTCCGACGCGCAGACCGTCGCGTTCCTGCAGGAGACGCTCAAGGCGGCTGCGGCCGCGGCGCAGGTCGACATCCAGGGCTTGCAGATGCTGCCCGCCGATCAGCTCGCAGGCGCGGCGCGGGTGGCGGTGCGCTTGCGGGCGAGAGGCGACGTCGCCGGCCTCGATCGTCTCCTCTATGCGATCGAGAGTTCGCGTCCCCTCCTCTATCCCGACAATCTGCAAATCCAGGCCAGCGTCGTGCCCGGGAACGCGCCGGTCGCGCTTGAATTCCAGCTCGACGTCTCGGGCTTCAAGGCGGGAGCGCCGTCGTGATCGCGCGCACGCGGACCTTGGCGCTGGCAGGCGCGAACCTGGCCGTGGCCGCGATCGTGCTGCTGCCGTGGCTCCCCGCGGCGGCGCCGTCAGCGCCCGTTTCGTTGCGCAGCGAGGGCGATGCGCCGAAGCTCGCGCGCCTGCCGCGCTTCGCCGATCTCGGCGCCACCATCGAGCGGCCGCTATTCGCGCCGTCGCGGCGCGCCACTTCGCCCGGCCAGGCGGCGACATTGGGCATCGCCAGCCGCTATCGCCTGCAAGGGCTGGTGATCGCCGGCGCGGCGCGGCATGCGATCATCGCGCCTATCGCGGGCGGCCCGGCGCTTGAGCTCGGCGAGGGCGATGCGCTCGAGGGCTGGACCGTGAAGCGGATCGAGCACGACCGCGTGGTGCTGTCCTCGGCCACGGGTGAAGCGACGCTCGCGCTCGAGCGCGCGGCGCCAAGCAAGCGCTGAGCGCCGACGCGATCAGCGCTGCGCGGATTTGCCGCGAGGCCGCGCCGGGGCGGGCACGAAATCGTCCGTCCTGACGCGGTCGGTGACGGCGAAGAGCTTGCCGTCGGCGCCGAGATAGAGCTTCTTCATCTCGTCGAGATTGAACGGCCGCGACCCGATGCGGCCGAAGACCGCGATCTGGTGTCCGGTCTCGTCGACGCCGCGGTCGCGCTCCAACCCGCGCGACAGCGCCAGCGCCGGCGAGCGCGTCGGATACCACGCGATCAGCGCCGGCTTGGGGTCGGGCGAGAAGCCGTAGAAATCCGGCTGGCTCTCCGGCGACATGAGCTGGATCACCTTCAAGCCGTTCCTGCCGTCCGCGACATAGGCGAAGAGCGAGGCGTTGGTCGCGGCGATCACCACGTCCCGCGCGTCGCCGAGCTTGCCGTCGGCGGTGTAGGTCATGGCGAGCTTGGGATGGTCGGGCCGCTCGACATCGACGATGGCGAGCCCGTCGCTGCCGTCGGCGACATAGGCATAGGTGCGCGAGACGAAGACGCGGCTCGCATGCGCGAGCGTCACCCGCGCGCCGTCGAGCACGACGGGCTTCAGCGGGTCGGTGAGGTCGACCACGTCGAGGCCCGCGGCATCGGCGGCGAAGAGATAGCGGAACTGCACCATCGTCCCTTGCGCGCCCTCGACCGGGATCACCGCCATCACCTTGGGATGAAGCGGATCGTCCATGTCGAGCTCGACGATTCCGGCGTCGCAGCTCACGTAGAAATGCGTTCCGGCGATCGTCAGGAAGCGCGCACCCTTGAGGATGTCGCCCTCGTTCCAGGTCAGGGCGCGGGTGAGGAAGTTGTTGCGCGGCTCGCCATCCTGGAGCGTGTCGACGTTGGTCAGGATCAACCCGTCGACCGCGTCGGTGATATAAGCGTAGCTGTAGATCGGGTGCATCGGCTGTTCTTCGTTGTCCTCGCGCATCACCTTGGCGAAATCGACGCCCGGCAGGATCGGCTGCTGCTTGCCGGCGTTGCGCGGCGGATTGATCGGCTGATTGGTCGGCAGCACGACGCAGGTCGCGTCCTTCGAGGCGATATGCGTGTCCTGGCCCAGCGGCGAGACCGGCGCGGTGATGATGCGCTCGGAGAAATCCTTGTTGGCGATGCTGGCGACATCGTAGACGCGCATCCCGCGCGAACCCTCGGCGACGTAGAGATATTCGCCGCGAAGCTGGATGCAGCGCGCGTCGCTGGAGCGATGGCCATAGGCCTCCTTGAGCTCGCGGCCGTTGGCGAGATGCGCCTTGTAGAAGTCGGGATAGGCGTATTCGTGCAAGTAGCTGCCGATCACCGCCTGCGGCTCGTCCCATTCTGTGACGCGCACCGCCTCGATGCCCTTCGCCTCGCCGACCCACGCGTTGTAGCCGACGAAATTGACGAAGTTGGTCCCGGTCAGCATGAGCTGCGCCATGATGGCGTTGTTGTCGTTTTGCTCGGAGACGTGGCAGTCGGTGCAGGTCTTGGTCTCGGTGCGCCGCTCGGTATGGGGGTAGTGCGCCGAGAAGGCCTGGCTCGAATAGCCTGACGACGCCACGGGCGCCTGCTGAACGTAGATGTGGCTGCGGTTGATGTTGGTCGAGGACAGCACCAGCGCCGAGCGCGAGGCAATGGGCGCGATGATGTTCCCCTTGATGGTGCCCGCGATGCCGAGCTGGAACATGTCGTCGCGCGCGACCTGCGGGTTGTAGGTCGCGAAGTTGCGCGTCTCGCCGCCCTCGTATTTGTGGCGCACGGTCTTCCAGTTCGCCTCGATCGGCAGGTGGCAGCCGGCGCAGCTCGTGGTCCAGGACAGGTGGCAGGTGAAGCAGGCCATCTTGTCGGGCGCGTGCGCGAGCTCGGAGTCCGGCACACCCGGCCCCCACTTCATCCCCGTGCCCAACGACATGAGCTTGGCGCGCGCGGCGCGCGGATTGTATTTGGGGCTGGCGGGATCGACCGTGTCCTTGACCAGCGTCACTTCCCATTCGAGGTTGGGATAGACGGCCGAGCGCTGGTAGAGATGATTGTCGCGCCATTGGAAGCGCGCGCGGCCGTCGCTCGTCCGCAGCAGCGACAGATCGCCGCCGCCCGGCGGCGAGGCCGGACCGCTGGTGCGCAAATTGGGATATTTCAGCGCGTTGCCGTGGCAGTCGGTGCAAGTGATCTCGATCGCCGCCTGGACCTCGCCGTAGATGTGGCCGCTGCCGTGCGCGTCCTGGGCGAAGTGGCAATCGACGCACTGCATGCCGAACTCGACGTGGATCGATTCGAGATGCACCGCCTTCTTGAACTTCTCGGGATCGTCGTTCGGGATGATGTTGTTGCGGTCGTCGAGCAGATTGCCCTTGCGGTCGCGCTTGAAGATGGCTCGGAAGTTCCAGCCGTGGCCGTGGTAGTCGGCGAACTGCGTGTCGTCGACCTTCGGATTGAGCTCGCTCACGTCGGCGGAGAAGTCGCGATCGGCCCATTTGCCGCGCACCGCCGCGCCCTCGGGGTTGCGGTCGAGCACTTCGCGCATTTCCTCGGCCGAGGGATATTTCTGATCCGTGGGCCACATCTCCTTGGCGCCGGTCTCGTAGTCCCACATGGTGTAGCCGAGCCAGGTGTTCATGAAGAGGTTCGGCTGGTGCATGTGGCAGATCATGCACTGCGCGGTCGGGATGGCGTTCGACATCACGTGGCGCAGCGGGTGGGCGGACTCGTTCTTGGGGATGGTCGGGTCGACGCTCGCGCTCATGCCGCGATTGCCGTATTTGGCGTAAGGGCCAGACGCCGCGATGTCGCGGTTATTGGCGTAGACGACATGGCACGATGCGCAGCCCGAGTTGCGATAGTCGCCCGGGTTGTCGTTCGTCCCCATGAACCAGGTGAAGGGATCGTTGAGGCGCGTCTTGGTGATGTTGAGGACCGGGATGGAAACGCGCAGGCCGGTGCCGGGGCCGCGGTTCGACTGGCGCAGGTCGGGCCGCCCGGGCTCCTCTATTCGCTGCAGCTCGCCGTTGGAATCCGGCAGGCCGATCTCGGGAAACTCGGTCGAGATGTTGCGGCCGCCGCGCTCGAACACGCGGAAGATGTCGCCGGGCGGCGTCACCTCCCAGGCGGGGAGCGGAAAGATCTGGGCGATGATGCCGTGATCGTGCGTCATCTCCGGCGTCGGCTTCACGGGCGCGATCAGGCTCGCCGGCTTGCCGTCGCGCGTATAGGCCTCGCCCAGGATCGAGTGCTTGAACGGAACGATGCCGTTGTTGTAGGAGGCCGCCGCCCAGAAATGCGCGGCCGTCGCCATCAGCGAGCGTTCGGCCGCCTGGATGATGCCGAGATGGCAAGCGCCGCATGC
This sequence comes from Allostellaceae bacterium, assembly GCA_035604615.1. GTDB lineage: Bacteria > Pseudomonadota > Alphaproteobacteria > ATCC43930 > CGMCC-115725 > DATJLY01. The sequence goes on along the minus strand of DATNID010000033.1, from coordinate 78,984 downwards.
CTCGCGCGCGACGCGATAATCGCTCGGATTCTCGAACCGGATGAATTCCGGCGCTTCCTTGTTGAGAAGCGTGTAGCTCTCCTCGGGCTTGGCGCTCGACGGCCATTTCCACGCCTCGGGATAGCGCGGCTGGACATGGGCCTTGGCCTCGAGGCGGCGGTACTGGTCGCTGCCGGCCTGCACCACCGCCGCGCGCATCACGCCGGCGTCGCCGCCATGGCAGTCGGTGCAGCCGAGATTGACGCCCGGGCTCGTGTGCATCGTCACCGAGTCCGTCGCGGTGTGGCAGCTCATGCAGCCTTCGGTACGGGCGGCGGCCTCGGCGGCGGTCTCGCGCGCCGGCGCCGGCGGCGCGGGCGCATAGGTCACGTGCTGCGGCGACATCTCCTCGAGATCGACGTCGTTAGCCATGCCGGGGCCGATGCCGACGAGGCCCAGCGCGAACGCGGCCGCTATGATCGCCCGGATCGTCATCGCGTCAGTATGTCAGGATCATGTTAGCGAGAACCGAATAAAGGAAGTTTCCGCCCGAAAACAGCCGGTCGCCGCCCTGGGTGTTGTAGATCGACTTGAGGCCGGCGCCCGGCAGCAGCGCCGCGCCCGAAAGCCGCAGCACCACGTTCTGGGAATCGAGCGGGCGATAGGTGAAGGCGAGCGACAGGTCATAGCCGATCGTGTTCGGGATGTTCCCCTGGTTGCGCAGGAACTCAATGGGCGCGGTGGTGACGAAGCGCAGATAGTTCGCGTTGGTCGAGAACCGAAGCTCGGGCAGGATGTCGAAGTCGCTGCCGATGCCGAGGAGCTCGAGCCCCGGATTGGTGAAGTTCGACTGGCCTTCGTCCTTGGAGCTGCGCAAATCGGCGAGAACGCCGTTGGGCTGCGTCAGCGAAACGCCGCCGCCGCCGATGAAGGGAATGCCCTGTCGAATCCAGTAGCTCGTGTCGGCGCCGGCGAATTGCGGGTTCTCGAAGATCGCATCGAACCCGGTCGCGCGCCCGCCCTGCGGGTTGTTGTCGCCGCTGGCGTAGAGGCCCGAGAGACGCAGCCGGACCCAGTCGAAATCAATGGACGGCTCGGCGGCGAAGAAGAACGACGAGATGGTCTGGCCGCTCTTGGGCAGGCCGCTGAACTGGTTGTGGTCCTGGTGCCCGATCGCCCAGTAGGCCGAGGTCGTCAGGTTGATCCGGCCGAAATGCCCGTCGCCGTTGTAGCCGAGATAGTTCACGTCGTAATTGTAGCCGCGGCCATCGCCGATCTGCGCCGGGCGCACGATGAAGCCGTTGGTGTCGTAGTGGAACTCGCCGGCCTCGTGATTGGTGTTGCGCACGTAGCTGAGCTGCGAGGTGAAGCCTGGAACCGGCAGGTCCTGGCGATAGACGTTGGCGACGAACACGTCGTCCTTGCGCAGCTGCGAGGCGACATCGTTGAGGCCGCTGTTGGTGTCCTTGTCGAAGCGGCGGAAATAGGCGAGGTTGTATTGCCAGCGATTATTGTCGCGGTTGCCGAAGAAGCGCACGCCGAGCTGGTTGTCCTGGAACAGGAAGCCGCGGAAATCGGTCGAGAACGGCTGGATGCCGACGCGCACGGAATCGAAATCGTAGCGCTCCGACACGTTGCGGATGTGGTAGTCGACGAACGCCTCCTGCAGGCCGACGAAATTGTCGTCGCGCGACTGGCCCTTGCGCGGATCGACGTTGATCAGGCCGACCTCGCCGACATTGACGTGATTGAAATTGAACACCGGCGTGGCGCGGAACTCGAGATAGGGCGGCTTGAAGGCGGTGTCGCCCTGGAAGAGCGCGAGGCTCAGGATGTCGGTCTCGCTCACCAGCGAGCGGCCATAGCGCCCGAACGTGTTGTTCGAGCCCGGCCGCGCCACTGATTGCGGCCCCACCGGCACCGGCACGCGCGAGGGCTGGTAGAGCGTGTCGCTGATCAGGTTGAAATTGAAGAACCAGTCGTTGCCGAAGATCAGCTTGTCGCCCTTGAGCGTGTTGGTGTTGTAGGGATCGAACATATTCTCGGTCCGGCCCAGCGCATCGAGGATGCGCCAGCGGTCGGGCACGGGAATGAAGGTGTCGGTCTCGATCGGCTGCGGCGGCGGCACCGCGTTCGGATTGCCGAGCGGCGGCGGCGCCACCGGCGGCGGCGGCTGGCCGGGAATGCGCCGCTCTTCGGGCGCTTGCGTCTCGGCGTCGGGCGCCTGCGCCTGCTGCGGCAGGAGCGGAACATAGACGGCGGGGCCCGCGGCGGCGGCGCTCCAGGCGCCATAGGCCACCGTGTTCTGCGCCAAATCGACATAGGCGGTCGGGCCATGGTCCTGCGCCGCGGCATGGCTCGCCGCCAGCGCGCAGCACAGCGCGGCGAGCGCCCCCTTGCGCGGCGTCATGGCCCGGATGCGCATCATCCGTATTCCGCCCGGCTCAGCATGCGTTCTGCACGCGCGAGGTCAGGAAGGGCGCGAAGGGACAGATGATGTAGCTCAAGGGCGCGCCCCCCGGCGAGAGCTGGTCGGCGCGAATGCCGGCGGCGGCGTTGCCCAGCCCGCCCGCCCCGTTCATGTTCTGGATGGCGAGGAAGGAGACCATGTCGTCCTGCTCGACCCCGTCGCCCGAAACGCCGACCGCGCCGACCAGCACGCCGTTGCGATAGAGCGGCTCGCCGCCGGGGAAGATCTGGAGGCCGTCGGCGAGCTTGGTTTCCGCCGGCTCCACCGTCTGGCCCGCCGGGTTGGCCGCCTGAACGTTGGCCGCGTTGGTCGGCAGCAGCGCGTGTCCCACGGCGCCAGCGGCGCAGCCCGCGGTCGGCGGCGGCGCGCCGCCGACGCCGTAGGTCGCGACGTCGTTGAAATCGAGGTCGAGCTGCAGGCCGGTCGAGAACGGGCTCCAGCTCGAGAACGGCAGGCTCAGGGGGCCCGGCGTCGGGCCGTCGATGCCGTCGGGATAAAACGGCCGCGCCAGGTCGCCCAGGGCGCGCACGGAGAAGGCCACGCCGCTGTTGAACAGGGTCGGCGTGCCGAGGCTCACCGCGTTGACATAGTCCGCGAAGGTGCCGGCATAGGGAGCGCCCAGCCCGAAGGTGCTGGGCGGCTGCGGCGGGCTGGCGATGGCGGAAATCTCGGCGAAGGCGCTGCCGGCGCCGGTGCGCGAGAAATACACCGCCGAGCGCGCCTTCTGGATCGACACGTCGGCGCCGAACACCGGCGCATCGGGCGTGCGCGCCTGGGCCAGGACGTTGCCGTCGAGATCGACCACGGTGACCGAAACCTGGGCGAAGCTGTTGGTCGGGATGCGGATCTGGCCGCGCGTTTGGAACGCGACGTTGAGGCCGTTGACGACGAGCGCGGCCGCCTCGGCGTTGGTGATGAACCCGGCGGCCGGCACGTAGCCGAATTTCGGCACCCGCTCCTTGCCGGTCGCGGCGTCGAGGAAGGTCCAGGCGGTGCCGCCGGTCACCGCATACTGGGCGGCCACGCCGCCGGGACCGGTGCCGTCGGGAAAGACGCCGGCGGCCGCGCTGCCCCAGGTAACGCCGGTGCCCGCCGCTCCGGCGGCGGCGTAGAAGCCCGGGACGCTGACCGGCGCGGCGATCGCCGAGGCCGGGAACGGATCGGCGGCGAGCGCCACCGCCGCGTTGAAATTCGCCGACGACCCATCGACGTAGCGCAAGGTGATGCCGCCGGCGGAGATGTTCTGCGCCTGGATCGGCGGCGGCGCCCCGAAGCCGCTGCTGCCGGCGAGCGCGACGATCTCGTCGTCGTCGCCCTGCGGCGTGTTCTGGTCGAAATCGAACACGTTGCGGTCGAGCGTGTAGGTCGTCTTGGTGACGACGCCGATGCCGCCGACCAAGACGCCGCTCTTGTAAATCGGCAGGCCGCCCGGGTCGGCCGCGAGGCCGAGCGGCGAGCGCTGCGGCCCCGACACCGTGGCGCGCGCGCCCGGCGCGACCGCGAAATTGTACTGGTTGAAGTCCGAGCACGGGAGCTGGCTGAACTGCACGCCGAAGAGCGGACCGCCGGGCGTGCCGGCCAGGCCGGGATTGAAATGCTCCTGGACGATCTGGCTTGCCGTACGGGTCGAGAAGGCGTTGCCGCCCGAGGACAGGTAGGCGCCGGTGATCGCCTTCGCGACCGCCGCCATCGTGCTCGGCACCAGCACGCCGCCCAGTCCGGTATTGACGCCGCGGCCCGAATCGACCCTGACGCAAGGCTGCACCGCCGGCAGGGGCGCCGCCTGAGCCGTCGCAGGACAGGTCGCGGCATTGCCGGCCGACGGCGCCCCCGTCATCTGCACCACCCCGAGCACGTTGCCGAGCCGGTCCACCACGGCGATGGTCGCGGGCTTGCCGCGCGCCGAAGCTTCGTTGATGGCTTGTCGGAAGATGACATCGGCGTCGGCGGAAAGGAGATTCTGGGTGGTCTGATCCGGTACGACGTAATTGCCCGCTCCCCCACCGGCGCCGCCGCCGCCGCCGCCGCAATCGGACGGCGCCGCGCACAGCACCGACAGCACCGCCATCGCGCCCTTGAAGACGGGCCGCGACACGAGGTTGCGAAGCCGCACGTGAAGCGTGCGCTGGGCTCTCGTCATGGGCTGGTGTTCGCTGTCTTCATCGGCCCGAACTCCTGGCGATGGAAGAGGTGACACGAGGTGCAGGTGGATTGCGTCTTGAGGCCGGCGCGCTCGGAGCCGTGGCAGTCGACGCAGGTCTCGATCCGCGGCAGCAGGACGTCGCCGCTCTTCTCTGAATGGCGCGCGTCGTGGCAATCGGCGCAATTGAGCGCCTGGTGCCGGGCGTGATCGAAGGCCGCGTTGGGCAGGAAGCGTGCGCGCAAGACCACCGGCGCGACCGTGAATTTTCCGTCGGCGTGGTCGGTGACGTGGCAATAGGCGCAGCCGCGCTTGTCGTCATAGATGATTCCCATCGCAGCGCTCGCGCGCAGCGCCGCCCAGGCGAGCGCGCCGCCGCGCTCGGTCTCGGTCGGTTCCACCGGCGTTCCCACCGGACGGCGCACGAAGGCGGGCGCATCGGGGTCCTGCACGCCGCCCTGGAGCGCCATGTGGGCGTAGAAGTCCGTGACCGCGTTCTGCACGTAGACGGCGTCGCCGTGCGGCACTTCGCGCCACGGCAGGGCGGCGTCGAATTTCAAATCGTGGCACGAATGGCATTGGCCTTCGAAGGTGACCGGCTGGAACCCCTGCCCGCTCGGCTCCGCCTTGTGACAGTCGGCGCAGGTCATGATCTTGCGGCCGTTGGGCGTGAGAAACCCGGTCTCGATCAAATGCGCCGCGTGCGAGAAGACCAGGTTGGAGCGGTCTTGCGGTGGCGGGCTCGCCGCCAGCGAAACGCGCGCGAAACTCGGCTTGGCGGCGTCGGCGACGACCGTGGCGCGGAACTGGGGATGGCCGGCGGGAAAGCTGGTGGCGTTGAGGATGCCCGCCTTGGGCGCCGTCTCGGCGAGGTTGGCGTGGCAATCGACGCACAGCGCCTGGGCGCTGATGACCAGGCTGTGGACGCCACGATGCTCTTCGTGGCAGGTGGCGCAGCGGGTCGCCGCCAGCTGCGGTCGCGAGGGTCCGAGATCGGCGTCGGCCTCGAGGTGACCGCCAACCGTTGCATGGCAGGCGAGGCACGCGGTGTCGGCGACGCTGACCAATGGCCCGCGATGGCAAGTGGCGCAATCCTGGGCGAAGAAACGGTGCGCGTTCGAGACCTCGCCCGCGTTCCAGGACATGGTGATGAAGCCGACCGCGCCGAACGGCGCCACCGTCCGGCTCGACGTCGCGACCTCGCCGAAGGGATAGACCGAAAGCGGGATCACGAGGCCGACGATCGCGAGCAGCACGAACAGCGCCCACGACCAGTGCCGCTTGCTCCATCCGGCCTGGGCCAGGCTCAGGCGGTTCTGCGCCGTGAGGCGCTCGAGCGCGTCGCCCAGCGGGTGCACGAGCTCGATCGTGAGCGCCGCATCGAAGCCCGGACCCGGCGCGACGACGACGATCTCGTAGGGGCCGATGCTGATCTTGTCGCCGGCACGCACGCTCGAGCTGGCAGTGCTTGCGCCGTTGACGCGCATCAGCTCTTCGCCGGCGCGCTCGACGAACAGTCCGGGCTCGCGCCGTGCGAGCGCTGCGGCATGCAGCCCGACGCGGATGTCGGGAAGCTGCACCTCGTTGTCGGTCCCGCGACCGAAGCGGACGATGTCGGCCGTCACGGTCTGCGACTTGCGCATCACCGCGTCGGGGCCGCGCCGCGTCAGGAAGGTGACCTCAACCTGCATCTGCTCGGCCCTGCGGGGGGAGTTTCTTGTTCACTTGTCTGCTCACCGATCCGGCGGCGCCGTCACCAGTAGAAGAACACGGACACGACGTGGGCCGTCAGCGCCGCGAGGAGGGCGAAGGACAGCGGCACGTGGAAATAGAGCCATACGTCCATCATCGCCTTGTACGAGACATCGCGCCGCGCCCGGGCGAGAAGCGTCTTCTTCTCGTTGAGCAGCACAAGAACCTGGCGATAGGTCGCCTGCTGCTCGAGCGAGCTGCGCGAGGCGATATCGTTGACGCCGACGAGCGCCTTGTCGGTGGCGCAGTTGGGATATGTTCCAGACATCTGCCGCCAGCCCGAGCCGCCGATCTCGGTCCGCTCGACCGCCTCGGTGACGAGCTTCGCGGTCGCGTCGTCGATCGTCATGGCGCCCATGCGCAGCTCGTCGTTGATGACGGCGATGCGCACCAGGATCTGCGGCATGGTGTTGCCGCCCCGGTTGTCGGTGATGAGCGTCGGATATCGGAGATAGCAGAATATGCCGAAAAAGCCGCTGAAGATGACGGCACACATCAGCAGATAAGCAGCGGTGTGGATGTTCCAGCCGATATGCCAGCCGGTGTGCAGCGTCGCAATGGCGAGCAGCGCTCCGCCGAGATAGACATGCGCGGAGAGCCACGCCTCGAGCTTGCCCTGGTTGACCCGATAGGAGCGCTTACGGTAGCCGAACCACATCAGCCACAGGATGAGGAGCGCGCCCGCCGTGCCGAGGATGTAGCCGGCCCAGGTGCCGCCATAGCGCTCGCCGTAGGGCACGTCGACGTAATAGAGCGCGATGGACACGATGACCGCGACGGTCGCGATCTTGAGATAGAAGTAGTTCCGGTACCTGAAGAACGATGTGTGCTTGTCCTCCTCGTGGGCGAGCCGGGGACCGGCCTCCGTCCGCGGCGCATGGGCGCGCATCAGACCTCTCCGCGGATGACGGAGATGAACTGCTCCGGATTGACGCGGATCGCGGCGCCGGTGGGGCACGCCCGCACGCAGGCCGGGCCGCCCTCGATGCCCTTGCACATGTCGCACTTGACGGCGTGCTTGCTGCCGGTGCGCTTGGCGAGCCCCTGGGGCGACTTGTCCTCGCCCGGGCCGTTGCCGCGGCCGAAGAACAGCCAGCTCAGGAGGCTCGGCTTCTCCGCCGGCACCGCCGCCATCTGGATGACGCCATAGGGGCAGTTGCGCTCGCAATTGCCGCAGCCGATGCACTTGTCGTCGATGAACACCTCGCCGTTGGGCGCGCGGTGGATCGCGTCGGCCGGGCAGTCCTTCATGCAGGACGGGTCCTCGCAGTGCCGGCACGAGGTCGGGACGTGGATGGTGGCGAAGGTAGGGCCGGCCTCGCGGTTGAGACGGCTCACGCCGTGGTGGGTCTCGGCGCACGCCTTCTCGCAATTGTCGCAGCGCACGCACAGCGTTTCGTCGATCAGCAGGACGTCGGTCGCCTCGCCGAGCCCGTTGCGGACCAGGAACTCTATGAGGCCGGCATGCTTGCCGCCGGTTTCCATCCGTTTTTGCTCGCTCAGGCGGTCCTCGAGCCGCTTCTCGACCTCGTGGCGCAAATGCGGCGCGCGCTCGAGCAAGGAACGGAAGGCGGCGCTGTCGATCTCGATCGCCTCGGTGAGGACCGAGGCCTTGACGGTGGCGTTGCGCTTGGCGTTGGTCAGCATCGCCATCTCGCCGACGTAATTGCCGGCGGGGAGATACGCGAACACGATGTCCTTGCCGCCGATACTGCGCGAGATCGTCACCGACCCCTTGCGGATCAGGTAGACAGGCCCGACATCCGCGCCTTCCTTGATCAGCGGATCGTTCGGCTTGAATGTCAGGACCTTGGCGCTGTCGAGCACGTCGTGGAGCAGCGCTTCCTCGATGCCGGGCGCGAGATAGGTCTCGATCTGGCGCACCACCGCGTCGCGATCCAGCACTTTGGCGATGTCCGGCACCGAGCGGCGCAGCTTGACCATCGTGTTGCGGTCGACCTCGAGCAGGATCGACGGCTTGGTCGCGATCACCGTGGCGGTGCGCCGGCGGCCCGAGATCAATCCCATCTCGCCGAAGAACTTGCCCGGCCCCAGCTTCACCATGTTGGTGGGATCGGCCGGATCGATCTGGATGCCGACCTCGCCGTCGAGGATCGAGTACAGCGAGTTGGTGTAGTCGTTGCGCTTGAAGATGATCTCGTTGGCGCGCGGCTGGTGCAGCTCGGAATGGAGCAGGAACTCGCGGATCTGCAAGGGCGTCAGCGGCTTGTAGAGCGGCAGCCGCTCGCGGATCGCGGTGACCAGCTCGGTCACCGTGCTCTTCACGCCGGCCTTGTCGAGCTTATCCTGGATCAGCGGCTCGTCGGCTGGCGGGATATTGTTTCCGAGGATGTATTCGACCACCTCGTAGCCCTGGTTGAGGCAGTGCTTGATCAGCGGATAGCCCGCCAGCGCGCCGACGATATAGAGGCCGGGCACCTCGGACTCGTAGGTCTCCGACACCACGGGATAGGCCGTGGGGCTGTCGCTCGGGAACTTGATGCCGCAGGATTCGACGAACTTGCGCGGCGGCAGCGCGCCGATGCGGGCGATGATGCGGTCGCACTTGACGCGCGCCTCGCCGTCCGCCGTGTCGAGCACGAGACAGCCGTCCTCGACCGCCTTGGGCTCGGAATTGACGAAGGCGGTGATGCCGCCCTTGTTGATCTGGCCCTGGATCAGGGCCGCGTTGGCCGGCTTGGCGTAGGGATAGTCGGCGACGCGGTTGATGATGGTGACGTTGTTGTTGGCCGAAAGCGCCAGGGCGTTCTCGATGCCGGCATCGCCGGTGCCGATGACGATGATCTCCTCGCCGTGATACTCGTCGGGATCGTCGAGCTGGTACTGCACGAAGGGATGGTCGGCGCGCTCGGCGCCGGGAATGGCGAGCTTGCGCAGATTGCCCTGGACGCCGATCGAGAGGACGACGTGCTCGGCGGTGATGGTCTCGCCGTTGGCGAGGCCGAGCTGGAAGTTGCCGCGCTGGCCCTTGATCGAGGTGACCTCGGTGTTGAGGCGGATGTTGGCCTTCGCCCCCTCGACCCCCGACACCCAGCCCTCGATCACCTCCTCGCGCGAGCTCTCCTTGAAGCCCAGGTCGCTGCGCAGCGGCAGGAACTCGGGCGTGGCCATCACGTGCTTGCGCTTCTGGTACTTGAAGATGGTGTCGTTGACGTGGGCGGTGCGCTCGAGGAGGACGTGGGTTTTCCCGTCCTTGGCGGCCCGTGCGGCGGCGCTGAGCCCTGCCGGCCCCGATCCGACAATGGCGATCGCAACATCTACGGCCACTGGGTCCCCACCACCAGATTGCTCGCGCAGTTCAAAGGATTGCGCGCTTTTGCGTCCCTCATGCAATACCAGATCGCAAAAATAGACAACAGCCATTTCACCAAGTTGGCGAATCCAGCTTTGACCCTAGGCGTTTAGCGGTCGTTAGACGACGCCTACCACCCGGCCTAGCGCGTCGCCGATCGGGCGGCTGACGACCACGTCCGCGACCTCGTCGAGATGGGTCGGATCGCGATTCAGGATGGCGAGAAGTGCGCCCTTCCGTTTCGCTATTTCAGGGAATCCGGCAGCCGGATAGACCACCAGCGACGAGCCCACGGCGATGAAAAGATCGCACGCCAGCGTCTCCGCCTCGGCCCGCTGCATCGGCCCCTCCGGCATCGCCTGGCCGAACGAAACGGTGGCAGTCTTGACCAGGCCGCCGCAGCTCCGGCACCGCGGCGCCGCCCCTTGGCGCTCGAATTCCGCGCGCAAATCCTCGATCTCGCGGCGTTCGCCGCAATCGAGGCAATGTGCGTACGTCGAATTGCCGTGCAGCTCGATCACCCGCTCGGCGGCGATGCCCGAGGCCTGGTGCAGCCCGTCGATGTTCTGGGTGATGACGCAGGCGGCCGTGCCCCGCCGCACCAGCTCGGCGACCGCGCGGTGCCCGCGATTCGGCTGGGCGGAACGGAAGATGGCATCGCTCTCGAATCGCCGCCGCCACGATTCGCGCCGCGCCGACTCGGAGCGGAGGAAGCTCGAGAATTCGATCGGCACCTGGCGCGTCCACAATCCGCCCGGGCTGCGGAAGTCGGGGATGCCCGACTCGGTGCTGATGCCGGCGCCGGTGAACACCACGGCGCGGCGCGCCCGGCCGATCAGTCGCGCCAAGGCGGCGAGATCGTCATCGTGCGGCAGCGCCGACTCGGACATCGCGCGATCCTGCCGGCTTCACGGGGTGACGGGTTCGACGTGGCTGACCAGGCCGAGGCTGCCGGCGGTATTCGCCACGGCGGCCAAGCAGATCGCGGCGCGCGCCGGGGGCAGCCATACCGCCAGGCGAGTGACGTAGCGGCCGCCGTCCGCCTCGGCCAACTTCTGCGCGTCGAGTCGCACGATATTGGCCCCGTACTGTGCGAAGATCGCCGCCAGGCGCGCGATCAGCCCGAGCTGATCCCCGCCCACGACCTCGATGCGATGGGTGATGCGCCCCATCGGCCCCGGCACCGGATCGAACTCGTAGGCGACGACTCGGATCTCGGCGCCCTCGAGCTCGGGAACGAGCGCCAATCCGTCGGCGAGACTCGTGGGCGACAATCCGTCCGGAAGCTCGCAGATCGCGGTGAACTCGGCGCCCGCTCCCAGCGCGGCGAAAGTGGTGTCGCGCAGATTGACCCCGTGGGCGAAGAGATGGTCGGCGACCGACGCCACCAGCCCAACCTGGTCGCGGCACAAGATCGAAACCAGGGCGACCGACATGCGCCTCCCTCCTCGGGCTACCAGTTCCGTGACGGCAAAGTCGTGGCGAGCTTTTCCTTGATCTCGTCCATGTGCGCCACCGTGTATTCGTAGGCCGACCCAATGGTCCCCTCGAGCCCCTTCCAGTCAAGTAGGCCGATGGTGCCGAGATTGGGTTTCAGCAATACGTCGGGCCGGAACCGGGCCGAGCCATAGGTCGCCGCCGCGTTGATGGTCGCGACCCGCCACAGGAGCTGGAAGATGCTGGGGCTGAGCGGCGCGCTGCGCCAGCCGAAGCGCGACTTATTGGGTTCCTTTTTCGCCGTAAAAGGCGTGTCGGAGTGAATGTCGACCGCGATCGCAGGTCCGCGCCCGATCTGGCGCACCACGTCGACCGGCATATTGTTGATGACACCGCCATCGACGTAGATCTGCCCGTCGTCGATGAGCGGCGGCAGGATCCCGGGAATCGAGATCGAGGCGCGGATCCAGGTCGCGATCTTGCCACGCGTATGTACCGCGGGGCCGCCCTTGGTGAGATTGGTCGACAGGCAGAAGAACCAGATCGGCAGGTCCTCGATCGCGACATCGCCGTACCATTTCTCGAGCCATTGCGTCAGGCGCCGTCCGGCGAGCAGCGCGACCGTCGGGATGGTGAAGTCAGTGAGCGGACTGCGGCCACTGAACGTGTCGCGGTAGCAATGCAGCATGCGTTCCCGCGGCCACTCCAACGCTGCCATGCCGGCGATGATCGAACCGATGCTGGTGCCACCGACGATGTCGATCGGGATGCCGTTGTCCCTGAGCGCCCAGATTACCCCGACATGGGCGACGCCACGCGCGCCACCGCCGGCGAGAACAAGCCCGATCGCCCGGCCCGTCATCAGCCGCGCCAGGCGCTCGATGTCGCTGTCGCCGCGAATGTGATGGTGCATCTTGAAGTCGTGGAGCGCGAGCCAGCCGGCGGTGCCCTTAATGGTCTCGCCCGGCGCCCATACCAGCACAAGGTCCATCGGCCGGGTGAATTCGGGCGTGCTGTCGAAGCGCATGGCGTCGAACGCATGCGCCTCGTCGGCGCCGCGCCCGACCATGATCAGGGAATCGGCCTGCCGCAGGCAGAGCTGGGTCCAGGACGAGGGACCGGCCTCGGCGACATAGACGACCAAGTGATGGCCCGCCTCGATTTCGCGGAAGAAGTCGAGCGACCTTCCGCTCGCGACATCCTTGGTGACGCAGACGACGGAATGGTAGGTCGAGAGCGAGGCGACGAGCTTGCGCGCGAAGCCTTCGATGTCGAGCTGCGGATCGCTCGGGATGATGGCGAGCGAACGCTCGAACGGCTTGGGCGGCTGATCGCTTTGTGCCGCGCGCAGGCGGGTGATCAGCGTCTGGGTGATGGCGAGCAGCGCGCCCGGATGGCGCTCGGCGAACGCGTCCCACGTTTTCTTGGTGATGGCGAGCAGTTCGGCGTCGCGCAGGCACCTCACGGTTGCGGAGCGCGGCTCGCCGCTGATGAGGCCCATTTCGCCGACCGTCTCGCCGGGACCAATGCGGCCGACGAAGCGATCAGGGCCGGAGTCAGTGCGAATGTACACGCCGAGGGCGCCGCTCACGACGATGAACAACTCGTCGGAGGGGTCGCCCTGGTGAATGATCGTTTTGCCGCCGAGCGCTGTGAACCAAGTAAAACTATCAGCGATTTCGATGATCTCGTCTTCGGCCAGGTAGGAGAACGGCGCGACTTTCGAGATCAGTGCGACCCACAGATTGTCGCTCGCTTCTCGGGGCATGAGTTCAGCGCCCAATCCGCATCTTCTATTTTCTCCGGACGCTCGGACTCTTAGCGTGCCACGCACGTTAACGATATCATACGATGCGCGCGCCGCTCAAGCGCAGGGCGAGCGACCGGCCCTGTGACCGTGTTGCAACACTTGTCGCGCGCGACGTCGGAGCGCCCCCGCCAAGCCCTCAAGGCACCCCACGGCGAGGCGAATTGCACAACGATATCAAGGCCTGGGGTGTCGGCAATAGAGATTTACGTGTCATTGACATCGTTTAAGTTCGGTGTAATTCTGTGAGTTGGGGGTCCGATGTGATTGGGGGGTCGTACCGAATTCTTCCAAGCCACGCCTCCAGCGGACTGAGCAAGAACAGGGAGATTTCACCAATGGCGCGATTCCTGCCCGTGTTGACTACAGTTGCTGCGGTGGCCGTTGCCGTCTACGCATTTCCGGCGTCCGCGGCCGGCCCGTACGACGGCAATTGGATCATCGATGCACCGCCCGCGGGCGGCGCCATCGGAGCCGAAGGCCAGTACACCTGTCCTGCGCTTCGCATGCCCTTCGCGGTCAAGGATGGACAGGTGATGGGCGATCTGCATCGCACCGCCACCGGCACCATCGAGATCGGCAAGACCTCCAATTCCGCCCCGGTCACCGGGACGGTCGGCGGCGACGGCACAGTCAGCGTGACGTGGGAGAATTTCCATGTCAGCGGCAAGCTGAGCGGCGCTGGCGGCAACGTCAATTGGGCCGGCGAGTGCGGCCCCCGCACCGCCACCGCGACCAAGGTCGGCCAGTAATCTGAACGCCCCCTACCAACGCGGACGGAGCCGGGCTCCGTTCCGTGTTGGATGGGCGCTTACCGATCACTCTCGACAGCGTAGCGATCGGCAACGCGCCGCCCTTCGGCGAAGGGCGAGGCGCGTTCTCGACTCGAAGGAACGTTCCCGTCTATTCATAACCGTGGCGATGGGGTCGGGAGAGCGGGCCATGCGGGAGAATCGGGTGAAGCAGATCTGGGCGGCTGGCGGCTCCGTCCTCAATGGCTGGTGCGCGATCCCGAGCGGCTTCGCCGCCGAGACGATGGCACATCTGGGCTGGGATTCGCTGGTGATCGACGCCCAACACGGGCTGGTCGGCTACGAGTCGATGGTGGCGATGCTGCAAGGCATCTCGACCACCGCGGTGACGCCGATGGTCCGCGTGCCCTGGAATGCCCCCGCCGAGATCATGAAGGCGCTCGATGCCGGCGCCTACGGCATCATCTGCCCGATGGTCAACAGCCGCGCGGAATGCGAGGCCTTTGTCGGCGCCTGCCGCTATGCGCCGCGCGGCTATCGCAGCTCGGGGCCGGTCCGCGCCATGCTCTATGGCGGATCGGACTATACCGCCAAGGCGAACGATACGATCGTCGCGATGGCCATGATCGAGACGCGCGAAGCGCTCCAGAACCTCGACGCCATCGTCTCGACGCCAGAGCTCGACGCCGTCTATGTCGGCCCCTCCGACCTGTCCGTGTCGCTCGGCTTCGCGCACGGGCTCGACCGCAAGGAGGACGAGGTCATGGCCGCGCTCCACGCCGTGATAGCGGCATGCCGCCGGCATCACATCAAGGCCGGGATCCACACCGGCGCGACCGGCTACGCCAAGCGCATGATCGAGATGGGCTTCGACTTCGTCACCGTGCTGAGCGATGCGCGGCTGATGGTGATGGCCGGCACCGAGACCGTGCGCGAGATGCGCGCAGCCGCGCCCAAGCGCGCGTAGCACCCCAGGCGGCTCCAATGGCGGCGGCGCGCCGAATCGACGTTCATCTCCACACCATCCCGGACTTTTATCGGGCGGCGGTTTATGCCGCGGGCTCGGGCCCGGCGCTCGGCCGCTATCCCGAATGGTCGCCGGAACGCGCGCTCGAACTCATGGACGCGAGCGGCATCGAGGTCGCGATCACCTCGCTCGCCCAGCCCGGCGTGCAGTTCGCGCCGGCCGCCGAAGCGGGTCCCTTGGCGCGGCGCTGCAACGACTATGCCGCCGAGCTCAACGCGCGTTGGCCGCGCCGCTTCGGCGCCTTTGCCCTGGTGCCGATGCATGACATCGACGCGGCGATCGCCGAGATCGACTATTGTTATGACCAGCTGCGCTTCGCCGGAGCGTGCCTGTTCGCGAGCTATGGCGAGACGTTCCTTGGCGACAAGCGCTTCGATCCGGTGCTCGAGTGCTTGAACGGGCGCGACGGCGTGGTCTTCGTCCATCCCGCATTTCATCCGTCGAGCCGCACGCTCGACCTGCCCTGGCCCGGCTTCATGATGGAGTATCTGTTCGACACCACGCGCGCCGCGGTCAATCTGCTGCTGTCAGGCGCGACCGAGCGCTTTCCCCGCATTCGCTTCATCCTCGCCCATGCCGGCGGCGTGCTACCGTATTTCGCGTGGCGCCTGTCGGTCGCGCCGATGATCGATGCCCGATTGCCGCAATGGTCGCGCGAGCGCATCTTTGCCGGCCTGCGGAACTACTGGTACGACATCGCGCTCTCGCCGGGGCCGCAGACCATGGGCACGCTCCAGACCATCGCCGCGCCCGAGCGCATCGTGTTCGGCAGCGACTGGCCGTTCGCGAACGCGCGCGTGGTGGCAGCCGCGCTCGCCGATTACGGCGCGGAGGGATTCCTTTCACCCGCGCGGCGCGACGCCATCGACCGCACCAACGCGCTCGCGCTCTTTCCGCAATTCGCGTGAGAGGATCGCACCAATGCAAGACAAGCCTCTGTCCTGGCCCAACGACAAGCGCATCGCCGTGGCGGTGACGGTCATGTACGAAGCTTGGTCGGACGGGAACGCGCCGACCTATTCCGTGCAGACGACCCACCTGAAGCCGGGCGCGGTCGATTACGCGGGCGCGGCCTGGTCGACCTATGGCGGGCGCGTCGGCGTATGGCGCATCTTGCGCACGCTCGAGCGGCTGGGCGTGCCCGCAACCTTCTTCGTCAATGCCCGCTGCGCCGAGCTTTATCCCGATTCGATCGCCGAGATCGCGCGCGCCGGCCACGACATCGGCGGCCACGGCTACACCCAGGACGGGCTCCTCGCCTACATGAAGCCCGAAGAGCAGCACGCGACCATCCGCAAATGCATCGATATCCTCGGCGCCAAGAGCGGCAAGCGGCCGACCGGCTGGCTGAGCCCGGTGCTGGCCTTCACGCCGCAGACGATCGAGTTCCTCGCCGAGGAGAAGCTGCAGTGGCAGGCCGATGTGACCTACACCGACCTGCCGCACCGCGTGCGCACCCGGCACGGCCCGATCGCCTGCGTGCCGAACAGCGACTTCACCGACAATCGCGTGCTGCGCACCAGCGCCGAGGACCTCTTTGACGTCCATACCGGCACGTTCGACTATCTCTATCGCAACGAGCCGATGTCGCTCCTGGTGATGACGCTGCATTGCCATTTCGGCGGCCGGCCGATGATCACCCAGGCGTTCGAGCGCATCATCAAGCACATCGCGCAGTTTCCCGGCGTGTGGCTGGCGCGCCATCACGAATTGGGACGCTGGGCGCTGGAGCAGGACGTCGACGACCACACCTATCAGAGCCGCTATTTTGCCGGGCGCTAGATGGCGGACGCAGATGCGGCCCGGCTTCAGCCGCTGCGCTTCGAGGACGTGACCTGCACCTTCGCGTCGTCGGGATCGGAGCCCGACTACACCGCCGTGCGCGGCGCCACCCTCGCACTCGAGGACGGGGAATTCGTGGCCCTCGTCGGCCCCACTGGCTGCGGCAAGACCACGCTCCTCAACATCGCCGCGGGCCTTCTCGGCGCCACCGGCGGCCGCATGCTGAGCTTCGGCGCGCCGGTCGACGGCATCAACCGCAGCGCCGCCTATATGTTCCAGGCCGATGCGCTGCTGCCGTGGCTCGATGCGCGCGGCAATGTGGCGCTCGGGCTCGAGCTGCGCGGCGTCAGGAAGAGCGATGCCGCCCAGCGTGCCGCGGTCTGGCTCGAGCGCGTCGGCCTCGCGGCCCATTGGCACCGCTATCCGCATCAGCTTTCAGGCGGCATGAAGAAGCGCGTCGCGCTGGCGCAGGTGCTGGTGTGCGAGCCGCGCATCCTGCTCATGGACGAGCCGTTCAGCGCGCTCGACGTCCAGACCCGCCAGCTGATGGAGAACGAGCTGCTCGAGATCTGGTCATCGGACCGGAAGTCGGTGCTGTTCGTGACCCACGATCTCGAGGAGGTGATCTCGCTGGCCGACCGCGTGATCGTGCTTTCGGCCGGTCCCGAGACGCGGCCGATCGCGGATTTCCCGGTCGACATCCCGCGCCCGCGCGACGTGACCGAAATCGTCCACACGCGGCGCTACGCCGAGCTGCACAAGCGGATCTGGGACACGCTCAAGGCCGAGGTGCTGCGCGGCTACGAGCGCAACAAGGGAAAGGCGCCCTCGCCGTGACCGCGGCACCCAACCGTCGCGGACGCATCTGGCTGGCGCGACTCCTGATCCTGCTGGCGATCCTCGGCCTGTGGCAGTTCGCGTCCGAGCGCTCGACCATGACGCATTTCTTCTTCGGCTCGCCCTTGGAAGTCGGGCAGGTGATCGTCAAGTGGAGCGCCACGGGCATGATCTATCGCCATCTCGCGATCACGCTGACCGAGACGCTGCTGTCGTTCGCGATCGGCACCGCGCTGGCGCTGGTGATCGGGCTGTGGCTCGCGCTCGACCGGTTCTGGAGCGGCGTGCTCGATCCCTTCATCAAGGGCGTCAACACCATGCCGCGTCTCATCCTGGCGCCCATATTCTCGGTCTGGTTCGGGCTCGGCATCTGGTCGAAGGTGGCGCTGGGCGTGACCATCGTGTTCTTCATCGTCTTCTTCAACGTCTACCAGGGCGTGCGCGAGGTGAGCCCGATCCTGCTCGCCAACGTGCGGATGCTCGGCGCCAACCGCGCCCAGCTCGTCCGCCGCGTCTACATCCCGTCGGCCATGAGCTGGGTGTTCTCGAGCCTGCATCTATCGGTCGGCATGGCATTCGTCGGCGCCGTGATCGGCGAGTATCTCGGTTCCGCCGCGGGCGTGGGCTATCTCATCCTGCAGGCGGAATCGACCTTCGAGATCAACGCCGTCATCGCCGGGATCGCGATCCTGACGGCATGCGCCCTGGCGCTCGACGCGGTCGTCACATTGGTCGAGGGCGCGCTTATCGGCCGCTCGCGCCCGCGCGCCGCCGAGGCGCGGGCCGGGTGAACGCGCTCACGCGTCGAGGACGAGCTTCGTTCCGGTCTTGAGGCGCGAGACGCAAATGCAGAGCTGCTCGCCCTTCTCCTCGGGCTGGAGATAGTGGTCGCGGTGCACGATCTCGCCGTCGGTCTCGAGCACGGGCAGCGGACAGAAGCCGCATTCGCCGCGGCCGCAATAGAACTGTGCATGATAGCCTGCGCTGAGCAGCGTCTCGAGGATGCTGGCCTCGGGCGGAACCTCGACCGTGATGCCGGAGTTCCGCAGCTCGACCTCGAAGGCGATGTTGTCGTTCGGCACCGGCGGCAAGGGCGGATCGAAACATTGCTGCATTATTTGCATGCGCGACAGCCCGTGCTCCAGGGCGCTCGTGGCCAGCGCCTGGTTGAACGGCCGCTGGCCGCAGATATAGACCTCGGCCGGATAACCGAGCTCGCCAAACACGCCGTCGAGATCGAGATGCCCGCCCTCGTAGTGGAAATGCGCGTGATCGCCGGCGAGGCGTTGCAGCTCCTCTCGATACGCCATTTCCTCCGCCGCGGGCCCGGCATAGTGCAGCTCGAACGGAATCCCCTGGCGCGTGAGCGCGCGCGCCATGGCATAGATCGGCGCGACGCCGATCCCGCCCGCGACTAGAACGCGGTCGGCCTTGTGCAGGTGAAGCGGGAATTCGTTCTTCGGCGGCGAGATCGACAGCGTCGCGCCGACCGCGACCTCGTCATGGAGAAAGCGCGAGCCGCCGCGGCTCTCGGGCTGGCGTTCGACAGCAATGCGATAGCGGTCCGGCGGATCGTCCCTGTCCACGGTGCCGCCGATGAGGGAATAAGCACGTGCCTCGACCGTGCCGTCCGGCAATTTGACGTCGATCTCGATATGGGCGCCCGGCTCCCAAGCGGGCAGCGCCGCGCCGTCGGCCGAGCCCAGCACCAACTCGCGGATCGCCGGCGTCAATTGCCGCGCTTCCTTGACCACGACCGCGATCTCGCCCATCTCTCACTCCTCTTCGCCTGCGCGATCATAGAGCCATCGCACGCGCGCTGCCAGCTAGTGCATCGCCGAGCCGCCGTCGACGACGAGCGTCTGGCCGGTGACGAAATCGCTGTCGGGCGAGGCGAAAAACAGGATGGCGCCGACCAGATCCTCCGGCTTCTGCACCCGCCGCAGAGCGCGGTCGGAGACGGCGGCGTTGCGCATCTTGAGCGTGTCGGCGTCGGGCGCTTCCTCGGACAGCGTGCTGCCGGGCGCGACGCAATTGACGCAGATGCCCCACTCGCCGACCTCGCGCGCGAGCGTCCGGGTGAAGCCCAGGATGCCCGCCTTCGAGGTCACGTAATGGATGCGGCTCGCGCTCCCCTTGAGCGCGGTGCCGGAGCTGATGTTCACGATCTTGCCATAGCGTTGCGCCTTCATCTGCGGCACGACCGCGCGGGAAGCGAGCCACGGTCCCTTGAGGTTGACGCTCATCATGCGGTCCCACTCGGCCGGGTCGATCTGGTCGAAGGGCGCGCGCGACATCGGCACGGTGGCGAAGATGGCGGCGTTGTTCACCAGTATGTCGATGCGGCCATAGGCCTCGATCGCGCGCCGCGCCATCGCCTCGACGCTGCCCCAGTCGGAGACGTCGGTCGGCGCCGCGATCGCCTTGAAGCCTTCCTGCACCAGCGATCCCGCGACCGCGTTGGCGGCATGGGCGTCGATCTCGGCGATGACGACGCTCGCCCCTTCGCCGGCGAGGCCGCGCGCATAAGCCTTGCCGATGCCGTGCCCGCCGCCGGTCACGATCGCGACGCGGCCGTCCAACCGTCCCGCCATGCTCGCCTCCCCTTTTGCCTTGCGCGCCATTATCGCGGGGGACGGCAACTGTTTCAAACCGCGCGCCGGTGATATCCTCGGCCCGACTCCGGGGAGTGAACGATGCAGGTCTTCGACATGGATTCCCATCTTCGCGAGGAGTATTTCCTCGACGAAGTCTATCGCCTCGATGGCAAGTTCGCGCATATGACGCCGGTGCGGCTCGGCCAGGACCACAATCAGCGGGCGAAATTCAGGCACGAGCTGTCGCCCTGGTCCAAGGAAGTGGCAGACCATTTCAACCATTCGATCGTCTACGATGTGAGCGCCAACTGGAACGGCGGCGAGATCGCGCGCCGCCAGGTCGGCGGCTACGACATGGCGCGCCGGGTCGCCGACAACGACAAGGAAGGCGTCGACGTCCAGTTCCTGTTCCCCACCCAGCTCGCCATTCCGACCTATGCCGAGGGCGAGCTCGGGTCGGCGCTGTGCCGTGCCTATAACACCTGGGTGAAGCGCCTGACTAAGGGCTACGAGGAGAAATTGTGGCCGGTGGGCGTGGTGCCGTGGGGCCACCCCGAGGGCATGGTCGCCGAGCTGCACCACTGCGTGAAGGCGCTGGGCTTCAAGGCGATCCATCTCACGCCCTATACCCACACCCGCACCATCGACGATCGAGCGTACGAGCCGTTCTACGCGGCGGCCGCAGCGCTCGAGGTGCCACTGATGCTGCATCCGAACAGCTATGGCGAGCTGATCAACCGCTACGACAATTTCTTCGCCATGCACGTGCTCGGCCGACCGTTCAACTGCACCGCCGGCCTCGTCGCGCTGGTCACGGGCGGCGTGTTCGAGCGCCATCCGAACCTGCGTGTCGCCTTCTTCGAATGCAGTGCCGAGTGGATCCTCTACTGGATGCATCGCATGGACGACGACTACCGGCGCATGCGCAACGGCTTCGCGCCCAACATCACGCGCGCACCGTCGGACTATGTGAAGCGCAACTGCTACGTCACCTGCGAAGCGGATGAGCGGCTGCTGCCGCTGGCGCTCGCGGAATTCAGCGAGGACCGCGTCCTGCTCGCGACCGACTACCCGCATTTCGATTCCGAATATCCGGGAACGGTGCACGAGCTTCTGGGCCGCACCGACATCACCCAGCTTCAGAAGGACAAGATCGTCTCCGCCAACGCCAAAGAGTTCCTGCGCCTCTGAGCTCTTGCCCGCGTGCCCATGCCCGTGCTGAGATGGCGCGAGGCATGGGAGGCACGGCATGAAGATCGAGACGCTGAGCTATAGCGACGGCGAGACCAACTTCCTCGGCTATCTCGCCGACCCCGAGGGCAGCGGCCGCCGGCCGGGCGTGCTCGTCGTCCACGAGGCGCCGGGGCTCAATGACCATCCCAAGCGCCGCGCGCGCATGCTCGCCGAGCTCGGCTACGTCGCGCTGGCCGCCGATCTCTACGGCGACGGAAGAGTGGCGCAGAAGCCCGAGGAATCGGCGCAATTGATGGCACCCTTGCGCGAGGACATCCCGCGCCTCAGGCGCCGTACCCGCGCGGCGCTCGACGCGCTGAGCAAGCTGCGCCAGGTCGATCCCGCGCGCCTCGGCGCCATGGGCTATTGCTTCGGCGGCCTCGCCGTCCTCGAGTTGGCGCGGACCGGCGCGCCGGTCGCCGGCACCGTCAGTTTCCACGGCATCCTCTCGACCAAGACGCCCGAGGACGCGAAGAACATTCGCGGCAAAATTCTCGCCTGCACCGGCGCCGACGACCCGCTCGTGCCGCCGGACCAGATCGCGGGCTTCGAGCACGAGATGACGCAGGCCGGAATCGATTGGCAGGTCATCAAGTTTGGCGGGGCGAAGCACGCCTTCACCAATCCCGACGCCAATCGTCCGCCCGTTCTCGCCTACCAGGCGGCGGCCGACGCGCGTTCGTGGGACGCGATGCAGGGCTTCTGGTTCGAGATTTTCGGCAAGCCCTGAGGCGGAACGCGGCGCCTTCCGCCACGTGTTCACCCTCCACGGCAGTCCGCATTCGCAGTTCACCTACAAGGTGGCACTGGCGCTGCGCCTCGCGGGCGAGAGCTTCGCGTTCCGCTACGTGAGCTTTCAGAAGGGCATGCACCGGACCAAGGAATTCCTCGCCCTGTCGCGGTGGGGCCAGGTGCCGGTGCTCGAGCATGACGGGCGCGTGCTGGTTCAGTCCGGCGCGATCCTCGAATATCTCGCCGAGACGATCGGTGTTTTCGCCGCGAATGACGCCGCCACACGGCAACAAATCCGGGAATGGCTCTACTGGGATGCCGACCGTCTGGCGCCGCCGGTCTATGGCTGTTACGGCGTCAAGCTTGGCCAGCAAAAGCTGCTGCCGATCGCGTTCGCCCCGGCGGTGGCCGAGCAATACCGCTCCCGCGCGGAGGCGGCGCTGGCCGTGCTCGACGCCAATCTCGCAACGTGCGATTTTCTCGTCCCCGATCGGCCGACCGTGGCCGATATCGGCTGCTACGGCGATGTCGCCTTCGCACGCCTCGGCGGCATCGACACCGAGCGCTGGTTGGTCCTGTCGCGCTGGGCAGTGCGGATCGAGCGTCTGCCTGGCTTCGCGGCGCCGTTCGACCTGCTGAAGATGGCGGACGCCTAAAGCTTCTTGAGCGCCACCGCCGGCGGCTTGGCCGGCTGGATGTCGAACGCGATCGCGGTCAATGACACGGTCGAGAAATGCCCGACCACGGCAACCAGCTCGGTGAGCTCGCCCTGGCCGAGCCGGTCGAGCGCGCGGCGATACGTCGCGTCCGACAAGGTGCGCCGTTCCAGCAGCTCGGTCGCGACCTGGTAGACGACTTCCTCGTCGGGATCGGTGAGCGACGGCGTCTTGCCCTCGGCGATGGCGTGGACCGTCGCGGGCGCGAGCCCGGCGGTCAGCGCCTGCGGCGCCTGCGCGCTCCACGGGAAGTCCGCGCCCCAATGCCGGATCGTCAGCAGCACCGCGAGGAGGCGCAGGCGCGGCGCGATCGCGGCACCGCTGCGGAAATAATCCGAGAGCTGGAAGATGCGCGACGCCAGCTCGGGCCGATTGATCCACGCCGCATAGGGACCGCCGAGCTGCCCGATCGTCTTGACGATCCGCTCGGCGACGGCTTTCTGCTCGGCCGACAATTCCGTCGGCACCGTGATGCGTGGCATGAGCTGTCTCCCTTGGCTGGCGTTTCGATCTTGCGCCGCATCATAGGCAGCGGGAGTGCGCGCGACCACTCTGTTGCGGGTCGTCGAGCCGCACCCTAGAGTGCCTCAACTCGTCCGCTTTGAGGCGTCGCGATGAGAGTGGCGGTCGCAGAACTTCCCTCCCCGTTTCTCGTCAAGACCCGCGTCCTCGCGAGCGGATCGAATGGCGCGTGGCACGATCTCGTCGCTGTGCTGAGGGAAGCGGGCATCCCTGACGCGCCGGGCGAATGCAACCTGCCGCGCGCGCTCGCGTTCCTCTCGGGTTTGCCGGCGGGAAGCCGCCGCCGCATCGAGCATGCGCTCGACCGGTCGAGCGACGGCGTGGCGCAGCCGAGACTGCTGAAGCCGCTGGCGCCGCTGTCGAAGATTCTGCTGACCGAAGGGTCGCTCGCCTTGAGCCGGTCGAACGATCAGCGCCCGGCGACGATGGTCGTCGGCTTCTCCAAGTTCGCGACGGCGCTGGCCGATCCCGAGAGCGCGATCCGCCTGCCCGAGCCCGGCGCGCGCTATGATGTTGAAGCGGTGCTGGCGGCGGTGATCGGCCGGCCCGCCAGCCGCGTCGCCGCTGCGGGCGCCGCGCGGAGCATCGTCGGATTCACCCTGATGGCCGAGATCACCGATCGCGACATGTTCGAGACCGAGGCGCGTACCAACAACAGCCTTTTCGCCAAGAACGTCCCGCATCTGTCGCCGCTGGGACCCGCCATTTGGATCGCCGGCGCGCGCGAGCTCGACCCTGACTGCGAGATCACGCTCAGCGTCAACGGCGCGCTGCGCCAGCGCTTCACCGTCGCCGATTTCGCGCACGGCGTGACCGACGCTGTGAGAGCCTGGTCGCGCGTCGTGCTCGAGCCGGGCGACATGGTGGCGCTGGGCGCCGCGATCTGCCGCCCGCGCCCCGGCAACGAAGTCGACTCTCCGATTCCGGTCGCACCCGGCGACCGCATCGAGGTGGCCTGTCCCGCGATCGGCATGCTGCGCGCCACAGTCTCGGGCTGAGGGGAGGAAGGAATGCGCTTCGTCACCTTCGAGACCGGCGGCATCGAGCGCTTCGGCCTTGTGCTGGGCGACGGCCGGATCGTCGACCTCGAGGGCGCGGTCGCGGCCAGGCTGGCGCAAGAAGTGCCGGTCGATCGCGCGCTGGCGCTGGCCCACGCCATCGCCCCGCCCGACGCGCAGGCCTTCATCGCCAACGGCCAGATCGCCCTCGACGCAGCGCGCCAAACCGTGCAATTTGCGGACAAAATTCTCGCCTCGGGCGCGGCGCTCGAGGGTCCGCGCGGCGAAACCATCCTGTTCGAGCGCGCGCAAATCCGCCTCCTCGCTCCGGTTCCGCGGCCGCGCAAATTCATCGCCGCCGGGAAGAACTATTTCGCGCATCAGCAGGAGATGCAGCAGCGCTCCGCCCCGACCGGCCCGCAGGTCCCGATCGCGCACGTGCAGTTCGCCTCGACCGTGATCGGCCCCGGCGAGACGGTGCGCTTCCCGCGCGAGACCAAGCATATGGACTACGAAGTCGAGATCGCCGCCGTGATCGGCCGTCCAGCCTTCGGCGTCGGCCGCGCCGAGGCGCTCGACTATGTGTTCGGATACACCATCTTCAACGACATCACCGACCGCGACATGTATCGCGGCGAGAACCGCGAAGGCGGCGGCATCGGCCTCCTCGGCAAGAACTTCGCCGGATTCTCGCCCCTGGGCCCGGTGCTGTGCACCGCCGACGAGATCGGCGACCCGCAGAATCTTGGCCTGCGCACGCGCGTCAACGGCCAGACGCGGCAGGATTCCAACTCCGCGCTAATGATGTTCAAGATCGACGAGCAGATCGCGCATTGGTCGCGCATCGGCCTCGAGCCAGGCGACATGCTGGGCAGCGGCACGCCGGGCGGGGTCGCCGCCGGCCGCAAGCCGGGCGAGCCGGCCTGGTGGCTCAAGCGCGGCGACGTGGTCGAATGCGAAGTGGACCGGATCGGCGTCTTGACCACCCATATCGCCTGAACCCCAAGGAGGAAAGCGATGAACGACAGCGAACGACGCACCATCGAGCAGACCTGCCGCGATCTCGTGGTGCAGATGTGCCAGCTGAGCGATCACGGCGAAAAGGAGAAGGCGGTCGATTTGTTCTCGCCCGACGGCACCTGGATCCGCGGCGGCAAGCCCTACAAGGGCCGCGCCGAGATGCTCGGCTCCTTCAGCGCCCCACCGACGCAGGTGATCCGGCATCTGACGTCCAACATCCTAATCACCGTGAAGGACGACGACCACGCCGACGGGGTGACGTACTATTTGGCATTCCACACCGATCCCAAGACCGCCACTCCCAAGCTTCCCTTGGCGCTGGAACCGCCCTTCAGCCTCGGCGAATGGCACGACAAGTTCGTGCGCACGCCGGCCGGATGGCGCTTCGCGCACCGCGAAGTGAAACGGTTCTTCCAGCACGCCGGCGGCCACTGACCGACGATGGCCGATCCGCGCGCCGGCACCAACCCGCTCTTCAACGACAATCGGCTGAAGCTGGGGACGTTCGGCACCAACGTCAGCAACGGTTGCGCCATCACCACGGTCGAGGAGGCGTTCGTCACCACTTGGCCCAACACGCTCGCCATCGCGCGCGAGGCGGACGCGTTGGGCCTCGAGGCACTGGTGCCGGTGGCGCGGTGGAAGGGGTTCGGCGGCACGTCGAACTTCAACGGCACCAATTTCGAGACCTACACCTGGGCGGCCGGTATTGCGCAGGCGACGACGCGCGCGACCATCTTCACGACCTCGCACGTGCCGACCGTCCACCCGATCATGGCAGCGAAGCAGGCGACCACGGTCGATCACATCAGCGGCGGGCGGTTCGCGCTTAACATCGTGTGCGGCTGGTTCTCACCCGAGCTCGAGATGTACGGCGCGCCGATCATGCCGCACGACACGCGCTACGAATACGCGGCCGAATGGATCGAGATCATCAAGATGCTGTGGACGCGGCAGGAGGAGTTCGACTACGAGGGCAAGTTCCTGCGCATCAAGAAGGGCTTCGCGATGCCGAAGCCGATTCAACGTCCCTTTCCGCCGCTGATGAACGCGGGCTCGTCGCGCAAGGGGCAGCATTTCGCCGCCAAATACTGCGACATGGCGTTCGTGACGATCGACGCGAGCGACCTCGATAAATCACAGGTGCATATCGAAGCCTATCGCCGCCTCGCGCGCGAGGAGTATGGCCGCGACATCCAAGTGTGGTGCAACGCCTACGTGGTGCAGCGCGAGACGCAGCAGGAGGCCGACGAATATTTGCGCCACTACGTCGTCGAGAAGGGCGACGATGAAGCGGTCGAGACGCTGGTGCGGGTCCAAGGCGAGCAGATGCAGCGGCTCCTGCCGCAGAAGCTCGAGCAGTTGAAGTTTCACATCAAGGCCGGCTGGGGCGGCTATCCGCTGGTCGGCACGGCGGAGCGGATCGTCGAGCGGGTGATGAAGCTGTCCGAGATCGGCGTCGGCGGGCTGCTGCTCAACTGGGTCGATTATCTCGACGGCATGCGCCGCTGGCGGCTCGAGGTGATGCCGATGCTGGAGCAGGCGGGATTGCGGCGGCCGTTGGCGCAGGAGGCGCGCGGCTAAGGGGGGAGCGATGGACGGAGCGCCGGCACGCGGAACGGGCACGGGACAGCCGGTTCGCCGCAAGGAGGATTTTCGCCTTCTCACCGGCACCGGCTGCTTCAGCGACGACGTCAGCTTTCCGGGCCAGGTCTACGCCGCGATGGTGCGCTCGCCCCACGCACATGCACGCATTGCCGGCATCGAGCGGGCGGCGGCGCTGGCGGTGACAGGCGTGCTCGCGGTGCTGACCGGCGAAGATGCGTTGGCGGACGGCTTGCGCTCGTTCGAGCACGCGCCATCCCTCTTCGGCGCGCCAGACGTGGTGCTGACCAACCGCGATGGCTCGAAGCCGTTCGTCTCGCCGCGCTTCCCGCTCCCCGCCGACAAGGCACGCTTCGCCGGCGAGGCGGTCGCGATGGTGGCGGCCGAGAGCGAAGACGCGGCCAAGGACGGCGCCGAGCGCGTCGTGGTGCGCTGGGAACAACTTCCGGTCGAGACCTCCGGCGTCGCGGCGGCCGCCGCCGGCGCGCCGCGCCTGTGGGAGCAACATCGCTCCAACGTCTGCATCGACGCCGATGTGGGCGACAAGGAAGCGACCGACGCGGCCTTCGCGCGCGCCGCCCACGTCGTGCGGCTCGACACGCGGATCAACCGCGTCACCGGTGCGCCAATGGAGCCGCGCGCTACGGTCGCGTCGTTCGATCGCGAGACCGGGCGCTACACCGTTTATGGCGGGGGCGGCGGACCGGTTCAGCACAAGCGCAACCTCGCGGTGATTCTCAACGTCCCAGACGAATCCATACGCGTCATCTACCGCGACATCGGCGGCAATTTCGGAACGCGCGGCATGCTCTATCCCGAGGTCGCGTTGGTCGCGTGGGCGTCGAAGCGGCTCGGCCGTCCAGTCAAGTGGCGCTCGACGCGCGAGGAATGCTTCCTCAGCGACTATCACGGCCGCGACCTCGAGGTCGAGGCGGAGTTGGCGCTCGACGCGGAAGGCAACTTCCTCGGCGTGCGCGGTGTCAATACCAGCAATCTCGGTTCCGTGACCTCGTCCTGGGTCCCGCTCACCAAGGGCGTGGGGTTGATGTCGAGCGTCTATCGTATTCCCGCGGCGCATTTCCGCGCCCGCGCCGTCCTCACCACGACCGCGCCGACCAGCGTCTATCGCAGCGCCGGCCGGCCCGAGGCGATGTTCGTGATCGAGCGCCTGATCGATCTCGCAGCGCGCGCGGCTGGCTTCGACCGGGTCGCCCTGCGTCGGCGCAACCTCGTCCCGCCCGACGCGATGCCGTTCAAGAACCCGCTTGGGATCACTTATGACAACGGCGATTACCCCGGCTGCATGGAATGGTGCCTGCGCCTTGCCGACTGGGAAGGGTTCCCGGCGCGCAAGGCCGATTCGGCCCGGCGCGGGCTCAGGCGCGGCATCGGCATCGCCAACTATGTCGAGATCACCACCGGCGTGCCGCGCGAGCGAGCCGAGATCACGGTGCTGCCCGAAGGCAAGGTCGAGATCGTCATCGGCACGATGTCGAGCGGACAGGGTCACGAAACGAGCTTTGCCCAGCCGGTCAGCGAATGGCTGGGCGTGCCGTTCGAGCACATCGAGCTCGTCACCGGCGACACCGACAAGGTGCCGGTTGGCGGCGGCTCGAATTCCGGCCGGTCGATGCGCTTTGCCGGCATCCTCATGGGTAAGGCAGCGGCCGACATCATCGCCAAGGGGCGCCGCATCGCGGCGCAGTTGCTCGAGACCGACTCGGCCGACATCGAGTTCACCGGGGGACGGTTCCGCGTCGCCGGCACCGACCGCGCGCTCGGGCTGTTCGACGTGGCGGCCGCGGCGCTGGGGCGCAACGACCTGCCCGAGGACTTGCGTGGTCCCCTCGCCTCGGCGCATGACGAGGTGTTCCGCGTCGCGGGGTATCCCTATGGCTGCCACATCTGCGAGGTCGAGGTCGATCCCGACACCGGCGCCGTCACGATCGAGCGCTATGTCGGCATCGACGATGTCGGGCGCGCCGTCAACCCGATGATCCTCCATGGCCAAGCCCATGGCGCCATCGTGCAAGGCGTCGGCCAGGCGCTCATGGAGCTGTGCGATTACGATGCACAAGGCCAGCTCCGCTCCGGCACGTTCATGGACTACGTCATGCCGCGCGCCGATCAGCTTCCTTCCTTCGTCACCGAGATCAGCGAGGTGCCATCCCCCACCAACCCGCTGGGCATCCGCGCCGGCGGCGAGGGCGGGACCACCCCCGCGCTCGCCGTGGTTGTGAACGCGATCGTCGACGCGCTCGCCGAGCTCGGCGTCACCCATGTCGAGATGCCGGCAACGCCGGAGCGCGTGTGGCGCGCGATCCGCGAAGCGGCCGGGTGAACGCGCGCTAGGAAGCGGGCGTGGCCTTGCCCTGCTTCTTGTCGAGAATGCGCTTGTGCAGGTTGCGGACGATGAGGCCGGTCAGGCGCTCGTCATGCGGGAACAGGCGCTGCCCGATCGGATAAGGATCGTGCGCCGTCACGTCGATTTTTTCCTTCAGCACGTCGTCTGCCGTCATGCCGCGCTCGACCGCGCGCTCGGCAAGGCCGAGCCAGTTCTCGACGATCTGCGCCTGCTCGCGCAGATAGGCCTTGCCGCAGGGATCGCCGTGGCCTGGCACGATCACCTCGGCGTCAAGCGCGCCGATCCGGTCGAGCGCGTCGAGCCATTCCCAGGGATCGCATTCCTGCAGCCAGGTCCGGCACTTGTAGAACACGTTGTCGCCGGTGAAGACGACGCCTTCATCGGGTACATAGATCGTGGTTTGCGGCGCGGTGTGGCCGGGATGGTGAAGAATGTGGAAGCTGTGATTGCCGACATTGAGCGTCAATTCTTCGGTGAAGGTGAGCTTGGGCGGGTTCGAGGCCGGGTAATCGGGATGGCCGACGAGCCATACGCTGTCGGGATCGGACTGCTTCATCCGCTCGCGCTTCTCCTCGATCGAGCCCGTGGCGAAGAGGTAGCGGTCAAAGCATTCCTGCAGCTTGACGTGACCCACGACCGTGGCCTTGGGGAAATAGGCGTTCCCCGCGATGTGATCGCCGTGCGGCTCGGTGTTGATGAGGTAGCGGATCGGCGCCTTCTCCTCCATCTGCTCGCGCCAGCGCACTGCGTCGATCGGCTGCTGCGGCGAATCGATCATGACGTAGCCGTCGCTGGTCTCGATAAAGCTCGGATTGCAGCCAGCGAAATAGATTTCGGTGAAGGTTTTCGGGCCTACCCGCCGCATCGAATCCTCCTCGTTCTGGTCGGCGATCAGCTCGCGAGGCCGAGGCCGAAGAAGCGGTCCGCATTTTGCCACAAGATTTTCTCCTTGTCGGCGGCGGAAATCGCGAGACCGTTGACGATATCGACATGCTCCTTGGGGTCGATCGGCACCGGGCCGTAATCGGTGCCGAGCATGACGCGATCGACGCCGAACACCTCGACCGCCTCGCGCACGTGCGGCGCCCAGATCCCCATCGTGTCGACGTTGAGATGCTCGGCGAGATAGGAGCTCGGCAGGCGCTTGCACTTGATCTTGGCCGCCTCCGGCATGCCGTCGCAGCCGAGGCGCCAGCCGAAATCGAGCCTCCCCATGACCGGCAGCAGCCCGCCGCCCATATGCGCAACCACGATCTTGAGCCGCGGGAAGCGGTCGAATAGGCCGGACAGGATCATGCGCGCCAGCGCCATGGCGGTGTCGAACGGGCGCCCCACCAGCTCGTCGAGCTTGTATTGGTCCATCTGCTGGTCATGGCCGATCGGCACCCGCACCGGATGGATGAAGATCGGCACCTGCTTGTCCTGGGCGAACTCCCAGAACGGAAAGGCTTCCTCGGTGTCGATGAACTTGCCGTGCCACGAGCTGCACACAAGCAGCCCCTTGAACTTGAGCGCACCCATGCAACGCTCGGCTTCCGGGATCTGCATCCGGTCGAGCGGATTGACCGTGCCCATGCCCCAAGTGCTCTGCGGCGCGCGCGCCGTCACCTTGGCGATCTCGTCATTGGCATATTTGATGACATCGAGGGCAGGCTTGCTGGTGTAGGGCGTCACCGATTCTGCCATGAACGGGCTGCTCATCAGGCGCCGCGTGATGCCCGCCTTGGCGCTCACTTCCTGCTGCAATTCGAAATCGAGCATCTCGCGGTAGCCGACGGAAGGAAGGCCGCGGAAATTCGTGACCATGTTCCCGGCGACGAGCTGGCCGCGCATCAACTCGGCGACGCCGAAAGGATCGTCCCGGTTCGGCACGGTGCAGTGTGTATGAATATCCACCATGTGAGCCATGGACGATCCCCTCGCTTCTTCGATCAGGCCTTCATCGCTTCCTGCACGTGCGGCGGCGACATCGGCAGGTGCCGCAAGCGCTTGCCGGTCAGCTGCGCGACGGCGTTGGCGATCGCCGGCGCCACCGGCGACACGCCCGCCTCGCCGATGCCGGTCGGCTTGTTGTCGGTGGAGACGACCTTAATCTCCATCGGTGGGATGTCCGCCGTTGATGGTGAACGTCGTCATGCTGTTCCCTCCTAGGTATGATTTGGCGAAAGCATACGACGAACCGCCGGCCGAGGGCAATCGCGCCTCCGCCGCCGACCCAGGGAGCCAGACGATGATCTATCGTGGCATGGACCAGGCGGCGCTCGACGCCGCTTACAATAACGGCGCCGCCATCGGGCTCGAGGCGCGCGACCGCTATTTCGCGGAGTGGACCGCGCGCACCCGGGCGCTCGCGGCGCGGGTCGGGGCACGACTCGATCTCCGCTATGGCGACGGACCGCGCCACCGGCTCGATTTCTACCCGTGCGGCAGCGCGGGCACGCCCACCCTGGTCTTCATCCATGGCGGCTATTGGCAATTGTCGGACAAGGAAAATTACGGCTTTGTCGCGGCCGGGCCGCTGGCCTGCGGCATCAATGTCGCGCTGGTGGAATACACGCTCGCGCCGGCGATCCGCATGGACGGCATCGTCGCCGAGATCAAGCGGGCGCTGGCTTGGCTCGGCCGGGAACTTGGCGCGCTGGGCGCGGCAACGGACGGGTTCGTCGCCGCCGGCCATTCCGCGGGCGGCCACCTGACCGCGATGGCGATGGAAGAGCCCTACGTGAAAGGCAGCTTGCCGATCAGCGGCCTGTTCGATCTCGAGCCGATCCGGCTCAGCTACCTCAATGACAAGGTCGGGCTCGACGCGGCGGAAGCGCGGCGCAACAGCCCGCTCCACCACATCCCGAAAAGTGCAGCGCCGGTCGTGATCGCGGTCGGCGCGGCCGAGCTGCCCGAGCTGCGCCGCCAATCCGCGGACTATCACGCGGCCTTGGCGGCGCGCGGCTTGAATGCCGGCTACCTCGTGCTCGCGGGACACGACCATTTCAGCATCCTCGAAGAGCTCGCCAGCCCCGACGGCCAGCTCACGGCGGCGGTGCGGAGCTTGCTCGCCTGACCCGCGGCCCGAGCACCACGAGCGCGTCGAGCGCCATGCCGCCTTGGCGTTCGGGAAGAGCCACGAACGGGTTGATATCGATCGACTCGATCTTGCCCTCGAGGTCGAGCGCGATCCTGCCCAGCGCCACCAACGCATCGACCGCCGCGTCGATGTCGCAGCGGGGCGCGCCACGATAGCCATCGAGGAGACGCGACACGCGGGTCCGGGCCAGCAGCACGCGCGCCTTGTCGCGGTCGAGCGGCGGGCTGGCGAAGGCGACGTCCTTCATCAGCTCAAGCAGCAAGCCGCCGCCACCTGCCATCACCACGAGCCCCATCTCGGGATCGCAATGGAGCCCGAGCGCGAGCTCGACCCCGCCGGAAATCTGCTGGCAAACCAGCATGCCGTCGCCCGCACCAAGTCCGCGTGCGCGCAGATTGCCGAGGATGCGATCATATCCGGCGAGCAGCTCGGCCTCGCCGCGCAGGCCCAGCTCGACCCCGCCGATATCCGATTTGTGCGCGATCGAGGACGCGACGATCTTGAGCACCACCGGATAACCGATCGCTGCCGCTTCGCGCGCTGCCTCGCTTGGCGACGTGACTAGCGCCTCGCGCGGCGTGGCGATGCCGTAGAGGCGCAGCAGCTCCTTTGATTGCGCCTCGCCGAGCGCCACAGGCGCGTCGACCCGCGCCTGTGCCATGAGGCGCTCGATCGCCACGCGGTCGACCGCGTGACGTGGCACCGCGGCAGCGGCCGGTGCTGAGCGCTCGACGCGGCGGACGGCGAGGTCGATCGCGCGCAGCGCCTTGGTCGATTCGTGGAGGAAAGAAACGTGCGGCAGCCCGGCACGCAGCGCGCGGCTGTAATCGCTGTGGGAATGGCTCAGCACCGAGACGAAGGCGATCGGCTTCTCGGCGCGCGACGTGACATAGTGCTCGACGCCGCGCAGATAGGCCTCGGTGCGCTCGCCGCCTGGCGCGCGCGGAAGCTCTTCCTGCAGCAGCAGCATGTCGATGTTGGGGTCGCGGTCGAGCGCCTCGACGCAGGCGAGATATGTGGCCTCGCTGGAAAGTACGCCGAATCCACCATCCAGCGGATTCGACACCAGCGAGCCGACCGACAGGAGGACGTTGAGCTTGGCCTCGGTCTCGGGCGCGAGCGGGGGAAAGGCGAGCCCGGTCTGGCCGGCGGCGTCGAGCAGCAGGCCGCGATAGGCGCCCGAGAGGGTGATCGCGCCGAGGCGCCGCCCCTTGGGCGTCTTCGTATGGAGCAGGAGCTCGATCAGCTCGACCGCGTCGTCGAGGGTGGCGACGCGGATGACGCCAAGCTCCGCCGTCACCGCGTCGAACGCCTCGGCGCTGCCGGCGAGCGAGCCGGTATGGGCGAGCGCCGCCGCCTGTCCCGCCGCCGACTGGCCGAGTTTGTGGACGATCACCGGCTTGCCCGCCTGCTGCGCGAGGCGGCACGCCGCCTTGAACTTGGCCACGTCCGCGACCGCCTCGATGTAGCACAGGATGATCTTCACCTCGGGCTCGGCGGCAAAAAAGGCGATGTAGTCCGCGACGCTGAGCCCCACCTCGTTGCCGCTGGTGATGAGGTATCCCGCACCCAGGCCGCGCTCCTCCAGCACCGAATGAGTGAACAGCATGACCCCGCCGCTCTGCCCGGCCATGGCGACGGGACCGGGGCCGACCCGCATCGAGCGCGTGTCGGTCAGGGTGACGAGCTTGCTGCGGCCGCAAATATTGCCCATGCAATTGGGACCCGACACGGCGAGGCCGGTCTCGGCGATGGCGGCGGCGAGCTCGCGCCGGCGCTCAAGCCCGGCCGGGTCGCTCGCCTCGCCGAAGCCCGACGAGAACACCGTGGCGCTCCGCGCGCCCGCCGCCGCGCCCTCGCGCAGCGCCGCGGCGACGCCAGGCGCCGGCACCAGGATGGCGAGATGGTCGGGCGGCTCGGGCAGCGACTTCAAATCGGCATAGCAGCGCCCGCCCCAGATCTCGCTGCGGCCCGGATTGACCGGGTAGACCGCGCCGTCGAAGCCGTGGCGTCCGAGCGATTGCCACACGCGCATGGCCCAGCTTGCCGGGCGGTCGCTGGCGCCGACGATCGCGACATTGCGGGGCGAGGTCAGCGCCGCCACCTGGCGCTGGGCGCGTTCGAGGTCGGGTGCGTCGGTCATGTGCGGGGCACGAGGGGTGAATTTGGGCCCGATTCCTGCGATGCTTGGCGCATCACGTCAAGGGAGAGCCTCATGCCGTCCGACAAGAAATACGAAACCGTCCTCGTCGAGATCGAGGATCGCATCGCCTGGGTGATCCTGAACCGCCCGGAAAAGCGCAACGCCATGAGCCCGCAGCTTCATCGCGACATGGACGCCGCGCTCGACGATCTCGCCGACGATCCGGACAGCGACGTGCTGGTCCTCACCGGCGCGGGCGAGGCGTGGTGTGCCGGCCAGGACATCAAGCTGTTCTTCCGCGAGGGCGCCAAGAACCCGGCCGCCATGCGCAAGGCGCGGCATGCGTCGCACAATTGGCGCTGGCAGAAGCTCTCGACCTTTCCCAAGCCCACCATCGCCATGATCAACGGCTTCTGCTTCGGCGGCGCCTTCACCCAGGCCTGCGCCTGCGACTTCGCGATCGCCGCCGACGACGCGGTATTTGGCCTCTCCGAGGTGAACTGGGGCATCCTGCCAGGCGGCATCGTGTCGTGGAACGTGGCACAGGTGCTGAATTTCCGCGACGGACTCTACTACGCCATGACCGGCGACAATTTCGACGGCAAGAAGGCGAAGGAGATGGGCTTCGTGAACTTCTCCGTGCCGCGCGCCGAGCTCAAGGCCACCACCGTCGCGCTAGCGCAGAAACTAATGCAGAAGAGTCCGGCGGCGATGCGCTACACCAAGGAAGCGATCCGCGCCGTGCGCTCGATGAGCGAGCCCCAGGCGGCCGATTATCTCCAGGCCAAGAGCGACGCGCTCCGCCTCAACGACAAGGGCGACGGGCGCGAGAAGGGCATGCGTCAGTTCCTCGACGAGAAGCGCTACCGCCCGGGGTTCACGCAATTCTACAAGGAGGAATAGGCGCCCCCACCCTACCTTCCCCCGCGAGCGGGGGAGGGATTTGCTCGATGATCTCCCTCCCCCGCTTGAGGGGGAGGGTTGGGGTGGGGGGTCAGCGCGAACCCGCGGTCGCCAGTTCCTTCTGCCGCTTGGCGATGCCCTCGTCGTCCTTCAATCCCTCTTCGGAGATGTCGAACCAGTTGCCTTCCGGATCGACGGCGCGGAATTCGGCGTAAGGGCGGTCGCCCGGGCGCGCTTTCGGCACCTCGACGCCGTGCTTCTCGAGCTTCTTCAGGATCTCGGGACGGCTTTCGATGTTGAAGCCGAAATGGTTGAGGCCGACCGCCGCCTCGCCGTCGAGCCGGTGCGGCAGGATCGCCAGCATGAGATAGCCATCGGTGAGGAAGTAGGCGCGCCCGTTCGTTTGCGCGACTTCCATGTCGAAGACGCTGGTGTAGAAATCGGCAAGCTTCTTCGGGTCCCGAGCGAACAATGCGAGATGACGAATCTTCGGCTTTGCCATAACGTCCTCCGCGGCGTTTGTCGGGCATCACTCTAGGTCAACGCGCCCCCTCGGCGCAAACACCGTGATAGACTTGGACGCATGAGCATCTTTGCCAAAGCTAATGCGCGCGATCGGCTGCCGGTCTCGCTCGTCACCGGGTTTCTCGGCAGCGGCAAGACCTCGCTGCTCAACCGCCTGCTGCGTCACCCGGAGATGGCGAACACGGCGATCGTCATCAACGAGTTCGGCGAGATCGCGCTCGACCAGCACTTCATCGAGCGCAGCGACGGCGAAGTCGTGGTGATGGCGAACGGCTGCCTGTGCTGCACCGTCCAGGGCGATCTCGAGGGCGTGGTCGGGACGCTCTTCGGCAAGCGAGCGGCGGGCGCGGTGCCGTCCTTCGACCGGATGCTGATCGAAACGACCGGCCTCGCCGATCCGGCGCCGATCATGCAGCTTTTGCTCAGCAAGCCGCTGATCGTCGATAACTTCGCGCTCGACGCCGTTGTGGCGACGATCGACGCGGTCCACGGCGCGCGTCAGCTCGAGGAGCACGGTGAGGCGGTGAAGCAGGCCGCGCTCGCCGACCGGCTGGTCGTCACTAAGACCGATCTCGCCGCCGCCGACGCGGTCGAGGAACTGGTGTCGCGCCTCGCGGCGATGAACCCGTCTGCGACCATCGCCCGCCTGCCGCACGGCGACCTCGCGCCCGGCGCACTGTTCGGCGCCTCGCTCCACGGACCGGGCGGGCGCATGCGCGATCCCGCTTCGTGGCTTGGCGGCGATCACGACGAGCGCGAGCATCTCCACGGCATCGACACTTTCGCGCTGACCATCGCGCGGCCGGTGGAGTGGCGCGCGTTCTCGCGCTGGCTGACGCGCATCAAGATCCGCCACGCCGACGATCTGCTGCGCGTCAAGGGCATCGTCAACGTGGCGGGCGAGGACGGCATGGTCGCGATCCATGGCGTGCATCACGTCTTCCATCCGCCCGTGCGGCTGGAACGGCGCAGCGGCGACGACGCGACCTCGCGCATTGTCTTCATCACGCGCGGCACGGCGAGCGACCAGATCGAGGCCGAGTGGCGCGCATTCACCGAGGAGCAGTGATCGTCCTTTGCAGCGGCGTGCGCCGAACCTAGAATGAACGGGCGCCATGCGGGGGACGTTGCCATGATCGATCTTTTGGGCCGCGTCGTGCTGGTGCCGGGCGCCAGCGGCGGCATCGGCAGCCAAATCGCGCGATTCCTCGCCGAAGCGGGCGCCGATTTGGCGATGACCTATCGCGCCAACGAAGAGGCGGCGGCGGCCGCGCTCGATCATGCGCTGGGGCTCGGCCGCCGCGCCCGGCTCGACCGGATCGACGCGACCGACGGCGTCGCGGTGCGCGCCTGGATCGACGACGTGATCCGCCACTGGGGCAGGATCGACGTGCTCGCGAGCGGCGTGGGAGCGCGCGCGGAGGGCGGGTTCGCGCTTTTCGTCGAGCAGAAGCCCGAGAGCTGGAAGGCGATCATCGACGCGCAGCTCATGGCCTTCATCACCCTCGCCCACGCCATCGTCCCGCACATGATCGAGCGCAAGTTCGGCCGCATCCTCGCGATCGGCTCGGACGGCGGCAAGGTCGGGCAGAGCGGCGCGGCGGTGGCGGCGGCCGCGCATGGCGGCCTCATCGCTTTCGCCAAGGCGTTGGCGCGCGAGGTCGGACGGTTCGGCATCACCGTCAACATCGTCTGCCCCGGCCCGACCGAGGGGCCGACGCTCGACGATCTGCGCAGCCGCGGCACCACCGGCGCCAAGATCGTCGAGGAGATGATCCGCCGCGTGCCGATGAAGCGCGCCGGCACGGCGCGCGAGCTGGCGGCGATGATGGCGTTTCTCGCCTCAAGCGAGGGCGGCTACATCACCGGCCAGGCGATCAGCGTCAGCGGCGGCCTGACGATGAACTAGGAGGACCCATGCGCGCCATCGACGTCCACTGCCATCCCTCGACCCGCGAGCATCACCTCGCGATGGGCGCCTATATGGCCGCGCTCGAGGCGATGCTGGGGCGCAAGCTCGACGCCAAGAGCGAAGACGAGATGGCGAACGATTTCCGCCGCGACGACGCGCTCGCCATGATGATCGCGAGCGACGCGACCGCCTCGGACGGCGCCCCCGTCATCACCAACGACTTCATCGCCAGCCTTACCAAGCATCATCCCGACGTGTTCCTGCCGGGATGGGCGGTGGTCGATCCGTGGAAGGGCAAGGCCGCGGTCAACGAGCTCGAGCGCGCCTTCACCACGCTCGGCCTCACCGGTGCCAAGTGGATGCCGATCCTGCAGGCCTTTTATCCGCACGACCGGCGCTTCTACCCGATCTGGGATTTGTGCCAGTCGATGGGCGCGCCCGTCCTCATCCATACCGGCACTACCGCCATCGCCTCGGGCATGCCGGGCGGCGCGGGGTTGAAGCTCGACCATGCGCGCCCGATGCCGGGGATCGACGCGGTCGCCGCCGACTTCCCGCGCCTCACCATCGTCATGGCGCATCCCGGCTGGCCCTGGACCGAGGAAGCGATCGCGGTCCTCTTGCACAAGTCGAACGTGTGCATGGACATCTCGGGCTGGCGGCCGAAATACATCCCGCAGCCGCTGAAGCACGAGATGAACCGCCGGCTGCAGGACAAGATCCTCTACGGCTCCGACTATCCCGGCTGGTCGCCCGGCCAGTGCCTCGACGAGCTGGAGATGGAAGGGCTCAAGCCCGACGTGGTCGAGAAGATCTTCCACAAGAACGCGACCCGCATCCTCAAGCTCGAGGCCAAGGTGGCGACGGCGCTTGCGGCGCAGAAGGCGCGATTGCCTGCGAAGCCACGGGCGACCTAATCTCGCGCGACATTGCAAACAGAGGGGACGCCATGCCGGCCGCTTCGGACAAGAGCATCATCGTCGACACGCACCATCATCTGTGCTCGTCGGCCTATGTCGATTTCGTCAAGGAGCGGACCGGCATTCCCCCTTATGTCGAGCGCGTGCTGCGCAACGGCTCGGCGGCCAAATCACTCGAGGACATGGACCGCGCCGGCGTGACGCGGTCCTTCATGTCGCTGACCACGCCGGGCGTGTGGCTCGGCGACGCCGCGGAAGCCCGCCGCCTCGCGCGCGAGACCAACGAGCATTTCGCCAAGCTGGTCGCCGACCATCCCGGCCGTTACGGCATGTTCGCGGCGGTGCCGATGCCCGATGTCGAGGGCACCCTGCGCGAGATCGAATATGCGCTCGACCACCTCAAGGCCGACGGCATCGGCTTCTTCACCAGCTATGGCGACAAGTATCTCGGCGAGGCCGCCTTCGCGCCGGTGTTCGAGGAGATGAACCGGCGCAAGGCCGTGGTCTATACCCATCCGCGCCGGCCCGATTGCTGCGCGAACCTGCTGCCGGAAGTGTCCGAGGCGGTCATCGAATACGGCACCGACACCACCCGCACCATCGCGAGCCTCGTCTTCGGCGGCACCGCGTCGCGCTCTCCCGACATCAAGTTCCTGTTCTCGCACGCGGGCGGCACCATGCCGTTCCTCATCGGCCGCTTCGTCGGCATGGCGCGGCAGCCGCAAGTCGCGCAGCGCCTGCCCAAGGGCGTGCTGCACGAGCTGCAGCGCTTCTACTATGACCTGGCGCAGGCGGCCAATCCGGGCGCCACCGCGTCGCTTATGAAGCTCGTCAAAATTTCGCAAGTGCTGTTCGGCACCGACTTCCCCTACGGCAGCTCGGCCGAGCATCTCGAGGGTCTGTCGCAGTGCGGCTTTAGCGCCCAGGAGCTGCATGCCATCCATTACGACAACCCCGCCGCGATCCTCCCGCGATGCCGGGCGTGATGCGAAGGGCGGGGCTCGCCGCCGCGCTCGCGATCCTGGGGTGGGCCGCGGCGGCCAGCGCCGATCCCCTGCCGCTCCGCGTCGGCTGGGCGCAGGCGCCGAGCCAATTGACCGCGCTTTCCGACGAGCTGATGAAGCGCCACCCGGCAATGTTTCCCTATCGCGGCAAGAGCTACGCGCTCGAGCCGGTGCGCTTTCAGGGCAGCACGCAGCAAATCCAGGGCCTCGCCAGCGGCGAGCTCGAGATCGCGTCGCTCGGCCCCTCGAGCCTCGCGCTGGCCGTCATCAACGCCCATCTCGACCTTCGCATCGTCGCCGACGTGATGCAGGACGGCGTGCCCGGCCATTTCGCGACTTATTGGGTGGTGCGCAAGGACGGGCCGGTCAAATCTTTCGCGGACATGCGCCATCGCCGCGTCGCGATCAACGCGTTCGGCGCCACCACCGACATGGTCCTGCGCGAGACGCTGCGCAAGAACGGCGTCGCCGACAGCGACTACGTCGTGATCGAGGCCAATTTCGCCAACATGCTGGCGATGATGGAGAACGACAAGATCGACCTCGTCCCGGTCATGCCGCAATTCAGCCACGACTTCGAGGCCACCGGCCATTATCGCTCGCTCTTCAACAATGCCGAAATTGTCGGACCGAGCGAGGTCGGCATGTGGGCAATTCGCGCGGATTTCATCGCCGCGCACCGGCCGGCGCTGGTCGACTTTCTCGAGGACGACATGCGCTCGGTGCGCTGGTTCCTCGATCCCGCGAACCGCGAGGAGGCGCTCGCCATCGCCGGAGCCGTGACCAAGGAATCGCGCGCCGCCCTCGATTACGTGTTCGGGCCAGGCGACCTCTACCACTCGCCCGATCTCCTGCCCATCATCCCGTCGGTGCAGAAGGACATCGATCAGGCGGTCGCGATGAAGCTGCTGCCGGCGCGGATCGTGGTCGACCCGGCCTATGTCGATCTCTCGCTCGTGGCCGACGCCAAGGCGCGGCTCGACGGAAAATAGGCGGGCCGCTCAGCGCCGGCCCAGGATTTTCACCGCCGCTTCGGCGAAGCTTGGATCGACAAACTTGTCGAGATCGGGGAGCGCGCCCGTGAGCGTGCCCTGCTCCTTGTAGAAGGCCGCTTCCTTCTTGATGTGGGCGAGATTGACGCTTCCGTTGGGATCGACGTCGTGCGCCGGCATCTTCTCCCACACCGCGCGGTCCTTGAGCGTCAGCGCCGCGACCATCACGTCGATCGCCGCCTCCTTGTTCTGGTCGCCATCGAAGGCGTCGATGAAGTCGCGCACGCCCTGGAGATAGGCCACCATGTAGCGCGTCGCCGCGTCGCGGTTGCGCGCGAACACCGCCGAATACATCACCACCGCGACCTGCGCCCCGGGATCGACCGCGCCCGCGGTGACCAGCACGTCGCCGATGCCGCGGTCGTGCGCCATCATCACCAGCGGCTCGATGAGGAGGGTCGCCGCCACCGTCTTGCCCGACAGCGCCGCGAGACCGTCGGGAAAACTGATATGCTGCGCCTCGATGTCGCCGACGCCGAGACCGACGGCGGCCAGAAGCTCGGCCACGAACATCTCGTTGTAGGAGCCGCGGCTCGGGCCGACGCCGACGCTCTTGCCCTTGAGATCGGCGGCGCTCTTCAAGGCGCCCGAGCGCTGGAGATCGCCGCGCCCGACCATCGAGAATGTCGAATCCTTGGCATCGCCGACATGCGCCCAGTCGGCGACGATCCGCAGATCGATGCCGCGGTTGAAGGCGTTGAAGAGCGCGGCGTTGGGCGCGCCGGCATCGACCTGGATCTGATTGGTGGCGAGCGACGAGACATACTCCTCGCCGCCGACCCCGCCGCCCACGAACTCGACATCGAGTCCCTGCTTGGCGAAATAGCCGCGATGGAACGCGAGCTCGAGCGCGGCCTGGTCGGGCCGGCCGGTGACGCCGACCTTGACCGCGACCCGCGCCGGCTCCTGCGCGACAGCGCCGGCGCCCGCGAGCGCCAGCGCCAGCGCCGCGACGACGCCGAGTGTCCTCATCACAGCGGCACGACCGTCACGTCCCGAGGCCAGGAAGCGAAAGGACGCGGCTCGGAAACGACGAGACCGTGCGGCGCGCGTCCCATGCGCTTGGCGCCTGTTGGCGTCACGCGCACGCTGTCGCCCCAGGGAAATTCGCGGCGTTCGTCCGCGGTCAGGATACTCGGCTTACAGATATAGACGCCGTCCTCGGGAAAGGTCAGGCCGAGGCTGCGCTCGGTCGCCTCGTAGTCAGGCCTGGCGTCGGCGCGCGCCAGCACCAGCGGCCGGTCGTCGCCGAGCCCGCGCCCGTGCAGCAGCAGTTTGGCCTTGGCGCCGGCGAGCGGCCCGGTCTTGGGCGCGAGCCGCGTCGCGAGCTCGGCGGTCTTGCGGATGAGCTCGCCCGCGGTGACGCCGGGTCGCAGCGTCTGCAACAGCTCGGGATAGAGATCGCCATGCAGCTTCGACATCTCCGCGAACACCGGATCGGCGCGGTTGACGGCGACCGGCCGTATCTGCTGCGCGCGATAGCCGATCACGGACGCCTCGATCTCGGCCACGATCATGTCGCCCGCGGCGAGCGGCCGCGCGGTCGGGCGTGTGAGCGTGCGGCCGGGATTGGGTCCCGAGACCCAGTTGAAATGGACCGACAGCTCCGACCCACGCGACATGAGCGCATGCATGGTCTCGGCCCAGGCGACATAGTCGGGAACGCCAGGCTGCGCCGCGCGCGTCTGCGCCTCGATGGCGCGCTCGATCAGATCGACCGAGCATTGCAGCACGGCGATCTCCTCCGCGCTCTTGACCTCGCGCACCTCCTGCACCAGCTCGGTCGCATCGACGAAGGCTGCGTGCGGCAGCGCCTCGGCGAGCGCGCGGAAGGTGCCGCGCATGATCGTGCCCTCGGGCGTGCGGGTGCCGCCCTCGAGCCCGGTGACGCCGATGCGCGCGCGCCCGAGACCAAGCTCGAGCAGGCGTTCGGCCGCGACCCGGCCATAGCGCCGCTTGCATTCGCGCAGGTCCGTGACCCAGTCCTGGACCGCCGGACCCCAGCGCTCGGCGACCGAGGTGGCGATCACCGTGACATCGCCCTCGAGCGGAAAGACGCAGGCGATCGAGGCATCGGCGCCGCCGCCGCAATGCGACAGATAGCGCGCGTCAGCCTGCCAGTCGGTCGAGTTGCCGGGATTGTTCGGGGCGAAGATGGCGGCCAGCCCGTCGCGCGCCATCAGGCGGCGTACCAACGCCCAGCGCCGGTCGCGCTCGGCCAGCGAGAAGCGGCGATAGGCGAGCGCTCGCCCGCCCGCAGCGTCGTCCATCACCAGAACGCCCGCGCCGCGCGCTGCTCCGGCGTGTCCTTGGCCTGATTCCAGGAATAGGCCAGCGGATTGAGATAGCCGCATTCGGGACAGGTGCGGTTCCGCTCCTCGCCGTTGTAATCGCGGATGGCGGCATCCTCGGCGCGCCAGAAATCCTTGAGGCCACGCACGCCGCTCGGATAGCGCTGCTCGAAATGGAGGGTAAGGCATTGCAGGCAATACCAGGCGAAGCTCTCGCCCTCCTCGCCCCGCGGCGTCTGCATGATGACGATGGCGTGGCCGAAGGGATCGCCCGGCAGGCTCGGCAGCGGCAGGTACAGCTCGTCCATGTCGTTGACGTGCCAGAAGCCGAAACTGTGCGCGACGCGATGCGGCGTGCCGCCGACCGTGACGTGGACATGAAGCGGATGATGCGGCATCTGCATGATGCCCTTGGGGCCAAGCTCGAGCGCGCCCGAGACGTTGCCCTTGCGCGGATCGATGATCTCGCTGTGGCTCACGGCCCGGCGGCGGATGCCGAAGACGTTCTGCCCAACCTCGCGGAAGGCGGAGAATTTCGAGACGATCTTCTCGTCGAGGAAGTCCCAGTCGTCGGCGATCTTGTCGATCGGCTGATCGACGGTCATCGTGTAATGCATGGCGCGCGGCTCCGGACCTCGGCTTCGCGAACGAGTGTAGCATGCGACATGTGAGGCTGCATCGGCATCGTGCGCCCTTGACAAGTCACCGTGCCGCGGCGGATGTGTGTCGCAGGAGCAACGGGATGCGCAAGACCGGACTGGGTTTCCTCGCGCTGGCGCTCATCGGCGCGGCACCGGCACTGGCGGACGGTACGATCAAGGTCGGGCTGCTGGCGCCGTTCTCGGGGCCCTTCGCCGATTCCGGCACGCAGTTCGCGCGCGGCATCGAGCTCTACATGCGCGAGCACGGCAGCACGGTGGCGGGCAAGACCATCGAAATCGTCAAGCGCGACACCGGCGGCAGCGACGCCGCCGTCGCCAAGCGCTTGGCGCAAGAGCTGGTGACGCGCGACAAGGTCGATTTCCTGGCGGGATTCATCTTCACGCCCGAGGTGCTGGCGGTCGCGCCGATCGCCACCGAAGCGAAGACGCCGCTCATCGTGATGAACGCCGCGACCCGCATCCTGACCGAGAAGTCGCCTTATGTCGTGCGCTTCTCCTATGTCCAGGACGCGATGGTCGCGAAGCTCGGCGAATGGGCGGCGCAGAACGGCATCGGCAAGCTCTATGTCGCGGTATCGGATTTCTCGGCGGGGCAAGAATCGGAGGCGACGTTCACTCGTACCTTCACCGCCGCGGGCGGCACGGTCGTGGGTGCTTCGCACATCCCGCTCGACAACCCCGAATTCGCTCCGTACGTGCAACGCATCGCCGACGCCAAGCCGGATGCGGTCTATGTCTTCCTGCCGTCGGGGCAGCCGTCGGGCTTCATCCGCCAGTTCGTGCAGCTCGGGCTGAAGCGCGCGGGCGTCAAGATCCTCGGCGGCACCGGCATCGTCGACGACACGGTGAAGGCCGCGCTCGGCGACGACACGCTCGGCATCATCACCGTGATGGTCTATTCCGAGGCGCATCAGAGCGCGCTCAACCGCAAGTTCGTGGCCGAATACCGCGCGGCATACGGCGCCAGCACCGAGCCCAACTACCAGGCGGTCGGCGCCTATGACGGCATCGCCGGAATCTATATGGTGGTCG
This sequence comes from Allostellaceae bacterium, assembly GCA_035604615.1. Classification (GTDB taxonomy): domain Bacteria; phylum Pseudomonadota; class Alphaproteobacteria; order ATCC43930; family CGMCC-115725; genus DATJLY01. The sequence continues at coordinate 34,374 of DATNID010000033.1, read as the reverse complement.
AGAAACTGGGCGGCGCGGTCGACGGCGACACGGCGATGACGGCCTTCAAGGGCCTCGCCTTCGAGAGCCCGCGCGGGCCCATCGAGATCGACGCGGCCAGCCGCGACATCACCGAGGCGGTCTATATCCGCCGGGTCGAGCGCGTCGACGGCGCGCTCGTCAACCGCGAGATCCACGACTATCCTGCGGTCAAAGTCGCGCATTGAGAGGACGGCGCCATGGCTCTCCCCTTCGTCAACCCCAACACCACGCGCTCCCGCGTCGCGCTCGAGATCGCATCGGAGTTCGTCCAATCGCACGAGACCATGCGCCAGGCCAAGGTGCTGATCCGCGAGGCGGGCGAGCGCGAATGGTCGCTCTGCCTCACCGGCCTCAGCACCAACGAGGGGATCGTCGAGGTGGCGCAGCGCACCGCCGACATGGCCATCGTCAATCCCTCGGCCGCGCTCACCGTGGCATATCGCGGCATGGGGCAATGGAAGGAGAAGCAGCCGGTGCGCGCCATCGGCGTGATCCCGTCGCTCGACCAGTACGTGTTCGCGGCCAAGAGCACGACCGGTCTTACCCGCTTCGAGCAGATCGCCGAGCGCAAGATGCCCTTGCGCGTTTCGCTGCGCGGCCAGCGCGACCATTGCCTTCACGCCATGCTCGACCACATCGCCAATGCTGCGGGATTCACGCTGGCCGATCTCGCGTCGTGGGGCGGTCAGGCGCGGCACGAGGCGAGCCTGCCATGGCCGAATTCGCCCAAGTGGCAGTCGCTCGCGCGCGGCGAGATCGATGCGATCTTCGACGAGGCGGCGCCCGTGTGGGTCGACCAGGCGCTCGACGCCGGCATGACCATCCTGCCGCTGGCCGATGCGACGGTGCGCAAGCTCGAGGCGATGGGTTATCGCCGCGCCGTCATCCGCAAGGCCGACTTCCCGCGCCTGCCGCGCGACGTGCTCACCATCGACTTCAGCGGCTGGACCATTTTCGTCCACGAGGCGCTCGACGACGACATCGTGCGCCTCATTTGCGCCGGGCTCGACGCGCGCAAGCATCTCATCCCGTGGGAGCAGCCGGGCCCGCTTCCCGTCGAGCGCATGTGCCGCGACGCGCCGGACACGCCGCTCGACGTGCCGTTCCATCCGGCGGCAGAGCGGTTCTGGCGCGAGCGCGGATATCTGTGATCAGGCGCCGGGCCGGTCGCCCGCGTCGGCGATGCCGTTGAAGTAGAGTTCCCACACGTGGAGATTGATCTCGCACGCGTGGACCACCGCATCCTCCATCTTGTACCGCTCGGCGAAGCGCGACACGCTTTGCCAGCCGAGATTGGAATGCTCGAGATCGGCCAGCTCGTGCATCGACCAGAACTCGAGCTGCTCGTCCTTGAGGCCGAAGAGCTTGGCCCATTGGCCGCGCTGCACCCACGACCAGCCGTGCTCGCGTTGCGCGCCGGTGCCGTAGCCGGGCACGTTGATGCGCTCGGAGCAAGTATTGGCGACGATACCCTCGAGCCAGTGGCGGTTCGACATCAGCCCCTCCCACGCGGCCCAGGCGATCTCGGTGGTGGGGTTCGGTTTCGTCGCCTGAATGTCCTCGAGCTTGAGCCCGATTGCGACGCCCATCTCCTCGAGCACGCGCCAGTGCGGCTTGCCGCCGCCGAACTCGTTGTCGGCGATGATCTCCTGCGAGCACGCCTTGATGATGTCGAGCTTGGTGTCCCATTCCGGACAGTTGGTGGCGACGCGCAGCTTCAGCACCGAGTTGCGCTGGCGCGTGTTCAGGCGATGCTGCTTGACGAAGGTGCGCGCGCGGCCCGGCGTCATCGGCTCGGCGACGAGACGCACGCGGCGGCAAAAGCCGTCGACCACCTCATCCATCTTTTTCAGGGTCATGTCGGCGTTCATGCGAGCCTCCTTCGGGTGGCCGGACGCCTGTCGCGCCGGGTGGTTCTTTGGTAACCTGTCGGTGCTAGCCAACGCAAGAGGGTCACCGTGAATCGTCTCGAGGGAAAGGTCGCCATCGTGTTCGGCGCCGGGCCTAACATCGGCGGCACGGTCGCCCATTTTCTCGCCCGCGAAGGGGCGCGCGTCGCCGTCAGCGACATCAACGAGGACGCCGCCAACACGGCCGCGTCCTTTATCGCCGCGCGCGGTCACCAGGCCTTCGCGCTCGCCGGCAGCGCCCTCGTGGAGGATCAGGTCGCGCGCATCGTCGCCGAGACGGTGGCGCGCTGCGGCCGGCTCGACATCGTTTTCAACATGGCCGGCAAGGTCCATTGGAGCCCGGTGCTGGAGATGGACCTGCGAGACTGGCGCGAGGCGGTGCTGAGCTTCCCGACCGCGGGCATGCTGACGACCAAGCACGGCGCCAAGGCGATGATCGCCGGCGGCAATGGCGGCAGCATCATCCACCTCTTGTCCACGGCGGCGCATTATGGCGAGGCGTCGGGCTCGGCCTACACCGCGGCGAAAGCGGCACTCCTCAACTTCTCGCGCTCGGCGGCGATGGATTTGGCGCATGCCGGAATCAGGGTCAACACGATCACGCCCTGCGCCATGGAGCATCAGCTTTGGACCGCCATGCGCGAGGAGATCTTCGACCCGAACTTCGCGCCGCCCAAGCGGCGCTCCTATTACTCGCGCGACGAGTATCTGGGCATGATCCCGCTGGGCCGGTTCCCGCGCGCCTCCGACCTTGGCCATGCGGCGGTGTTCCTCGCCTCGGACGAAGCCTCGTTCCTCACCGGGGTCGACATTCCCGTCGATGGCGGACTCAGATACAAATACCCGACCTGGCGGCCCGGCGCGTTCGAGGGCCGAACCATCGACAAGTACGCGCGCGGCATCCGCGTGACACGCTATGGCGAGGAAGCGGAGAAGCTGCTGCCGGACGATTGACCAGCGACCAAGGAACACGAGATGGATCAGAACGTCGACACCCTGTCGCGCAACGAGCGGCTCGTCCTGCTGGGCCAATCGGGACGGCGCACGGCGATGGGCACGCTGCTGCGCCGCTTCTGGCAACCGGTGGCACTGTCGAAGAGCGTCGTGCCCAGCAAAGCAAAGCGCCTCAAGATCATGGGCGAGGAGTTGACGCTCTATCGCGGGCAGAGCGGCCGGCCCTATCTGGTCGCCGGCCGCTGCGCCCATCGCCTGACCTTGCTCCACACCGGCTGGGTCGAGGGCGAGGAGGTCCGCTGCATCTATCACGGTTGGAAATATGACGGCGCGGGCCAATGCGTCGAGCGGCCGGCCGAGGACGATGACGGCCTACCGAAGGTCAGGATCGCGGCTTATCCGCTCCATGAATATTGCGGCCTCGTCTTCGCCTATCTCGGCGAGGGCGCGGCGCCCGCGTTCGACCTGCCACGCAAGTCGGCGCTCGACGGCGCCGACCGGCTCGTCGAGGCGAAAGAGGAATGCTGGCCCTGCAACTGGTTCCAGATGGTCGAGAACTCGATGGACGCGGTCCATGTGAGCTTCGTCCACCAGGCGGGCAAGGTCGGCCCGTTCGGCGAGGCGGTCAGCACCGCCATCCCCAAGCTCGAGTATCTCGAGACCGACGCCGGCATCCGCCAGATCGCCACGCGCTCGAAGAACAGCGTGCGCATCAGCGACTGGACCTTCCCCAACAACAACCACATCAGCCGGCCCTTCATCACGCTCCAAGACCCGTGGCTCGATGTCGGCGTGTGGATGGTTCCGGTCGACGACGAATCCGCGATGCGCTTCACCATCTACGCGACACCCTCGACGAGCCCCGAAGCGGACAAGCGCTTCCGCGACTATTTCGCGCAATTCGGCGAATTCAATTCGGCCGATCACCACGCCGAGCTGTTCGATCACGGAAAATATCCCGAGGACCGCGTCTTCCAGCTCACCAGTGCCCAGGACTATGTCGCGACCGTGGGCCAGGGCACTGTGATGGACCGCGCCAGCGAGTACCTCGGCGCATCCGACGCCGGCATCGCCTTCCTGCGGCGGATTTTCTGGCGCGAGCTCGACGCGCTGCGCGCCGGCCGCACGCCCACGGAGTGGCGCCGGCTCGAGCACGAGGCCGAGCTGCCGATCCAGGCGCCGGCCTGAATGCCATGGCCAATCTCAAGCTCACCCTCGCGTGCTGGAACTACGACCGCACGCGCGCGCTGATGGACGGGAGCGTGCGTGCCGAGGGCATCGACCTCACGGTGCAAAGCGCGCAGCAGGTCGGCGAGATCATGGAGCGCACGATCAAGACGCGCGACTTCGACGTGGCGGAATTGGGGCTCACTTATTATCTCCGCAGCCTCGAGCTGCTGGGCGGGCCGTTCATCGCGATTCCCGTTTTTCCCAACCGCATCTTCCGCCACGCCGCGATCTTCGTTAGCCGCAAGAGCGGCATCGTCTCGCCCAAGGACCTCGCCGGAAGGACGGTCGGCGAGCTGCACCGCTATGGCCATGATGCCGGCATCTGGTCGAAAGGCATCCTGAGCGACGATTTCGGCGTTTCGGCCACGGGCTACACCTATTACGTCGGCAACATGGACAAGCCGCCCTCCGGCCCGGATTGGGCACCGTTCGATCCGCCGCCCAAATTGCGCATCCACCCGCTCGCGCCCGGGCAGACGCTCGATCAGATGCTGGAGGCGAGCGAGATCGACGCGCTTTTCTCCGCCTGGATGCCGCCGAGCTTCGTCAAGGGCTCGCCCAACGTCGCGCGCCTCTTTCCCGATTACGAAGCGGTCGAGCGCGACTATTTCCGCCGCACCGGCGTGTTCCCGATCATGCACACGGTGGTGATCCGGCGCGACATCTACGACAAGAACCGCTGGATCGCGCGCGCGCTCGCGGCCGCGTTCCAGCAGGCGAAGGACCAGGCCCAACGCCACTATCGCATGGCAGAGACCTTCTTCGGCGCTCCCTTCATGGTGCCGTGGCTCCCCGCGCATCTCGAGCAGAACCGCGCGCTGATGGGGGACGATTTCTGGCCCTACGGCATCGACGGCAACCGCAAGACGCTCGAAACCTATCTGCGCTACCATTTCGAGCAGGGCCTATCGAAGCGGCGCTACGCCATCGAGGAGCTGTTCGCGCCCGAGACCCTGGACTAAGCATAGCCATGCATTTCGGTCTGCAATTCTTCCCCGATGCCGGCCCGGACGAGAAATCGGCGCAAGATTATTGGAACGAGTCGTTGCATCTCGTGAGGCTATGCGACGCGCCCGGCTTCAGCCACATCCGCACGGTCGAGCATTATTTCGATCGCTATGGCGGCTACAGCCCCAATCCGATCGTGTTCCTCTCGGCTGCGTCGCAGCGCAGCGCGAAGGCACGGCTCGTCACCATGAGCGGCACGTTCCGCAGCCTCGAGGACGTGACCTCGCTGCCGCGCCCGGTGCGCCAGCCGCGGTCGGCCATCTGGGTTGCCTCGACCTCGAGCCCGCAATCCTTCGTCAATGCCGGGCGCAACGGCTATTGGCTGATGTCGATCCCGCGCGACGCGAAGCAGTTGAACGAGCCGGTAGCGCTCTATCGCCAGGGCTGGCGCGATGCCGGCCATACCGGCGACGGCTAGGTATAGCTGGACCTTGCCGGTTGAATTGGCCGAGCGCTCGATCCGGCTCTTCGCAGCCGAAGCGATGCCGCACTTCGCCGGCCGCCAGCGCCAGCCGCCGCCGCAGTCGCGCGCCGCTTCGCGCTGAGCCTGGCTTATTCGGGAGACCCGGCCGGATCGATGCCCATCCCCGGTCGGAGAATTCGCACCGCTAATTCGCGTCTCCGGTTGGCGCGCCGAGATCTCGTCCGCGGCGGCAGCCTCATAACGCCGGTTTCTCCGCCGTTCCTGTCTTTGGCAAGCTGTTCTAAATGCCTTTTTCTTCGTGGTAGGATGAAATTGGCAAGCCCCCCACGGGGAAACAATTCGCTATATCAAGGGGGAAAACATGAGCGTCACCGAGCGAAACGAGCCGCGACCGCTTGTCCCGGCGTTGCGCCGAATTTGTGTACCGTTGGCACCTTTTGCCTATGCTTTCATTCGGGTTTGCGCCGGCCTCATCATCGCAAGGCATGGGTATCCCAAGCTGTTCGAGGGCGGTGCGACCGGCCTCGCGGCCGGCTCGATCCTGCCGAAGCTCGGTTTCACACCGCCGATCGTCTGGGCGTATATCATCGGCTGCACCGAGTTCTTCGGTGGCCTCATGTTGGCGGTCGGTTTCCTGACCCGGCTCGCCGCGGCGGCGCTCATTGTCGAGTTCGCCGTCATTGTTTTCGCTGTCAAATGGGCCAATGGCTTTTTTGCCTTTGCCCCCAAGGCAATCCAGCCCGGGTTCGCGGGCCTCGTGCCGGGCGGTTTTGAATTCGAGATGCTGTTGGGGCTGATCTGCGTTGCCGCTTTCTTTCGCGGAAGTGATGCGCTTTCGGTGGATCGCGCGATCGGAAGAGAACTGTAAGCCGAAATCCGCAGCCGACCGGGGGTTGGCGACAACTCGCGCGCTGAGCTAACCCGCCACCGCCTCCGGCGCTTGGACCGGCAATTCGGCGGCGTGGGGGAGACGCCGCCATGCCTTGGGTTCGCGGCCGGCGCGGATCGCGTCCATATCGCGTTGGAACAGGCGGCGCACGAACACGACGCCGGCATCGGACCGGCCCAGATACTCGTTCTCCCTGTCGGCGATCGCGCCCTGGCCGATCTGGGCGATGTAGTCCTGCGCGCTGGTGAGCTGCATCAGCACGTCGTCGGGATAGCGGCCCTGGTCGAAGAGTTCGGCATGATGGTCGGCCGGATTGTAGGCGCCGTATTTGTCGCAATATGCGACGAAGCGGCGATCGTTCTCGGGCGTCGTCGTCGGCACCGACCACACCATCGCGCGCGCCGTGGCGCCGTCGTCGAGCGGAACCATCCACACTCCGACATCGATCCACGGATCGTCCTTGGTCAGGCCGGGCTGGCTGATGTGGTTGTTATTGGGGAAAGTCCAGTCGCTGACGCGGACATGATTCCGGGCCCGCGTCGCGATCTGGCGCACGCCGGCGTCGGTCTCGTGATATTCCAGCGTCGGGATCGAGCGCGTCACCGCCTGGCCGAACGTGCCGACGGATCCCGCCTGATGCACGAAGCTCACATGCACGGCGTCGAGCGAGTTCTCCACCATCTGCAGCCAGTTGCAGGGCCAGATCTCGATCTTGGCGTGAGTGATCCCGCCTGGCCGCTCGAACGCGTCCTTGCGCGGGAGATCGAACGCCGGGGCATTCCCCTCGCCCATATAGGCGAAGATCAACCCGGCATATTCGTGCAGTGGGTAGCCCGCGATCCTGACCTTGGGCGTGCCGTCGTCGCTCTCCGCCGGCCGCTCGACGCACTGGCCGGTGCCGTCATAGACCCATCCGTGATAGATGCAGCGCAAATCCTCGCCCTGCACCCATCCCGAATGCAGCAGCGTCAGGCGATGGGCGCAGCGCCCGCCGACGAGATAGGGCCGGCCGCTGTCGCCGCGATAGAGCGTCAGATCCTCGCCCAATACCTTGACCCGCTTGGCGGCGCCGGGACGCAAATCGCGCGACACAGCGAAGGGTTGCCAGAAACGGCGCAGGAGCCGGCCCATAACACTGTCGCGGGAGGTCTGCGTCAGCAGGCGCAGCCGCTCGCCGCGCGCGGTCTTGGAGTCGTCGTCGCTCATGGTCCCGCTCCCCGCCCCATCCGGCTTTAATGCGACCGCGGCGGATGATACGCAACCCTCGCATCCGATGCGAGAGGCAGCGTGCGGCGGCTCAATCGTAGACCGTCTCGGAATAGTGCGCGGCGTCGACCACCGCCTCGATCACGGTCGGTCCCGATGCCGTAAGCGCGCGGCGCAACTCGCGCTCGAGCTCTTCCGGTCCCGGCGCCGCGACCGCTTTCACGCCAAAATAATGGGCCGGAGGCAGCGTCACATCGAGCTCGGTGCCGAAATGGGGATAGTCCCGGCGCTCCTGCTTCACCTTGATGAGCGCGAGCCAGCGATCGTCGAGCACCACGATCGGTAACGCGAGGCCGAGCCGGCGTGCGACCGCGACCTCGCCGCAGGTCATCTGGAAACACCCGTCGCCGATGATCGCGACCACCGGAAGATCGGGCCGCGCAAGCTTGGCCGCGATCGCCGCCGGCAGCCCGAACCCCATCGACGACCACCCGTTGGTGACGAGGAAGGTCTTCGGCGCGTGCGCCGGCCACTGGCTCGCGATCTGGTGGGTGTGCGCACCGACATCGAAGGCAAGCACGCCGTGGCGCGGCAGCACCGCGCGCACCACGTCGATCGCCTGGTGCGGCGTGAAAGTGTTGGAGCGCGGCCGCAGCGACGCCTGGAAGCTCTCGCGGTGCCGCGCGATCTCGTCGCCGCGCCAGTCGCCAGCGCCACGCTCGCCCTGCGCCAGCGCCGCAACCGCGTCGTCGAGATTCCCCACCACCTCCTGTGCGATCCGGACCGAACCGTCGGTGTCGGCATGGTCGATGTCGACATGGACGAGTGGCACGGCGCCGATCCAGGCCTCGTACTCGACCTCGATCGTGTCGTAGCCAAGCCCGACGATGAGGTCCGCGCCCCGGAGCAACCGCCGCTGCACCTGGCGCCGCGCCCTCTCGATGCAGCCGAGCGAGAGTTCGTGGCCCTCGTCGATGAGGCCCTTCGCCATGGCCGTGGTCGCGAACGGCATGCGGTGCCGCTCGACGAAGCGCTGGAGCAGCGCCGGATCGCGCATGCGCATCGCCGACGCGCCGATGACCGCAACTGGCCGGCGCGCCCGCGTGACGAGCCGCGCCGCCTCGTTTAGCGCCTCGGCGCGCGGCGGCGGCAGGGGCGCGGGCGGCGCCGGCGCGACGGGCTCCTCCTCCGCTGCGGCGAGCGCCACGTCCTCGGGCAGGTCGAGATGCACCGGTCCCATCGGCTCGCTGAGCGCGAGGCGAATCGCCTCGGAAACGGTCGCGGCGATCGAGCCCGCGCGCAGATCGAGGCTCGCCTTGGTGATGGGCGCGAACAAGCGGTGATGATCGATGTGCATCTGCACCCGGCGCCCGAGCTGCGCGCTGCTGACGTTGCAGGTGAGCGCGATCAGCGGCGAGCGGTCGAGGAAGGCGCAGCCGACGCCGGTGGTGAGGTTGGTGGCGCCCGGCCCGTGGGTCGCGATGCAGAAGCCGGGACGGCCCGTCATCCGACCCGTCACGTCGGCGGCGAAGGCGGCGGAGCCTTCATGCGCCGTCAGCACGAAGCGCATGCGCCCCGCGCGCATCGCCTCCATCACCGGCAGCACGTTGCCGCTGGGAATGCCGAATCCCTCGGTGATGCCGGCCTGCGCGAGCATGCGGACGATGAGATCGGCATTCGATGCCATCCTGCGATGTTAGGCGCGGCGAAAATGCGATACAAGGCGAGGGCGCGCGGATCGCGCTGGTCGGGAAGGAGTTCCGCATGGACCTGGGATTGAGCGGGCGGCGCGTGCTGGTGACGGGCGGCTCGCTGGGCATCGGCTTCGCCACGGCGCGCGGCTTTCTCGCCGAGGGGTGCGCGGTCACCATCGCCGCGCGCGACAAGGCGCGCCTCGCCGCCGCGGTGGAGCAGCTTGCGCGCGACGCGCCGGGGCGGATCAAGGGACAGCCGATCGACCTGTCGCAGCGCGGCGCGCCCGAGGCGCTGGCCGAGGCGCACGGCGATGCCGACATCCTGATCAACAACGCCGGCGCCATCCCCACCGGCGATATCATCGAGATCGACGAGGCGCGTTGGCGCGCGGCCTGGGATCTGAAGGTGTTCGGCTATGTCAATCTCACTCGCGCGATGTACGGCCGGATGCGCGGGCGGCCGCCCAAGGTCATCCTCAACGTCATCGGCACCGGCGCCGAGCGGCCGCAATGGCGCTATATCTGCGGCAACGCCGCCAACATCGCGCTCAATGGCCTCACCAAGTCGCTCGGCGGGCGCAGCCTCGACGACGGCATCCGCGTCGTCGGCGTCAATCCCGGCGCGGTCGACACCGAGCGCTGGCGCTCGATCCACCAGGAGCGCGCCAAGAAGCTGCTGGGCGACGCGAGCCGCTGGCAGGAGGTCCTGCTGCCAGACCGGCCGCTGGGCCGCGCGGCGACGCCGGAAGAGATCGCCGACGTCATCGTGTTCCTCGCCTCCGACCGTGCCGGCTGGATTTGCGGCGAGGTGGTGAACATCGATGGTGGCGCGCTCTATCGCGAGAGTTCGTTTTGAGGTAAGCCGCCGCGAGGAGAGGGAGACGAGCATGAAGATCGTGGTGTTCGGCGACGACAAGCGTGTGGGCGTGCTGCGCGACGGCCAGATCGTCGACGCCACCAGGGCCGCCGCCAAATATCTCCGCGAGCACAAGGGCGAACGCTACGCGGTCGAGGTCGCCGCGCTCGCCGTGCCGTCCGATCTGGCGCGCTTCATCGCCGCCGGCGCCGCCGCGCTCGAAGGCTGCGAGATGGCGCTCGATCATCTCCTCGGCCGGGCGCAAGACCAGCAGGGCATGCTGAGCGAGACCATCGTTTTCGCCGCGGATGCGGTGCGGCTCCACGCGCCCCACCCCGCCGGCGCTCGCATCGCCTGTGCTGGCGCCAATTTCGCCGACCATGCCGTCGCCATGGCGGCCAAGATGCGCGGCCGCGAGGCGCCTTCCCTTTCGATCGAGGAGGCGCGCGCGCAGCAGCGGAAGGAAGGTATCCGCGGCTTCTGGAAGCTCAACCGCGACATCGCTGGCCCGGATCAGGATGTCATATACCCCGCCAAGGCCAAGCGCTTCGACTACGAGGGCGAGCTTGCCATCATCCTCGGCAGGACCGGCAAGGACATCCGCCTCGCCGATGCGCGCTCCTATATTTGGGGCGCGACCCTGCTGGTCGATTGGAGCATCCGGAGCCCGCGCGAGGACAATCCCGCGACCCGCTTCGCCATGACCAAGAACTTCGACACCGGGTGCTCGATGGGACCGTGCATCGCGGTCGGCGAGCTCGATCCCTTCGACACGGAGATCGAGACTTTCGTCAACGGCGAGCGCCGCCAGCGTTTTTCCACCCGCGACATGGTCTATGACTTCGCCGACTACATCGCGCATCTGTCGGAGGATTTCACGCTCTATCCCGGCGACGTGATCAGCGGCGGCACGGCGGCGGGGACTGCCGCGGATTCGAGCCCGCGCTTGGCCGACGGCAGCCAGCCGCCCGACCGCTTCCTCAAGCCCGGCGATACATTCGAGGTGCGCAGCGCCGCGATCGGCAGCCTGCGTTCGCGCGTGGTGGCGAAGGCGGCGGCCTGAGCGTCAGAACATCGGCACCACGTCGCCGCGCGCGAAATGCGTGTCGTTGCGCCCGGTGCCCTCGAGCTGTCCCTCGCCGGCGTACTGAAACTCCCACCAATTGCCGTCGAGGTCCATGAAGTAGAACTGATAGGTATCACCGTCGTCGGTCACCTTGGTGATCTTCTGGATGCCGTAGCGCTCCTTGTGCTCGTGCGCGAGGGCGTGGGCGCGCACCACCGCCTCGCGCGTGTCGAGGTCGAGGCCCCAATGGTTGCCGACCCGCAAGGGCCGCACATGGTCGCCGCGCTCGAGGCAGACGACGCACCAATATCCGCTCTTGCGGATCTTCATCGAGCGCTTGGAATGGCGCACGCATTCGAGCCCGAGGAACTCCTCATAGAAGCGCCGCGACGCTTCGAGGTCGCGGCACTCGAGCGTGCCATGCGACAGGATGCGGGGATGGTTGAGCGGCTCGACGCGGGCTTCTGCCTCGGTCATGTGCGTGCTCCGGAAATCTCAGATTTCGACCACAAGATAACTTTCCTCGACCGACACCGGATAGGTCTCGGCGACGTAAGGACCGGCGAGGATGCGTTCGCCGGACTCGACCTCGACCGCGTATTGCCGCAGCGCGATGTTGTCGGGATCGCACCACGACCGGCCGGTGCGGATGTCATACTGCCAGCCGTGCCACGGGCAGCGGATCATCTCGCTGCCGGGGACGACGCGGTAGCGGCCGGGCTCGTCGGATTCGACGCGGCGCACGATCTTGCCCTTGCACAGCGACGCGCCCTCGTGCGGGCACTTGCTGAGGATGGCGTAGAACGCGCCGTCGAGGTTGAAGATGCCGACCTCGCGTCCCGCGACCGCGACGAGCTTGGACGTGCCGGGTGCGATCTCGCCGAGCTTGGCGACGACGTGGCGCTGCGCCATCTCAGCCCAGCCGGTAGACCCGCTTGGCGTTCTCGCTGAAGATCATCCGCTTCTGCGCGTCGGTGAGCTTGACCCGGAACACGGTCTTGGGATCGTCGAAGTCCCAGTGCGGATAATCGGTCGAGAACAGCAGCCGGTCCCAGCCGATCCACTCGATGATGCGGACCAAATCCTCGGGCCGTTCGGGCTCTTCCATGGGCTGCGTGGTGTACCAGATGTGCTCGCGGATATATTCGGACGGCGGCCGCTTGAGGTGCAGCACCTCGCCGCGCATGCGCTGCCAATGCTTGTCGAGGCGCCAGGCGAGCGGCGGGACCCAGGCGAAGCCGCCCTCGATCAGCACCAGCTTCAAGCCCTTGAAGCGCTCGAACACGCCCTCCAAGACCATGCTCGTGAACACGCCCATGATGATGTAGGCGAAGGTCTGGTGTTCCTCGAGATAGAACGAGGGCCAGCCCGCCGGCGTCGAGGCATAGCCGCTGCCGAAGCCCGGCACGTGCAGCCCGATGGGGAGACCATGGCGCTCGCACGCCTCGTAGATCGGCCAGTAGCGCCGCCGGCCCAGCGGCTCGTTGGCGCGCGGCGACATGCTGACCTGGACGAAGCGTCGGTCGGCGGCATGGCGCTCGATCTCGCGCACCGCGGCCTCGGGATCTTCCTGCGTCACCTGGATCGCGCCGCGCAAGCGCGGCTCCTTGTCGATCCACTCGGCGATCTGCCACTCGTTGTTGGCGGTGGCGAGGGCGGCGCCGAACTCGAGGTTGCGCTCGGCGTGTGCGGCCGGGGACAGCGACTGCAACAATCCCCATTCGACGTTGTTGGCGTCGAGACGGTGGCTGCGCATGAAATTGACGTCGCTTCCGGGCGGGCCGCCGTCGGGCGTGACCGCGTCGATGCGGTTGACCTGCATGCGCGTGTGGGTGAGCGCGCCGTGCAGACCCTGGCGGACATTGCGGCGATAGGTCAGCAGATGCTCGCGCCAGCGCGCCGGCAGGAACGGCAGGATCTGGCTTTCCGCGCGGAAGGTCGGATGGATGTCGCAATCGACCACCTTGAGCCTTGTGGCGGCATCGGGCGATCTCTCGAGAAGGGCGAGGCTCATGCGACTTTCTCCTTGAGGCGCGTATAGGTCGCAAGCGGATTGTCGACCAGGATTTTCTGCAACAGGGGGGCGCTCAGGCCCGGCGGCAGCACGTCGTCGCCGTCGAACTGCCAATGCGGGAAGTCGGTGGCGAAGAGCAGCATGTCGTCGCAGCCGAGCTGCTCGATCAGGGTCGCGACTTGCGCCGGATCGTCGGGCGCGTCGGCCGGCTGGATGGTGAGCCGTACATGTTTGCGGATCACGTCGAAAGGCGGCTCGGCCACCCACGGGACCTCGGCGCGCACGCCGCGCCAGGTCTTGTTGAACTTCCACGCGAAGGCCGGGAGCCAAGTGAATCCCGATTCGATCAGCACCACCTTGAGCGCCGGAAACTTGGCGAACACGCCCTCGGAGACGAGGCTCGCCACCTGCGCCGCGAAGAGCTGCGTGTTGGAGACGTAATCCTCGAGCAGGAACGACGGGAAGCCGGAACTGCTCGGCGGATGGCGATAGGTGCTGCCGGCATGGATGCCGAGCGGCAGCCCGTGCTTCTCGGCGGCGCGATGGATGGGCCAGTAAAGGCGCCGGCCCAGCGGCATGTCGAGCCCGGCAAGCACCAGCACCTGGACGAAGCGCGGGTCGCGGGCGCGGCGCTCGATCTCCTCGGCGGCGAGATCGGGGTTCTGCGACGGCACGACGATCGAGGCCCTGAGGCGCGGATCGTGGTCGAGCCATTCGTCGGCGATCCAGTCATTGGCGGCGCGGCACAGCGCCGCCGCCATGTCCTCGGCGAACAGCGCCTGCGCCCCCCACACGCAGTTGAGGATGGCATAGCGCGAGCCGAACCAGTCGAGCGCCTCACGCTGCATCAGCTTGAGGTCCGAGCCCGGCGGCCCCTCCTTCGGGCGCCAGTCGGGCCGGCCGCTCAACGGCGCGGTCGGGGGATAGGAGGTGAGGCTGAGATCGAGCCGGTCGAGCTGCTGCAGCTCGTAGCGCTCGCGCCAATAATCGTCGAGATAGGGCGCGAGCACGCGCAGACTCGGCACCGCCACATGCACGTCGCAATCGATGGCGCCCTGGAAGGGAACCCGCAAGGAATGACTCCTCAGTATCCTCGGGGCCATTCTAGGTCCACCGCGCAAGGGCGCAAGGCGGCGGCGGCGCGTTAACCCTTCACACCGCCTCTTCCGCGGCGGCGTGGCGTCCGGCGATGTAGCCCTGGCAGGTGGCGCGGGCGAGGCCGTGCTGGCTGAACCCGCCGGCCGATTCGCCGCCGCAATAGAGGCCGGGAATGACCTGGCCTTTCATGTCCACAACCTGGCAGGCAGTGTTGATGCGCAGGCCGGCGCGGGTGTCGTGGACCACCGGCGTCGCCCAGGCGGCATAAAACGGCGGCCGGGCGATCTTAAAGAGCGGCCGGGGCTTGCCGAAATCGAGGTCCTCGCCGCCGTCGACGAAGCCGTTGTAGCGCGCCACGGTCGCCTCGAGAGTCTCGGGCGGCATTTTCACGCGCTGGTACTTCATCACGATCTTGCACGCGAGGTTGGCGATAGTGTCGGCGCTGAAGAAGAACCCGGCGGCGACGTCGACATTGGGGGGCTCCGGGGTCCAGTACTCGCGCGCCACCGCGTCGGCGTCGAAGATCGCCCAGATCGGGCCGCCGCCATTGTGCCCGTCGCCGATCCCGGCCATCGCTGCGTTGATGAAATTGCTCGGCTTGTAGGCGATGTTGGCGGCGTTGCGGTAGCTGTCCAGGACGTAGGGGTCGATCGAGTTATAGTTGTTGCCGAAGAACTGCTCGCCGGTCTCGTCGTAGAAGCGCTGGCCCAGCATGTTCACCATGATCGCGTCCTGCCAGTTGGCGATGCGCAAGCCCGACGCGCGGGCGCGCGCGAACACGGGACTGCCGGGCATCCATTGCAGGTTGCGATAGCCGTACTGGCATCCGAGCATGCCGGCCTTGGTGAGGGTCAGCCCGACCTCGCTGGTCTGATTGAAAAGACCCCACAAGGTCGCGCCGATCTCCATCGCGGCCAATTCGCCGCTGGCGTCCTGATCCGACCATGGCATGCCGGCGAGGCCGCAGTATTCCTCGGTAAGGCGCGGATCGAACATGCGGCGGAACTCGACATTGCCGGTCGAGCCGCCGGTGGCGACGATGACGGCCTTGCGCGCGCGGATGTTGACGGCGGCGCCCTTGTGGTCCGCGGTGATGCCGAGCACGCGGCCGGAACGCGGCGTCTCGCGATGGATCGCGCTCATCTTGTGCTCGAGCAGGATCTCGACGCCCGCCCGGCGCGCCGCGACCTCGAGCGGACGGATCAGGCCGTTGCCGGTGGAGTGGGTCGCCCGCACGGCCGGGTCGGCTTGCGCGCCGGTCTGCACCATCGGCCAGTCCATCACCGCGCAGTGCATCTCGCGCGGCACCGAGTTCCCGACCGAGTTGCCGCCGCGCTCGTCCGGCGCCTTGTCGACGAATTGGACGCCGTGCTCGCGCAGCCACTCGAAGGTGGCGACTGCGTTGTCGGCGAAGGCGCGCACCACCTCGCGGTCGTTGTAGCGGTAGTCGGGAAAGCCGTTCGCACCCACCACCGACCAGTCGGTCAGGTCGCGGAAAAACAGATCCGGCGTGTCGTGAATGCCGTATTTCTTCTGGTCGCTGGTGCCGCCGCCGAGCGGCACGTTGCCGCCGCTCGTCACCGCGTGCCCGCCGACATGCGGCTGTGCCTCGACCAGGATCACCGACGCGCCGGCCTCGCGCGCGACGATCGACGCCGGAAACCCGGTCGCTCCCGAGCCGATCACCACCACGTCCGCCGCGAGATGCCAGTCCATTCCGCACTCCCCCGCCCTGCCTTCCGCGCCGAGACGGAAGGACCAAGTCGGTTTACACCATCACCGCCACCTCGTTGAAGGGGCGAGGATGCTTTTCGCCGGCGCGGCCCTAGGCTCGCGGCAAAAGCGCGCGGGGGGAACGGGCGATGAAGCAGACCATCGACATCAACGCTGCCATCGAGCGAAAGGGCGTCGGCAAGCTCGCGATCTTCGTCATCTGCCTGTGCTTCTGCATGATGATTTCGGACGGCTACGACTTCACCGCGCTGTCGGTGGCGACGCCAGCGATCCTGCGCGAATGGCACATCCAGCCCAGGGACATGGGCCTGGTCTTCAGCGTCACCTTCTTCGGCCTGCTGGTGGGCTCGCTGTTCTACGGCTGGATGGGCGACCGGTTCGGTCGGCGCGTCACGATCATCTTCGGCACCTTCAATTTCGGTTTACCGGTGCTGCTGACCGTCTGGGCCAGCAACATCGAGGAGTTGATGGTGCTGCGCTTCATCGGCGGCGTCGGCATGGGCGGCATCGTGCCGGTGGCCTACACGCTGGTGAGCGAGTTTGCGCCGCGGCGCGCGCGCTCGACCGTGACCGTCATCACCAACGCGGGCTACAGCGTCGGCGGGGTGATCACGGGGCTGGTCGCCGCGTCGCTCATCTCGCGGCTCGGTTGGCAGTCGCTGTTCGGGGTGGGAGCGGCCCTGTCATTGATCATGGCCGTGGTGCTCATCGTCCTGTTGCCGGAATCGCCGCTCTTCCTCGCGCTCAGGAACCCGACCTCGCCCAAGCTGCCCGCGCTCGCCCAGCGCCTCCTCGCCGGCGAGCGGGTCGAGCCCGACGCGGTCTACGTCGCGCACGACCCGCAGGAGGCGCAGAGCAAGCCGGGCGAGAACAATCTGCTGCAGCTCTTCCACGGGCCGCGCGCGACGGCGACGACGCTGCTGTGGCTTCTGTTCGTGTGCGACGCGTTGGGATTCTTCTTCCTCGCGAGCTGGCTGCCGGTGGTGATGGAGCAGAGCGGAGTCGCCCCTTATGTCGCCTCCCTGACGCAATCGCTGTTCGTGTTCGCCGGCATGATCGGCGGCTTCACGGTGATGCGGTTTCTCGACCGGCTGGGCCCCATCGCGGTGGTGGCGCTGCCGGTGATCGGCGGCCCGCTCGAGATCCTGATGGGCATGCCCGGCCTGCCCCATCCGGCGCTGCTCGCCATGGTGGCGGGAGCGGGCATCTGCCTTTCCGGCATCCACTATGCCGTCTATGCCATCGTGGTGCGCTTCTATCCGCCCAGCATCCGCGGCCGCGGCGTGTCGAGCGCCACCGTGTGGGGCCGTGCCGGCGGCATCGTCGCGCCTTATGTCGGGGGCTATTTCCTGTCGATGCACATGCCGCTGCAGCAGCTCATGGTGATCGCGGCGCTCCCTTGCATCGTCACGGCGATCGTCGGCATCGCGCTCGGCCGCATCTACAACCGCTACTTCGACACCGAGGCTGCGGCCCAGCCGCAGCCGGTGCCGGCCAAGGGCTGACCCGCGATTCCCGCCGCGCCACGGGTTGGAAGGCGGCCGCCCAGGCCGTCGGCGCCGCCCGCCACCCCATGGCGCGGCGGGAGAGGATGGATTATAAGCCTCCCCGGGTAGCGTGGGTCTCGATACGGAGGAATAAAATGGACGCGAGCGAAACGATCATCCGCGATCCGGCGGCCGACACCGAATACAGCCAGAGCAAGGTCCTGGAAAATGCGCGCCAGCAGGCGATCCGGCGGCGCTACGAGGACCTGTTCATCGTCGACGTGGACGCGCACCACTACGAGAGCGACCATTACGACGAGATTCTCGGCTACATCGAGAGTCCGACGCTGCGCAACGAGATCCGCCATCAGGGCTGGGGCCGCAACGGGGTGATGACCCCCGACGGCACCTACCAGAACATGGGCGGCCGCATCGCCCGCCTGACCGGCCGCGAGAAGGAAAAGGCGCCGCCGGGCGTCCATCGCGACATCTCGCTGACCAAGCGCTGGATGGACGCGATCGGCATCGATTCGCTGTGCCTGTTTCCGACGCCGATGCTGACCCTGGGCGCGGTGCCGCGCCGCGACGTCGAGAACGAGCTTGCGCGCGCCTATGGCCGCTGGATCTGCGACCGCGTTCTGGCGCACGAGCCGCGCATCAAGTCGATGCTCTATCTCCCGTTCAACGACCCGGCCGCCTCCATTCGGATGGTCGAGGAGCTGGGCGACAAGCCGGGCGTCATCGGCTTCATGGTGACGGCGCCGCATCGTCGCGGCTGCTACGAGAACGAGTACATGCCGCTTTATTCCATGCTGCAGGAGCGCAACCTGCCGCTGGGCTTCCACGGCAGCTTCTCCTGGCACGAGCAGACCTTCGCCACCTTCAACCGCTTCATCACCGTGCATTCGCTGGGCTTCACGTTCTTCAACATGGCGCACATGGCGAACTGGGTGATCAATGCGCTGCCTGAGCGGTTCCCCAAGCTCAAGCTGGTGTGGATCGAGAGCGGCCTCGCCTGGGTCCCATTCCTGATGCAGCGGCTCGACAACGAGTACATGATGCGTACCTCCGAGGCGCCCGGCCTGAAGCGCAAGCCGAGCGAGTACATGCGCGACATGTTCTTCACCACCCAGCCGATGGAGATGGTCGACAACCGCGAGGCTCTGGAGCTCACCTTCAAGATGATCAACGCCGAGACCCAGCTCCTTTACGCCTCCGACTATCCGCACTGGGACATGGACCTGCCGAGCACGATCTACGACCTGCCGTTCCTCAGCGACCAGGCCAAGCGCAACATCCTCGGCGGCAACGCGCAGCGGCTCTTCAACTTGAAGCCGGTCTTCTCGGAGGAGAAGCTGGCGCGGCGCGCCCAGCGAGCGGCGGCGGCGCAGTAAGGCTCCGCGCATGATCAAGACCGAGACGGTCGAGTACAAGCAGGGCTCGACCGTTTGCGAGGGCTTCCTCGCCTACGACGACGCCAAGAGCGGCAAGCGTCCGGGCATCCTCGTCGTCCACGAATGGAACGGGATGCAGGACTACATGAAGCAGCGCTCGCAGATGCTGGCCGAGCTCGGCTACGTCGCCTTCGCGCCCGACATTTTCGGCAAAGGCGTGCGTGCCCAGACGATGGAGGAATGCGCCAAGATCTCGGAGCCCTACTACAAGGACCGCATGCTGCAGCGCGCGCGGGCGCAAGCCGGGCTCGACGTGCTGCGCGGGAACGCGAATGTGGACCCGGCCAAGATCGTGGCGATCGGCTACTGCTTCGGCGGCATGGTCGTGCTGGAGATGGCGCGCGCCGGCATGAAGGTGGCCGGCGTCGTCAGTTTCCACGGCCAGTTTGCGACGCCGATGCCGGCCAAGAGCGTCAGCGCCAAGGTGCTGGTGCTCCACGGCAACGACGACCCGGTGGTCCCGCCCGAGGAGGTCCTCGCCTTCGAAAAGGAGATGACCGACGCCAGGGCGGACTGGCAGCTCGTCGCCTATGGCGGCGCCAAGCACACTTTCACCAACTACAACCTGCCGACCGACCTGCCCGGCCCCGCCGCCTACAACGAGAAGGCGGACAAGCGCTCGTGGATCGCGATGAAGGAATTCTTCCGCGAGACCTTCGGCGGCTGATCCCGAGCTACAGCTTGAACACGCGCTTCGAGTTGAGGCTGTAGATCTTCTCCTTGTCGCGGTCCGAAATCGCGAGCGCGTCGATTGCGGCCACCGACTCCTTCACCACCTCGAACGGCCAGTCGGCGGCGAACAGCACGTTGTCGATGCCGAGCATCTGGATCGTCATCAAGAGCGGCGGGCTGAAATTCATGCCGCTCGTCGTGACGACGATGTTGTCGCGGACATAGTCGCTCGGCTTGCGCTTCAGCTTGGGCGCCATGCCGGCCATCTGGTGTTCCCAGTAATAGCGGTTGTCGATGCGGTCGAGATGGAACGGCAGCCCCTCGCCCATGTGGCCGATGACGATCTTGAGGCGCGGGAACTGGTCGAACACGCCGGCGCCAATGAGGCGGATGATGTGCGTTCCCGTTTCCGCCGCCCACGACCAGCCGACCTTGAAGCCCATCACGTCGAACGGCTTGATCATCTGCGGCGAGGGATCGCGCGGATGGATGTAGATCGGCACGTCCATCGCCTGCACCGCCTCGAAAATGGGCCAGAATTTCTTGTCGTCGAGATATTCGCCCAGCGAGTGCGAATTGATCACGCCGCCCTTGAGGCCCCGCGTCTTCACGGCGCGCTCGAGTTCACGCGCGGCGCGCACGGGATCGCGCGGCGCGAACGCCGCGAGCCCGGCGATGCGGGTGGGATATTTCTTGGCCGTCTCGGAAATGCGGTCGTTGGCCAGCGCGGCGAGCTCGTTGCCCTGGACCGGGTCGAGGTCCTGGATGGCGATGCCGGCGAGGAGGCAGACCTGCATCGAGATGCCGTCCTCGTCCATGGTCTTGATGCGCCCGTCGCCCAAATCGAGCAGCGACTTGAAGACATAGTCCCGCATCCCCGACGCCCCCATCCGCACCGGCATCTGCCGCGCCTGGATCTCGACGATTTCGGGAATGATGTAGGCTTCTTCGACCGCGATACGCTCGTAACGCTGTTTCGCCATGTCTGCCATCTTGGTCCCCCTCAGAGCTTGAACACGCGCTTTGAATTGCGGCTGTAAAGTTTTTCCTTGTCGCGGTCCGAAATCGCGAGCGCGTCAATCGCGGCGACCGAATCGCGCACGGTCTCGAAAGGGTAGTCGGCGGCGAAGAGAACGTTGTCGATGCCTACCATCTGGATCGTCATCAAGAGCGGCGGGCTGTAATTCATGCCGCTCGTGGTGAGCGCGAGATTGTCGCGCACATAATCGCTCGGCTTGCGCTTCAGCTTGGGCGCCGTGCCGGCCATCTCGTGTTCCCAGTAATAGCGGTTGTCGATGCGATCGAGGTGGAACGGGAGCCCCTCGCCCATGTGGCCGATGACGATCTTGAGGCGGGGGAACTGATCGAACACGCCGCCGCCGATCATGCGGATGATGTGCGTCCCGGTCTCGGCCGCCCATGACCAGCCGATCTTGAAGCCGGTCACCTCGAACGGCTTGATCATCTGCGGCGATGGGTCGCGCGGATGGATGTAGATCGGCACGCCCATCGCCTCGACCGCCTCGAAAATAGGCCAGAATTTCTTGTCGTCGAGATATTCGCCGAGCGAATGGGAATTGACGATGCCGCCCTTCAGGCCGAGCGTCTTGACCGCGCGCTCGAGCTCGCGCGCGGCGCGGCCAGGATCGCGCGGCGCGAAGGCGGCGAGGCCGGTGATGCGGCCGGGATATTTCCTGGCGGCCGCGGCGAGGCGGTCGTTCGAGAGCGCGGCCAGCTCGTTGCCCTGGACCGGATCGAGGTCCTGGATGATCGAGCCGGCGAGCACGCAGACCTGGGTCGCGATGCCGTCCTCGTCCATCGCCTTGATGCGGTCGTCGCCGAGATCCAGCAGCGCGCGGAACACGCCCGCCCGCATCGCGCTCGGCGCTAGGCCCGGCGGCATGCGCTTTCTCTGCTCTTCGGCGACCTCGGGAATAGTGAAACCTTCCTCGACGGCGATACGCTCGTAACGCTGCTTGCCGAACTCGGCCATCATGGTCCCTTTCGTTCGTCTCCCGACCTGATTTTGCTGGGTCCCGATGGTTCGGGCAAGGCGCTTTGGTGGTGCGGCGCGCGCTGGTAATGGAGGCGCAGCAGGTCCTTGCCATAATCGTTGCCATTGGGCGTGCGCACGATGGTGTGGACGTGGAACTTGGCCGGCGCGGCGTTGGTGAGGAAAACGCCGGCATGATGGTCGAACTCGATCAGCACCACCGGACTCTGGATGCGGTAGTAGAACGGGCTGGAGTCGTCGAACCCGCCGATCCAGCAGAACCGCGTCTCGGCCAGGTGGCGCTCGATCTCCGCAAGGCGCGCCTGAAGCGGCCCGGGCGGCAGCGGCGCCACGTAGCGCGCGGCGAGATCGAGCAGCTGCCGGCGCTGCGCGGCCGGCAAGTCGCGCGCGCGGATGCCTTCGTAGGGAATGATCCGGTTGTCCTGGTAGGCACCGGCGAGATGGAGATTGTCGTTCGGGTGGCGGCGCCCCGGCGGCAGGTCGCCGCCCACCATGGAATGCGCGACGATGGCCTGGCGCTGCTGCGCGGGCGCGAGCGAGCGCATCAGCGCGAGCCCCGCGCGCTCCTCGTCCTCGAACATGCGGATTCCGGCGAAGGGACCGGTATCGGCGTAGGACGGCTCGGCGCCCATGAAGGTCGGCGTCAGCACCATCTGCCGCCCGATGACGAGACAGTGGAGGCACAGGTGATGGCCGAACAGCTGCCAGCCCCACGGCTCGTCCAAGGACGGTGCGCCGAACAGGGAGAAAAGATAGCTCCATTCGCCGAGCACGTGCGGCCCGCCGACGAGATCGCCGATGAAGCGGTTGAGCCGCATCACGTCGCGCGATTGCCGGAACCCCTCGGCGCTCAGGCTGGCCTGCACCACCGCCATCGCGGCATCGCGCACCCGGTCCTCGACCTCGTCGAGGCGGAGCCCGAAATCCTCGACATAGAGCTCCGAGTTCTGCCATCGCCGCCAGCGCTCGTCGCCGACGGGAAAGCACGTGGATGCGCGCTGCGCCGGCGAGAGGCAGCCAACGAGCGCAGCGGCGGCGGCGATCATCGCTTCCGCCGGCGCGCCGTTGGGGGCGAGCGAAAAAAGACCGGTAACGGCGGCGCCATCAGTGGTGATGCCGGTGAATGTCTGCTCCACCAGCGCGCGCCGCGCCGCCGCTGTCGCCCGCCCGCGCGGAGAATCCGTCCGCGTCTTGGCATGGGCGCGGGCGTTCGGCCCAGCGATCTTTGATTGCGCCGGCGACGGCAGATAGGGGCGGTAATCCTCGGTGGTCATCGCCGCAACTTGATTGCTTCAAGGGCCGGACGCAAGATCGAAGCCAGCGGCAAGGGGAGCGGCGCGATGGACAAGGACGCACGCCTGGAGCAGCGGGCCGAGCGGCTCGACGCGCTCACCCGGACCGGGCGCGACAGCGACATGGGCAAGCTGCTGCGCCGGTTCTGGCAGCCGGTCGCGACCTCCAGGGGCCTGGCGCAAGGCAAGGCGCAATTCCTGCGCATCCTGAGCGAGGATTTGACTCTCTATCGCGGCGCGAGCGGGCGCGCATATCTCGTCGCCGCGCGCTGCGCCCATCGCCTGACCTTGCTCCACACCGGCTGGGTCGAAGGCGAGGAAATCCGCTGCATCTATCACGGCTGGAAATATGACGGCACCGGCCAGTGCGTCGAGCGTCCAGCCGAAGAGGACGAGGGAATTCCCAAGGTCAGGATCGCTTCATACCCGGTCCACGAATATGCCGGGCTCGTCTTCGCCTATATGGGCGACGGGCCGGCGCCCGCGTTCGAGCTGCCGCGCAAGCCGGCGTTCGAGCGCCAGGGCGGGCATGTCTTCGCCAAGAAGCAAATCTGGCCCTGCAACTGGCTACAACAGGTGGAGAACTCGCTCGACGCCGTGCATGTCAGCTTCGTGCATCAGGCCGGGCGCGCGGGCACATTCGGGCAGGCGGTGAGCCGCACCATCCCCAAACTCGCCTATGAAGAGACCGACGCCGGCATCCGCCAGATCGCGACCCGCTCCAACACCAACGTGCGCATCAGCGACTGGACCTTCCCCAACAACAACCACATCTCTGTTCCGGGCTTCCGGCAGGGCGATCCGTGGATCGATGTCGGCGCCTGGATGGTCCCGGTTGATGATGAGCACACCGCGCGGTTCACCTTGTGGGGGGCGCCCTCGGGCGGCCCGGATTTCGACCGCCGCCTCACCGACTATGCCGAGCGCATGGGCGACTACAACCCGTCGGTCGACCACGACGCGCTGTTCAACGGCATCTATCCCGACGACACCACCTTCGCGCTCACCAATGCGCAGGACTATGTGGCGCAGATGGGCCAGGGCATTGTCGCCGACCGCGAGCACGAATATCTGGGCACGTCCGACGCCGGCATCGTGTTCCTGCGCCGGCTCTATCTGCGCGAGATCGAGGCGATCCGCGCCGGCCGCCCGACCAAGACCTGGCGCCCCCTGCCGCACGCGGCAGAGCTGCCGATCCAGGTGGCGTGATCACGCCATCGCGGGTGCCGGCGCCAGCTCCTTCAGCTTGGGATAGACCTCGCGCGCGAGGAGGCGGATGCCCTTCAGCGTCTCGTCATGCTCGAGGAACCCCGCCTGCCCCATCGACAGGATGTGGCCGAAGCCGCCGACATAGTCGTAGAAACGCTTGATCTGCCGCACCACAGTGTCGGGATTGCCGCAGAAGATGAGGCCGCGCTCGATCAGATCGTCGAGGTCGGGAACATAGTCGTCGGGCCGCCCGATGGTGCCGGCGCGCAGCACCTGCACGTTGGCGGCCGCCGGGAGATAGCCCGGCGGGTTGCGGAAATGCAGCGGGATCTTGTTGTGGCTGAGATACCAGGTCAGCTTCTGGCCGCCGGCGCGGCCTTCTTCGTCGCTGTCGCCGACATAGACGAGACAGGCATAGCCCAGCCGGTCGAGCGGCGTCGGACCGGGGCGGCCTGCCCGTGTCCAGCCGGCGCGATAGGCGTCGAAAATCTTCTTCGCCTCGACATGGCCGACGAAGAACGTACCCAGGGTGTAGCCCTTCTCGCCCACCATGCCGACGCCGTGATGGCTGGTAGAGGCGACCCAGATCGGCGGGTGCGGCTGCTGATAGGGGCGCGGCCAAATGTTCACCATGCGGTGATGGTAGAACTCGCCCTCGAACGAGAACGGGCCGTCATGCGTGGTCCAGGCCTTGACGATGAGGTCGTGCGCTTCCCACATGCGGTCGCGCAGCCGCACCGGGTTGCTGTTGCCGGCTGCCAGCTCGTAGGGAACGCTGCGCACGAAGCCGCATTCGACCCGGCCGCGCGACAGCACGTCCACCATCGCCATCTCCTCGGCGACGCGCACCGGCTGGGTGCGGTTGCCGATCGGATTGCCGAGGATCAGGAGCCGCGCGCGCTTCGTTTGCCGCGCCAGGATGCCGAGGATGATGGGCGCCGCCGGATCGACGCAAGTCGGCGTCTGGTGATGCTCGTTGATCTGGATGTCGAGCCCTTCCTCGTCGGCATAGAGCCACTCGTCGAGGAAGCGGTGATAGAGGTCGGCGCCGATCTTGGGATCGTAGATACGGTTCGGCAGTGTCACGCGCACGGATTCGTAGTCGTGCTCGGGCGGCAGGAAGGGATAGGCGCCCTCGGAGAAATGCCACACCTTCATCGCTTGGCGCCTCCTTATTCGCCGGCGAAGCGGACGATGCGCTCGGCCACCGGCGCGGGCCGCTCGACATGGGCCAGATGCGCCGCCCCGGCAATGCTCTCGAGCCGCGCGCCCGGGATGAGGCGCGCGAAGCTCTCGGCATAGTCATGCGACACCAGCCCGTCCTGCGCGCCGCGCAGCACAAGCGTCGGGCGGTCGATCGATGACAGGCGATGCTTCAGCTTCGGATTATGCAGATAGGGCTCCCACCCGACCAGGGCCAGGGTCTCGCGGTTCTGCGCCACGATGGCGAGCTCGGCGTCCGATTTTCCGGCCGGGTCGAGGCGGAACTTCTCCGGCTCGGCATAAAGGCGCCGGTCGAGCTCGCTCTCCTTCATGGCGAAAATGTCGGGCACGTCGAGCCGGTCGACCGCGCCGACCTTGATGCCGACCGGTGCGATCAGCACCAGGCGGTCGATGAAATGCGTGGTCTTGGTCGCCATCTCGGCCGCGACCCAGCCGCCGAGCGACGCGCCCACCACGATCGCACGCTCGAGCCCCTGCCGTCGCGCCAGTTCCAGATGCGCATGCGCGAAATCGTCGACCGAGCTCATCCAGCCCGGCAAGGCGGCGCCGTCGAACCCGGGATGGAGCGGCGCGAGGACGTGGAAACGCCGCGCCAGCTCCGCCAGCACGGCCGCCGATTGCGCGAGGCCGGTGGCGTCGTGCAGGAACAGCAAACTGCGCCCCTCGCCGCCCTCATAGAGCTCGAGCGCAACGCTGCCCAACGCGACCGTGCGGCGCGCGAAGGGTCGGCCGGATGCGTCCCTGATCTCCGCCATGGAAGTGGCTTTTATCGCGACCGTCGGGGAATTCAATCACCCGCCTTGCGGCCGATCACGGCCCAGAGCGGGTCCTGCGCCAAACCTTCGTCGATGAGGGTGCGGGGCTCGACCGTTGCGAAACCGGCGCGGTCGAGATAGAGCGCGACGAGATGCTGGTGCTGGTCGCCCTCGAGCGCGCGCCAGATCGCCACCGCCTTGGTCGGGAAGCAGCGGTTGGAGAAGGTGATCGCCACCAATCCTCCGGGCCGCAGCACGCGCAACACCTCGCGGAACACCGCAACCGGCTGCTGCAGGTACTGGATCGAGACGCAGATCGCGACCGCATCGACCGACGCGTCGGCGAGCGGCAGGGCCGGGCTCGCGTTGAGGTCGTGGACGAACCAGCGGTGATAGCGCGGGTTCGCCGCCAGCTCCTCCTGGTTCATGCCGTGGCCGATCACCTCGGCGTAAGAAATCTCGGGCGGCAGATGCGCGACCCAGCTTCCCATCAGGTCGAGGATGGTTGCGCCCGGCGCGAACAGCTCGCGGTAGAGCTGCGTCACCGCGGCGATCGCGCCGTCGTCGATATGGGTGACGAAGCGCGGGATCGAATAGAACACGTCGTCCGTGGCGTCGTCGATCTTGGCAAAGGATCGCGGCGGCAATTCGGGCAGTTCGTCGGCCGGCATGGGCCTCTCCCTTCAAGCGAACGGCGAGACTTCGCGACTCGTGAGACGTGGTTAACCGAATGCAGGGTCGGCCCGCGCGTTGGAGGCTTTCCACGAGATACACGTATTGCACAGAAAAGCCCTCCTTCGCCAATGGCTTCGGAGGGCATCCTGCTTCGCAATTGAGGGTCAAGAAAATCCTGCGAAGCGCGTCAGCGCGAAGCAGGGTGGCGGAGGGGACATCCGCTTTCATTCCCTTTGCAAGCATTCGCCTTTCGTCGCCAACCATTGAGAAGTGCCCATATATAGGGGACTTCTTAACTATACATTCTTCGCATACCTTCATTGACATGCGCCAGCATCCGCACCATGTTTGTGGGATGATTGCTGGACCGAGGTGCACATGGGCCACGCGATAGAGAGGTTGAAGGCGCTCGCCGTCGAGAAGCTGGCGCGCAAGCCGGGCATGTACTGCGATGGCGGCGGATTGTGGTTGCGCGTGCAATCGCCGACGGCGCGGTCGTGGGTGTTTCGCTACATGCAGGATCGCAAGCCGCATGAGATGGGGCTCGGCAAGTACCCCGAGATTTCACTCCAGCGGGCGAGAGAGAAGGCCGCAGAGGCGCGTCGTCAGAAGGCCGAGGGTCACGATCCCCTCGCCGCGCGTGCCTCTGCGCGGGCTTCTCTGCGCGCCGAGGCGGCAAAGTCCGTGACGTTCAAGGATGCGGCCGAGAGGTACATCGCCGCGCACCGCGCCGGCTGGCGCAACGTGAAGCACGCTGGGCAGTGGGAGGCGACGCTCGCAACCTATGCCGAGCCGGTGATCGGCGCCCTCGCCGTGCAGGACGTTGACACGGGGCTCGTATTGAAGGTGCTGGAGCCGATCTGGACCAGGAAGCCCGAGACGGCGAGCCGATTGCGCGGCCGTGTTGAGGCTGTGCTGGATTGGGCGAGGGTTCGCGGCTACCGCGACGGCGAGAACCCGGCCCGTTGGCGTGGGCATCTCGACAAGCTGTTGCCCGCGCGGTCGAAGGTGCAGCGCGTCGAGCACCATGCCGCCCTGCCCTATGACGACCTGCCGGGCTTCATGGCGACGTTGCGCGCAGAAAATGGCACCGCCGCACGTGCGCTTGAGTTTGCCATCCTGACCGCGGCGCGAACGGGCGAGGTGATTGGAGCCCGCTGGCGCGAGTTCGATCTGGAGGAGAAGGTATGGACCGTGCCGGGCGAGCGCATGAAGGCCGGGCGCGAGCATCGCGTGCCGCTGTCGGCGCGTGCCGTCGAAATCCTGGAGGGGTTGAAGCCCGATGACCGGGACGGCGAGACGGGCGACGCCTTCGTGTTTACGGGCATCGGCATGACCAAGCCCCTCTCGAATATGGCGATGCTGATGCTGTTGCGACGCATGAAGCGCGACGATCTGACCGCCCACGGGTTCCGCTCCACATTCCGTGATTGGTGCGCCGAAAGGACCAACTTCCCGAGCGAGGTTGCCGAGATGGCGCTCGCCCATGCCGTTGGCGACAAGGTGGAGGCGGCCTATCGCCGCGGCGATCTGTTTGAGAAGCGCCGCGCCCTCGCCGATCAGTGGGCGACGTTCTGCGCCATGCCAGCGACAGGTGCGAAGGTTGTCGCAATGCAGAGGGCCGTCGGCACATGATCCGACGCGGGCGATATTCCCAAGCGGTCGCGGACCTGTTTCCTGGCTCCAATGGTTGGGTCCGCGAAACTGGCATGACCCCGGCCGATGCGGCGAAGGCGCTGCTCGCGGCAATCGCCGAGGTGACTGGCAGCGAGACAAAAGCGCGGGCGATCCTCGCCGACATTCCCTCGGCGGCCCAGATCGTCGCACTACTGCCGGCGCGAGGTCGAGGCCGACCGCGCAGCAAAAAGACGACGCTCGATCACCTGCACATGCTGACTGCCTACGATTTGAAGATGGCCGTCGGCGGCCTGGGCGCCAGCGTTCGCGGCGTCGCGCGCTACTTGCACAAACACGAGGGGATCGGCGCGAGCGACGCGAGTGTCGAGCGAACGCTACACCGCTTGTTGAAGGGTCAGCAACGCGCGGGTTCCAGAAATCGCCGTACGTGAGCAATTCGCCGTCGGGTAGGTTGGTGTGGCCCGAGGGCGAGATCGCGCTACACGGCGTTCCCTGAAGGTCGATTTCGACCACTTCACCGCTCGGCGGGTTCAAATCCAGATTCGGCTGACTGCGGACAGCGGAGCCGGGCATCATGGCAAACTCGTAAAAACGTCCTCCAGGCCCTCACGGCTTTCGCCGGCACCTTCGGCTTGCTCCAGGCGCCAACGTGGCGAGCCTGCGCTGATCCCGGCCTTCACCACGTGATAGCCGCCGACTACCGCGTTCTGATTATCGCGGAGCCAGTAGCCCAACTTCTGCGCGTCGGCAATCTGTCCGCTGTTGAATGGAGGTGGCGCAACCTCGGCGAGCGCATCTTTAAACTCGGGCTTGCCGT
The DNA here is from genome assembly GCA_035604615.1 of Allostellaceae bacterium. Taxonomy (GTDB): domain Bacteria; phylum Pseudomonadota; class Alphaproteobacteria; order ATCC43930; family CGMCC-115725; genus DATJLY01. The sequence continues at coordinate 5,033 of DATNID010000033.1, read as the reverse complement.
GCTGCGCGGCTTGGGCTGCCATCTCCAGAATTTTCTTCGTTGTCACCTCACAGCCGATGCCGACGGCATCGTGCCACCCTTTAAGAACAGCGAGGTTGCGTTCGCGCGCAGGATCGGCCGCCGTTCCGGCCGGGCTCGTTTTTTGAATGTCGGGGAGCCCGAGCCAAATGAGCGGGTCGCGGACACGCTTGCACCACGTAACATAGGACCCGAAATTCTCGCCGCCCACCTCGGGTTCGCCGGCCGCGATATAGGCGCGGACGATGGTGAGCCCCGCGGCAATGAACTTCCCACGGTTTTCCTTGGCGCGATCCTTGGGGTCGAACTCAAAGTGGCGCGTGTTGGGCGTCTCGCATTTCGGGTCGATGTAGCACTGCACGACGCGGCGCGTCAGGTCCGCAGCGGCATGGGCGTTGTTGCCGTTCGCCAGTATCAGGGCATTTGTCGGCAGACTGACTTCCTTGGTCTGACCGAGGATGCGGATTGACATGTGCTCTTGCGTCAGAAGTGAAGCGAATAAGTCCCCGGTCAGCGCGGCCGACACGTTGTCGATATGAAGCACTTCGTGCCCCGCCAGCAGCGCCGACGCGAGAACCTTCTCCATCTCGACCGAGTTTGGATTGAAGGTCTTCGTGCCGACGGCACGGCCGCATGTGACGATAGAGATCGTATCGCAAAGGAGTCCTTTTCCCGATCCGGGCGCTGGCGCACCGAACAGGAACAACGGTGCCGTCGGCAACGTACGGCGGATCAGGCCCGTCAGGAATGCCGCGATTGCCACGGCCTTGTCGGCGTCCGCCACAAACGGGAACTCTCCGATCAGATCGTCAAACACCTTCAGTGCCACCCCGGCATCGGCTTTCGTCGGCTTATCTGGGATCGGCGGTAACACATATCCGCCCGGATGGCAGAACATTCCAGTCTGCGCGTCGTAACCGGGTTCGGTGTGCAGGGTGCCGTCGCGGCGCAGCAGCGGAATATCGGTCGTGCCGAGGAGGGGCTTTGCGCGCCAGCGGCCGACGCGCGCGAGGAGCGCCTTTGCAACCATCGGCGGACAGTCTGCCGTTTTCCATCCTTTCTTGCGCTCATTCCACTTCTGGAATTTTGCGGCACTGGTCAGCGTCTCGATTACCGTCGGCTCGGTGACGTTGACCAGGAGGAACGCCTCGGTCGGGGCGCCGTCATGCACCTCCACAACGACACGTCCAGGCAGCACCAGAGATTGACCACGCTGGTAGATCGGCGCGTCATGCTCGATCAGTGCCGTTTCGGCCGCATCGACCACTTGCTCCAGATCACCACCGCGAACACAAATGACCGGGCGCGATCCGAACTCGCCTTCGTATCCGCAAGCGCAGGCGAGCGCGATGAAGGTGCCGCCGTGATAGACTTCGCCGGTCGTCGCCGTTTCGCCCAAGCGCTTCAACAGTGCGTCATGATCGGCGGGACAGTTGGGGTGTACTGGCGCGTCGGGATGCGCGGCATTCCACGCTTCGCCCGACGACCACTGGAATACAAAGGCCAAGCGGTCGAAGTCTTCGGCACCGTCGCCGGCGAGCGCGATCTTGTCCTCGTCGAGCAACAGCTTCGTGAACCCCACCCATTCATTCATGCCCCAGCCGAATGGGAACTTCATTTTGCTGGCGTCGTAGCCGGTCGGCGCGCTGCTGTTGAACATCGGCGAGATGCAGGTTGCCGCGGCGACGAATTGCGCGACGGTCATCTTCACCGCCTCGGCTGACTTCTCGCCCGCGGCGCGCTCGGGCTCGGGCGTTATATCGGGCAGGCCGGCAAGGAACTGCTCGCACGAGTAAATGCCATTGGCGCTGGGCTCGATGGTGACGACGTTCGCCGCCTGACCGGGTTTGAAACGAACTGTGCCGGCGAGGCGCAGCGGGTGATGAATGCCGAGCCCTTCGGGATCGCTGCATCCGGTCGTTGTCGCGTCGCCATAGTGCAGGTGCGCGCGCTTCTGGATTGTGTTGAACTCGGTCGGGGTGATGCCAGTCACACGCCAATAGGCATGACCGCGGCCGGGCGAGGTGCCGACGATGAAGGACGGTGCGAGGTGCCACTGCGCCGGCAGGCGGTCCATCTCCAGGGCGACGACGCGGACGGCCGTGAACTCCTGGCGGCTATGGGCACTCGCCTTGCCATCAGTGCGGCCGGGGTTCGGTACGATGCTGATGTCGTAACGGTCGCGGTTGAGGTTGCCGATCTCTACCCAATGCTGGCGCACGGTCCCATAGAAGCACTTTGTCGAGTAGAGCGGGCTATCATCGTATCGATAGGTCGCACGGAACTCGACGGGTGCGCCAGCATCGCCCGTCAACTGGCGAACATGTTCCTCGGCGACGGCGCGGCGCGCATAGTGCGCCTCAAACCATTCGGTGAACGAAGTCTTGTCGGGCTCGAGACTTTCATTCGCTGACATGCGCTCGCCTTCGCCGAGATCCGCTTTCGGTTCTCCGACGGCGTGCTCGTCGGCCGCACATTCGGGCGAAGCAGAGGGGGATTGCCGCCCAAGGCCGCTTGGATCGGGACCGCCGAACTCGGTGCCCTCGGCGACAAAGTTCTGATGCAGCACAGCGAGAAATTCAGCACGCTTCGCCTGCGGTATCTCGCGCAGGCTACGGATCGCGTTCTCACTTATCACCTTGTCAACGGCCGCGCGGCAACGTTGCGCGCCGAACTCGGTGAAGGCGGCGCGCAGATCATCGTCTGTGACGACTGGAGGGCGTGATCCGTCCATAACACGTACTCCTCATAGGCCGACGGCAGTAAGCGCCGGGGCCAAATCGAACCCGAGTTTGCGGCGTCGAGCGTCGCGGGCCGATAAGAGGCCGACACCCTCGTCCAGGGCGGCGAGGATTGGTTTCCAGCACGGCCCTCTGTCGGCGCGCAGCACTGGGCGCAGGGTTTCGGTGCGCGTGGTCATGATGCCGCTCGCATCTCGGGCAGGCTTTTAACCCAAGCCTCGGCGTCGCGTTTCAGGATCAGCGTGCGGCGGCCCACCTTCACCGCGCGGAGTTTGCCGTCCTTTATCAACTGATAGATGAAGGTCTGACCGAGATGGTATTCGCGGCCGAATGCGGCAAGCGTCAGGGCGCCGCGTTCGGTGTCGTATTGATCGAGAGTGCCCACTGCCTGTCTCCTCTAATCGGTGAGCGGAAGTGTCCGCTCTGATCTGGAGACAAGTAGGCCGGTCAGATGTCGCGCGCGAGGATGCACAAAATCGGCGGATTTAATTTCGTGCGACACAAAATCGGAGATTTGCTGTCGTGCCTTCGCTGGTGTTTCGACGATGACGGCGGATGTCTCTAGACACCGATGCAGCCGGGCGCTAGGCCGCGCGCCTCTTAGGTCAAACCGAAAAACTGGAGGAGGACATGGCTACTTCCCGCAGTAACCGTTCCACGTCCGCCCGGAGGAGATGGACGCGCAGATGTTCGGGTCAGCTTCCGCGCAGAAAGGTGGCGTGGTACGTCGCGCCGTCGCCAACGTGAGGCACTACGGCTCGATTTTGTATTTGAAGTCCCTGGTAGCGCGGAGTGGATTCCACCTGATCCGAACAGGCGACCAGTACGTCGTGCTTTGCCACACGGGCGATTTGCGGATCATCCGCTAGACCGGCAGAAGGTCCTCCAGGCCACGGCGGCCCTCGGCGGCGCGCTCGGTCTCCTCCAGGCGGTCTAGGCGCTGCTCGACGACCTTGAGTTCGTTCGTCAGGCGGTCAAAGGCATTACGGTCCCAGGTGTTCCAGAAGCGGCCTTCGTCCTGGGCGATGCGGTCCAAGCCGCGGCGCGCTTTCCCCATCGCCTCGGCAAGGGCTCGGCCGCCGAAGTAAGCGACGGCACGGCGTACCCTCGGATCGCGCAATAGCTCATTCGCGCGGACATGGGCGCCGGCGGGGCAACGTCGCGCATACCCCGCCATCAGGGCCGCCTTGGTAGAACCGAGGAACGGGTGCTCGGCATAGAGGTGGGCAAACTCCACAGCACGGGGGCGAAGGCCGAAGGTGGGGCCGGATCGCTGGGCCGCAGCGCCGGCACGCTGCTCGGGGGTGGGGTATCTCATGACGCTGCTCTGCTAGGCTTATACTCGCATTGTGCACACTGCCGGTACTGGCGCCCCGCCGATAGGGCGGATACCGTCGTTTCTTGCCAATTTCCCATCCGACATACGGTTACACATTATAGTTGCTGTGGAACCTGAAATCAACAACCGTGTGCTGTGAATTAAAGTTATTTCTCTATAGACCACGAGCACGGGATTTCGGACGCCCAAGTCCTTGAAATTGCTGATCCTGCTATTTCACGGGCTGGTAGAGATGGTTCATTGCAGAGGTACGGAAACGGGCCGCCCGTTCCGAGGTGTCGGGCAGGGTCGGGTCAGGGTCGGGTCAGGGTGGGGCATGGGGGGTATAGGGGGGCTTGGTTTCAGCCGTCCTATAAGAATGTCAGATATAGTTAACGACACTTTCCCACGTTAGGAGAACAGATGCCCCCCAATGGCCTCCATGCCCCCCCAGGATTGCACCCGACTAGCGGCCAGATACGACCAGTTACCTCGTCGCCGGCTGGCGGCTCGCTTGGGATGATGACATTTCTTCGGCGGCCAAGCTGGCGGATGCCCGCCATCCCCACCACTCACTTGGCGCCTATGCCCTATAGCGCCGGCTTCCCGATTAACGCGCCGGTGAGATTTCCCCGGCAGTGTGCGACATGACCTACGCGACGATCTGGAGCCTCGATCCGATCCCGGCGCCACGTCCTGCCGAGCAGGACTCGGACCCGCTCGACCTACGGTGCGTCTGTCCCATCGAAAATGAATTTGGCGGGTCCCTCTGGCTTCGATGCCAAGGCGGGCCGGGCGCTGCGCGCAGCCCGCGTTGCTACCCTGTCAACGGGGAGCGTGCGAGATGATTGTAAGAACAATGGTAGCGCTGTTGACGTTGGTGGTCGCCGGATGTGGCGCCCGGAATGCGACAGATGCCGAGCTTGCAGCGGCTCAAAAGCCTTGGCTCGATTGCG
>DATNID010000032.1:0-58627 GCA_035604615.1 Allostellaceae bacterium | reverse complement strand
CGCCCGCCGCACCCAAGCTAGGCTTAGTGGAACAGGCGCAACACCGCCTGCTCGGACTGGGTCGCGATCGACAGCGACTGAATGGCGAGCTGCTGCCTCGTCTGCAAGGTGACGAGGTTGGTGCTCTCCTGGTTCACGTCGGCGACCGTCAGTTTGTTGGCACCGCCCTGCAGGGTGGTGATGTACTGCTCGGTGAACTGCAACCGAGTCTGCAGGAACGAGACGTTCGAGCCGAGGCTCTGCGCCGCCGCCTGGAAGGTGCTGACCGAGTTGTTGAGAGCGGCATAGACGGTGTCGAAATGCGACGTCGCATTGCTGATCGTCGAGAACTTGCCGCCAGCGAGGGTGCTGACGATGTCACTCGCCACCGCGTCCGCCGAGATCGACACGCTGACCAGAAGATTCTGGCCGGCGACCGTGAGGGTCGAGCTGGAGTTTTGGCTGAACTGCAACGCCAGGCTGGTGGCCGAGGAGTTGACGAGGTTCAGGCCCTGGTAGCTCGTGTCGTTGAGAAGGCTGTTGAGCTGGCTGGCGAGGGTGGTGAACTGGGTCCCTGCCGACGCCCGCTCAGCGGCCGTCTCGGTCTTCGCCGACTGCACGATACCTTGCAGCTGCTGCAGGATCGCGATCGCGCTCTGGATGCCCTGGGTCGCCGTGGTGACCGAGGAGATGCCCTGATCGATCGCGTCCTTGCGGGTCGAGAGATCGTTCGCGCGGTTGTCGAGCGACTGGCTCTCGAAGTACTTCACCGCGTCGTCAACGGCGCTCGAAACCTTGAGGCCGGTGGCGAGAGCGTTCTGCGTGGTGCTCAGTGAGTTGTCGACGTTCTGCAACGCCAAGAGGTTCTGTTGCGTCGCGGTACCAAGAACGATGCTGGACATTAGATTGCTTCCTTCTAGGGAGGGTGAAAGAACCGCTTCGCGGTCCAAGCGCCTCTGAAGCAAGCTCCGTGCCGCCATCGCCGGCCGCGAACGGCGCGTCAAATCCGGCTCAAATCCGCGAAAAATTGCGCCGCACGCGATGCGCGCGACCGGCGCGGCGGCAAATCCTGCCGGGCCGATCCTGCCGCATCCGGCAATTCCTGCCGCGCCGCGCCGCCTGAGCCCGGACCGAGGCGCGGCAAAGATTGCCCCGCGCCGCCCGGCACGGTTTGCCGCCGCACCCCCGCGCCGATTCGGGCCTGCGACGAAACTTCTTGCGCATGCAACGACTTGAGCCATGGCGCGCAAATGGCATGGCGATTGCTGCAGGGGTCGAGACGATAAGGACCCGCCATGACTCCACGATCCGTGGCCAGCATACCTAAGGACATTGCGCCACCGCGTCCGGCCGCGCCGCCGCCGGCATCTGCGGTCGATTTCTCGCAGCTCATCGGCACCGGAGCCTTCGCGCAGATGCAAGCGTCGAACGGCAACGGCGCGTCATCGTCGGACTCGTCGTCGGGCGATCCGCCGAAAGCGAAGACCCCCAAGGACGATCCCGACGCCTCGACCGCCGCCGCCGCGGCGACGCCGGCGCCGGCAGCGCCGCCGCCACAACAGACCGCGCCAGCCGCCGCCGGACAGAGCCAAACCGCGACATCGCCGCAATCCCAGGATGGCGCCGCGTCCGCCGCGACCGCGACGCAAGCGCAGACCGCCGCTCCGCTGCTGCCGCCCTTGCTGCTGCCCGCTCTGCCGGCCGACGGCGCGAATGCCCCGTCCAACAAACCGGGCGACGCGGCCGGCGCATCCGCCCAGACATCAGCCCAACCGCCGGGCGCGGCCGAGCTTCAGGCACAGATCACGGTCAGCACTCCCACTTTCCTGTCGCAGCCGAACACGCTCCTCGCTGGATTGTGGCATCACGGGGCGACGGCGAACGACGCGCCCCAGGCCGATCCGGCGCAACCGGACGCCGCGGATTCGAGCGGCGACGCCACCGCCAACGCGAGCCCGACCGCGCCGCTGCAAAAGTCGGCTTCATCGGCCGCGGCGGCGATCCTGGCCCAAACGCGCGGCGACCCGCAGCGCGACTCCGGCGACTCTCCCGCGCCCGGCGTGGCCGCCATAACCCCCGACGCCGCGAACGCAACCGGCACTGGCGCCGCCGCGGCGGCGGTCTCGGCGCCCGTCTCCGGCGACACGCAAAGCACCGCCTTGGCGCAACTCTCCGCCAATCCCGCGCCGATGACGCCCGCGCACGTCCTTCCGGCCTTCGAGCAGGTCGCGGTCAATCTCAAGCAGGCCGCGCAGAGCGGCACGGACCGCATCGAAATCCAGCTCAAGCCCGCCAGCCTCGGCGCCATCCAGGTGAAGCTCGACGTCACGCATGATGGGCATATCACCGCGGTCATTTCGGCCGACCGCTCCGACACGCTCAACATGCTGCGCCAGGATGCGTCGGGGCTCGAGCAGGCGCTGCGCGATGCCGGGCTCAAGGCCGACAGCAACAGCCTGAGCTTCAACTTGCGCGGCGACCCGCAATCCTTCGCGCAGAATTCCGGACCGTCCTACGGCGCCCCGGCCTACGACGACCGCTCCTCCGCCGCACCGGCAGACGCGCTCTCCTCCCGCCTTCGCCGCCACGACGGCGCACTCGACATAGAGGTCTAGACACCATGAGCATCACCGCCACGCCAAGCGCCGCCACGCCGACGCTCCCCGCGATCAACAGCAGCAGCAGCAGCAGCGCCAGCGCCGGCAGCAGCAGCTCGAGCGACAGCACCGGCACCCTCGCCTTCACGCAGAACTTCAACACGTTCCTGACGCTGCTGACGACGCAGCTCAAGAACCAGGATCCGCTCTCGCCGATGGATTCGAACACCTTCACCCAGCAGCTCGTGTCATTCAGCGAGGTGGAGCAGCAGATCAACACCAACACCAATCTGCAGTCGCTCATCGCGCTCCAGACCGCGGGCGAGACGATCTCGTCCCTGCCGCTGGTCGGTCAGCAGATCGAATACAACAGCGCGACCGCGCCGCTCCAGAACGGCCAGGCGAGCTTCTCGTACTCGCTGCCCACGGCGTCGGCCCAGACCGCGCTCGTCGTCACCGATGCGAGCGGCAACGTCATCTACAACACCGCCGGCGCGACATCCGCGGGCCAGCACAGCTTCGTGTGGAACGGCCAGAACAACAGCGGGCAGCAGATGCCGAACGACGGCGCCTATACGCTGCAGGTCATCGCCAACAACGCCACCGCCGGCACGGTCACGGCGACGGTCCAATCGATCGGCACCGTCAACAACGTCGCGGTCACCAATGGCGTGGCGACCTTCGACGTCGACGGCATCTCCGTGCCGATGAGCGAACTCGTCACCGTCAATCCCAGCAAGACCTCCACCTCCGCCAACTGATCCGATCCTCCCCAGGAGCCCACCATGAGCATCTTCGGCGCCATCTATGCGGCCGTTTCGGGCCTCAACGCCAACAGCAACGCGCTTGGCATCATCTCGGACAACATCGCCAACTCGAATACCATCGGCTACAAGGACACCAGCACCGATTTCTCGACGCTGGTGACGCAGAGCGGCGTCGCCGACGATTATTCGCCGGGCGGCGTGGTATCGCAGCCGCTCTACAACGTGGCGCAGCAGGGCGCGATCCAGGGCGCGAGCTCGCCCACCGATCTCGCGATCTCCGGCGGCGGGTTCTTCGTCGTCAACAGCAGCAGCGCAGGCGCGGCCGGCAACGGCACGACCTCGTTCACGCGGGCGGGAAACTTCACCGTCGACGCCAACGGCAACCTGGTCAACGCGGCCGGGCTCTACCTTCAGGGACAGACGCTCTCCGCGGCCCAGAGCGCCGCGATCGCGGCCGGCGCGCCGCCAACGCTCAGCGGCACCACGGTCGGCGGACTGCAGACCGTGAACGTCAACGGCATCAGCGAGACGGCGAGCCCCACCGCCGCCGTCACGCTGGCTGCGAACCTGCCGGCCAATGCCGTCAGCCCCGAGACCATGACCGTCCCGGTCTACGATTCCGAGGGCGTCGAGCACGACCTGACGCTCACCTTCACACCGTCGGGCACCGTCAACAAGTGGAACGTCTCGGCGGCGTTCGCCAATGCGGGCGCCAGCACGGCGACGATCGGCGCCGGTGACGACGTGGTCCAGTTCAACCCCGATGGCACGCTCGACGCCGCAGCGACCACCTTCAACGCGGCGAGCGCGCTGTCGATCGGCTGGGATCCGACCGTCAGCGGCGGCACCACGCCCCAGACGCTGAGCTTCAATCTCGGCGCCAACGGCGGCACCAATGGGCTGAGCCAGCTCGGCAACGCCTTCACCGTCTCGAGCATCACGCAGGACGGCGTGCAGTTCGGCAACTTCTCCAGCGTCAGCTTCGGCAATGACGGTCTCGTGACTGCCCATTTCAGCAACGGCCTGACCCGCGCGATTGCGATCGTTCCGATCGCGACATTCGAGGACCCGAACGGGCTCGACCCCACCTCGGGCAACACCTATCTCGAGAGCGCGAATTCGGGCGCGCCGCTCCTGGCGCAGGCCGGCACCGGCGGCGCGGGCCAGATCGAGCCGTCGTCGCTAGAGAATTCGACCGTCGACATCGCCAACGAGTTCAGCCAGCTGATCATCGCCCAGAACGCCTATTCCGCGAACTCGAAGGTGATCACTACGGCGAACCAGATGACGCAATCGCTGCTGTCGATCCAGACCGGGTGAAGACGGCATTTTAGACAATTTGCTCAGAACTTTAACCGCGCGGCACTTAGGTGTTTCTTAAATCGCAGCGCGTACAAGGGACGCGTCACGAGCTAAGGCATCGACCGTGAATAACAGCAGTCAACCGTCCTACCGCGACAATGGCGCCGACTGGCTTCTCGAGGTCGGCAGCGCGTCGTCGCTCGAAAGTCTGCCGCCCCAGGACACCAAGCGCTGGGTGATCCGGCGCAAGGCCGAAGTCGTCGCCGCCGTGCGCGCCGGCGTCCTTAGCCTCGAAGACGCGTGCAAGCGCTATACGCTCTCGGTCGAAGAGTTCCTGTCATGGCAGCGCCTCGTCGACAGCCACGGCCTGCCGGGCCTGCGCGTCACGCGCCTGCAGGATTATCGCGCGGGGAGCCGCACCCGAGCGATCTAGTTCCCGGCAAGATCTGCCGGGCACGCGGCAAATTCTGCCGATCTGTTAACCAGTCCTTCACCGCACCGCCGCTAGGGTCATCCGGACGCGATCTCCCGGATACGAACTTAAGGACGGCTCACTGTGAACGGGCTGGTGCAAACGCTCCGCAATCTCGGTTTCGTGAGGCTGGCGGCGTTGGCGATGGTGGCCGCGCTCTCGATCGGCTTCTTCGGCTTCGTCACCTCGCGCATCACCACGCCGGGCTTCGGCCTTCTGTTCAGCGATCTCGATTCCAAGGACAGCGGCGAGATCGTGCAGAAGCTCGAGGCGATGGGCGTCGCTTACCAGATCAAGGGCGACAGCTCGGCCATCATGGTGCCGGTCGACCAAGTGCCGCGCCTGCGCATGCTGATGGCGAATGACGGGCTGCCGCATGGCGGCTCGGTCGGATACGAGATCTTCGACAAGAGCGACGCCTTCGGCACCTCGAGCTTCGTCGAAAACATCAATCAGGTGCGCGCGCTCGAGGGCGAGTTGGCGCGGACCATCTCCTCGATCAGCATGGTGCAGTCGGCGCGCGTCCACCTCGTGCTGCCGCGGCGTGAGGTGTTCAGCCGCGACCGCCAGGAGCCGAGCGCCTCGATCGTCGCCAAGCTGCGCGGCGCCGGGCGACTTACGACGCAACAGGTCGCGGCGATCCAGCACCTGGTGGCGGCGGCGGTGCCCGACCTCCACCCGGACCGGGTCTCGGTCATCGACACCGAGGGCAATCTTCTGGCACGCGGCGGCGGAACCGGCGACGCGATGGCGTCGGACTCGACCGAGGAAATGCGCGTCAACTACGAGAACCGGCTGTCGCAGAAGCTCGAGGATCTGCTCGACCGCACCGTCGGTCCCGGCAAGTCGCGCGTCGACGTCCATGTCGAGCTCGAGCACGACCGCACCACCACCAATTCCGAGATCTACGATCCGAACGGCCAGGTCGTCCGCTCGACCCAGACCACCACCGAGGCCAATGACAGCTCCGAAGGCGGCGCCGCGCAGCCCGTGTCGGTCGCGAACAACTTGCCCAACGCCCAGGCCGTTTCCGGTCCCGCCAACACCGGCCGGACCAAGGGCTCGCGCAACGAGGAAACCGTCAATTACGAGATCACCAAGACGGTGAAGAGCCAGGTGCGCGAGGCCGGCCAGGTGGTGAAGCAATCGATCGCCGTGCTGGTCGACGGCAATTACGCCGCCGGAACCGATGGCGTGCGCAAGTACCAGCCGCGCTCGGCCGACGACTTGAAGCAGCTCACCGCGCTGGTGCGCTCAGCGGTCGGTTTCGACGAGAAGCGCGGCGACGCGGTCGATGTGGTCAATCTCCAGTTCGCCGCGGTCGACGAGCCCGAGGCGATCGCGCCGCAGACCATCATGGGGTTCGAGAAGGCCGACCTCATGCACATGGGCGAGACGCTCATCCTCGCCGTGGTCGCGCTGCTGGTGATCCTGCTGGTGATCCGTCCGCTCGTGAACCGCGTGCTGGACAGCGCCGCGACCGCCGCCACGAGCGAGGTGGGCCGCCTCCTCGGCGGTCCGCCCGCCGCCGCCGCCCTCCCCGCCCCCGGCTCCGCGTCCGGGGCGCCCGGAACGGCGTTGGCGCAAGCCTCTTTCCAGCGCGCGCTCCCTGCCGGGGAGGGCGGCGAGATGATCGACCTCAACCAAGTCGACGGGCGCGTCGCCGCCTCGAGCCTGCGCAAGGTCACCGAGATCGTCGAGAAACATCCCGAAGAGGCGCTCGCGATCGTGCGGAGCTGGATGTACCAGGAAGGCCGCTAGGAGGGGGCCCGGGCGATGCGCGTACGCGACGATTTCCGCACCCTCACCGGCCCCGAGCGGGCCGCCATCCTGCTGATCGCCATCGGCGAGGAGCAGATGGGCAAGCTCTTCACGCTGATGGACGACGAGGAGATCAAGGAACTGTCGCAGACCATGGCCAATCTCGGCACCGTCAGCTCGAGCATCATCGAGCGGCTGTTCGTCGAGTTCGCCGATCAGATTTCCGCCACCGGCTCGCTCGTCGGCACCTACGAGAGCACCGAGCGGCTCCTGGTCAAGGTCCTCGGCACCGAGCGCGTCAACTCGATCATGGAAGAGATCCGCGGTCCCGCCGGCCGCACCATGTGGGACAAGCTCGGCAACGTGAACGAATCCGTGCTCGCGAACTACCTCAAGAACGAGTATCCGCAGACGGTTGCGGTGGTGCTCTCCAAGATCAAGCCCGACCACGCCGGCCGCGTCCTGACGCAGCTCCCCGAGAGCTTCGCGATGGAAGTCGTTATGCGCATGCTGCGCATGGAGGCGGTGCAAAAGGAGGTGCTCGATGACGTCGAGCGCACGCTGCGCAACGAATTCTTCTCCAGCCTCGCCCGCACCAACAGGCGCGACTCGCACGAGCTGATCGCCGAGATCTTCAACAGCCTCGACCGCAACACCGAGACGCGCTTCCTCACCTCGCTCGAGGAGCGCAACCGCGACTCGGCCGATCGCATCAAGGCGCTGATGTTCACCTTCGAAGACCTGTCCAAGCTCGACGGCACCGCGATCCAGGCGATCCTCCGCACCGCCGAGAAGGAGCGCATCCCGATCGCGCTCAAGGGCGCGTCAGAGACGCTACGCGACCTGTTCTTCTCCCACATGTCGGAGCGCGCCGGCAAGCTCTTGCGCGAGGAGATTTCCGCCATGGGCCCGGTCCGCCTCAAGGATGTCGAGGAGGCGCAGGGTTATCTCGTCTCGACCGCCAAGGATCTCGCGGCCCGCGGGGAGATCGTCATCTCCGACGGCAGCGGCGAAGACGAGCTGGTCTATTAGGGACGAGAAGGATGCGATCGCCGCGCAAATACCTGTTCGACGTCTCGTTCGACGAGCCCGATCCTCCGGTGCCGGCCGGCACACGCCGCGCGCCCGACCCGGTCTTTACCCGCGCCGATCTCGACGCCGCACGGGCCGAAAGTTTCGCCCAAGGTCACGTCGCCGCGCTGGCGGAGGCCGCGCGCAGCGGCGAAGCGCGCGCGACCGATGCTCTCACCGCGCTCGAACGCGACGCCGCCGCGCTCATCGAAGCACGCGACGCGATCGCGCGCGACGCCGAACGCGACGCGGTCGCGCTCCTGCGCACGGTGCTGGGGAAGGCCGTGCCGGCCCTGTGCCGCAAGGAGCCGTTGGCCGAGATCGAGGCTCTCGTCGTCCGCTGTCTCGGCGAGACGCTCGACGAGCCCCGGCTCGTGCTGCGCGTCAACGACGCGCTCTTCGACGCGCTGCAGCCCCGGCTCGCCGCGATCGCGCAGGCGAACGGATATGCCGGCAAGATCGTGCTGCTGGCCGATGCCGCGCTCGCCCCGGGCGACGGCCGCGTTGAATGGGCCGATGGCGGCGCCGAGCGCGACACGTGCCGCCTAATGGCCGAGATCGACGCCATCCTGACCCGAATTCTCGACACTCCGACCGCCGGTCCCCGCCCTTCCGAGGAGAACCTCAATGGCTGAAACGCAGAACTTGCAGCTCGACGAGCTCGACGCCGACGCGCCGCCGCCGCCGCCCGCAGACACCAAGCCGCAGAATGCCAAGGAGCTGGAGGCGGTCTACGACATTCCGGTGCAGATCTCCGCCGTCTTGGGCCGCGCCACGATGCAGGTGAGCCAGCTCCTCAAGCTCGGCCGCGGCGCCGTCGTCGAGCTCGACCGCCGCGTCGGCGAAGCGATCGACATCTATGTCAACAACCGCCTGGTCGCGCGCGGCGAAGTCGTCGTCGTCGACGAGCGCCTCGGCGTCACCATGACGGAAATCGTCAAGGCCGACCGGTCCTGATCACGAAGGGTTATTCGCCATGCGTCTCCTCATCGTAGGGCCCCTCGAAGGCTATATCAGCGCGGCCGGCAAGATCGCGCTGGCGCGCGGCGCCACGGTCGCCCATGTCGACGGAGTCGAGCAGGCGCTGGTCGCGCTGCGCGCGGGCCAGGGCGCCGACCTCCTGCTGATGGACGTAAAGCTCGACATCGCGCAGATGATCGACAGCCTCCGCCAGGAGCGCATCAACGTCCCGCTGGTCGCGTGCGGCATCGGCGCCGACGCCGGCGCCGCCGTGCGCGCGATCAAGGCGGGCGCCAAGGAATACCTGCCGCTGCCGCCCGACGCCGAGATGATCGCCGCCGTGCTGCAGGCGGTGGCGCAGGAGAGCCACGCGCTGCTCTATCGCGACCCGGCGATGGAGAGCCTGGTGCGGCTGGCCGAGCAGGTGGCGCCCTCGGAGGCGAGCATTTTCGTCACCGGCGAGAGCGGCACCGGCAAGGAAGTGCTGGCCCGCTTCATCCATCGCAAGAGCCGTCGCGCCAAGCAGAACTTCATCTCGGTCAATTGCGCGGCGATCCCGGAGAACCTGCTCGAAAGCGAGCTGTTCGGTCACGAGAAGGGCGCCTTCACTGGCGCCGTCGCGCGCCGCATCGGCAAGTTCGAGGAGGCGACCGGCGGCACGCTGCTGCTCGACGAAGTGAGCGAGATGCACCCGCGGCTCCAGGCGAAGCTGCTGCGCGCGGTCCAGGAACGCGAGATCGACCGCGTCGGCGGCACGCAGCCGATCAAGATCGACATCCGCCTCATCGCCACCTCCAACCGCGATCTCGAAGAGGCGGTGCGCACCGGCGAGTTCCGCGAGGACCTCTATTTCCGCCTCAACGTCGTCACGCTGCGCATCCCCGCGCTGCGCGAGCGGCCGCGCGACATCGAGCTGCTGGCCAACCATTTCATCAAGAAGTACGCCGAGTCGAACGGGATTTCGGCACGGCCCCTGTCGGCGGCGGCGCGCGAGATGCTGACCCGCCACGGCTGGCGCGGCAATGTGCGCGAGCTCGAGAACGCCATGCACCGCGCCATCCTGCTCGCCCGCGGCGACGAAATCGAGCCCGACGCCATCATGCTCGCTCCCCTGAAGGCGCAAGACGGCGAGACGGGTTCCACCTGGACGCAAGGCGCCCAAGGCATGGTCGGCCGCACCGTCGCCGACGTGGAGCGCGACCTGATCCTCGGCACTTTGCAGCACTGCCTCGGCAACCGCACCCATGCCGCCAACATCCTCGGCATCTCGATCCGCACGTTGCGCAACAAGCTTCAGCTCTACCGGCAGGAAGGGCTCCCCGTGCCGCTTCCCGGCGAGCCGGAACGGGCCACGGCCTGAGCGCAATGGCGGACGCCGCTACCTTCGGCACGACGTCCGGGGCGCTGTTCCAGCGCCTGAGCGCGACCTTGCGGCGCGGCGAGATCGCGCTCGCGCTCGCGGTCGTGTCGATCCTGACGGTCCTCATCCTGCCGATGCCGACCTGGCTGCTCGATATCAGCCTGGCGCTGTCGATCACTTTCGCCGTCCTCATCCTGATGGTGTCGCTGTTCATCGACCGGCCGCTGGAATTCTCCTCGTTCCCGACCGTGCTGCTGATCACGACCATGCTGCGGCTCGCGCTCAACTTGGCCTCGACGCGCCTCGTCCTGAGCCACGGCCACGAGGGTACGGCCGCCGCCGGCCACGTCATCGAAGCGTTCGGCAATTTCGTGATGGGCGGAAATTTCGTCATCGGCGTGATCGTGTTCACGATCCTGGTGGTGGTGAATTTTGTCGTCATCACCAAGGGCTCGGGCCGCATCGCCGAGGTCGCGGCGCGCTTCAGCCTCGACAGCATGCCGGGCAAGCAGATGGCGATCGACGCCGATCTCTCCGCGGGCCTCATCGACGAAGGCAAGGCGCGCCAGCGCCGCCGCGATCTCGAGGACGAAAGCAACTTCTACGGCGCCATGGACGGCGCCTCGAAATTCGTGCGCGGCGACGCCGTCGCCGGCCTCATCATCACCTTCATCAACATCATCGCCGGTATCGTCATCGGCGTGGCGCAGAAGGGCCTGACCTTCTCCGCCGCGACCCATACCTATACGCTGCTGACCGTCGGCGACGGGCTCGTGACACAAATCCCGGCGCTCGTGGTCTCGACCGCGGCCGGCATGCTGGTGTCGAAAGCGGGCACCGCCGGCTCGACCGATAAGGCGCTCTTCGGCCAGTTGGGTGCTTATCCCTCGGCGCTCGGCGTCGCCTCGTTCCTGATGTTCTCGCTGTCGCTGGTGCCGGGCGTGCCGATGACGCCGTTCATGCTGCTGGCCGGCCTGACCGGCGGCGCGTGCTGGAAGCTCACCGAGAAGCAGGACAAGGCGGACGCCGCCGCAACCGCCGCCGAAGTGGCCGCCGCCGCGCCTCCCAAGGAAGAGCCGATCCGCAACGCGCTGCAGATCGACCAGGTCCGACTCGAGCTCGGCTATGGGCTGTTGAGCCTCATCAACAACGACCAGGGCTCGCGCCTCACCGACCAGGTGCGCGGCCTGCGCCGCCAGCTCGCGACCGAGATGGGCTTCATCATGCCGTCGGTCCGCATCCAGGACAATCTGCAGCTTCCCGCCAACGCATATCTCGTGCGCATCAAGGAAATCGAAGTGGGGCGCGGCGAGTTGCGTCCCAACATGCTGCTCATCATGGACCCGCGCGGCGACGCCATCACGCTCCCCGGCGAGGCGACGACCGAGCCGACCTTCGGACTCCCCGCCCATTGGGTGCAGGAAATCCACCGCGAGGAGGCGACGTTCCGCGGCTATACCGTGGTCGAGCCGCAGACCGTCATCACCACGCACCTGACCGAGGTGATCAAGGACAACATGGCGGAGCTCTTGTCCTATGCCGCGACGCAGAAGCTCATCGACGAGCTCGACAAGGGCCACCAGAAGCTGGTCGGCGACATGGTGCCGAGCCAGATCTCGATGGGCGGCATCCAGCGCGTGCTGCAGAACCTGCTCGCCGAGCGCATCTCGATCCGCGACCTGCCGACCATCCTCGAGGGCATCTCGGAGGCGTGCGGCTATACCCGCAACGCTTCGGTCATCACCGAGCATGTGCGCGCGCGTCTCGCGCGCCAGATCAGCGACTCTCACACCGCCGAGGGCGGGTTCATTCCAATCGTCGGCTTGTCGCCGCAGTGGGAGCAGGCTTTCGCCGAGGCGCTCATCGGCCAGGGCGAGGAGCGGCATCTCAGCATGGCGCCCTCCAAGCTGCAGGAATTCATCGGCGCCATCCGCCAGAGCTTCGAGCGCTTCGCCATGAAGGGCGAGACGCCGGTGCTGCTGACGAGCCCCGGCGTTCGCCCCTACGTGCGCTCGATCATCGAGCGCTTCCGGCCGCTGACGGTCGTCATCTCGCAAAACGAAATCCATCCCAAGGCGCGCCTCAAGACGCTGGGACAGATCTAAGACGGAGCTCGATCCAGCATGCGCTTGCGCAGCTTCACCGGTCGGACGATGAGCGAGGCGATGAGCCTGGTGCGCCAGCAGCTCGGCCCCGAGGCGATCATCATCTCGACCCAGGAGGACGAAGACGGGCTGATGCGCGTGACCGCCGCGCTCGACCCCGATCTCGCGCTGCCCTCGGCGGGCGTGGAAGGCGGCGCGATCGACGCCATCGCCAGCGCGCTCGCGGCGCAAGGCGTGCCGCCGGAGCTCACAGAGAAGCTGATCGCCGCCGCGCTCCCCTTCGACGAGGAGGAGCCGCTGATCGCGCTGTCGAGCGCGCTCGCGACGCTCTATGCCTTCAAGCCGGTCGCGCCGGACGACAAGCGCCGCTGCTTCCTTTTCGCCGGCCCGCCGGGCGCGGGCAAGAGCGTGACCATCGCCAAGCTCGCGGCGCGCACGGTGCTCGCCGGCAAGCGCGTGCGGCTCGTCACGTCCGACGCGGCGCGGGCGGGCGCCGCCGACCAGCTCGCCGCCTTCGCCAAGATCCTGGGCGTGACGCTCGACCGCGCCCGCGACGGGCACGAGCTGGAATCGTCGGTCGCGGCCGCCGATCCGGCCGAGCTGCTGCTGATCGACACCGCCGGCGCCAATCCCTACGACGCCGCCGACCGCGGCGAACTCGAGACGCTGATCGCCGCGAGCCGAGCCGAACCGGCGCTGGTCCTGCCGGGCGGCGGCGACGCTGTCGACACGGTCGAGATGGCGCGCATCTTCGCCGAGCTCGGCTGCCTGCGCCTCGTCGCGACGCGGCTCGACATCACGCGGCGGCTCGGCAGCATCGTCGCCGCCGTCGACAGCCAACGGTTCAGCTTTGCCGAGGCTGGCCTGTCACCGGCCATCGCTGATGGCCTCAGTTCCTTCAACCCCGTCCTCCTCGCCCGGCTGCTGCTCTCGGTGGCGGCGCGGGCGCGGCGGCCGTCGCTCGAAAAAACGAGGTAGACCATGACCAGCGCAACCGCGGCGGAACTGCTCTCCCCTGCCCTGGCCGCGACGCCGGACAAGCGCAACATCATCGCCATCGCATCCGGCAAGGGGGGCGTCGGCAAGACGTGGTTCGCCATCACGCTCGCCCACGCGCTGGCCCGCGCCGGACGCAAGGCGCTGCTGTTCGACGGCGATCTCGGCCTCGCCAACGTCGATGTCCAGCTCGGCTGCACGCCGCGCCGCGATCTCGGCAGCGTGGTGGCGGGCGAATACACCCTGGCGCAGGCGGCGACGCCGCATAGCTGCGGCTTCGACATCATCGCCGGCCGCTCGGGCTCGGGCAATCTCGCGAGCATGCCGGCGAGCCGCCTGCTCGATCTCCGCGCCGAGTTGGGCCGCGTGGCGCAGGGCTACGATTGGGTGGTGCTCGATCTCGGCGCCGGCATCGAGCGCACCGTGCGGCTCCTCACCACGCAGGCGCGCGCCTGCCTCGTCGTCACCACCGACGAGCCGACCGCGATCACCGACGCCTATGCCTACATCAAGGTGACGGCGCTCGAGCGTCTCGCCGACGGCATCCAGATCGTCGTCAACATGGTAGGCTCGCAGCGCGACGGCGAGCGCACATATGGAACACTGCTGCGCGCGTGCCGCGAGTTCCTGAAGATCGAGCCGCCGCTCGCCGGGATCGTGCGGCGCGACGATCACGTCAAGGAAAGCATCCGCCGCCAGGTCGCGCTGATGACGCGCTATCCCAACGCCGACGCCGCGACCGACGTCGAGCAGATCGCGCGCCGCCTCGATGCCGAGCTCAGGCCGCACTAAACCATGACCGACCCGCTCGGCATTGCCCGGACACAAGGCTCCAACGGCGCCACGCTCCAGGCGCCGCCGGCCTCGCCAGTGGCCGATTTGCTGAGCGCGCCGCAGGCGGTTCCGTCGGCGGCGAATTTCATGGCCACGGTGCTCGAGCGCAGCCCGGAAGGCGCCATGGTGCTGCGCAGCGCGTATGGCAATCTGTCGTTGAAGACGACGCAGACGCTGGCGCCCGGCACGCGGGTCGAGCTGCGCATCCTCCCAGGCAACCCGCCCACCGTTTCCATTCTCTCCATCGCCGAGCCCGATGCCGCCGAAGCCGCGCCGCCGATGCAGCTCGATCTCGGCACGACCTTGACCGCGACGGTCGTCACCGCCGCGCCCGATCCCAACGCGCTCGCCGCCGGATCGCGGCTGATGCTGCGCGTCGGCACCGCATCTCCCGGCGCGACGCTGCTCGCGGGCACGATCGCCGCCGGCGGCACGGACGAGACCGTGGTCGACACCGCGATCGGGACCTTGTCGCTGGATCGGCGCCTCGCCTTGCCGCCGGGGACCGCGCTCGAATTCGAACGGTTGACCGCCTCGGCCCCCGACAGCGCCGGCGCGACCCCGACCCAGACGAGCGGCTGGCCATCGCTCGACCAGGCGCTGGCGATCCTCGACAAGTCGGCGCCCGCATTAGCGCAGCAATTGCGCGGCGAGCTTGGTCCCGGCACCGCGCCGGCGCTCGCGGGAACGCTGCTCTTTCTCGCCGGCGCGCTCTATTCCGGGCGCTGGCCCGGCGAGCCGGCCGGCCGCGCGCTCACGGCGACCGGACACGAACGGCTCCGGATGAAGCTCGGCGCCGACGTGGCCGAGCTGGGGCGCCTCAGCAAGAACGGCGCGACCGGCGAATGGCAGGTCCTGACCCTGCCGCTGCTTGCCGGCGAGTCGGTGCAGCCGCTGCGCCTCTTCCTGCG
Organism: Allostellaceae bacterium; assembly: GCA_035604615.1. GTDB lineage: Bacteria > Pseudomonadota > Alphaproteobacteria > ATCC43930 > CGMCC-115725 > DATJLY01. Next base: position 43,512 of record DATNID010000032.1, on the reverse strand, counting down.
CCGAAACGGCGGCGCGCAGGACGGGCACGCCGACGGCGGGCGCTTCGTCATCGAGGCCGAGATGAGCCAGCTTGGGGCCTTGCAGCTCGACGGGATGGTGCGCGGCACGCGTCTCGACCTGGTGCTGCGCAGCCATACCGCGCTGGCACCCGAGCTGCGTCAGGAAGCGACCGAGATCTTCCGCCGTGCCAGCGCGGCGCAGGGCCTCCACGGCGACATCGTCTTCGCCACGGTCCCGGAGTTCGCGGTGCAGCCGCTCGCGGGGTTGCGCGGCCACATCGAAGTGCGCATCTGACCGGTCAGCCGCCGCGGCGGCGATAGGTCTCGATCCCGATATCGTCCATCACGCGCTGCTGCTGGCGCTCCAGCCGCTTGCGCTGCGCCAGCGCGCGGTTGGCGGCGGCGATCTCGTAGCGCTTCACGTCGCGATGCGCATCGGCGAGCGCTTCGCGCGCGATCTCAATCTGCTCGGCGACCGACGCCAGCGACTGGTCGAGGCGCTGACGCCGCTCCACCAGGTGGCGCGCAAAGGCGCCATAGGCGGTCGCGGCCTCGCTCGAGGCGGCGGCGATCGCCTGCTCCGACTTCTCCTCGGCATCGAGCCGCGCCCGCTCCTGGCGCAGCTTTCCCTCCAGCGCGTCGAGCGCCGCGAGATCGCGGCGGCGCTCGTCGAGCTGCCAGCGGTGCAGGCGGATGAGACTATCGAGCGCGCTCACGCGGCGGCTCCGACGATGGCCGCGAGCGCCTGGTAGCCGGCGGCGAGGTCGGCGCGCTCGTCCTTCCCTTGGGTCAGGAATTTCTCAAGCGCGGGGTAGTGGCGGATGGCCTCGTCGACCCGCGCGTCGCTGCCGCCGCGATAGGCGCCGAGGCGTATGAGCTCGGCCATGTCCTCGTAGGTCGAGATATGTGCGCGCGCGGCCGCGACGACGCCGTTCTCCGCCGCGCTGTTGCATTGCGGCATGGTGCGCGAGATCGAGCGCAGCACGTTGATCGCGGGATAGCGGCCGCGCTCGGCGATGGCGCGATCGAGCACAATGTGGCCGTCGAGGATGGCGCGGCACGCGTCGGCGATGGGCTCGTTCTGGTCGTCGCCCTCGACCAGCACGCTGAAGAGCCCGGTGATGCTGCCCTTGCCGGTGCCGGGGCCGGCGCGCTCCAGGAGCTTCGGCAGCTCGGCGAAGACGGTCGGCGTGTAGCCTTTGGTGGTCGGCGGCTCGCCCGCGCTCAGCCCGATCTCGCGCTGCGCCATGGCAAAGCGCGTCACGCTGTCGATGAGGCACAGCACGTCGAGCTCCCGGTCGCGCAGGTATTCCGCCACCGCGAGCGTGAGGTGGGCGGCCTGGCGGCGCATCAGCGGTGATTCATCGGAGGTCGCGACCACGACGATGCTGCGCGCCAGGCCCTCGGGCCCGAGATCGTCCTCGATGAATTCCTGGACCTCGCGGCCGCGCTCGCCGACCAGGCCGATCACGGTGGCGTCGGCCGCGGTGTAGCGCGCGATCATCGACATCAGCACCGACTTGCCGACGCCGGAGCCGGAGAAGATGCCCATGCGCTGGCCGCGGCAGCAGGTGAGAAAAGTGTTGAGGGCGCGCACGCCGAGATCGATCTTGCCCTGGACGCGCTTGCGCGCATGGGCGGGCGGCGGGCGGTCGCGCAGCTTGTAGGGATCGGGCCCTTGCGGCAGCGGTCCCTTGCCGTCGATCGGCTCGCCGAAGGCGTTGATGACCCGGCCGAGCCAGGCCGGATGGGGATAGATCGTGCCGGCGCCAGCGCACGCCTCGACGCGGCAGCCGAGGCCGATCCCGTCGAGCGCGCCAAACGGCATCAGCAGGGCGCGGCCGGCGCGGAACCCTACCACTTCGCACATGACGCGGCCGCGTTGGGCGTACACCGCGGCGCGGTCGCCGACCGCCGCCTCGCGCGGAAATCCGCCCGCCTCGAGCAGCATGCCGAGCACGCCGGTCACTCGGCCGTAGCGCCGGGTCGCGTCGAGCTGACCCAGTTCGGCGATAAGGTTAGGGAGAGTCAAAGGCGCCCCTCATGTGGCTCCGGCGCCTCTTTCCGAGTGCCCGGATCATCATCGCGAAACACGCTTAACTGTCCGTTAAAACTGGCGGAAATGCTCGGGTTCCGGGGCGCTGAGGGGACGGAAGGAGAGCGCGGAAAAAGACCGCTTCGCAAATAATTTTCGCCAAGCACAGGCAATTAACTCAGCCTTAACTTCGATTGGAAAGAATGATTAAAGTGCTTATGGTTTATCGGACGTACCCACGTCGGAGGTGACGGATGCGAGTTCTCCTGGTCGAGGATGATTCGGCGACGGCTGCCAGCATCGAGATGATGCTGCGGGCCGAAGGCTTCATCTGCGACACCACGGATCTGGGCGAAGACGGGCTCGAGATCGGCAAGCTCTACGATTACGACATCATCATCCTCGATCTGATGCTGCCCGACATCGACGGGTACGAGGTTCTGCGCCGCCTGCGCGCCGCGCGGGTACGGACGCCGATCCTCATCCTTTCGGGGCTGGGCGAGCTCGATCACAAGATCAAGGGCCTCGGCTTCGGCGCCGACGATTTCCTCACCAAGCCGTTCGACCGCCGCGAGCTGATTGCCCGCATCCAGGCGATCGTCCGGCGCGCCAAGGGCCATTCCGAATCGGTGATCCGGACCGGCAAGCTCACCGTCAATCTCGACAGCCGCACCGTCGAGGTCGAGGGCCAACCGCTGCATCTGACCGGCAAGGAATACGGCATCCTCGAGCTGCTCAGCCTGCGCAAGGGCACCACGCTCACCAAGGAGATGTTCCTCAATCATCTCTATGGCGGGATGGACGAGCCGGAGCTCAAGATCATCGACGTGTTCGTCTGCAAGCTGCGCAAGAAGCTGTCGCAGGCGACCCAAGGCGACAACTACATCGAGACGGTGTGGGGCCGCGGCTACGTGCTGCGCGATCCGCCCGCCGACGCGGAGAATACACCTCGCAAGGTAGTGGCGAAGGCCTGACCACCTTTCGTCCTTCACCCCGACGACAGCGAACGGCGACCTCCGGGCCGCCGTTTCATTTTGCGGCCACCGCGGCGCGGGCCATCGGGCGATAGAGGCCACGCTCGTCAGCCACCGACGAGAACCGGTCGCTGACGCCGAGCATCGTCTCCGCGCCGCCGAGAAACAGGAACCCGTCGCGCGGCAGCATCAAGGCGAGCCGGTCGAGCAGCGCCGTCTTGGTCGCGGCGTCGAAATAGAGCAGCACGTTGCGGCAGAAAATGGCGTCGAACCGGCCGAGCGTGGCGAGATCCTCGAGCAGGTTTACGGTGCGGAACTGCACCATCCTCAGGATCTCGGGCTTGAGCTGCCAGCGGCCGGAATCGGGCTCGAAATACTTGACCAGATATTTGAGCGGCAGGCCGCGCTGGACCTCGAACTCGCTGTACGAGCCGGTCAGGGCGCGGGCCACCATCTCGCCGGAAATGTCGCTCGCCACCAGCGCGACCTGCCAGCCCGCGAGTCGTGCCGATTCCTCGGCGAGCATCATGGCTAATGAATAGGGCTCCTGGCCGGCGGCGCAAGCAGCGCTCCAGATGCGGAGCTGGCGGGTCGCGGCCCGCGCCTCGAGCAATGCCGGCAGCACGATGCTCCGGAACTGCTGGAATGGCCGGGTGTCGCGAAAGAACATCGATTCGTTGGTGGTCATCGCCTCGACGATGTCGCGGGTCAGTGCGGCGTCGCGGCCGCCGCGCAGGGCCGCCGCGAGCAGCGCCACCGAGGCGTGTCCATGCTTCCGCGCCACCGGCTCAAGCCGGCTGTCGATGAGATAGCATTTCTCTTCTGTTACAACGAGTCCTGAACGTTCCTTCAGGACACGCGCGAAGAGAGCGAAATCGGCTGGGGTCATCGCAGGCCCCGACGGGCGGCGGCGGCGAGGAACGGGGCGATCTCGTCAAGCGGCAAGAGCGCGCTGCACAGGCCAGCAGTGGCCACCGCGCCCGGCATGCCCCAGACCACGCTCGAGGCCTGGTCCTGGGCGATGACCGCGCCGCCTGCGGCCACCACCGCGTCGGCGCCCGCGAGCCCGTCATGGCCCATGCCGGTGAGCATCACCGCCAGCAGCCCGTCGCCGTAAACCGCGGCGAGGCTGCGCAGCATCGGATCGACCGCCGGCCGGCAGTAATTCTCCGCCGGACCCTTCGACAGGCGAATGCGCTTACCGCCGTCGGCGCTCTCGACCAACATGTGGTAGTCGCCGGGTGCGACATAAATGCGCCGCTCGGCGACCGCCTCGCCGTCGCAGGCCTCGGCCGCCGCCCAGCCGCTGGCGCGGGCGAGGTGATCGGCAAAGATCGCGGTGAAGGTCGGCGGCATGTGCTGGGTGACGAAGATCGGCTGCACGAGTTCGGCCTTGAGCGCTGCGGCGATGCGGTAGAGCGCCGTCGGCCCGCCGGTCGAGGCGCCGATGGCGATGGCGCGCGGTGGCCCGGCCGGCCCCGCCCTGAGCGATGCGCCCACCACCGCGGGCGCTCGTGTCGTCAGCGACGGCGAAGCGGCCGCGCGGCGCGCCTCCGCCAGCGCCTTCACCTTGGCGACCAGGTCGCGCCTGAACACGTCGCCGGCCTCGCGATCGGCGGAGCTGGGCTTGGCGACATAATCCGCCGCCCCCGCCGCCAGCGCTTTCAGCGTCACCGCGGCGCAGCTCTTGGTCAGCGACGAGACCATGATCACCTTGAGATCGGGCCGCGCCTTGACGAGAAGAGGGAGCGCGGTCAGCCCGTCCATCACTGGCATCTCGACATCGAGCAGGAGCAGCTCGATGTCATGGCGCTTGAGCGTGTCGAGGGCCATCTGTCCGTTGGCGGCCGAAGCCGCGACGTGGATGCCGCCGTCGCTCTCGAGCGCACGCGCCAGCAGGCCGCGGACGACCGCGCTGTCGTCGACGATCATCACGCGATAGGGCGCGGCAGCGCGCGCCGGCGCCTTCGTGCGTAAGGCCGCGACGGTCACAGCAACCCGACCTTCAAGAGCTTGGCTTCGAGAATGTCGCCGTCGAACGGCTTCATCACATATTCGTCGGCGCCCGAGCCCATCGCCTCCTGGATGTGGCCGATGTCGCTGTGCGAGGTGCAGAATACGACCACGGGCGTCTTGCCGCCCTCCGTGGCGCGCAGCCGGCGCAGGAACTCGATGCCGTTCATGCGCGGCATGTCCCAATCGAGCAGCACCGCATCGGGCATCGCCTGGAGGCACGCTTCGAGCGCGAACAGGCCGTCGGCCGCCTCCTCGACGGCGAAGCTCAGCCCCTCGAGGATGCGCCGCGCGACCTTGCGGACGACGCGCGAATCGTCGACCACGAGACAGGTCTTCATCGCCTATCCTTCATCGACGACATCATGCGGCCTCCGTTCCGGCCCGGATATCGAGCGTCCGCGCCACATCGAGCGCCAGCAGCAGCATCCCGTCGAGCCGGTAGATCCCGGCCGAGACGCGCCGCCACACCGGGTCGAGTGTCGACGGCGTATCCTCGAAGAGGTCCCCATCGACGCGCAGGACCTCGCCGATCCCATCGACCAGCAGGCTGTAAAGCTCGCCCTCATGCTCGACCACGACGCACATGCGGCGCAGTTCCACCGCCGGGAGCCCGAGGCGCCGGCGCAGGTCAACCGCCACGACGATGCGGCCGCGCAGGTTGAGCGCACCCGCCACCTCGGCGGGCGCGAGCGGGATGCGGGCCATGGCAGGCGCTGCGAGAACGTCGCGCACAAGTTCGACGGGCACGCCGAAATTCTGCTCTGCCACGGTGATGACGACGAGATCGCGCGCTTGGCTCATGCCGCGTCCCGTCCGCGCGCGAGCGCGCTCTCGAGACTGCCGAGCAGCGCGGCGCAATCACGCGTCGCAACATTGCCGCGCGCGAGATAGAAGCCCGCATCGACGATGTCGGTCGCCCTGCCGGCGATGATGGCGCTGCCAAGGAGGCCGGGTCGATCTGCATTGCGCTCGATCGCCGCCGCCGCGTCGACGATATCCTCGATCTCGTCGACGACGAGGCCCGCGGCATCGCCGTCCTCGGCGAAGACCAGCATCGGTTTGCGCCCCGCCTGCGCGAACCCGTCCTCGGGCGCGACCGCGGAGACGCGCATGAGCCGGCCGCGATACTGCACCACCGGCCGTCCCTCGGCGATCTCGACCGCGGACAACTCGATCTCCTCGAGACGCGCGACGTGATCGAGCTTTACCGCCTTGGGGCCGCCCGGGCCGGCGCGGAACACGAGATAGCTCTCGCGGCGATGCGCTGCGGGCATGTCGACCGCAACCGGCTGCCGCGCCACGCCGACGCCGCCGCACGCAGCCGCGATGCCGGCGGGATCGAGGATCATGATCACGCTGCCGTCGCCCAGGATGGCGTTGCCGCCGTAGAGCGTCAGCCCGCGCAGAATCGGCGCCACCGGCTTCACCACGATTTCCTCGAAATCGTCGATCCGCTCGACCAGGATGCCGAAGCTCCGCCCCGCCACCTCGGTCACTACGACCAGCGCGGTCCCTTCCATCGCGTCCTCGCCCAGTCGCAGCAAGCGCTTCAGCGACACCAGGGGCAGCAGCCGGCCGCGCCAGCGCAACACCGCCGCGCGGTTGATGAATTCGATCCTGTGCCCGGCGCCGGCGCCCGCGCTGACCAATTCCTGCACCGCAAGGCGCGGCAGCGCAAAACGCTCGCCGCCGCTGGCGACGACGAGCGCCGGAACAATGGCGAGGGTGAGCGGCAGCACGATCGAGAAGCGCGTCCCCTGCCCCGCGACCGATGCGATCTCGATGGCGCCGCCGAGCCGCTCGATATTGGCGCGCACCACGTCGAGCCCGACGCCGCGGCCGGAGACGGAGGTGACGGCAGCGGCGGTGGAAAATCCGGGCCGGAACACGAACTCGCGCATCTGCTGCTCGGAGAGAGCCGCAAGCTCGCCCTCGGTCGCGAGGCCCAATGCGAGCGCGCGCGCCTTGATCCTGTCGAGCGCCAAGCCGCGCCCGTCGTCGGCGATCTCGATGACGATGCTCGCGCCCTTCTGCATGGCGTCGAGAACGATGCGGCCGGCGCGCGGCTTGCCACAGCGCTCGCGCTCGTCCGGAGTCTCGATGCCGTGGTCGGCCGCGTTCCGCACCATGTGCGTCAGCGGATCGCGAATGAGCTCGAGCACCTGCCGGTCGAGCTCGGTGTCGGCGCCGTGCAGCTCGAGCGCAATGGTCTTGCCAAGCTCGTGCTCGAGATCGCGCGCCAGGCGGGGCAGTTTCGACCATGCGCCGCCGATCGGCTGCATGCGCGTCTTCGTCACCCCGTCCTGCAGCGCGCTGGTCAGCTTCGACAGCCGCTCGAGCGGCGCGGCGAACTTGTCCACGCCTTCGCTGCGCAGCACTTGAAGCAGTTCGTTGCGGGTGAGGACCAGCTCACTCACGAGCGTCATCAGGGAGTCGAGCCGCTCGACATCGACGCGGATCGTGTGCTGCGAGGGCGCAGGAGAAGGCGCGTCGGTCGATGCCGCCACGGGTTCGACCTCAGGTTTCGCGTCCGCCGGCCCCGCGCCGAGTGCGGCAAGGCGCGCGATGAGGGTGCCGTCGTCTCCCGCGCTCTCGGCGCCGTGCGCCTCGATCGCCGCCAGCATGTCCTTGATCCGGTCGATGGTGGCGATGACCGCGCCGGCCACCGCGGGCGCGGCGACCAGTTCGCCGTCGCGCAGCCGGTTGAGCACGGTCTCCGCCGCGTGCGCCAGCGCCTCGAGCCGCGGCAGCGCGAGGAATCCGCACGTGCCCTTGATGGTGTGGAACAGGCGGAAGATGTTCTGCAGCAGCGCCGCGTCGGGGCTCTTCTCGAATCGCACGAGGTCGGCATCGAGCGCGGCGAGGCTCTCGTTCGTCTCGGTCAGGAACTCGCGCAGCAGCTCGTCCATGATCTTCCCGCGACCGGCGGCCCTCGCGCGAACCGCCAGGATCTTGAGAAAAATCGCAAAAATCGTTTAAGAACGTCTGAAGCCGTGGCCGTTCACCCGGCCGGCGACGCGGTCAGGACCGCGCGACCCGGCCCAGCGACCGCAAGCGCCAGCCGCGCGCCCATCTGCTGCGCCAGCCGCATGGTGTAGAAAGCGTGAACGCTGCGCGCGGTGAGGGTCTCGACGCTGGTGCCGGCCTCGAGCGCGGCCGCCAGCTCGGCGCTCACGTTTACCGTGTCGCCCTCGGCGGCGACTTCGACGCCGGTGCCCAAGGGCCGCACCCGCACCGTCCCGCCACGCGGCAGGAACTCGGCAGCGAGCACGAGCATGTTGCAGGCGAGCCTCTGCCAGACGTTCGCCACGCCGTTCGCATCGGCTGCCCAGTCGCAGCGCAGCTTGCTGCCCTCGAACAGCCCGAGCGACAGCTCGCGCGGATCGGCCACGCCCGACGCGCCCGAGGTGCCATAGGCGAAGCGGTAAAATTGCAGCCGCTGCCCTGCCTTGCGCGCGCTCTGGCCAATGAGGCCCATCGCTTCCTTGACGAACTCGGGATCGTCCTCGCTGAGCAGCTCGACGCCGTTATTGATGGCGCCGACTGGGCTGATCAGCTCGTGGCAGAGCCGTCCGCACAGCAATTCGACGACCCGCAAATCCACCTCGACGCCCATGCAGCGCCCCCTCGCCTCTTCAGCCCGCCGCGGCCGCCACGAGTTTTTCCGCCGCCGCGAGATCGTCGGGTCGGTTCGCGTTGAAGAACGGATCGACCGGATCGACCGGAAATTCGACCGTCTCCAGGCGATAGCGGCCGGTCCATTGATCGACCTTGCGCACCCCCTCGTCGCGCACGGCGCGGCGCAAGTCCTCGCGCAGCGCCAGCGGCCACAGGCCGAATACTGGATGCTCTTGCCCGCCCGAGGCGGCGCAGGCGAGAACGGCGCCGGCCGCGACCGCAGCCGCGAGCTGCGCCACCAAGTCGCGCGGCAGGAACGGCGCGTCGGTGGCGAAACTCGCGACATGACTGGCGCCTGGGACGGAATCCGCCGCCCAGTCGAGCCCGGCGAGCACGCCGGCAAGCGGCCCGGCGAAGCCTTCGACGCTGTCCGGCACGACAGGCAGGCAGTATGAGGAAAAGCGCGCCGGATCGCCGTTGGCGTTGAGCGCGAGCGCCATGACCTGGGGCCGGGCGCGCTCGATCACCCAGGCGAGAATGGGCCGGCCGGCGAGGAGCCGCGTGCCCTTGTCGCCGCCGCCCATGCGGCGCGCGAGCCCGCCGGCGAGGATCACGCCGGCGACGATCACGCCATGTCCTCGGCGAGGCTGGCCTTGCGTTTGACCCGGTCGCTCTCGTCGCCGACCGCGGACGGGTCGTCGTCGAACACGATGCGGTGCTCGCCGGCGAGCGCGACGAAGCGCTTGCCCTTGGCGCGGCCGATGAGCGTGAGCCCCGCCTTCTTCGCCAGCTCGACGCCCCAGGCGGTGAAGCCCGAGCGCGAGATCAGGATCGGGATGCGCATCTGCACCGTCTTGATCACCATCTCGGAGGTGAGGCGCCCGGTGGTGTAGAACAGCTTGCACTCGGGCCCGACGCCTTCCAGGTGCATGTAGCCCGCGATCTTGTCGATGGCGTTGTGGCGGCCGACATCTTCCATGTAGACGAGCGGCCGGTCTTCCTCGCACAGGACGCAGCCGTGAATGGCTCCGGCGGCGAGATAGAGGCTCGGCACGGTGTTGATCTTGCGCGTCAGCGCATAGAGCCACGAGGTGCGCAGCACCGCCGTGTCGGGCAGGCGGATATCGTCGAACTTCTCCATCAGGTCGCCGAACAGGGTGCCCTGGGCGCAGCCGGAGGTGAGCGTCTTCTTGCGCAGCTTGCGCTCGTAGTCGGTGCGCCGCTTGGTGCGCACCACCACGGTCTCGAGCTCCTCGTCGTAGTCGATCGCGGTGATGGTGTCGTCGGCGCGCAGCATGTTCTGGTTGAGCAAGTATCCGACCGCGAGATAGCGCGGATGGTCACCCACCGTCATCATGGTGACGACTTCCTGGCCGTTGAGGAATAGAGTCAGCGGCCGCTCCACCACCACCGAGGTCGTGACCGGGCGGCCCTCGTGATCGATTCCCTCGACCGTGCGCGTGAGACGCGGGTCGTCCGGATCGGGCCGGACTGCGAATTCCTTCATGGCCGCGATATTGATGCCGCGGCGGGGGCTTCGCAAGGCGGGAGGCGCGCGGACAAGGGCAGGCCGGTTTCCCGCGGGCGCGGGATCGGCTAACACGGGCCGGCGATGTCACATGAGCATTTTGCCGGGGTCCGTTTGCATCGCGCCTGCACGGCGGCGCTGGTGTGTCTCCTCGCGCTCGCCTCGTGCCAGGCGCCGGGTCATCTCAGCGACGGATTTCTCCGGCTTTACGCCAAGCCGAACCCGTCGCACTCAAGTTTCTACCAGTGCCACGGCTTCGGCTGCACGATCGTCAGCCGGATCGAACTCAGCGAAGCCGAGTGGCGCAGCGTGCGCGCCAAGTTCCAGCCGCCTCCCGCCGACGCAAGCGAAGAGCGCAGGCGGATCGCCGAGGCGGTCGCGCTGCTCCAACGCTTGGTGGGCGCGCGCACCGGAACCTCGGCGCATCAATGGACGCGGCAGGATTATCACCTGCGGCCGAACCCGTCGATCGACCCGACCCAGATGGACTGCATCGACGAGTCCGTGAACACCTGGACCTATCTCACGATGGTGGCGCGCGACGGGCTGTTGCGCGACCACGCGGTCGAGAAGCTCGCCTTTGCCGGCGGCTTGTCGGATTTCAGCCTCGATCCGCCGCGCAACGCGGCGGTGATCCGGGCGATCGGGAGCGGCCGATATTTCGCTATCGACCCGACGCTGGTCGATGCCGGCGAGACCCCGCCGATCTTTCCGCTCGAGGTCTGGCTCGCCTCCTGGCCGCCGCCGATGTCCGCGCAAGACTGAGCGCAAGGCGAGAGCAAATCCTTCGCGTTCAAGGCCGAAAGCAGGGCTTAAGCGCAAATTTAACGAATTTGCTTATGCTCCGCCGGCCATTACCGGCGACGGTCCGATCGCGATGCGTCTGAGCAACCTGTCACTCCGCGCCAAGATCTGCATAGCGCCCGCCATCCTGATCGCGACGCTGATGGGGCTCGCGATCTATTCGCTGGTGCTGTTGCAGGAGAGCGACCGGCGTCTCGACCAGCTTTCCTCCACTGCCTTTGAGCGCTCGTCGCGCATCGCCGCGCTCGACCGCGCCATGGCGGGGGTCCAGACGCGGCACTATCGCCTCGCCGCGCTGGCCGCGACCGGGCTCGACCAGGCCGGCGCGAAGGCCGCTTCCGCCGAGTTGGGCGTCGATCTCGACCAGCTTCGCCGCATCGCCGCCGACCTGATCCAATCCGACGAGGATCCGCAATTGACGCCGCTGGTCGCGGCGCTGGCGAAGACGGCGCGCGACTATGCCGACGCGGTGCGTCAGGCGATCAACAGCGCCGGCGACGCCGCCCACGGTGCCGGCGACGTGCAGAGCGTCTATCAGGATTACGAGAACCAGTCGGCGCAGCTTCTCGCCATCGTCAAGGGCCGCAAGACCGTGCTGGTCGACGAGCTTCAGGGCGAGACGCATTCGGCGCGGCTGATCTTCGTCTGGTTCACCATGGTGGCGACCCTGGCCGCGGTAGTGGCGTCGCTCCTCTTCGGCCACATGATCGCCAAGCCCGTCGTGCGCATGACCGACACGATGCGGCGCCTCGCCGCGGGCGATCTCGAGGTCGACACCGGCGAGGCCGGGCGCACCGACGAGATCGGCGCCATGGCCGAGGCGCTGCGGGTCTTCAAGGACACCGCCGTCGCCGCCGAGCAACTGGCGGCCGAGCGCGAGCGCGAGCGCCAGGCGCAAGTCGAGCGCGCCGCCCGCCTTGCCGAGGTGGCGCTCAAGTTCGACCATCAAGTCACCGGGATGCTCGACACCGTGGCCAGCGCCGCAGTGCAGCTCCAGGCGACGGCGGAGAGCATGTCCGCCACCGCCGAGGAGACGAGCCGCCAGTCCGCCGCCGCCACCACCGCCTCCGAGCTCGCCGCCAGCAACGTCGACACCGTGGCGAGCGCGACCGAGGAGCTGGCCGCGTCGGTGAGCGAGATCGGCCGCCAGGTGACGCTCTCGACCCATGTCGCCGACAAGGCGGTCGACGAGGCCCAACGCACCAACGTCACCGTGAAGAGCCTCGCCGACGCGTCGCAGCGCATCGGCCAGGTGGTCGAGCTGATCGGCGCGATCGCGGGACAGACCAACCTGCTCGCGCTCAACGCCACGATCGAGGCGGCGCGCGCGGGCGAGGCCGGCAAGGGCTTCGCGGTGGTCGCGAGCGAAGTCAAGTCGCTCGCCACCCAAACCGCCAAGGCGACCCAGGAGATCGCCGGCCAGGTCGCCAGCATGCAGCAGGCCACCGGCGAGGCCGTCGCGGCGATCGGCCATATCGGCGCCACCATCCACGAGATCAGCCACATCGCCGCCGCCATCGTCACCGCGGTCGAGCAGCAGAACGCCGCCACCGCCGAGATCGCCCGCAACGTGCAGCAGGCCTCGGTCGGCACCACCGAGGTCTCGAGCAACATCGCCGGCGTCAGCGACGCCGCCGGCCGCACCGGCAACGCCGCCAACGACGTGCTCGAGGCGGCGACCCGCCTCTCCAGCCAGGCCGACGCCCTGCGCCGGTCGATCGACGCGTTCCTGACCGAGGTCAAGGCCGCCTGAGCCTGCCGCACCCCGGGGAACTCCGGGGGAGACTTTTTCGCACGGCGCACTATGTTAAGGGGGCCGGGCAGCGCTTCTGCCCGCGAAGGTGCCGCGCGAGATGATCGACCCATTCGGACGCCATATCAGCTATTTGCGCGTTTCGGTCACGGACCGGTGCGACTTCCGCTGCGTCTACTGCATGTCGGAAGACATGACGTTCCTGCCCAAATCCGAGGTCCTGACCCTCGAGGAGCTGGACCGGGTGTGCAGCGCCTTCGTGCGCCTGGGCGTGCGCAAGCTCCGCCTCACCGGGGGCGAGCCGCTGGTGCGGCGCGGCATCATGACGTTATTCCGTTCCCTCGGGCGGCACCTCGAGACCGGCGCGCTCGACGAGCTCACGGTCACCACCAACGGCAGCCAATTGGCGCGCCACGCCGAGGAGCTCAAGGCGGCCGGCGTGCGCCGCATCAACGTCTCGCTCGACACGCTCGATCCGGCGCAGTTCGCCGCCATCACGCGCTGGGGCAAGCTCGACACGGTGATGGCGGGCCTGCAAGCCGCCAAGCGCGCGGGTCTTGCGATCAAGATCAACACCGTCGCCCTCAAGGGCGTCAACGACGACGAGTTCGACCGGCTGGTCGAATGGTGCGGCGAGGAAGGCTTCGATCTGGTCCTCATCGAGGTGATGCCGATGGGCGAGATCGGCGGCGAGATGCGGCTCGACCAGTACCTGCCGCTGTCGCTGGCGCGGGCGCGGCTTCAGCGGCGCTGGACGCTCGACGAGACCGACTACCGCACCGGCGGGCCGGCGCGCTATTTCACCGTGCGCGAGACCGGGCGCAAGCTCGGCTTCATCACGCCGCTGACGCATAATTTCTGCGAGAGCTGCAACCGCGTGCGGCTCACCTGCACCGGTACGCTCTATATGTGTCTCGGCCAGGAGGACGCGGCCGACTTGCGCGCGCCGGTGCGGCAATCGTCGAGCGACGCGCCTCTCGAGGCCGCGATCCACGAGGCCATCTCGCGCAAGCCCAAGGGACACGATTTCATCATCGACCGCCGCCACCAACGTCCCGCCGTCAAGCGGCACATGAGCGTGACCGGCGGGTGAGCGAGACGGCGCAAACCATCGAGCGGGGCGCGGCGGCCGAAGCCAGCTTCGCCTTCCTCGCGAGCGAAGCGCCCCAGGCGCAGGAAGCGCTCGCCGAGCTCAACGAGCGCTACCGCAGCGCGCCGCCCGACGAGGCCGACGTGATCGTGCCGTTGGGCGGCGACGGGTTCATGCTGGAGACGCTGCATCGCTACCGCGACCGGCGCGTGCCGTTCTATGGCATGCACCGCGGCAGCGTCGGCTTCCTGATGAACGCCTATGCGCCCGACGGCCTGCCGCAGCGGCTTGCCCGCGCCGTCGCCGTGCGCATCCATCCGCTGGCCATGACCGCGATCGACCGCGACGGCAAGGAGCACCGCGCGCTGGCGATCAACGAGGTCTCGCTGCTGCGCCAGCGGCGCCAAGCGGCCAAGATCCGGATCATCGTCGACGACATCGTGCGGCTCGACGAGCTCTTGGCGGACGGAGCGCTGGTGGCGACGCCGGTCGGCAGCACCGCCTACAACCTCTCCGTCCAGGGGCCGATCGTGCCGCTGGGCGCGGATTTGCTGGCATTGACTCCGATCAGCGCCTTCCGCCCGCGGCGCTGGCGCGGTGCGCTCTTGCCGCACGGCGCGCGCGTGCGCTTCGAGGTGCTCGAAGCGGATAAGCGGCCGGTGAGCGCCACGGCCGACTATACCGAGGTGCGCGACGTGATCTCGGTCGCGGTGCGCGAGACGCGCGACATCGAGCTGACGCTGCTGTTCGATCCCGAGCACAATCTCGAGGAACGGGTGTTCAAGGAGCAGTTCCTGACCTGACGGGGAACGCGGGGCGTGGCACGGGCAATTCCCAGCATCGAGATGATCCGCCGGCTCGTCGCCTTCGACACCACGAGTCGCGAGTCGAACCTCGCGCTCATTGATTTCGTGCGTGACTATCTCGACGGTTTCCACGTGCCAAGCGAGCTCGTCTTCGATGGCGGACGGCGCAAGGCCAATCTCTACGCCACCATCGGCGCCGGCGACCGCGGCGGCATCATGCTGTCGGGCCACACCGACGTGGTTCCGGTCGACGGCCAGGCCTGGAACAGCGATCCTTTCACCCTTACCGAGCGCGGCGATCGCGTCGTCGGCCGCGGCGCGTCCGACATGAAGAGCTTCATCGCCATTGTGCTGGCGATGGTGCCGGACATCATCGCCGCCCAAGCGGCGACACCCATTCATCTCGCCTTCACCTATGACGAGGAGGTCGGCTGCCTCGGCGTGCGCGGCCTGATCGCGATGCTCGCGGGGCGGCCGGTGAAGCCGCGCTTCTGCATCATCGGCGAGCCGACGCTGATGCGCCCCGTGGTCGCGCACAAGGGCAAGCGCAGCCTGCGCTGCCACGTCCAGGGCCACGAGAGCCATTCGGCGCTCTCCCATGCCGGCGTCAATGCCATCGAGATTGCCGCCGACATCGTCGCGCAGATTCGCCGCATCGCGCGGCGCAAGCGCGTGGATGGGCCGTTCGATGCCGGCTTCACGCCGCCTTACACAACGATCCAGACCGGCACCATCGCGGGCGGCACCGCGCTCAACATCGTGCCGCGCGAATGCCGCTTCGATTTCGAGATCCGCCACCTTCCGGTCGACGATCCGGAGACGCTCAAGGCCGAATTGCGCGAGCACGCGGCTTCGATGCTGCCCGAAATGCACGGAGTGAGCGCGGCTGCGGGCATCACGTTCGAGGAGTTCAATGCCATCCCCGCGCTTGCCACGCCGATCGACAGCGAAGTGGTCCAGCTCGCGCGGAGCCTCACCGGCGCCAACGAGGTCGGCAAGGTCAGCTTCGGCACCGAGGGCGGGCTCTACCAGCAGGCGGGGATTCCGACCGTCATCTGCGGCCCCGGCTCGATCGAGCAGGCGCACCGCCCGAACGAATGGATCGCGCTCGAGCAGGTGCGGCAATGCGAGGATTTCCTGCGCCGCCTGATTGCGAGGATCGCGGCGTGATGGCGGTGGTTCGCGTAGAATTGACGCCGCCCGACATCGCCCCCTACCGGGCCGGCAATACCGGCATCGAGTACGTCACCACCTTCGACAGCGGGTGGTCGGGCCCGCACGTGGTGGTCAATGCCTTGACCCATGGCAACGAGATTTGCGGCGCGATCGCGCTCGATCATCTGTTCGCGAGCGGCGTCCGCCCGGCGCGGGGCAAGCTCACCCTGTGCTTCGCCAATGTCGCGGCCTTTCGCACCTTCGATCGCGCCAGTCCCAACGCCTCGCGCTATCTCGACGAGGATTTCAACCGGCTGTGGGACGACGCCACCCTCACCGGTGCGCGGCGCAGCGCCGAGCTGACCCGCGCGCGCATCCTGCGGCCGCTCTATGACCGCGCCGATCTCCTGCTCGACATCCATTCGATGCAGTACGCGACCGCGCCCTTGATGCTCGTGGGCCTCGCCGCCAAGACCGAGGCGCTGGCGCGACGCGTCGGCGTGCCGGAGCTGCTGGTGCGCGACGGCGGCCACGCCGCCGGCTCGCGCCTGCGCGATTACGGACCCTTCGACGTCGCGGACGCGCCGCAGGCGGCGCTCCTCGTCGAATGCGGCCGGCATTGGGAACGCCGTGCCGCCGTGGTCGCGATCGAGACGAGCTGGCGTTTCCTCGCGGCGTCGGGCGTGCTGACGGAAGAGCACGCCGCGTCGATCCTGGCCGCGGCGCCGCCGCCGCAGCGGCTCATCGCCGTCACCGACGTGGTGACGATCGCGTCCGACGATTTCCGCTTCACCTCGGATTATCGCGGGCTCGAGGTCATTCCCAAGGCAGGGACGCTGATCGGCCGCGACGGCGCCCGCGACATCCGCACGCCCTATGACGATTGCGTGCTGATCATGCCATCGCGCCGGCTCGGGCGCGGCCAGACCGCGGTACGGCTCGGCCGCTTCGCCCCTTGAGCTCAGGGCTCCTTGGCGCGGTCCTCGTCGAGCTGGCCGCGCAGCTTCTCGACGCCGCTGAAGAACGAGGCCTCGTTCGCGACCGGCGCCAGCCGCAACGACGGCGGCAGGAGATTGCGGACATAGAGCTGGCTCGCCACCGGCCGTGCGTCGCTCTGCATCAGCATCTGAATCGCCACCGCGCCGAGGAAGATGCCCGAGACCACGCTCGCCGCGAGCGCGGACCGCGCCGGATTGATCTGGCGCAAATGGATGAAGCAAATAGCGGCGACCACGCCGAATAATCCGACAAAGTTGTAGCCGACGAGCGTGCTCCACGACAGGCCGAAGGCGCCGAGCGAGCTCAAGGCGCCGACCATTTCGAAGCCGAGCGCGCCGCCGAGCGCGATGAGCAGGTTCTGCTCGAACCGCGCAGTGCCGAAAAAGATGCGCGACACGATCGACCACATTCCCGACCACAATCCGACCATGATGCTGCCGCCGAGCAGCGGCACCATATAAGTCGAGACCCGTGGCTCGGAATAATCGCCGAGCCACAGCGACGCGGCCTCGAACGCGAGGACGGCGACCGCAAGCACGGCGATCGCCACCCATGATCCCGCGCGGTGCGCGAACTGCCGCTCGGGCGCGACCGCGTGAGCGGTGTCGCGCACCCTGAGATAGGTGTGGCCGATGCGAAAGACGCCGTCGTCGCCAAGCGCGAGCCGGTCCGACCTTTGCCGCGAATGGGCGGCGTGGAGCCCGTTCGCGGTACCGAGATCGGTGACGACGACCCGGCCCTCGGCGTCGCACGAGAGCCGTGCGTGTTCGGGCGCGACAAAGGGGTCGTCGACGATCACGTCGTTGGTATAGGCGCGGCCGATGCGGATCTCGGGGCCGGTGCAGCGGTGGCGCGACTGCACCGTGCGGTGGCGCGACAGCACCTCGACCCAGATCACTTGATCCATTGCACGTCTTCGATGAAACGTTTGCCGATAGCGACGGCATTGTCATAGAGCACGCCTTGCATCGCGAGCTGCGAGACCAGCGCGTCGCTGCCGCTGTCCTGCGTTACCGCCGACAAGGTCACGTCGTAGAGCCCGGGAAACGCGCGATATGCCCGCGCGCACCAGACCGTGCGCAAGGTCGGCCGCGCGCCCTCCGACGAGGCCTTGACGAAGCCCTCGCTGCAGCGTTGCCGCGTCTGCCATTTGCGCGACCACCCGCCCGGGAAACCTACCTGGACCTGCTGCGACAGGAAGGCGGCGAACTGGAACTGGTTCAGCGTATCGCTCTTGACATAGGTGTGGGTCAGATGAATGAGGCCGGTGACGAGATCGTTGGCGATGAAGAGCTGTGTGTCGCTGCTGCACATGGTGCCGTCGACGATGGCGCGCGGCTTCGGTACCAGGTCGACATTGGTGCGGCCCCAGCATTGAAACCAGGGCGCCGCGCTCTCGGGCGCCTCGTAGCGGCCGAGCGCGATCGGGCGGAAACCCAACCCGTCGAACGACCGGTAGAGCCCATCCTGCCACTCTTGGAACTGGCGGCCGATCTCGGCGGTGAAGTTGGGTGGCGGCGCCTCGCCGTCCTCCGCGTGCTTCGCCAGCAGCGCCACCGCGAACTTCGCCGGGACCAAGAAGCTCACCAGCTCGCCGCCGATCTGGTGCGCAACGTTGATGCCGACGACCGCGCCGTCGGGCGTCACGGTGGGGCCGCCGCTCATGCCGGGATTGAGCGCACCCGAGAAATGGATGCGCTGGTTGTAGGTGCGCTCGACCGGGCCGTTATAGGTGCCATCGACGATGGTGAAGCCGAGATCGAGCGGGTTGCCCATCGAATAAAGATGCTCGCCCTTCGGCATCGCACCGTCGACGGCGCGCTTCGAGAAGGCGAAGAACGGCGTGTCGTGTCGATCGAGGCGCACCACCGCGAGATCGTCGGCCACGTCGATGGCGAGGAGCGCGAGCTTGCCGGTGGTGCCGTCGGCCATGGCGTATTCGAGCCGGTAGGTCTTGGGCTCGAGCGCGTATTGCGACACGACGTGATAGTTGGTGATCGCCAACCCGTCGGCGCTGACGAGGAAGCCCGAGCCGATCACGAACTGGCGGCCCGCGGCCTCGACGATGGTGCGGATCTGCAAGAGGCGCGGCCGCGCCGCGGCGTAGACGTCCTCCGCCGTCGGCGGTTGGGCCGCCGCTCCCGGGGACTGCGCCGCGGCGGGCGCGGCCCGATCGGCGAATGCGGCAACGGCGAGCAGGGCGGCAAGCGCGGCGAGCCGGCGTGATACGGACTGCACGGGTGTGACCGTCATTCCCAAATGTTAATCATGAAATGGTTGTTAAGCTTTATTTGCGCACAAGTTTAAGCGCAACCGCGCCCGCAAGCAACCGGCGCGCTCGCCGCGTCATTTTCCGGCCGCGGCGCCCCGTGTCGCCGCCTTGAGATAGACCAGCAGCGGATAGATCGCCGAGACCATCGCCAAGGCGACGCCCCAGACGCCCTCGCGGTAGCCGCGCCGGGCGACGTAGGACTTCCACGCCCGGCTGAAGACGCGCCGCACCGAGCGCGCCAGGCTTGGCATGCTGCCCTGCTCCGCCATGTCGAGCGCGGCGAGATCGGTATAGCGGTCGAGGCGGCGCATCATGTCGGAGATGTCGCGATAGACGAAGTGATCGAGCGGCGCCGCCAGCGTGCGCCGCGGCCCCGTGAGATCGATCTTGGGATGAACGCGGCCGGCGCCCCAGCGCTTGGCGCCGCGGTGGAACAGCGACGCCTTGGCGGCGACGCCGTTATAGGCGCCCCAGCCATGGCGGATCAGCCGGCCGCCGATATGGTTCGCCATCGGCACCAGGAAATACCCGTCCGCGGCGCCGGCGATGGCGGCGCGGATCTCGGCGGCGAGCGCGGGCGACACGCGCTCGTCGCAATCCACTTCGAGGATCCAGTCGCCGCGGCAGGCATCGATCCCGGCATTGCGCCGCTCGCCCTCGATCTCCCACGCGCCCTCGACCAGCCGCGCGCCGGCGCGCGAGGCGATCCCGGCCGAGCCGTCGCTCGAGCGGTCGAGCACCACCACGATCTCGTCGGCGAAGCGCAGGCGCTCCAGGCAATCGCCCAGCCGCGCCTCCTCGTTGCGTGCGACCACCAGCGCCGACAGGCGCGGCCCCGTCAGACCGCTCGGTTCGCTCGCCATCGCGTTCAGGCCTTTTCGGCGCGGCAAGGAACGATCTCCCGGCCGCTTCGCTTGACGCGAATCCTTTTACGCGATCGGCGCGATTTATCAAATCCGTTCAAATTTCGCGGCTGGCGGTCCGCGGCATTGTCAGGCCGCGCTTTTGTTCTTAGAGTCCGACGTAATCGCGCCTCGCAGGAGCCGGGCATGGAGCTTTCGGCCGTAACGCTCGACGACAAATACACCGTCGAGTCGGGACGCATCTACCTTTCCGGGACCCAGGCGCTGGTGCGGCTGCCGTTGATGCAGCGCGACCGCGACCGCGCCGCCGGGCTCGTTACCGCCGGCTACATCTCGGGTTATCGCGGCTCGCCCCTGGGCAACATCGACGGCGCGCTGTGGCACGCCAAGCGCCATTTGAAGTCGCACGACATCCACTTCCAGCCCGGCCTCAACGAGGACCTCGCCGCCACCTCGGTGTGGGGCAGCCAGCAGGTGAACCTCTTTCCCGGCGCGCGAGTCGCGGGCGTGTTCGCGCTGTGGTACGGCAAGGGGCCGGGCGTCGACCGCTCGATGGACGTCCTCAAGCACGCCAACGCCGCCGGCAGCGCGCGCCATGGCGGCGTCATCTGCATCGCCGGTGACGATCACGGCTGCCAGTCCTCGACCACCGTGCACCAGAGCGAGCAGAATTTCGCCGCCGCGCTGATGCCGATCCTCAATCCCGCGACAGTGCAGGAATATCTCGATTTCGGCCTCTACGGCTTCGCGTTGTCGCGCTTTTCCGGCTGCTGGATCGGGTTCAAGGCGATCGCCGAGACAGTCGAGAGCTCGGCCTCGGTCGCGGTCCACCCGGATCGCGTCGCGCTCGTGCTGCCGCAAGATTTCGAAATGCCGCCGGGCGGCCTCAATATCCGCTGGCCCGACTCGCCGCAGGAGCAGGAGCGCCGCCTCCACGGGCCCAAGATGACGGCGGTGGCGGCCTTCGCCCGCGCCAACCCGATCGACCGCATGGTGCTCGATTCGCCGCAGCCGCGGCTCGGCATCATCGCCACCGGCAAGGCCTATCTCGATCTGCGCCAGGCGCTGATCGAGCTCGGCATCGGCGACGACGCGGCCGTTGCGCTCGGCCTGCGCATCTACAAGGTCGGCCTTACCTGGCCGCTCGAGGCCGAGGGCGCGCGCCGCTTCGCCGCCGGGCTCAAGGACGTGCTGGTGGTCGAGGAGAAGCGCGGCTTCGTCGAGGACCAACTCGTCCACATCCTCTACAACCTGCCGGCCGACCGGCGCCCCAGCGTCGTCGGCAAGAGCGACGAAAGCGGCGCACCGCTGCTGCCGAGCGCGGGCGAGATCGGACCGACGCAAGTGGCGCGCGCGCTGGTGCAGCGTCTTGCGCGGCTCGGCGTCGATCAGCCGTCGATGCGCCAGCGCCTTGCCCGCCTCGAGAGCTTCGAGCGCCTGGTCGAGGTGCCACAGGCCACGACGCAGCGCACGCCGTTCTTCTGCTCGGGCTGTCCGCACAACACTTCGACGAAGGTTCCCGAGGGCAGCCGCGCGCTCGCCGGCATCGGCTGCCATTTCATGGCGCAGTGGGTCCCGTCGCGCAACACCGCCACCTTCTCGCATATGGGCGGCGAGGGCGCGGCGTGGATCGGCCAGTCGCCGTTCAGCGCCGACAAGCACGTGTTCCAGAATCTCGGCGACGGCACGTTCCAGCACAGCGGGCTGCTCGCGATCCGCGCCGCCGCGGTCGCCGGCGTCAACATCACCTACAAGCTCCTCTACAACGACGCGGTGGCGATGACCGGCGGCCAGATGGTCGAGGGTCACCCGAGCGTCGCCGACATGACGCGCGACGTGGCCGCGGCCGGAGCCAAGCGCGTGGTCGTCGTCACCGACGAGCCCGACAAGTACCCGCTCAACGCGGGCTTCGCGCCCGGCGTCGAGATCCGCCACCGCGACGAGCTCGACCGCGTCCAGCGCGAGCTGCGCGAGGTGCCGGGCTTGACGGTGCTGGTCTATGACCAGACCTGCGCCGCCGAGAAGCGCCGCCGCCGCAAGCGCGGCACCTATCCCGATCCGGCCAAGCGCGTCGTCATCAACGACGCCGTGTGCGAGGGCTGCGGCGATTGCTCGGAACAGTCAAATTGCGTGTC
Source organism: Allostellaceae bacterium (assembly GCA_035604615.1). Classification (GTDB taxonomy): domain Bacteria; phylum Pseudomonadota; class Alphaproteobacteria; order ATCC43930; family CGMCC-115725; genus DATJLY01. The sequence goes on along the minus strand of DATNID010000032.1, from coordinate 21,464 downwards.
GGTCAAGCCGCTCGAGACCGAGTTCGGGCGCAAGCGCACCATCGACCAGTCGAGCTGCAACAAGGATTTCTCCTGCGTCAAAGGGTTCTGCCCGAGCTTCGTCACCATCCACGGCGGCATGCCGCGCCGGCTCGAGCGCCAGTACGAGGCGAGCGCGCACGATCCGCTGGCGCATTTGCCGCTGCCCGCGCCGAAGCCGCTCAACCAGCCTTACGCCATTCTCGTCACCGGCATCGGCGGCACCGGCGTCATCACGGTGGGCGCGCTCCTCGGCATGGCGGCGCATCTCGAGGGCAAGGGCTGCACCGCGCTCGACTTCACCGGCCTCGCGCAAAAGAACGGCGCGGTGATGAGCCATGTGCGCATCGCGCCGAACCTCGAAGACCTGCATTCGGTGCGGATCGCGCCGGGAGGCACCGACCTCGTGCTCGGCTGCGACATGGTGGTGGCGGCGGCGCCGGCCGCCTTGAGCCGCATCGAGCACGGCGTGACGCGCGTCATCGTCAACAGCGACCTGCAGCCGACCGCCGCCTTCGTGCTCAACGGCGACGTCGATTTCGAGGGGCGCACGATGGAGCGCGCACTCAGGGCGACCGCCGGCGAGGGCAATGTCGATCTGATCGACGCCACCGCCATCGCCACCGCGCTGATGGGTGATTCGATCGCGACCAACCTGTTCATGCTCGGCTACGCGTTTCAGAAGGGGCTGATCCCGCTCGGGCTCGCCGCGATCGAGCGCGCCATCGAACTGAACGGCGTCAGCGTCGAGGCCAACAAGCACACCTTCAGCTGGGGCCGGCTCGCGGCGCAGGACCACGCCAAGCTCGAGCGCTTCCTGCGCCCGCAGCATCCCGCCGAGGTCGCGCCGCCGCAAGGCCCCGCCGCCCTCATCGACCGCCGCGCGAAATTCCTGGTCGACTATCAAGACGAGGCTTACGCCGAGCGTTACCGCAGCCTCGTCGCCTCCCTCGCCGAGGCGGAGAAGGCGCGCGTTCGGGGCCACGGCGAGCTCGCCGAAGCGGTGGCGCGCAGCCTCTTCAAGCTGATGGCCTACAAGGACGAGTACGAGGTCGCGCGGCTTTATACCGACGGCGCGTTCCGGGCCAAGCTCGAGCGCGAATTCGAGGGCGATTATCGCCTCGAATTCCACCTCGCGCCGCCGCTCCTCGCCGCGCGCGATCCCGAGACCGGCCATCTGGTGAAGCGCTCGTTCGGGCCGTGGATGCTGCGCGCCTTCGCGGTCCTGAAGCGCTTCAAGGCACTGCGCGGCACCAGGCTCGATCCGTTTGGCCGCACCGCCGAGCGGCGCATGGAACGCCAGCTCATCGCTGATTACGAGCGCCTCGTCACCGAACTCGCTGCGGGCTTGACGCCAGAGAACCATGCGCTCGCGGTCGAGCTGGCTCGTCTGCCGGAAAAGATTCGCGGCTTCGGCCACGTCAAGGAGCGCGCCGTCGCCGGGGCCAAGGCGCGCGAGGCGGCACTCATCGCCGCCTTCCGCACGCCGCTGCCGGCGGCAACGGCGGCGGAATAGGCTCAAGGGAAAGCGCCATGACAGACGTCGAGGCGGTGGTGCGCGGCTATTACGGCCGCGGCAATCTGCTAGCGCCCATCGAGGCCGGGCTCATGGCCGCCGGCGTCGATCCGATGAAGCCGCGCCCGCAAGATCTCTATCCGCTCGACCAGATGCACAATGGCGGAATCGTCGCGACGCGCGAGCATGCCGCACGGGCCGAGATTCGTCCCGGCATGAAGGTTCTCGATCTAGGCTGCGGCCAGGGCGGCCCCGCGCGCTACCTCGCCGGCGAATGCGGCTGCCGCGTAACCGGCCTCGATCTCACGCCCGAGTTTATCGAACTGGCGCGGCTTCTCACGGCGAGATGCGGCCTCGCCGGCGAGATCGAGTTTCACGTCGGCAGCGCGCTCGCGCTGCCGTTCGCGGCAGCGAGCTTCGACCATGTTTGGTGCCACAACGCCACCATGAACATAACCGACAAAGCGACGCTGGCGCGTGAGATCGCGCGGGTCTTGAAGCGCGGCGGCCGCATGTCTTGCGTCGAGCTGGCGCAAGGCCCGGCCGGCGCGCCGCAGTTCCCGCTGCCTTGGGCGACCGACACGACGTCGAGCTTCCTCGTCAGTCCCGCAGCAATGAAAGCGACGCTGGAGGCAGCCGGCTTGCGCGTCATCGAGCAGCTCGACTTCGCCGCCATTGTGGCCAAACATCCGGAACAGCCGCGCCGCGAAAACGCCTTCGCCGAGGGCAGCGACTTCGCGGTACGATTGCGGAACGGGCGTACAGGCGTGCAGGAGAAATGCCTCATCGACCAGTTGATCCTGGCCGAAAAACCTTAATGCGGGAGCGGGGCTGTTCGCTGGCGGCGCGCGCCGCTAGAGTCCCCTGCGGCGCCTTCCTTTACCCCGAGACATCCCATGCGCATCCCGAAGCCCTTGGCCCTGGCCGCTCTCGTCGCCCCGCTCGCCCTCCTTGTCCCGTCGAGCTTCGCCGCGTCCGACGCGGCATCCGGCGGCGCGACCATGACACTCTTCAACGAGGTCATGGCCCAGGTGAAGACCAGCTATGTCGATCAGCTCACCGACCAGAAGCTGATCGAGGGCGCGATCAAGGGCATGCTCGCCTCGCTCGATCCGCATTCGAGCTATCTCGACGCCAGGGAATACCGCGAGATGATGGTAACCACCCGCGGCGAGTTCGGCGGGCTCGGCATGCAGGTCACGATGGAGAACGGCGCGGTCAAGGTGATCTCGCCGATCGACGACACGCCGGCCGCCCGCGCCGGGATCAAGCCCGGCGATTTCATCCTGGCGATCGACGGCGCGCCGGTCAGCGACATGACGCTCTCGGAGGCGGTCGACAAGCTGCGCGGCGCGGTCGGAACCCCGGTCAAGCTGTTGTTGCGGCGCGCCGGAGCGGACCCGTTCGAGCAGACCCTGACCCGCGCCGACATCAAGGTCGACGCGGTGAAGTCGCATATCGAGGGCGGCGACATCGCCTATATCCGGATCACCTCGTTCACCGAGCGGACCTCGACGTCGCTCGAGCAGGCGATGAAGACGATGCGCCAGCAGGCGAATGGCAAGCTGACGGGGGTCGTGCTCGACCTGCGGAACAATCCCGGCGGGCTGCTCGACCAGGCGGTGGCGGTGTCCAACGATTTCCTCGATGCCGGCGGCATCGTCTCGATCAAGGGCCGTCTGCCGCAGGACAACCGCAACTACGCCGCCCAGCCCGATCATGATGTTGCGCGCGGCCTGCCGGTGGTCGTGCTGATCAACGGCGGCTCCGCATCGGCCTCGGAGATCGTGGCCGGTGCGCTCCACGACGACCACCGCGCGGTGCTGCTCGGCACCCGCTCGTTCGGCAAGGGCTCGGTCCAGACCGTGCTGCCGGTCAAGGACAGCGGCGGCGCCATCCGACTCACCACCGCGCTCTACTACACGCCGTCGGGCCGCTCGATCCAGGCTGAGGGGATCGATCCCGACGTCATCGTCCAGCCCGCCAAGATCGAGAAGGTCGAGACCCTGTCGCAGACCCGCGAGGCCGACCTGCGCGGCGCGCTGAAAAACGATCAGGCCCCCGCCGACGCGTCGGCGCCCGCCGCGCCCCAGCCTGATGCGACCGCACCGCCGGCGGACTCCGCCGGCACGGACCAGGACTACCAATTCGTCCGGGCCATCGACCTGCTGCGCGGAGTGTCGTTATTCAAAACGCTGGCAGCGCAATAGCGCCGTGGGACCGGCTCAGAGCTGCTGGATCACCGCCCGGGCGGAATTGGTGATGGTGACATCGCTGGCGGTAGCGCTGATCGCCTCGGCATACCACTGATCGACCGCCTGAGACAGGAGCAGGCTGCCGCGCTTCCGCAGATCGGCGCCGACGATTGCCTCCAGCGAGCGCAGCCGCGCGAACAGCTTGCGGGTGGCGGCCTTGCGCCGCTCCTCGGCCTGCTGGGCGCTGGCGAGGCGGGAGGCGGGGTCGGACTGGCCGGCGGGCTTGGCGGCGGCAGGGCGAGGCGGGGCGGAGACGGGCTTCGCGGCGGCGGGCGGCACGGCAGCGGCGGGCTTTGCGGCGGGCGGGGGCGGCACCTTGGCCAGCGGCGCCAGCACAGGCGGCTTCGCGGCCGGCCGCAGCGGGACGACGACCGGGCGCGACGGGGCGACCGTCCGCGCGGGTGCGGCCGGTTTTTTGGTCGGTGGTGCAGCCTTCTTCACCGGGGCGAGCTTCCTGGTGGCGGCTATGGCCTTGGCCGCCGATTGGGCCTTGGCCGCTGGCTTGGAACGACTCTTTTTGCCCGCCGCCCTGTCGCGAGATCTCATCGGTTTCCTCCGGTGGAGCGTTTCGCCCGCGCGCGAAATTTGGAACCGGCCCCGGATTTGAGCAAGCGAAAACCGCGCAGCCGGCGGAAATCGCCCACCTTTTCCCCCTTCGAACGATTCCATATCGCGGGGAAAACCGGGCCCAAGCCTACAATCCTTATTTAAGGACGATCATCAAATAGTTGTGATTACATGATATTAATACGAAACTGGAGGGCGGGCTTCCGGCGAGCGAATCGCGCGCGCCGAACGGCGAGCCGGCAGCGTCTTGTCGCGGCGCTCGCCTTCATGCCAGGATGGCACCGACCAATCAGCCGCTTGGAGGGGCCGATGGCCACGATCAAAGTCTCCGACATCGCCTGGGGACGCCTGCGCGCGCCCGATCTCGATTTGGCCGAAGAGTTCCTCACCAACTTCGGCATGGTCCGGGCGGCCCGCACCAAGCGGGCACTCTATATGCGCGGCACCGATCCCCAGCACCACCTGCACGTCACCGAGCTGGGCGAGCCGCGCTATGTCGGCCTCGCCTTCCATGCCGCCAGCGAGGAGGACCTGCTCAAGGTCGCCCGGCTCGAAGGCTCGTCCGGCCTCGAGCACATGGACGAGCCCGGCAACGGCAAGCGCGTCCGCCTCAAGGACCCGGACGGGTGGCAGATCGAGATCGTGTGGGGGCTGGACAAGGTCGCCGCCCTGCCCTTGCACGACAACCCGCTCAATCTCGCCAATGACCGGACGCGCCGGGCCGGCGATCTCAACCGGCTGAAGCGCGGCCCGGCTCAGGTCATGCGCATGGGCCATGGCGTCATCGTCACCCCGCAGATCGGGCCGGCTCTGGCCTGGTATCGCGACACGCTCGGATTGCTCAAGTCGGACGAGGTCTATCGCGACGAACCGGGCAATTTGGTCGGCTCGTTCAACCGCTGCGACCGCGGCGAGGAGTTCGTCGACCATCACACCCTGTTCTGCATCGCCGGCGGCAAGGTCGGCCTCAACCACTTCTCCTACGAGGTGCGCGACGTCGACGACGTGATGATGGGCCACGAGCATCTCAAGGCCGCCGGCAAGTACAAGCACATGTGGGGCATCGGCCGGCACCTCTTGGGCAGCCAGATCTTCGATTATTGGTGCGACCCGTGGGGCCGCGTCCACGAGCACTGGACCGACAGCGACCGGGTCAACGCCCACCACGCGGCCACCTACGTCAAGGCCGGCGAAGGCACGCGGGGCCCCTGGGGCGATCCCGCGCCGCGCGAGTTCCAGGACTACGCCACGCCCTGAGCCTCAGGCCGCAACCTTCCAAGACGCATAGCCGCAGCCGACATAGACCTCCGGCACCGGCTCGTAGGCGATCAGCTCGAAGCCGCGGCTGCCCGCGGCGCCGTGGGCGATCACCCAGTTGCGCACCTCGTGGCCGCCATTGCCGGTGCGCGGCAGCTCGCGTTCGAGATACTCGACAAGCGCCGCATCGTCGCCCGATGTGAACAGGCGGATGCAGTCGTGGTCGAAGCGCTCGTCGATGGCGCCCATGGTCGGCTCGCCGATCGAATGGCTCAAGCCGCCGGTGGCGAGGATGGCGACGCGCAACCCCTCGGGATAGGACTCGATCGCGTGGCGCAGCAGCCGCCCCCAGGCGAGGCAGCGGCGGATGCTCATCATCGGCGGCTCGAGATCGTTGACCATGATCGGCACGATCGCCGGCATGCGGGTCAGTTCCATGCGCATCAGCGGGATGCAGAAGCCGTGGTCGAGCATCAGGTGGTGCGACAGCGACGGCTCGAAATCCTGCGCCAGCGCGGTCTCCAGCACGTGCATCGCGAAGGCCGGGTGGCCGGCGAGCCGTTTCCAGGGAAAGTCCTTGAGAAACGCCTCGGGCGGGCCGTCATGGTCCTCGCCGACGCCGATGCAGAGGGTCGGCAGGTTGTCGAGGAAGAAATTGGCCCAGTGATCGGGCGCGATCTCGATCAGCAGGTCGGGCCGCGCCGCCTCGAAGCGCCGCCCCATCTCACCGAAATTGGTGCGGAAATGCTGCCGCCGGTGCTCCGGCATGGTGAGCCATTCGCGGGCGATGAGCGGCCCGTGGCTCGCGGCAAAGACTCCGACCAGGCTCGCCATGCTGTGCTCCCGCGCATTCTCGTCGCACCAGTATATCGGCATGGCCTCTTCCCTCGCAAAGCGCGCCTTGCCGCGGGCCGGGGCTTGGCGCAAAGTCGGCCGCGCCGCGATGAAGCGCCGGAGGGACCATGCGGATCGTGTGCGTCGGTGGGGGGCCGGCCGGGCTTTATTTCGCCATCCTGATGAAGGCGGCCGATCCCGCGCATGAGGTCACCGTTTTCGAGCGCAACCGGCCCGACGATACGTTCGGCTGGGGCGTGGTGTTTTCCGACCAGACGCTCGAGACCATGCGCGGCGGCGATCCCGAGACCCGTCAGCGCATCGTCGACAGCTTCGCCCACTGGGACGACATCGAGGTCCACTTCAAGGGCCACGTGATCGCATCGCACGGCCACGGCTTCTGCGGCATCGAGCGGCGGCGCCTCCTCTCGATCCTGCAGCAGCGCGCGCGGGAACTGGGCGTCGCGCTGGTCTACGAGCGCGACATTGCCGACATAGCGCCCTTCGCCGACGCCGATCTCATCATCGCCGCCGACGGCATCAACAGCCGCATCCGCGCGACCTACGCCGAGCATTTCCAGCCCGAGATCGACTGGCGCCGCAATAAATATGTCTGGCTCGGCACGCGCCGCCTGTTCGAGGCGTTCACCTTCGCCTTCGTCAACACCGAATGGGGCTGGTTCCAGGCGCACGCCTATCGCTTCGACGCCGACCAGTCGACCTTCATCGTCGAGACCCGCGAGGAGAGCTGGCGCGCCGCCGGGCTCGAGCGCGCCGACACCGCGGCGACACTCGCCTTCTGCCGCCGCCTGTTCGCGCCGTGGCTCGAGGGTGCGGCGCTGATGGCGCAGCCGCGGCCGATGGGCGGCTCGGACTGGGTGAATTTTCCGCGCGTCTCCAACAAGACCTGGGTGCGCGGGAATGTCGTGCTGATGGGCGATGCCGCGCATTCGGCGCATTTCTCGATCGGCTCGGGCACCAAGCTCGCGCTCGAGGACGCGGCCGCGCTGGCGCGCGTCATTCCCCAACATCCCGGCGATCTCGGCGCCGCGCTCGCGGCGTACGAATCCGAGCGGCGGATCGAAGTGCTGCGGCTGCAATCGGCGGCGCGCAACTCCACCGAGTGGTTCGAGAACGTCGCCCGCTATGCGCGATTGCCGCCGCGCCAGTTCGCCTATTCGCTCCTCACCCGCAGCCAGCGCGTCAGCCACGAGAATCTGCGCCGGCGCGACAAGGCCTATCTTGAACGGGTTGAGCGCTGGCTCGGCGAGCGCAGCCTGGGCCAAGCGGCCGATCACCCGGTGGCGCCGATGTTCCTGCCCTTCCGCCTGCGCCGCATGAGCCTCGACAACCGCGTCGTCGTGTCGCCGATGGCGATGTACAGCGCGCAGGACGGCGTGCCCGACGATTTCCATCTCGTGCATCTCGGCGCGCGCGCGGTGGGGGGCGCCGGATTGGTCTTCACCGAGATGACTTGCGTGACGCCGGAAGGCCGAATTTCGCCCGGCTGCTGCGGCCTGTGGAACGACGCGCAGGAGGAGGCCTATGGCCGCATCGTGCGCTTCGTCCACGCGCACTCGCGGGCGAAGATCGCACTGCAATTGGGCCATAGCGGCCCCAAGGGCGCGACTCGGGTCGGCTGGGAAGGCTACGACGTGCCGCTCGATCCCGCCGCTTCCTGGCCGGTTATGGGCCCCTCGCCCGTGCCGTGGAGCCCGGCCAACCCGATTCCGCGCGAGATGACCCGCGCCGACATGGACCAAGTGCGCGACGCGTTCGCGGCGGCGACGCGACGCGCCATCCGCGCCGGGTTCGACATGGTGGAGCTGCACGCGGCGCACGGCTATCTCCTCTCCGCCTTCATCACCCCGCTCACCAACCTGCGCGGCGACGACTATGGCGGCAGCCTCGCCAACCGGCTGCGCTTCCCGCTCGAGGTGTTTCGCGCCATGCGCCTCGCCTGGCCAGAGGAGCGGCCGATGTCGGTGCGAATCTCGGCGACCGACTGGGTCGAGGGCGGCATCACGCCGACCGATGCGGTCGCGATCGCGCGCGCCTTCAAGGAGGCGGGCGCCGATCTCATCGACGTGTCGGCCGGCCAGACCTCGATCCAGGCGCGGCCGGTCTATGGCCGCATGTTCCAGACGCCGTTCTCCGACCGCATCCGCAACGAGGTCGGCATCGCCACCATGGCGGTCGGCAATATCTTCGAGTGCGACCACGTCAACTCGATCATCGCCGGCGGCCGCGCCGATCTGTGCGCGCTGGCGCGGCCGCACCTGGCCGATCCCTATTTCACGCTCCACGCCGCCGCCGCGTTGGGCCACGCGGCGCAGCCCTGGCCCAAGCAATATCTCGCCGGCAAGGAACAGCTCGAACGCACCACCGCCCAGTCCGGCGCCGACATGGCGATCGCGATATGAGCGACATCTCCAGGGAGGACACGTGAAACCGTTTGCCATCGCCTTCGCCGCCGCGCTCCTGGCGGCCACCCTTGCCGCCGGCCCCACCATGGCGATGAGCCAGCAGACCGCCGATGTCGAGGCACAGATCCGCGCCCTCGGCAAGCGCTGGGACGGCGAGGTCAATCAGAAGTCGAAACAGCTCTACATGCCGCTGCTCGCCAAGGTGCCGCGCAAGGACATCGCGGTGACCAAGGACTTGGCATATGGCGCCGATGCGCAGCAGAAGCTCGACATTTACGTGCGCGGCACTACCGGGCGCGGCCGGCCGGTCGTCGTCTACGCCCATGGCGGAGGCTTGGTGAGGGGCGACAAGAACGAGCCCGGCACCGACGGCCTCATTTACAGCAACGTGCCGGTCTATTTCGCGCGTCACGGCATGGTCGGGGTGAACATGAATTATCGGCTGGTGCCGAACACCACCTATCCCGGGGCCGGCGCCGACGTGGCGGGCGCAGTCACCTGGCTGCGCACCAACATCGCCAAGTATGGCGGCGATCCCAACGCCATCTTCGTGCTCGGCACCTCGGGCGGCGGCACCGCGCTCGCCACATATCTCTACGAGCCGAAGGTCCAGGGTGCCAATGGCCCCGAGATCGCCGGCGCGATCCTGCTCTCCGGCGTGATCGAGCTCGACAAGCAAGGTCCGCGCGAACGCGACACGCGGGGCTATTACGGCGATGACAAATCCATCTGGGCCTCGCTCGACCCTTACAACAAGATCGATTCCTATACCGGCAAGCGCGTCCCGACCTTCATCATCAACGCCGAGCTCGATCCGACCGAGATCGAGCTGGCCGGGGGCATGCGCCACTTCGCCAAGCTGTGCGAGCGCGACAAGGCCTGCCCGCGCTATTATCAGGCGCAGAACATGAACCACATCACGACGTCGCTCAGCCTCGGCACCGACGACGATTCGCTCGGGGCGGAGCTGCGCGACTTCGTGCGCCGGACCATGGCAGTGCACGTCGCGCCGAAGACGGCGCAGAAGATGTAGGAGCGCGGCGATGAGCACCATCGTCCATCCCGAGGGCTGGCCCCCGGCCAGGGGCTTCGCGCACGGCGTCCTGGCCGAGGGCCGCACGCTGTGGGTCGCGGGCCAATGGGGCAGCGACCAGGACGGCAACTTCCCCGCCGGCCTCCCCGCCCAGCTCGAGCAGGCCTTGCGCAACATCGTCGCGATTCTCGCCGCCGGCGGTGCCCGGCCCGAGCAGGTCGTGCGGCTCACCTGGTACGTGACCGACGCCGCCGACTACAACGCCAAGATCAAGGAGGTCGGCGCGGCCTATCGCCGCGTCATGGGCAAGCATTTCCCGGCCATGGCGGTGGTCGAGGTCAATCGCCTCGTCGATGCCCGCGCGCTGGTGGAGATCGAGGCGACGGCGGTGCTGGGCTGAGTTGACGCGCGGCGCCGGGCGGCGCCTAATACGCGCATGGAACGATCCTTCACCAAGGAAGTCGCGCTCCTGCGCAAGGGCAACGGCGAGATGTTCGAGGGCGAGGGCATCCTTGCCATCACCAAGGGCCTGCTCCAGGCCGGCGTCAGCTACGTCACCGGCTATCAGGGCGCGCCGGTATCGCATTTGATGGACGTGCTGTCCGACGCCAAGCCCTTGCTCGACGAGCTGGGCGTGCATTTCACGCCGGCGGCGAACGAGGCGGGCGCGGCCTCGATGCTGGCCGCCTCGATCAACTACCCGATGCGCGGCGCTGCGGTGTGGAAATCGACGGTCGGTACCAATGTCGCCTCCGACGCGTTGTCGAACCTCGCCTCGGCCGGAGTCATCGGCGGCGCTGTGATCGTCGTGGGCGAGGATTACGGCGAGGGTGCCTCGATCATCCAGGAGCGCGCCCACGCCTTCGCCATGAAGTCGTCGATTTGGCTGATGGACCCGCGCCCCGAGCACGAGCGCTTCGTCGATCTCATCGCCGAGGCGTTCGATCTGTCCGAGGCGTCGCACGCGCCGGTAATGATGGAGTTCCGCATCCGCGCCTGCCATGTCCATGGCCGCTTCCGCACCAAGGACAACGTCAAGCCCGCGGTCGGCAAGAACCACATGCTGTCGGAGCCCGATTTCGACTATGCCCGCATCTGCCTGCCGCCCGCGACCTACACGCAGGAGAAGGACAAGATCGACAACCGCTTCCCCGCGGCGATCGACTTCATCCGCCGGCGCAAGCTCAACGAGTTCTTCACGGGTGCGATCGACGAGATCGGCATCATCTGCCAGGGCGGCCTCTACAACACGGTCGCGCGTGCGCTCGCCGAACTGGGCCTCGCCGATGCGTTCGGCACGGCGCAGGTGCCGATCCTGTGCCTCAACGTCACCTATCCGCTGGTGAGCGACGAGATCGTCCGCTTCTGCGCCGGCAAGCGCGCCGTGCTGATGGTCGAGGAAGGCAATCCCGACTATCTCGAGCAGGCCGTCAACGCGCTCCTGCGCAAGGCCGACGTCAACACCACCATTGTCGGCAAGGGCGTGCTGCCGATGGCGGGCGAATACACTGCCGACGTGATGCTGACGGGCGTCGGCCGCTTCCTCGAGGGCGCGGTGCCGCGCGGCGTCGATCTTGTGGCGATCGGCCGCCGGCTCGCCCAGCTCGAAGGCTGGAAGAGCGAGGCGCAGCGCCTCATCGGCGCGCCGGTGCCGAAGCGCCCGCCCGGCTTTTGCACCGGCTGTCCCGAGCGGCCGGTGTTCTCGGCCATCAAGCTGGTGGAGCGCGAGCTGGGCAAGGTCCATGTCGCCGCCGATATCGGCTGTCACACCTTCTCCACGCTGCCGCCGTTCAACATCGGCAATTCGGTGCTGGGCTATGGGCTGGGCCTGTCCAGCGCGGCCGGGGTGGCGCCGGCTTTCTCAACGCGCGTCATCTCCATCATGGGCGACGGCGGGTTCTGGCATAACGGCCTGAGCACCGGCGTCAGCGGCGCCGCCTTCAACGGCCAGGACGGCGTGCTGGTTATCATGAACAACGGCTACAGCTCGGCGACGGGGCAGCAATATCTCCCCTCCACCACCGCCGGCGGCGCACGCAGCCCGACCGCGACCATCGAGCAGGCACTCAAGAACATGGGCGTCAAATGGGTGCGCCCGCTGCGCAGCTACGGCGTAGGCCACATGGTGCGGACCCTGCGGGAGGCGCTCACCGCCACCGGCGCGGGCTTGCGCGTCATCATCGCCGACGGCGAATGCCAGCTCGCCAACCAGCGCCGCATCCGCCCCTTGATCCGCAAAGCGCTCCAGTCGGGCAGGCGCGTCGTGCGCACGCGCTTCGGCGTCGACGATGCCACCTGCACCGGCGATCATTCCTGCATCCGGCTCTCCGGCTGCCCGTCGCTGACGGTGAAGCCCAATCCCGATCCGCTGCGGCTCGATCCGGTGGCGCACGTCAACAACGACTGCGTCGGCTGCGGCCTGTGCGGCGAAGTCGCGGACGCGGCCGCCTTGTGTCCCTCGTTCTACCGCGCCGACATCGTGCAGAATCCCAACGCGTGGGACCGCTGGCTCGCGCGCGTGCGTGGCTCGGCGATCGCTTGGCTGCAGCGCCGCTCGGACGCGGCGCACGCGGCGGCATGAGCGAGCGGCCGGTCACTGTGCTGATCGCCGCCCTCGGCGGCGAGGGCGGCGGCGTCTTGACCGACTGGATCGTCGACGCGGCGATGCGCGCCGACCTGCCGGTGCAGGCGACCTCGATCCCCGGCGTGGCGCAGCGTACCGGCGCGACGACCTACTATGTCGAGATCTTTCCCGCCACCAACGCGGCGCTCGGCGGGCGCCGGCCGCTGTTCGCGCTCTATCCCAGCCCCGGCGGCATCGACCTGATGCTGGCGTCGGAGGCGCTCGAGGCGGGCCGGGCGCTCGAGAACGGCTTCGTCACGCCCGACCGCACCACGCTGGCCGCCGCCACCCACCGCATCTATGCCGTGGTCGAGAAGGCGGCGATGGCGGATGGCCGCTTCGACACCAGCCACATCATCGCTGCGGCCCGCGCGCTGGCAAAGCAGCCGATCCTGTTCGACCTGACGCGCGGCGCCAAGACGCGCGAGATGTCGTTGAACGCGGTGATGCTCGGCGTCGCCGCCGCGTGCGGCGCGCTGCCGATCGCGCGCGAGCATTTCGTGGCGGCGATCCGTGAGGCGGGCATCGCGGTCGAGGCGAATCTCGCCGCGTTCGATCTCGGGCTGACGCTCGGCGAGAAGGGCGTGCCGCCCGAGCTTCTCTCCGTCGACGACCGCGCGCCGCGCCCGCTCGAAGCGGCAACGCAGGCGCTGATCGGCAATATCCGGGCCGAGTTCCCGCCGGAAGCGGCGACGATCGTCGAGGAAGGCGTGCGCCGCCTTGCCGATTATCAGGACCTCGCCTATGCCCGGCTTTATTTCGACCGCGTCCGGCGCGTCGCTTCGTTCGATGGCGAGCTCGCCGCGTGCGTTGCGCGCAATCTCGCGCTGTGGATGTCGTACGAGGACGTGATCCGCGTCGCCGACCTCAAGACGCGGCCCGAACGCTTCGCCAAGATGCGCACCGAAATCCGCGCCCGCGAAGGCGAGCCGGTCACAGTCACCGAGTTCCTCAAGCCCGGCATCGACGAGGTGAGCGCGATCCTGCCGCGCCGCCTGGGGGCCGCGCTCGAGGCCTGGGGCGAGCGGCGCGGGCTTGCGACCAAGCTGCACCTGACGATGCGGCTCAAGAGCTCGAACATCAACGGCTTCGCGCGGCTGTGGCTCCTGGCGCGGCTGCGGCGCTGGCGCCCGATGAGCCACCGCTTCGCCGTCGAGCAGAAGGCGATCGAGGCGTGGCTCGACGCCATCGCGCGCACCGCACCGCGCTCCCCGGAGCTGGCGCGCGAGATCGCCGAGTGCGCGCGCCTCCTCAAGGGCTACAGCGACACCCATCGTCGCGGCCGCGACAATTACCGCCGCATCTTCGCGGGCGCGGTGCTGCCCGCGCTCGAGCGCGGCGAGGGCGGAGCCGAGCGCATCCGGCGCCTGCGCCAGGCCGCGCTCGCCGATCCCGATGGCTTCGCGCTCGACCGCGCCTTGGCCGCCCAACCGCGGGAGACGGCGAAGGCGGCAGAATGAACGGATTTTGATCGGTTTCGCGGATTCGCCCCGCTTGACTTCGGAGCGGGATCATTTAACATAGTTGTTAAACGATGAGCCTCGATCTCACCTTCGCCGCGCTGGCCGATCCGACGCGGCGCGCCATCCTCGCCCGGCTCGGCAACGGCGAGGCGACGGTGAGCGAGCTGGCCGCGCCGTTCGCCATTTCGCTGCCGGCAATCTCGCGCCACCTCAAGGTGCTGGAGCAGGCCTCGCTGATCGCGCGGCGGCGCGACGGCCAGACGCGGCGCTGCCGGCTCGACCCGCGCGGCTTGAGCGACGCCGCGCAGTGGCTCGCCTTCCACGGCGAATTCTGGGGCGCGAGCCTCGACCGCCTCGCCCACCATCTCGCTCCGGTCCAGGGAACGACGCACCATGGCCCAGCAAGACGACCAAGGCGCGGCCGGCGCTAGCGACCTCGCGCTGACCTTGACGCGCGTCCTCGAGGCGCCCCGCGAGGCGGTGTTCGCGGCCTGGACCGATCCGGCGCAGCTCACGCGCTGGCTGGGCCCGGGCAAGATCACCGCCGAGGTGCAGAAGCTCGATCTGCGCGAGGGCGGCGCCTACCGCATCGTCATGCACGACGTGCCCGCCGGCGGCGCCAACGTCGTCACCGGCATCTATCGCGCGATCGAGCCGCCTTCGCGCCTCGTCTTCACCTGGGCATGGGAGGAGCACGCCGCCACCCACCGCGCCGGCCACGAGAGCATCGTCACCATCACCTTGCGCGCGCTCGGCAACCGCACCGAGCTGACCTTGCGTCACGAACGCTTCGACACCAAGAAGTCCCGCGACAGCCACGACCACGGCTGGAACGGCTGCTTCGACAAGCTCACTCAATACCTCAAACCAGGGAGAGCATGATGGCGGACATCGTTCTCTACGGCATACCGATGAGCACCTATGTCCGGAGCGCGCGCATGGCCTGCGTCGAGAAGGGCGTGCCCTACACGCTCGAGCCGGTGATGCCGCACAGCGAGCCGATCAACGCGCTGCACCCGTTCGGCAAGATCCCGGCAATGCGGCACAGCGACTTCACGCTCTACGAAACGAGCGCCATCATGCGCTACATCGACGACGCCTTCGAGGGTCCGCGCCTCACGCCTTCGAACACAAGGGGCCGCGCCCGCATGGAGCAGTGGATCAGCACGTTCAACGCCTATTTCGACAGCGCCCTGATCCGGCGCATCGTGGTGCAGTACGCGTTCCCCTCCGGACCCGACGGCAAGCCCGACCGCGCCATCATCGACAAGGCGGCCGAGGACGCGAAAAAGCAGATGGCGCTGCTCGACGAGGCGCTCGACGAGGGGCCTTTCATCCTCGGCGCGAACATCTCGCTCGCCGACCTGCTGCTCGCGCCGATGATGGCGTACTTCGTGCGCACGCCCGAAGGCAAGGCCATCACGGCCGCGTCCAAGAACCTGCAGCGCTCGGGCGCCGCGATGCGCGCGCGCAAGAGCTACTTGGAGACGGTGCCGCCGCCGCCGCCCAAGCGCGACTGACGCGGGAGGCGCGACTGACCACCGATACGAGCGCGGCCGCGCTTTGGCTCATCGAAGGCGCGCGCTCGGCCAAGCGCGCCGAGGACATATTGTCCGGGCTGTGCGAGCGGCTCGTTGCCGGCGGTGTGCCGCTGTACCGCGTCTCGGTGTTCGTGCGGACGCTGCACCCGAGCGTCATGGGGCGGCGCTTCACCTGGGTCGAGGGCAAGGAGGTCGAGACGACGGAGGCGCCGTACCAGCTTCTGGACGACGACCTCTTCCTCCTGAGCCCGGTGGTGCGCGTTTTTCGCAGCGGCGAGGCTTTGCGGCGGCGCCTCGCCGATCCCGATTGCCCGATGGATTTCAGCATCCTGCCCGATTTCCTCGCCGAGGGCGTGACCGACTATGTCGCGTTCCCGCTCCTTTTCACCAACGGCGAGGTCCATGTCGCTACCTGGACCACGCGCGCGCCCGGCGGCTTCGACGAGGAACAGATGAAGGGGCTCGAGGCAGTGGTGGCGCCGCTCGCGCGCCTGGCGGAGATCTACGCGCTGCGCCGCACCGCGCAGACCTTCCTCAACACCTATGTCGGGCGCAATACCGGCGAGCGCATTCTCAACGGCCAGATCAGGCGCGGCGACACGCTGTCGATCGCGGCGGCGATCTGGCTCTCCGACATGCGCGGCTTCACCGCGCTTTCCGACCGCGTCCCGCCCGAGACCATGATCAAGCTGCTCAACCACTATTTCGACGCGCAGGTTCCGGCGATCCTGCGCCACGGCGGCGAAGTGCTCAAATTCATGGGCGACGGACTGCTGGCGATCTTTCCGGTCGCGCCGGACGATCCAGATGGTGCAGCCGCCTGCGCCGCAGCGCTCGCCGCGGGCCGAGCGGCGCGCGACGAGGTCGCGGCGCTCGGCGGCGATCACCCGATCGAGGGCGTCGACCACGTCCGCTTCGGCCTGGCGCTCCACATCGGCGACGTGCTCTACGGCAATGTCGGCGGCGAGACCCGTCTCGACTTCACCTGCATCGGCCCCGCGGTCAATCTCGCGGCGCGGATCGAGAAGCTCGCGGGCGAATTGGGCCGCACGCTCCTCGCCTCGACCGAATTCGCCGCGCGCTGTCCGGGCGCGCTCGAGCCGGTCGGGCGCTTCACCGTCCGCGGCATCGATGCGCCGCAGCGCGTCTTCGGCCTCGCCGAGGAAGCCGAGCGCGAGGCGTAAGCCGGCCGATCTAATTCGACGCGTGGTTGGCGGCTTCGCCGAGCGGCGGGCGGGTCAGGACGAAGTCGATGGCCGCGCCGTCCTCCTCGGTGCGGAAGGCGACCGGCACGCCCTTGTCGTCGATCCACACCGTTTGATGCTTGGTGCCGGTGATGTCGTAGCGCTTGAGGCGGAGATCCATGCCGTCGAATTTGACCGGCTCGACCCGGCCGCCGCTCACGCTCACCTTTTCCACGCGGCCGGACTTGGCCCCCATCATGGTGTCGGTGTCGAGCACCATCGCCGACCACGGGTTGGAGGGATGGACATTGGCGGAAGCGGTAAAGGTGCCTGTGGGCGTGGACAACACGAAGCCATCGTCGCGCGCCTCGCCGTGGACCTCGGCCCGCGTGCCATTGGTGTCGGTGACGCCGTCGAAGCGCACGAGCCGGTCGCCTTGCCACTGCTCGGTCCGCTTCGCGTCTTCGCGGTGAACGACGATGCCGAGGACCTTGACCGCGACGTGAAGCTCGGAGTCGACCTCGACCTTGTCGCCGGAACTCTTCATCACGTTCTTATAGGTGCCGATATTGCCGTAGCGCGGATGCTCGATCTTGTATTCATAGACGATGTCCGCCGCGCGTGCGGACGGACCGGCGAGGAACAAAATCCCGGCGACGACCGCCGGGAGCCACAACAGGCATCGTCTCGTCACGTCTCTTTTCCTCACGACCCGGGCAATCCTAGCCTGCCGTGCCTTGCGGCGGTAGTGTCCATTGTTCTAGGAGCCCACGCGTCGGACCATCCACCGGCATCATCGGGTTCAGCGTCGGGAGCAGCGCATGACCAGCTTCGAAACACGCTCGCCGCGGGCACCTGTCTATGGGCGGCGCGCCATGGTGGTCTCGGGCCATGCGGCGGCGACGCTCGCCGGAATATCCGCCCTGAAGCGCGGCGGCACCATCGTCGACGGCATGGTCGCGGCCTCGGCCGCGCTCGGCGTGGTGCTGGGCCACGCCACCTCGATCGGCGGCGACTGCTTCATGCTGTACCATGAAGCCGCCTCGGGCCGGACATTCGGCCTCAATGCCTCGGGGATCGCGCCCACGGCCGCGACGCCGGAATATTTTCCCGACGGCATGAAGACCCGCGGCCCGCTCGCGCCGGTGGTGCCGGGGCTGGTGCGGGCGTGGGAGGCGATGCACCGGCGCCACGGGCGGCTCGCGTGGCGTAGCCTGTTCGAGGACGCGATCGACCTCGCCGAGAACGGGCATCCGGTCTCGCACGTGCTCGCCGACCGCATCCCCGACGACCGCCCGCTGCTCGCGGCCGATCCGGGCTGCGCCGCGACTTATCTGCCGCGCGGGCGGGCGCTCGCCTTCGGTGACCTGCTGCGCCAGCCGGCGCTTGCGCGCACCTTGAGCGGCATCGCCAGCGACGGCGCTGACAGTTTCTATCTCGGCGAGACAGCGCAGCGCATCGGCGCCTATTTCGCCGAGCGCGGCGGCCTGATGCGCGCCGCCGACCTGGCCGCGTTCCAGCCGCTCTGGGTCGAGCCCGCCGGCTCGACCTATCGCGGCCACCGCGTCGCGGTGATGCCGCCGAATTCCTTCGGCATCCTGCTGCCGATGCAACTCGAGGGGCTGGCGGCGGTGCCAAGCGAGGCGCTGGCCGAGGACCCGGTGCGCCGCGTCGGCTGGCAGATGAGCGCGATGAAGGCGGCATTCGAGCATGGCAGGCCGCTGATCGCCGATCCGCGCGAAATCGCCGACGCGGTGGCGCGCGCGCTGGCGCCCGAGATGGGCGCACGGATGCGCGCGGCCGTGCTCGCGACGGCACCGGCGACGCGCATCCCCAATCGCGGCGGCACGTCGTGCCTGATGCTGGCCGACGCCGAGGGCAACGCGATCTGCGTCGTCCAGAGCGTGTTCAACGTGTTCGGCAGCGCTTTTCTCGAGCCCGCGACCGGAATCATCTTCAACAACCGCATGCAGGGCTTCACCCACCGCCCCGGGCGGCCCAACAGCGTCGGTCCGGGCAAACGCCCGGCGCACACGCTGTCGCCCGTGATGGTGCTGCGCGACGGGCGCGTGCGCTACGTGCTGGCGAGCCCCGGCGGCGCGAGCCAGACGCTGACCGCGGCGCAGGTCATCACCCAGCTCGTCGACATGGGCCGCAACGTCGCCGCCGCGGTCGAGGCGCCGCGCTGGTGCAACGCGCGCGACGGCGAGTTCCTGATCGAGAGCGAGTTCCCGGAATCGGTCGTGCCGCAGCTCGCGGCGATGGGCCACGCTGTCGCGCGCTCGCCGGACCCGTATTTCTACGGCTCCGCCAAGGCGATCGAGCTGCTGCCGTCGGGCACGCTCGCCGGCGCCGCCGACCATCGCCGCGAGGCCTTCGCACTGGGTTTCTGAGCTACAGGCTCGCGACGAACAGCCACACCGTCAGCCCCAGCCCGAGCGTGAAAACCAGCGACCGCATGGTGGCGAGATCGGCCATGTACATCGCGGTATAGACGATCCTCACCGCGACGTAGCTCAGCGCCAGGAGATCGATTCGCCCCTGCGGCGCGTGAGTGACCTCGGCCACCAGGACAGACGCGGCGAAGATGGGAAACGTCTCGAAATGGTTGCGGTGCGCCCAGTCGGCGCGCTGGCGCCAGCCTTCGAGCTTCTGCAGCTCGCGCCGCGGCGCGCGGTTGTCGACGCCGCCCGACTTCGCGAGCGCCACCGTCACGTACGGCAGGAAGGCGGCGGCAAGGATCATCCAGTAGGCGAGCGGCATTGCGGCTCCATGGCAAAAGGGCGAGACGTCACGCGATGGCGTCGGCCTCGCGCACGCTGTCGATGAGCGAGGTGCGCAGCAGATATGCGCGCGCCAGCGCCGGGTCCGCGGCAGTGCGGCGCAGCTCGTCGTGGGTGCGGCGGCGCACGGCGGGATCGCGCTCCTCCAAGAGGCGGCGGTTGCGGATGGTTTGCGCCTGGGTGTGCGCCACCGCGACATGGCGGCGCTGGCGCTCGTAGCGGTCAAGCTCCTCCTCGCCCGCCTCGCCGCGCAGGATGCGCACCAGCTTGCCGGCGAGGTTGATAGCGTCGTGAATGCCGCTGTTCATGCCCATGGCGCCGATCGGGCTGTTCACGTGCGCGGCGTCGCCGGCCAGGATGGCGCGGCCCACGCGGAACTTCGCCGCGACGCGCTGATGCACGACATAAAGGTTGGTGCCGACGATGGCGAAGTCGCGGCCGGTGGCGAGGAAGCGCCGGAGCCGCGCCTGCAGCGCCTCGGGTTGCGTCAACGCCTCGGGATCGTCGTCTTCCCGGGTCGGGAAATGGACTCGCCAACGTTCCGGCGGCCCCTTCCAATGGAACAGGTTCGACCATTCCTCCGGGTCGGAGATGTAGTTGCGGTCGGCATAGCCGTGGCGCGCGAAATCGTAGGCCACCTCGATGTTGAGGGTGCGGTCGGGATAGGTGAAGCCCTCGAACGCGACGCCAAGCTCCTTCCTCACGATGCTGCGCGCGCCCTCGGCGCTGACGAGATAGCGGCCGCGGATACGGTCGGTCTCGCCGGAGCGGTCGACGACATGCGCCGTGACCCAGTCGCCGTCCTGGGCGAAGCCGGTGAAAGAGGTCGCGAGACGCAGCTCGATCTGGGCCTCGTCCTTGGCCATCGCCAGCGCCTCCTCAACGATCTTGATGCGCTCGCATTGCAGCACGTAGGGAAAGCGTGTGTCGTCCTTGAGCACGGCATGGTCGAAGGCGGCGATCAGCCCTTGGCGCCTGTCCCAATAATGGAACACCGGGGCGACGATGCCGCGCGGCTCGATCCGGCGGTAGAGGCCGATGCGGTCGAGCATCTCCAGCGTCGCCGGATGGTTGGTGCCGGCGCGCGGCACCTGGTCGAGGAAATTATCGTCGCCCAGCTCTTCGACCAGCGTGCTAGGGACGCCCGCCTGGGCCAGCGCAAGCGCAAGGCACAGCCCCACGGGGCCGGCGCCGATGATGACGATTCGATCGTCGCGCTTCATCGCTCAGCCCTTCGGCACCACCTCCTTCACCGCGCCCACCCAGCCGGTGTGGGTGAGGTCGAAGACATAGCCCTCGGGGCTGCGGTACTTGCATTCATAGAACGAGTTGGGCGAGGTCGGCCGGCCCGCGAGATAAGCGGCGCCGGCGCCGGCGGCCTGCTTCTCGGCCTCATCGAGATCGTCGACCCACATGCCGAAATGATAGAGGCCGAGCGGCTCGTCCGCGCTCTCGCGCTTGAGGAGCGCGACGTTGACGGTGCCGTCGGAAACGTAGATGCCGCGGCGCGCGGTGCCGGCGCGCTTCATGTCGAACGCCGACTCGAAAAAGCGCGCGCTCGCCTCCGGGTCTTCGACGATGATGGCGATGTGACGGAGCTTTGCCATGGCCTGTCCTTCTCGGTTGCCGCCTGTGGATAACGCGATTTTAGCGGCGAATCTCCTTTGACCTTTAGGATCGATCCCTCATACCATCGCCGGGCGGACGGGACCATCGCGAAAGGTGATCGTCCGAAACGAGCACATCGTACCAGGGGAGAGAGGGGAAACATGGCCGTAGCAAAATCGGCGAAGACGACGGCGACAACCGTCACCTTGAAGCATCTCGCGGCGCAGCTGGCCGAGGATCACGAGATCGCCAAGAAGCAAGCCGACGCGATCCTCAACGATCTCGTCGTTCTCGTCACCAAGCATCTGAAGAAGGGCGAGCGCATCCGCATCGCCGGCCTTGGCATCCTCCAGGTC
>DATNID010000031.1:0-3346 GCA_035604615.1 Allostellaceae bacterium | reverse complement strand
CGGGCATCGCGCCGGCGGCGATCGGTTTTGTCCTCGGCATCAGCAAGGCCTACACGACGCGCGTCGGCAGCGGGCCGTTTCCGACCGAGGACAAGGGCGAGGTGGGCGAGCTCCTGGGCAGGCGCGGCCGCGAGTTCGGCGTGGTCACGGGCCGGAAGCGCCGCTGCGGCGGGTTCGACGCCGTCATGGTGCGCCAGGCCGTGCGGGTCGCCGGCATCGACGGCATCGCGCTCACCAAGCTCGACGTGCTCGACGGGCTCGACGAGATCAAGGTCTCGGTCGGCTATCGCCTCGGCAACGAGCGCTTCGACCGCCTGCCTCCCCAGCCGGCACTCCAGGCGGCCCTCGAGCCCGTCTACGAGACCTATGAGGGCTGGCGCGAGAGCACCCAAGGGGCGCGCTCGTGGGCGGAGCTGCCCGCGACCGCGATCAAATACATCCGCCGCATCGAGGAGCTCATCGAGGCGCCGGTGGCCCTCCTCTCGACCAGCCCCGAGCGCGCCGACACCATCCTCGTGCGCGATCCCTTCGAGGATTGACGCCTCCTCGCCTCAACCCTCTCCCGCAAGCGGGAGAGGGAGGGACCCATCGCGCAGCGATGGGAGGGTGAGGGCTAGCCGACGTTCTTCGCGAAGAATTCCTGCGAGCGGCAGGCGGCGACCTGGGCGGCGAAGGGGTTGAACGACGCGCGCTCGTCGCAATGGAAGCCATGGCCGGCCTTGTAGACGAAGATCGGCGTCTCGGGCCGCGCCTTCCTGATCTTCTCGACGTCGGTCAGCGGGATGCTCTGATCCTGGTCGCCGAAATGGAGCATGGTCGGGACGCGCGGCTTCTCCTCGCACACCTGCGCGATCTGGCCACCGTAATAGCCCACCGCGGCGGACAGGCCGTCGAGCCGGGTCGCGCCCATGAACGCCACCGAGCCGCCCATGCAATAGCCGATGATGCCGACCTTGCCGACCGACTTCACCGCGTCGATCGCCGCCTGGGTGTCGAGCAGCAAATCCTCGGTCTTGATCTTCTGGCGCGCGCCGCGGCCGCGTTCCATGCTCGGCTGGTCGTATCCCGTTTCGAAATTCTTCTCGGCGCGGTCGAACACCTGCGGCGCGATCGCGACATAGCCCAGCGCGGCGTAGCGGTCGGCCACGTCGCGGATGTGGTGGTTGACGCCGAAAATCTCCTGGATGACGACGATGGCGCCGCGCGGCTTGCCCTCGGGATCGGCGCGGTAGGCACCGAACGAATGGCCGTCCTTGGCCTTGAGCGTGATCGTTTGACCCATGTTGGCTCCTCCTCGGTTGATTGACTCGTTGCGGCGATCATAGGCGAGAGCGCGCGCCGGGAAAACAGGGTTTATCGGCGGTCATACATTGAAGCGGACGTGGAACACGTCGCCGTCGGCCATGACGTAGTCCGCGCCCTCGAGCCGCATCCTGCCGGCATCCTTGGCGCCCTGCTCGCCGCCCGATGCGATGAAATCGTCATAGGCGATGATCTCGGCGCGGATGAAGCCCTTTTCGAAATCGGTGTGGATGACGCCGGCGGCCTGCGGTGCCTTGGCGCCGCGCGGCACGGTCCAGGCGCGCGCCTCCTTGGGCCCGACGGTGAAGAACGTCACCAGGTCCAAGAGCCGGTAGCCGGCGCGGATCACCCGGTCGAGACCCGATTCCGCAAGCCCCAGGCTGGCGAGGAAATCCTCCTTCTCGGCCGGGTCGGCGAGCTGCGCCACTTCGGATTCGATCGCGGCCGAGATGACGACGCACTCGGCGCCGCGCGCGGCGGCGTAGTCTGCGACCGCGCGCGAGCGGTCGTTGCCGCCGGCCGCCGCGCCCTCCTCGACATTGGCGACATAGAGCACCGGCTTCGCGGTCAGCAGTTGCAAGGTGGTGAAGAGCGGCCGCTCGTCCGGCGGCGGCGCGAAGAGACGCGCCGGCTTGCCGTCGCGCAGAAGCGCGAGCACCGGCTCCATCAGCGCGAGCAGCGCCCGCGCCTCCTTGTCGGCGCCGCGCACCCGCTTCTGCACGGCGATCAGGCGGCGCTCGAGACCGTCGAGATCGGCCAGCATCAGCTCGGTCTCGACCGTCTCGGCGTCGCGCACCGGATCGACCGAGCCCTCGATATGGGTGACGTTCGAATCCTCGAAGCAGCGCAGCACCTGCGCCACCGCGTCGACCTCGCGGATATGGGCGAGGAACTGGTTGCCGAGCCCCTCGCCCTTGGAGGCGCCGCGCACCAATCCCGCGATGTCCACGAACTCGAGCTGGGTGGGCACGATCTTCGCCGACTTGCCGAGCCGCGCCAGGATCTCGAGCCGCGCGTCCGGCACCGCGACGCGGCCCACGTTGGGCTCGATGGTGCAGAACGGATAATTCGCCGCCTCGGCCGCCTGGGTCGAGGTGAGCGCGTTGAAGAGCGTCGACTTGCCGACATTGGGCAGGCCGACGATGCCGCAATTGAAGCCCATGGAGTCAGGCGGTCTTTCGCAAAAACGGAAGAGACGATTTAGCGCAGGGGACGCCGAGGATGCGCAGTGGTCGCAGTAATATAAGCATGATTTTTTCTGCGTCCTCTGCGCATCCTCCGCGTCCCCTGCGCTAAAATTTCTGTTTCAACCTTCGTCCTGCGCCGCCGGCGCCGGGCGGGGCGGCTTGGGGGGCGGCGGGCGCAGGATGAGCGCGACCTTGGTCATGAAGCCCTGCGCGTCGTCGGCGACGAGAAGCGGCATCGCCTCCGCCACCGCGTCGATCAGCGGCCCCATCCATAGGCGCTCCTCGGCGGTGAAGTTCTGCAGCACGTAGGGCTCGACCAGCTCCTTCATGCCGGGATGGCCGATGCCGATGCGCACGCGCCAGAAATCGGCGCCGATCGCCGCCTCGATCGAGCGCAATCCGTTATGGCCCGCCGTGCCGCCGCCGCGCTTCACCTTGAGCTTGCCCGGCGCCAGGTCGATCTCGTCGTGGATGACCGCGATCTCGCTGGGCGCGATCTTGTAGAAGCGCGACGCCGCGCCGACCGCGTCACCGGAAAGATTCATGAAGGTCTGCGGCCTGAGCGCGTAGACGCGCTCGCCGGCGATGTCGCCCTCCGCGATCTCGCCCTGGAACTTCGAGCGGAAGGCGGCGAAGCCGTGGCGCTTGGCGAACGCCGCCACCGCGATGAATCCGACATTGTGCCGCGTCAGCGCGTAGCGGGCGCCGGGATTGCCGAGCCCAACGATGAGGCGCATGGCAAGGTCGCAGGGCCGGACCCGGCTCAGCCGCCTTGCCGGCCCCCGCCGCGTCCGCCACCGCCCGGCGCGCCGCCGCCGCGCGGCGCGGGAGCCGCCGGCGCGCCCGGTGCCGCGCCA
>DATNID010000030.1:0-57038 GCA_035604615.1 Allostellaceae bacterium | reverse complement strand
CCATGCGCCGCGAGTGCCGCCTCCATGTCGGTCAGCATCTTGTCAAGCCGGCGAATGGCATTTGGAAAGGCCGGGTTCTCGATGCCCTTCTGGAAGACGCGGAAGGTGGCGCCCCACTCGGGCCGCGCCGCTTCCATTCTGGCGACCACATCGGGCGTATATTGATGGTGGAATGCGACCGACATCGAGACCGTTCCCGTCGCGGGAAAGATCGCCGCATCGATGAATTTGGTGAAGCCGCGCATTCGCGCCCGCCCGCGCGCGTCGGCCGGCTTCAGCGCCGGCGACGAAAGGGCGTCGTCGAGATATTCGCAAATCACCGTCGATTCGCAGAGCACGAATTCGTCATGCACCAAGGTCGGCACGTAGCCGTTGGGGCTGAGCTTCAGATATTCCGGCTTCTTCTGGTCGCCGGCGCGGAGATCGAGATGCCTGCTCTCGTATTCGAGGCCCTTCTCTGCGAGCGTGAAGCGCACCTTCTGCGCGCAAACCGACATATCGTTGTGATAAAGCGTGATTGCTATCGCAGCCTCCGTCACTCTATTGGCGCATCGTCCGAGGGCCTTTAGCTCGTCTTCACCACGGCCCCGCCATCAAGCCGCCGCCCGAAGGCGGGCGCGATCGTGCGGACCGACGAGATGTAGATCCCCCGGCCCGAGCGGTACGATACCGGTCGGGTTGACGTCCCGGATCGAATAGTAGCCGCGCTTTATTCCGTCGATATCGGTGATCTCGGCGATCCCCGGCCACTGGTAGAGCTCGCGCAGATAATTTGACAGATTGTGATACTCGTAGATGTGCTGGCGGTTGCATTTGAAATTGCCATAGTACGCGGCGTCGAATCGAACGAGCGTGACGTAGAGGCGCCAGTCGGCTTCGGTGATACGTTCGCCGCAGAGATAGCGCCGCTCTCCGAGCAATGCGTCGAGATAGTCCAGCGTTTCGAAGAGTAGCTTGAACGCCTCCTCATAGGCTTGCTGAGTCTTGGCGAAGCCGCAGCGATAAACGCCATTGTTGACCGTCGCGTAGATCCGCTCGTTGATCTTGTCAATTTCGGCGCGCAGATCGGCCGGGTAAAGATCGACGGAGGCATCGCCCCACGCGTCGAACGCCGAATTGAGCATGCGGATGATCTGGGACGATTCGTTGTTGACGATCGTCCATTCCTTCTTGTCCCAGAGCGTCGGCACCGTCACGCGGCCGGTATAGTTGGGCACGGCCGAGATATAGGCCTGATGCAGCTCGAACACGCCGTCGATGGGCTCGAGATCGCGGCCGATGCCCCGCGAGTAGGACCAACTCCGCTTCCTCGGCAGATCGGCGAGCGAGACCGAGATCACGCTTTCCAGCCGCTTGAGGCGGCGGAAAATCTGGGTGCGGTGGGCCCATGGGCAGTTGGGCGCAAGGAACAGGTGATAGCGCCCCGGCTCCGCCTCGAAGCCGGACGAACCGTCGGCCGTCACCCAGTGGGTGAAGATCGATTGCGGCCGGACGAAGGCGCCGCTTTCCGCAGTGCGGTACCTCGCATCGTCGTCGACCCATTTTCCCTCGATGACCATACCCATGGCTACCTCTCGTCTGCCCCAATCACTCGATCGTGACCGTCTGGTCCGAATAGTTCACGCGGAGACCGTAACTGCCCTCGTTGACCGTCCAGCGCCGGAGCGTGTAGCTGCGCAAGCCGCTCTTGTGAAAGGGATCGGAATCGGCGATGGCCTTTGCCTCGGCGAAATCCTTGGCGCGGATGACGATCAAACCGCCGGCCGGCGTTCCATCGGCGTTCATCATGGGACCGGCCGCGAACATGATGCCCGACTTCTCGAGCCTGACCTGATGCTCGAGATGCTCGGGGAGCAGGCGGTCGAGCTCTTCGCGCGGCGCGTTGGTCGTGGTGTGAACGACGTAGAGCTGTTTCCCAAGAAAATTCTTGGTGAGCTGCGTCAATCGTTCAGCGTTATCGGCCATCTGATGCCTCCTCTCGTTACGCCGTTGCCAGAAGCTCGCGAACCTTCGGCCAGGGATCGGGGTCGAGGTTCTTGAACGGGGCTGCGTCGGCCTCGGTCATGCGTTTGAAGATCGCGGTTTCAGTCGCCGGACGTTTGCGCACGCGATCCCACCACTGCGCGACGCCGGGCCGCGCCTCCCACATTTTCGCGAGGTTCACGAGCTCGAGCCGCAAGATGTACGGTGTCACGGCCACATCTGCGAGAGAGTACATGTCACCCACGAGATAGGGGCCGGTCTTCAGCGACTCGACCATCCAGCTCAGTAGCTTCTCGTGATGCGCGAGCGCGTCGACCACGAAATGCGAGTCGAGACCGTGGGCCACGACGTCGCGTTTGTATTCCGAGCGCTGCTTGCTGGGCGACTTCGCAAGCTCCGCTTCGCAGGCCTCCGGCGTCATGCGCGCGAAGCGCGCACGGAAAGCGGTGGCGAAGCTCAGGATCGTGCACGAATTGTGCACGTATTCGTCGATGAGCTTGTTGTAAAGCCGTACTTTGGCACGTGCTCGCAGGTCGCCCGGCATGAGCGGATTCTGAGAGAAAGCTTCGTCGAGATAATAGAGGATCACCGACGACTCGATGACGGGGTAGCCGTCATGAACAAGGGTAGGCGCGACGGCATTGGGATTGAGCCTCATATAGGCGGGATCGAACTGATCGCCTGCGAGCGTCATCAGGTGGTCCTCGTATTGAAGCCCCTTCTCGGCAAGCGCGATGCGCACCTTCTGAGCACAAACGGAATTGACGCTGTGATAGAGTTCAAGCATCTTGCCCCTGTCCTCTCCCTTTTCCGGAATTTGTCCTTGCGATCATCTTGAAGCCGCCGCCGTCTGCCCGAAAAGGATGCCTCGGGAGGCATCGCTCACGGTTGGCTGCGTGTTGATCTTGTTGGCGAGGTCATAGGCGCGTATCACCGCCGGCCGCGCCCGTATCGTCTCGAACCAGCGCTTGAGATGCGGGAAGTCCTCGAGCTTCTGGCCTTGGCGCTCATACGGCACGACCCAGGGATAGCTCGCCATGTCGGCGATCGAGTATGCGCCAGCGATGAATTCGCGATCGGCGAGCCGTTGGTTCAAGACGCCGTAGAGCCGGTTCGTCTCCTTCACGTATCGGTCGATGGCGTATGGAATCTTCTCCGGCGCGTACACTCTGAAATGGTGGTTCTGGCCGGCCATGGGGCCGAGGCCGCCCATTTGCCAGAACAGCCACTGCAGCGTCTCGGTACGTCCACGCAGGGCCTTGGGAAGGAATTGCCCGGTCTTCTCGGCGAGATAAAGCAGGATCTCGCCCGACTCGAAGACGCTGATCGGCGCGCCCGGCTCGGCGGGATCGGTGTCGATGATCGCGGGGATGCGGTTGTTCGGCGAAATCTTCAGGAAATCGGGCTTGAACTGGTCGCCGGCGCTGATGTTGACGGGCACGATCCGGTATGGAAGCCCGCTTTCCTCGAGAAAAATCGTGATCTTATGCCCGTTGGGCGTCGTCCAATAATAGAGCTCGATCATCGCGGCTCGTCCTTTCGTCAATCGAGAAGCGCCAGCGCCGGCTTTGCAATTCCCTTGAGCAGCGCGCGCTGCGGCCGGACGCGCGCCAGCACCCGGATCGCCACGACGACCCCGAGCATCAGCCTCGAGAGCTCAGCTGGATCGCGGTCATTCGGGATCGACCCCTCCTCCCGCGCCCGCGCGATCATGCGGCGAAAAAACCCTTGCAGCTCGTCGAGACGGGCCGCGATCTCCTCTCTCAAATCCGGATCACGTGCGCCGAACTCAGCTGCGGCGTTGATCAGCATGCAGCCGCGCCGTTCCGGATCGTTGACGGAGCGCTCCACGATCTCGTCGATGAACGCCTTCACGGCGTCCTTCGGCGCCCGTGTCCGTTCCAGCCGCACGATCCGCTCGCGCATCGTGCTGTCGAGGTAGCGGTCGAGCGCACGCAGGAACAGCGTTCGCTTGTCGAGGAAGGCGTTGTAGAGGCTCGCGCTGCCGAGGCCCATCTCGTCGCCGAGGTCGCGCACGGAGGTCGCGCCGTAGCCGCGGCGCCAAAAGCAGTCGATGGCCGCGTCGAGAGCGTCCGCTTCATCGAAGGTCCGGGGCCGCGCCATCGCGGTCAACATAGCAGATTTTAGATTGACCGCTACAAAAATGGATGGCGGCCGGCCGAAGGGGGTGATAGGGTCTCTCTCGATGCTGCCGGGTGCGGCGGGGAGCGCTCCATGGTGCGAATGACGGATTTGCCGCCAGCCACCCAGACCGGGATGGAAAACCTGGAGTGCCCCAGTTTCGCGACGACGCCGTTCGTGCCCGGACCGGCGATGGCCACGCGCCGCGTCGCGGTGGTGACCTCGGCCGGCCTTCTGCGGCGCGGCGAGCGGCCGTTCGTCTCGGGCGATGTCGCTTACCGCGCCGTCCCGGCCGATACGCCCACGGACCAGATCCTGATGAGCCACGTCTCGGTCAATTTCGACCGCACGGGCTTCCTCCGCGACGCCAATGTCGTGTTTCCGGTCGACCGGCTGCGGGCGATGGCCGAAGCCGGCACGATCGGCTCCGTGGCGGAGACGCATTACTCCTTCATGGGCGCGAGCGATCCGCGCGGCATGGAAGCGAACGCACGCGCGGTTGCGGGCCGATTGAAATCCGACCGGGTCGACGCGGTCCTGCTCACGCCCGTTTGACCGCTCTGCACGCGCGCCGTGAGCGCGCTCGCGCATTACCTGGAAGAGGAAGGCGTCCCGGCGGTGGCGATCAGCCTCATCCGGCTGCACACCGAGAAGGTCCGGCCGCCGCGTGCCCTGTGGGTACCGTTCGAGCTGGGCCGCCCGCTCGGCGCGCCGAGGAACGAGACCTTCCAGACTCGCGTCATCACGTCGGCGCTTCGTCTCCTCGAAGCCGCGTCAGGCCCAGTCGTGATCGAGGATTTTCCGGAGAACGATCCGACCGCCATCGATCTGCCGGGCTGGCAGCCACCCTTCGATCTCGCGCCCGGCACAGTGGACCTCGGCGACCGGACCGCGCTCGAGCAGGCCCTGCGGCAGGAGGTTCGGACCATCGCGCCGGTCCACGCGCGGTTCGTCGCGGCAAACCGGCGAACGACGATCGGGCTCAGCGGGCTCGCGGTCGAAGACTGCGCCGCCTTGATGGCCGCCTTCCTCACCGGCTCCTCGCCCGCCGGTCCCGATCCGCCGATAAGCCCGGTGCAGGCGCTGCGCTGGGCCGTCGACGACGTGAAGGCCTATTATCTCGAAGCGATGTCGGCGGACGGCGCCATTCCGTCGAGCCGGCAGATGCAGAGCTGGTTCTGGGACCGGACGCTCGCGGCCTGCGCCATCATTGCGCTGCGCCGGCAGTTGCTCGCGAGCGACGACAAGCGGAGCCAGGCGATCGGGCGGATGAACCTCGTCCCGGGCGTTCAGGTGCAACGGCTAGGCCTGCAATAGCGTCACCGGACGTAAGTCCGTCCGGCCAGCGTTGATACGGCGGTGACAAGGCCGACGACGACCAGATGCACCGACAGGTCCATGAACGTGACGTCGAAGGGGTGAAAGAACTGCAGGAGAAAGGCGGCGAGCGCGGCGACGCCGAGCCCGCCGAGCGCGGCGACGCGGGCCGGCGCAAGCGGCCGCGCCTTTCTGAGCAACACCAGGAGACTCACGCCGAGCGGCACGCCGACCGCGAGAATGAAGCGGAAGCATTGCGCGCTCTCACCGATCTCCCATCCGTCGGGTCCGAAGGCGAGCCAATGCCGGTAGCAGCTATAACCGGTGGAGGCGACCCACAGGGCGAACGGCGGCAGCGGCAGCAGCGCCCAGAGCGGCGAGCGGTCCGGCAGGCTGAGCTCGAATGCGGCCACCACCGCAAAAATGCCGGTGAGGAGCGTTCCGGCGAGCTCCCAATCGAGCTTTGGGTCGCTGGCCCGACGCGCGAAGACGGAAAGGTCCGAGAACAGCAGGATCGTCAAGGCACCGAGCGCCGCGACGGCGAGAAGGAAGAGCGTTGCGCGCACCGCCGGCGGACGCAGACGATGCACCGGGCCTGCGCTCTCGACCAGGCTTTCGATCAGTCGATCCGTCGCGCCCGTCAACTCGTTTCTCCCTTGAGCCGCGTTCTCAATGCCTTCAGTGCGCGGTGGACATTGACCTTGAGAGCGCCCACCGACTTGCCGCTCTGCCGCGAAGCCTCGGCGAGCGACAGCTCTCGGAGCTTCACAAGCTCGAGCGCCTCCCGCTGACCCGGCGGCAAGCCGCGCAAGGCGCGGCCCAAGGTGGAGGTCGCGTCGCGGCCCTCCTTCTCCTTGTTCGCGCGAGGATCGGCAAAGGTTTCATAGGCCCCCGCCTCCCAAGTCTCGGCCGCCCCGATGCGTCCGTGCCGCCGTAGGAGGTCGATGGAGCGCCGGCGCGCGATCGCGGCGAGCCAGGCCTCGAAGGGCCGGGACGGATCGTAGGTGTGGCGGACGCGGTGGATCGTCAGGAGGACGTCCTGCACCACATCCTCGATCCGGTCCGGCGACCGGTGCTGCCGCGCCGCGATGGCGCGGATGAAGGGCAGAACCTGACGGAGCAGCCGGTCGTAGGCAACGCGGTCGCCATCCTGCGCCGCCGCCATCAGGCGGGACCAATCCAACGCGCTCGCGGAATCGTGATCGGAACTCCCTGTCATGCCACGCTCGACAAGCCCCGCCGCACCGTTTTTCCCAAGGCCACTGTAACTTCGGAAACCGCGCCGGCGAATAGTTCTCGTCAGGACGCAGCAAGCGCTGCGGCCGCGCGACCGCAACCATCGGGAATCACCCGTGCGCGACCTAGCCCTTGAAGTCTATTTCTCCCGCTGGCGGTCGGTCGCGCGCCATGACCTGACATCCTCGGATTCTGAGACGCTCGGGCTCGCGGAGCTCCTGGAAATGGCCGATGCGGAGGATCTCCGGCGGTGGGAAACGGTGCAACTCGGCTACACTGATCCGCGGGGCAGCCTTTGGCTGCGCGAGACGGTCGCCGGCGGATACGAGTCGGCAGCGGCGTCATCGGTTCTCTGCTTCGCCGGCGCTCAGGAAGGCATCTACGCGGCGATGCACGCGCTCCTGGGCGCCGACGATCACGCCATTGTCGTCACGCCGAATTACCAATCGACCGAGAGCGTGCCCCTCGGGCTTTGCACGGTGACCGGCGTCGCACTCGATCCGGCGCGCGGCTGGTCGCTCGACATCGACGCCGTCGCGGCCGCCGTCCGGCCCAACACCCGCCTCGTTTCGATCAATTTCCCGAACAACCCGACCGGCAAGCTCCTGGAGCGCGATCGCTTCGACGCGCTCATCGCGCTGTGCCGCCGGCATGGCATTTGGCTCTTCAGCGACGAGATCTATCGGTTGATCGAGCGCGATCCGTCGACGCGCTTGCCTGCGGCGGTGGACGCCTATGAGCGCGGCCTCTCGCTCGGCTGCGTCTCAAAATCCTATGGGCTGCCAGGACTGCGCGTGGGCTGGATCGCCTGCCGAGACCCGGGAGTGCTGCGCCGGATGGAGCGGGTCAAGCATTATCTGTCGAACTGCGTCGCCGCCCCTTCGGAGCTTTTGGCACGGATCGCGCTCAAAGCGGGCGGCGCCATCCTGTCTCGGAACCGCCGCATCGCCGAGCGGAACCTGGCTAGGCTCAACGGGTTCTTCACCGAGAACGACGATCGCTTCGATTGGCCTTTGCCGGACGGCGGCGTCGTCGGCTACCCGCGCTACAAGGGTGCCGATGGCGTCGAAGCGTTCTGTGCCCGCCTTGTGGTTGAGCGCGGCGTCTTGCTGCTGCCCGCGAGCATCTATCGCTCGGACGTCGCGCCGACGCCGGACGATCATTTCCGCATAGGTTTCGGCCACCGCGCGTTTTCGGCGGGACTCGAGGCGCTGAAGGCAGGACTGCGCCAGGAAGTTTTCGGCACGCGGCGGGCCGGGTGATGCGCGCGCGAGACATCATTCTCCTGTGTTTCGCCGCGCTGGCGGCGGGCGCGGCGCCAGCGCATGCCGACTATCCGGTGGCGCCGGACGTCGTGGTGTTCTGCGAGCCGACCTTGCGCCAAGCCGTCACCGATCTCGGCACGCTGTGGCGCAGCGAAACGGGCATTCCCGTTCGCGTCTTCACTTCGCCGACACCGGCGCTTCTGGAGCAGATCGCGCACCGCGCACGCAGCGACCTCGTCATCGGCGAGGGCGACGCGGCGGCGACCGAGGCGACCGGGCGCCATCTCGTCGTGCCGGAGACGCTCGTGCGTCTGTGGCGCAACCGGCTTGTCATCGCCGGACTTTCGCCGACGCCCAATCTCGCGGCTGTGCCCGGCAAGGGGCCGGTCGCGATCGTCGATCCGTGGGCGGCACTTGCCGGCGCCGACGGCGAGAAGGCGCTGCAGGCGGTCGGGCTCTGGGACGCCGCGCAGGCGAAGTCGGTGGGCGTGGTCGATACCGCCGACGCGGCCTATCTGCTGAAGACGGACAAGGTGCGCCTTGCCGTCCTTTATGCGACGGATGTCGCCGCCGATCGGGCCTTCACCGTCACTGATCAATTGCCGCCCGCGAGCTATGGACCCATCGTCTATTGGGCTGCCGAGACACATCACGCGATGAGCCCGAATGTCGCGGAATTCGAGGCCTTTCTGCGCCAGCCCGAGGCCCAGGAGCGGATCAAGGCCGATGGCTTGGAGGTGCTGCCGTGAGCGCTCGTCCCGAGGTACAGATTCAGCCGCTGAGCCGGCGCATCATGCACTGGATCAACGCGCTGGCGATCCTCGTCATGATCGACAGCGGCTGGCGTATCTACGATTACTATCCGGCGCTGCCGCTCAATTTCGGCTTTCCATACAACTGGACGTTGGGCGGCGACATGGCGCTCTCGGAAGCCCTGCACAACGAGGATGGGCTGGCGAACGCGCTCGCGTGGCATTTCGGCGCCATGTGGGTGCTCGTGCTGAACTATCTCGTCTATCTCGTCGTCGGCTTCGCATCAGGACACTTCCGCCGCGACTTCCTGCCCCTCACCGCCGGCGCCTTCGCCCGCGACTTCCTCGCGGCGCTCCGCTTCCGGCTCGGGCACAGGCTCGGCGAATACAACGCCGTGCAAAAGGTCTTCTACTGGGGCGTGCTGGCGGCGATTCTCGTCACCATCCTGTCCGGCCTCAGCATCTGGAAGCCGGTGCAGCTCAAGGAGCTGACCTGGCTCTTCGGCGGCTACGAGTTCGCGCGCGTCGTGCATTTCTTCGGCATGGCGGCGATCGTAGCCTTCCTCATCGTCCATATCGCCTTGACCATCCTCGTGCCGAAGACATTGGTGGCGATGATCGTCGGCCGCGCGGAAAGCGGAGGACAGCGATGACGCGTTCGGTTCTCGAGCACAGGCCGCTCGTGGCCGGCATCGAGCGCCGCCTGTTCCTGCGCCAGGCGCTGAGCCTCGGCGCGCTCACGCTGCTCACCGGCTGCGACATCTCGGATAACGACGAGGTTCAAGCGGTCTTGAAGCTGATGTCGCGGTGGAACGACCACGCGCAAGCGTTCCTGTTCCGCCGCGACGCGCTCGCGCCGACCTTCGCGGAACGCGATGTCGTGCGCGATTTTCGCTACAACGCCTATTTCCCCGTTGCCGATGTGCCGAAGTTGGCCGCCTCGGACTATCGGCTGCAGCTTTCGGGTCTCATAGAGAACAAGCGGCCTTGGTCCGTCGACGAGCTCTACGCGCTGCCAGAGGAGAGCCAGATCACGCGTCATGTCTGCGTCGAGGGATGGAGCATGATCGGCAAATGGGGCGGTGCGCGGCTCGGCGATTTCCTGAAGCGCGTCGGCGCCGACCTCACGGCCAAGTATGTGGGCTATCAAAGCGCCGACGGCTATTACGGAAGCATCGACATGGCGACGGCGCTCCACCCCCAGACGATCATGGCGTTCAAATTCGCCGACGAAATCCTTCCGGCCAAGTTCGGCTATCCCTTCAAGATCAGGATCCCGACGAAGCTCGGCTTCAAGAATCCGAAATGGGTGACGACGATCTATGTCACCAACCACATGCCCGGCGGATTCTGGGAAGACCGAGGCTACAACTGGTTCAGCGGGTCATGATGGCGGACGCGGCAACGCAAGAGGTCGGCTGCGCCATCGCGGTGATGGCCAAGGCGCCGCGCCCCGGCCAGGTCAAGACTCGGCTCGTGCCGCCACTGACGCCCGACATGGCGTCGGCGCTGAACGCGAGCTTCTTGCGCGACATCACGGAGAATATTCGGCTCGCCGCGCTTGATGCTGCGATCGAAGCCTATATCGCCTATGCGCCGGCCGGATTCGAGCCGCTGTTCGATGACATGCTCGCCCACGGCACGCGCCTCATGCTTGCGGACGGAGCCCGCGTGTCGGACCCCCGCGTGCGTGGCTTCGGACGGTGCCTCCTCGAAGCCGCCCAGTCGCTCTTCGACCGCGGGCATGGCGCCGTCTGCCTGCTCAACTCCGACAGCCCCACCCTGCCGACCTCGCTGCTCGCGCAAGCGGCGCGCGCGCTGGCCGCGGAGGGCGATCGGGTGGTTCTGGGTCCGGCCGAGGATGGCGGCTACTACCTCATCGGCATGAAAGCGCTGCACATCCACCTTTTCGAGGACATCGACTGGAGCACGAGCCGCGTCGCCGAACAGACGCGACAGCGCATTCGCGCGCTTGGCCTTTCCGTCGCGGAGCTCGACCCCTGGTACGATGTCGACGACGCAGCAGCGCTGGCGCGGCTCTGCCGCGACCTGGCGCCGGAAGCGCGGGTCGGCGGACTCGCTCCCTATCCCGCCCCGGCGACCGCGCGCTGCATCGAGCAGCTTTTCATTCACGACCGCCTCAGTGCGGCTTAGGAGCGATGATGCCGACGACCGCACCCGTCCTTCCCCGCCGCTACTTCGAAGCGGTTGCCGACAAGCGCACGAAACTGGCGGAGGCGCCGCCCGTATGCATCTACCTGGAGGTCACCAACCGCTGCAACCTTCTGTGCGAGACCTGTCCCCGCACCTTCGAGGCGCTGGAGCCGCCGAGCGACATGAGCTGGGAGCTCTTCCGGTCGATCATCGACCAGGTGCCGGGGCTCGTCCGCGTCGTGCTGCACGGCGTCGGCGAGCCGATGCTGGTCAAGGGTCTGCCGCGCATGATCCGATACTTGAAGGAGCGCGGCATCTACGTGTTGTTCAATACCAACGGCACGCTGCTGGCGCCGAAGAAGCGCCGCGAGCTCATCGAGACAGGTCTCGATGAGTTGCGCGTGTCGCTCGACGCGGCGGAGGCCGAGACGTTCCTCAAGGTCCGCGGCAAGAACATGTTCGCGCGCATCGTCCGCAATGTGAGCGAGTTCACCGCGCTGCAAAGAGAGATCGGCGCAACGAATCCACGCGTCTCGCTGTGGCTGACGGGCCTCAAGGAAACGGTCGACCAGCTTCCGGACTTCGTGAGTCTCGCGGCACGGATCGGCGTCACGGAAGTGTATCTCCAGCGTCTCGTCTTCGACGAGCTCGGCCGCGGGCTCGCGCGCGAAGGGTCGTCCCTCTTCGAGAAGACGCAGAGAGAGGAGGAGGGGGCGATCGCCGCGGCGCAAGAGCTGGGCCGGTCGCTGGGCGTCACCATCGACGCCTCGGGCGCCACCGAGCCGGGGGTCAGCCTGAAGCGAAATCAGGACGAGACGCCGTGGTCGGCGTGCCGGCGCCCGTGGTCGCTGATGTATTTCACCGCCCACGGCCGCGCGCTGCCGTGCTGCATCGCGCCCTTCTCGGCGCGCGGATACGAGACCTATACGCTCGGCGATGCGACGCAAGAGACGCTGCGCGAAATGTGGAACGGCGAGGCCTACCAGCAATTCCGCGAGTCGCTGCTGAGCGACGTGCCGCCGAAGCCATGCCAGAATTGCGGACTCCGATGGAGTCTCTAGCCGTTGCCGTCATCATTCCGACGCTGAACGAGGCGCAATCGATCATGGGCGTCTTGCAGGAGATTCCGCGCGACCTCGTCAAGGACATCCTCGTCGTCGACGGCGGCAGCACCGACGGCACCGCGGCGATCGCCGCGGCCACCGGCGCGCGGGTCATTTTTCCCGCGAGGCGCGGATACGGCGCAGCCTGCGCCGCGGGGGCCGCCGCGGCGTCGCCCAAATGCGGCGTCATGGTTTTCATGGATGGCGACGGCGCCGATCGGGGCGATCTGATGGCGCGGCTCGTCGAGCCCATCCGCCGCGGCCAATGCGATTTCGTCATCGCCTCGCGCACGCGCGGCGAACGCGAGCCCCAATCCATGAGCCGGCATCAGCTCCTCGCCGGATATGTCGCGGGGCTCGGCATGGGCGCGCTCTACGGCGTGCGCAACACCGACATGTGCGCCTATCGCGCCATTCGCCGCGACTGCCTTGAGCGTCTCGGGATGCGCGAGATGACCTACGGCTGGAACATCGAGATGCAGATGCGGGCGGCGCGCATGGGACTGCGCATCCTCGAGGTGCCGATGCCCTATCGCCGCCGCAGCGGCGGGACATCCAAAGTGGCGGGATCGGTCGGCGGATCGCTTCGCGCGGCGCGGCACATCGTCGCGACCTTTCTGCGCGTCGCGGTGGCATCGGCGCGGGGCGGCTGACAACGCGTTGTTCACTGCTGGTCGCGGGACTCTTCGTCGGATCGGTAGATCCGCCACTTGCCGTCGTTCTGATCGACCAAATGGTAGTAACCGCTATTGGCGAACGGGTCGCGAGCCCAGGCGCCGTCGCTGGCGCTCACGACGATGACGCGGCAATCGTAGCGGGTCGCGAGCGCGCGGACGTCCTCGGGCGAGCCGTTTCCGGCAAACACCCGCTCGAACAGCGCGTTGATTCGGTCGATCTCCGCCTGCGGCAGCGCCACGTAGGCGCGCGCCAGCTCCCAGCCCGCGAAGCATGAGCGGCGATTGGCGAACAGCGCCCAGGAAATGTTGACCGGCCACCGCACGCTGTCGGCGAGGAACAGCGGATTGTTGCCGACGCGTTCGTCCGGCGCCGAATGGCGGCGCACCGCGGCCCAGAGCTCAAGGGATTGGGCCAGCATTGCCGCCGAGGGCATCGGCGTGCCGACGGCGTTCTGCTCGACAATCCGTAGGCCGTCCGGCACTCCCTGCGCGAAGCATGCGATCGCTGCCACCGCGATCGCCGGCGCCGTTGCAAGCCATCGCGACAAGCCCGCCGCCGCGAAGGCGGTGAGGACGAGGATTCCGGGCAGGACGCCGCGCCAGCCGAGGTCGTTGTTGGCGATGCTGCTGACGAAGAGCCAGGCGATACCGAAGCTAGCAACGCAAAGTAGCGCAAATCCGGTAACCACACGCCTTTCCGCGCGCGCCGGTCCGCGGCTGGCATGGGCGCCAACGATAGCCGCCGTGCCGGCGAAGTAGATCGCCGGAAACTCAATCGGCATCAGGATCGCCCAATAAGCCGGCAAGTCGAGAATGCGGCGAATTCCGTTCGGCACGATCGGGCCCAACACCTCGAAAGGATGAAACGCGATTGGCACACCCACATGCCTCGCGGCCGTTGCGGCATATTCGTCGCGCAGGAACGGAAAGGAAATCGCCGCCGCAAGAATGGCAGCCACCGCGGCCTTCGCCAGAAAATCCGCGCGATCCTCAGCTGTCAGCAACAGGAAGACACCGATCGGAACCGCGCTCACTGCGAAGATGACGCCCCCGACCCAGGTGGAGCTCCCGAAGGCGGCTGCGACAATGACGGCCAGTAAAGGAACGAGCGGCCAGCTCCGCGACGCGGCAAGCCGCGGCAGGATGAGCACGGCAACCACGACACAACTGGCGGACGCCAAATGCTGCGGGACCCAGCTCGCCTGGAATATCCAGCTATGCGCCGGCTGATCCTGGGAGAGCGCGCGGCCGAGGAAATCAGGCGTCAACGCGAGCGAAAGAACCGGGCGGAGCGACGCAGCGAGGCTGAGCATCGTGACCAGGTACGCCGCCCGGCTTCGCCCGCTGAGCCAAACCGCAAGCCCCATCATCAAGGTGAGCGAGGCGTAGGCGGTAAACCACGTCAACGCGATATCGCCTTCCCACCCGCTCGCTCCCACGAGCAGGCTGAACGCGGCTGCGCTGAAATGCCAGAAATAGTAATAGGCCAGCGCGGTAGAAACGCCGGTCTCACCGAAGAAAGGATTGCCCGGCGGGAGGCCGTGCCGGGCCATGTCGGCGATGAGTGCCACCTTCGAGTGATCGAACATCGACTCGGCGAGCACCATGCCGCCAGCGCTCATTTTTGGCCAAGTGCCGAGAGCCGGTACGACGGCGACGAGCGCTGCCGCGGCATAGGCCGCGATGGGGATATTAGTGTCGTCGGACCGAGGCACCGCTCGGCTGGACCGGGCCCGCAGCAGCGCTGCGGCGCTTCCAAGAACCGCGGCACCGGAGAGAACGCCGACCGTCACCCGCGTAAACCCCACCAAGGTCAGGATCGGCAGTGCGAGCGCGCTGAACACGGCCCACCCTGTGATCGGCGCCACCGCCGACGCGATGGCCCGCTCGGAGACAAGCCAGCGGCCCAGGGGTAGCCCCACCAAGGTGCTCAGCGCGAGCGCCGCGAGGGCGCAGAGCAATACATTTTGAAGGAGAGGCATCTACGCCAAAATTCGCATGCTCGCCCGCTTTCTTCCCTTGTGACCTTTAACCTGTCTCGGGATTCCGGCGAACCTTTACCGGTAGCATAGCCCCGAGGAAGACGACGATGCATCGACGGTTCTTTCTGCTTGCCGTGATCGTCGGCACGCGCCCGGAACTCGTAAACGTGTGCCAGTGACTGGGATTTTTGGCATTGCTGTTAAAGATCAGACAGCCACACGTAACCGCGGGGCTCAATTGTGGTCTTACTAACTCATTGATTTCTAATAAGAGACGGTTGGAGCCCAGTTGCTCTCCCTCCGCCAACTACACTCCGTCGAAATTTCTCCGTCCCCGCGCGAGACCCCCGAAAACCCCAGCATCTGCGCCGTTTTTTGAGAAAGCTCTGCACCGAGCAACACGCCCGCAGGGCCAATTTCGTCTCTCTCGGGCCCTCATTCTCCAAAGCTGTGGACTTCGCCAAAACAGTACGGATTTATAAGCTGCTGATTTTACGCGGTTATTCGGGCCAAGAAATTCGGACTTTTCGATATTGCGCTTGCCTGCCGAGAGGTGCTGGGATCGGAATCGACGTTTGATTTCGTTCACGGATTTCGTGTCTACGGTACGGGTGAGTGAGCTGCCGCCATCAGCTCGTCGAGCCGAACAAGTTAGCTCGGTGCCACGCGAGCCTTGGCCGATGGCCAGCGGCGACATGGCGTAGCTTGAGCCCTGCGTGGATGCGCAAAATTTCTCGATCGTCTTGCCCGAACTGATCGGCGAGCAGGATATCCCCGTCATCTGTGAACGAGATCAAACCGACGTCGAAGGCGGCGTCGAGGTGAACGGCCAGCAGCAACCCGTTATAGGCGTCGAGGCGCTCGGCGTCGGTTTCGCACCTCGCCCAGGGCTTGATGTGGCTGGCGCGCAAGAGGTGCGGCTCGGCGACACCCGTCACGGCGCAACGGCCGCCCCAATAGGTCATGAGGGCATCGCGGAACACTTCCTGACCGACGCGCTGGATCACAAGACGCTCGGCCTCGGTCGTCCGGGGCAGATTGGTGACGCGGAGCTCGAATTCCCGCAGCGGCGCGTCGGGCAGGCTGACACCCAACGCATAGACGCGATTCAGCGTCGCATAGAGTTCACCCAGCGTGTCGAAGGCGTAGCGGGTCTTACCGGGGCCAGGCGTGACGGCAGCGGGCAGGCCGAGTTCAGCGATGATGCCGCCATGATCCAAGGCGAGAAACCATGGCCCGCGGACGCCGGCGGCCGCCAGATGGATAGCGCCGCGCGCGGTGGTCGAGGCGAAGGCTGCCCAGCCCTGGCTCTCGCCCAGATGGCGTCGGAAGCCGTTCTGGAAGGCGGCCTTCTCACATTCCTCGCGGACGACGAAGGACTGGGGCACCTCGATCACCCGCTCGCCCTCATCGCTTTGCCTGCCAGAGAATATGGGCCGAGATGCCCATGGCGGCCTCCACCGCATTCGCTGCGCGCATCACACCGTAGAGATCGATCCCTGTGAAGGCCTCCTTGTAACTGTCTAAATAGCTTTCGCTCCGCGGCGTCAGGCCGTTGCGTTTGGCGACCAGGTACGCCGTCATCTCGGCCTCGACCTCGCGCTGCGCGTGGGTCCGATCGCGCCGATCGCGTATGTCTCGCTTTTTATCGCCACCCAGATGCCCCAGATATCCGAAGACCATTCGCCTCGACAACGGCCCCGAGTTCATCAGCAGGGAACTCGACCTGTGGGCCTTCATGCACAACGTCACGCTCGACTTCAGCCGTCCAGGCAAACCCACCTACAATGCCTTCATCGAAAGCCTGAACGGCAAGTTCCGCGCCGAATGTCTGAACACCCACTGGTTCATGAGCCTCGACGAGGCGCGCGGAAAATGCGAGGCTTGGCGTCGAGACTACAACGAGGTGCGTCCTCACAGCGCCATCGGCAACGAAGTGCCTGCGTCGCTTCATCGCGCGACCCGCAACCCCGGCCAGCCGGTCGCGCGATGAAGCACCAATTTTCCAGCGCCACGTGGTCCAAGGTCGGGGGCAAGCTCAATGACGAACGGACTCTATCCGTCACTGGATGAGAGAAGGGGCTCAGGTCAACTTTGGCGTGACGCAGAACGTCGCCCAGTCGGCCATGATGCGACGGCGGCGCTCGAACAAGTCGCCGCGGCGATATGCGGCCTCTACCTTGCCCGACACGGTATGAGCGAGTGCCATCTCGGCAACGTCGTTCGGAAAGCTCGTCCGCTCGGCAGCCCAGTCTCTGAAACTCGAACGGAATCCATGCGCCGTCAGATCGCCGCGGTCCATGCGCCGGAGCAGCATGAGGAATGCCATATTGGAAAGTGGCTCGCCCGGCTTGCGACCGGGAAACACAAACGAATTGACGTCATTCTGTCTTTCCGACGCAGCCACAGGGTCAATCCCTTCCAGTATCTCAAGCGCCCTCGCGCTCAGGGGCACACGATGCTGTTTGGCCGCCTTCATTCTGGTGGCCGGTACTATCCATATCTTCTCGGTCAGATCGATCTCGGCCCACTGGGCACCTATCACTTCCCCGGTTCGAGCGGCCGTCAGAATGGCAAATTCGAGTGCTCGGGCGCCGACGCCCTCCTGCGCCTGCAGCGCAACCATGAAGTCCGGGAGATTGTCGTAGGGCAGGGCGGCATGGTGCTGGATCTTCTGCACCTTGGCGCGCGACGGCAGGAGTTGGTCGAGATGGCCACGCCAGCGGGCCGGGTTCTCGCCTTCGCGATAACCGCGCACCTTTGCCCAGTCCAATACCGACTCAATACGGCCCCTGAGTCTCGACGCCGTCTCGGTCTTTGCACTCCAGAGCGACGCAATCTTATCGTCACCGGTGCGGACCTCCTGCTCCAGCACCTTCATCACATGCCCGGTCTCTATCGATCGCACCGGGAGCGCGCCGATGAGCGGTTCGGCGTAGGTCGACAGAGTCGACTCCCATTGCCCCGCGTGCTTCGAATTTCGCCATCCTTCGCGGTGCGACTTGATGTAGCCCTTGATGCAGTGCTTGAACGTCATCGCCTGCACTGCTTCGAGTGCGGCGCGAGCACGCGCCGCGTTCCGGGCGTCGATAGGGTCGACGCCCTCACGACACAGTCGGCGGCAATCCATCGCCTTCCCGCGCGCCTCTTCGAGGGTCACGTCGGGGAATGGCCCCAGGCCCATCTCGCGTGAGGTCGGCTTACCCGTCTTGCTGGTGTGGCCATGGAGGCGGAACCGGAAGAGCCACGACTTGGCGACGATGGGCTTGTCGTTCTCGTCGACGCCCCGTTCCGTGATCTGGAGGTAGAGCCCGCCGCCGTCTCCAAGCATACCGGGCGCCTTGACGCGCTCGACGGTGAGCGCCTTGAGTTTGCCGAGGATCATTTTTGACCCACGAATATACCCACAGCTACAATGCGATTTTTAGCGAACACGGGCGAACGTGTCCAGTGTCAATGGTGTCAGGTAAAGCCGATAAAATCGGCATTACTCGTGGCTATCTTGAACGGGGGTGAACGCGTGTGAATGGAGGGGTGGCGGAGAGGGTGAGATTCGAACTCACGGTACCCAGTAAAGGGCACAACGGTTTTCGAGACCGCCCCGATCGACCGCTCCGGCACCTCTCCCGCGCGGGTTGAGCCTATAGCAAAGAGCCGGCGCGCGCCGCAATCCCGCCTGCCTGTCACGCGGCTCTCGGGGCCGGGCGGTTGACAGGGAAAGCACCCCCGCTATAGTGCGCCCGCCGCGGACGTGCGCCCGGCGCTTCCGTCCGGCGCTCCCGTCCCAATCTGATCCAGAACGAAGCGTCAGGTCATGTTCGCAGTCATCCGCACCGGCGGCAAGCAGTACAGGGTCGCCAAGGACGACGTCATCCGGGTCGAGCGGCTCGCGGGCGAGCCCGGCTCGAGCGTGACGCTGGGCGACGTGCTCATGGTCGGAGGCGACGGGGCCGATCCCCGCGCCGGCGCGCCGACACTCGCCGGCGCCTCGGTCAGCGCCGAGGTCGTGACGCAGACGCGCGCCGACAAGGTGATCGTGTTCAAGAAGAAGCGTCGCCACAATTACCGGCGCAAGGCCGGCCACCGCCAGGACCTTACGGTGCTGCGCATCACCGGCATCACGGCCGGGTAAGGAGGGTCCATGGCGCACAAGAAGGCAGGCGGCTCCTCGCGCAACGGACGCGATTCCGGCGGGCGGCGGCTGGGCGTGAAGAAGTTCGGCGGCGAGATCGTCATCCCGGGCAACATCCTGGTGCGCCAGCGCGGCACCAAGTTCCATGCGGGCCGCAATGTCGGGCTCGGGCGCGACCACACGCTCTTTGCCACCGTGGTCGGCGAAGTCGGGTTCCACACGACCACGCGGGGGCGCACGTTCGTGTCGGTGACCCCGCGCCAGGATGAGGCCGCGGACTGACGTCCCGGAGGGCGGTCTTTGGCCCGCCATGAAATTCCTCGATCACGCCAAGATCTATCTGCGCAGCGGTGACGGCGGCGCCGGCTCGGTGAGCTTCCGGCGCGAGAAGTTCATCGAGTTCGGCGGTCCGGATGGCGGCGACGGCGGGCGCGGCGGCGATGTCGTGGTCGAGGCGGCGGCCAATCTCAACACCCTCATCGACTATCGCTACCGGCAGCATTTCCGCGCCGCCAAGGGCCATCACGGCATGGGCGCCAACCGCAGCGGCGGCGATGGCGCTCCGGTCGTCCTGCGCCTCCCCGTCGGCACCGAGATCCTGGCCGAGGACAACGAGACAGTCCTCCTCGACCTGACGCGCGCGGGCGAGCGCCACGTGCTGCTGAAGGGCGGCGACGGCGGCTTCGGCAACGCGCACTACAAGAGCTCCGTCAACCAGGCGCCGCGCCGCGCCGGTCCCGGCTGGCCGGGCGAGGAGCGCTGGGTGTGGCTGCAGCTGAAGCTCATCGCCGATGCCGGGCTGGTGGGGCTGCCCAACGCCGGCAAGTCGACTTTGCTTGCCGCCGTATCGCGGGCCAAGCCCAAGATCGCCGATTATCCCTTCACCACGCTCCGCCCGCAGCTTGGCGTGGTGCGCGTCCATGACGAGGAGTTCGTGCTCGCCGACCTGCCCGGTCTGATCGAAGGCGCGAGCGAGGGTGCCGGGCTCGGCCACCGCTTCCT
Organism: Allostellaceae bacterium; assembly: GCA_035604615.1. Classification (GTDB taxonomy): domain Bacteria; phylum Pseudomonadota; class Alphaproteobacteria; order ATCC43930; family CGMCC-115725; genus DATJLY01. The sequence continues at coordinate 37,293 of DATNID010000030.1, read as the reverse complement.
CGCCCATGTCGAGCGCTGCGCCGTGATCCTCCATCTCGTCGATGCGACCGAGGACGACGTGGTCGGCGCCTGGCGCACCATCCGCCGCGAGCTCGCCTCCTATGGCCACGGCCTCGACGCCAAGCCCGAGATCGTCGCGCTCAGCAAGTCCGACGCCGTGGACGCCAAAGACCTCGCCGCCAAGCGCGCGAAATTGCGGCGCGCCTCCAAGCGCGCGGTGGTGACGCTGTCCGGCGTATCTGGCGCCTGCGTGCCGGAGGCGATGGCAGCGCTCTATGCGATCATTCAGAACGCGCGCGCCGCTGCTTCCGCGCTTACGGCCTGAGCGGGACGCGACGGCGGGTTTCCTGTCCCGTTAGGCGCGGGGCGGCGCCGAACCAGGCTGGGGCGCCGTGTTGCGCGCGATCTGCCCGAGATCCGCATGGATCCGGAACAGAATCAGCATGACCTCGCACCACACCCGCCACAGGACAAGGCTGATCGCGCCGACGATGATGCCGACGACGAAAGCTCCGAATCCTCCGTAGACGGAGCTCAGTGCGCCCAAAACGATCAGCACGATGCCGATCCAGTAGATGATCGTGATGATCGTCGGCGTGATCAGCTCGTCGAAGTTGAAGTACTTCTGCATCGTTTCCCCCATGCCCTTGGAACGCGGCATCAAAGTCTAGCCTGATCGCGGTCGTTCGGCTCGCCAAACGATCGGGCGCGAAGAGAGGGATGACAAACCGGCGCCCGGAAGGCAAATAGTGCGTTCCGGAGCCGGGCATGGGCGATAAAGGGCCGACCACGATGAAACCTGCGGCGATCGCGACATGAGCGAGACGCTCGCCGCTTCGCGCCGGCTCATCGTCAAGATCGGCTCGGCGCTGCTGGTCGACGACGCCAGCGGCGATATCCGCCGCCCGTGGCTCGAGGCGCTGGTCGAGGACATCGTGCGCTGCCGCCAGCGCGGACAGGAGGTGCTGATCGTGTCCTCGGGTGCGGTGGCGGTCGGGCGGCGCCATCTCGGGCTCGCCGGCCGCGTCTTACGGCTCGAGGAAAAGCAGGCCGCCGCCGCCGCCGGCCAAATCAGGCTGGCGCATGCCTATCTCGAGGCGCTGGGGCGGCATGGCATTGGCGTGGCGCAAATCTTGCTGACCCCCGACGACACCGAGGAACGGCGGCGCCATTTGAATGCGCGCGCGACGCTCGAGCAGCTTCTGGCCTTGGGCGCGGTGCCGGTCATCAACGAGAACGACACCGTCGCCACCTCCGAAATCCGCTTCGGCGACAACGACCGGCTCGCCGCGCGTGTGGCGCAGATGATCAGCGCCGACACCCTGGTGCTGCTGTCCGACATCGACGGGCTTTATACCGCCGACCCGCGCCGCGATCCGGCCGCGCGCCATATTCCCGAGCTGCGCGAAGTGACGCCGGAGATCGAGGCGATGGCGGGCGAGGCGCCGCCGGGCTCGAGCTCGGGCGGCATGGTGACCAAACTCATCGCCGCGCGCATTTGCATGGGTGCGGGCTGCCGGATGGCCATCGCCAAAGGCGATGCGCTCCATCCGCTTGCCGCGATCGAGGGCGGGGCGCGGGTCACCTGGTTCATCCCCTCGTCCGAGCCGCGCACGGCGCGCAAGCGCTGGATCGCCGGCGCGGTCAACCCGATGGGAACGCTGACCATCGACGACGGCGCGGCCGCGGCGTTGAGGCGCGGCACCAGCCTGCTTCCCGCCGGCATCGTCATCGTCGAGGGCGAGTTCGAGCGCGGCGATGCCGTGGTGGTGAGGAGCCGCGATGGGCGCGAGCTGGGGCGCGGTCTTTCGGCCTATTCGAGCGCCGATGCGCGCGCCATCGCCGGGCACAAGAGCAGCGAGATCGAGGCCATCCTCGGCTATCGCGGCCGCGACGAGATGATCCATCGCGACGATCTCGTGGTGGTCTAGCCGGGACACGAACGCTGGCGCAGGGGGATCGCGCCCTCTACACTTTCGCCCATGGGACAGGGACCTTGGCGATGAGGGCGCTCGACCAGACCCCCGGGCAGACCCAGGACATCGAGCGCACTATGCTGGCGATCGGCGCGGCCGCGCGGCGGGCCGCCGCCGCCATGGCCAAGGCCGCGCCCGCCGCCAAGACCGCCGCGCTCAAGGAAGCCGCCGCCGCGCTGCGGGCCGACGCCGCCGTCATTCTCGCCGCCAACGCGCGCGATCTCGAGGCGGCCGGAGAGATGACGCTGTCGGCGGCGATGCTCGACCGCCTGCGGCTCGACGACAAGCGGGTCGAGGCGATGGCGCAGGGGCTCGAGGATGTTGCCGCGCTGCCCGATCCGGTCGGCACCGTGCTGGCGCGCTGGACCCGGCCCAACGGGCTCGACATCACCCGCGTGCGCATCCCCTTGGGCGTCATCGCCATCATCTACGAGTCGCGACCCAACGTCACCGCCGACGCCGCCGGCCTGTGCCTCAGGGCCGGCAACGCCGTGATCCTGCGCGGCGGATCGGAGAGCTTCCACTCGTCGGGCGCGATCGCGGCGAGCCTCAGGTGCGCGATCGCGGCGAGCGGGCTTCCGGCCGACGCGGTACAGCTCGTGCCGACGCGCGATCGCGCCGCAGTGGGCAAAATGCTTACAATGTCGGACTTCATCGACGTGATCGTGCCGCGCGGCGGGCGCTCGCTCATCGAGCGGGTGCAGCGCGAGAGCCGCGTGCCGGTGATCGCGCACCTCGAGGGCATCTGCCACGTCTATGTCGACGCCAAGGCCGATCTCGCCATGGCGCGGCAGATCGTGCTCAACGCCAAGATGCGGCGCACCGGCGTGTGCGGCGCGGCCGAGACCCTGCTTGTCGACCGCGCCGTTGCCTCCTCGCACCTGCCGCTGATCCTCGCCGACCTCCACGCCGCCCATTGCGAGATCCGCGGCGACGATGCGACGCGCGCGCTCGATCCGCTGGCCTCGCCCGCGACCGAGGACGATTGGACCACCGAGTATCTCGACGCCATCCTGGCGGTGCGGGTGGTCGACGGCGTCGCCGGCGCGATCGACCACATCAACCGCTACGGCTCGCATCACACCGATGCGATCGTCACCGCCGATGCCGCCACGGCCGAGCGTTTCCTCGGCGACGTCGACAGCGCGATCGTGCTGGTCAACGCCTCGACCCAGTTCGCCGACGGCAGCGAGTTCGGCATGGGCGCGGAGATCGGCATCTCCACCAACCGTCTGCCGCCGCGCGGGCCGGTCGGCGCCGAGCAGCTCACGACCTATAAATACGTGGTGCGCGGCGCCGGCCAAGTGCGCCCCTGAGCGGAATCAATCGGTGACGGCCGAGATGCCCGGTCCCGGTCTCCCGCCGCCGCGCCGCGTCGGCCTCCTGGGCGGCTCGTTTAACCCTGCCCACGCCGGCCATCTCCATATCAGCCGTGAGGCGCTGAAGCGGCTCGACCTCGACCAGGTGTGGTGGCTGGTATCGCCGCAGAATCCCTTGAAGGCCAAGCGCGGAATGGCGTCGTTTGCGCGCCGGCTCGCGGCCGCACGCGCGGTGGCGCGCCATCCCCGGATCAGGATCGTCGATCTCGAGGACCGGCTCGGCACGCGCTACACGGTTGATACGCTCGCAGCGCTCGAGCGGCGCTTCCCGCACATCGGCTTCGTATGGTTGATGGGTGCCGATATCCTGGTCGAGATCAGGCGCTGGAAGCGCTGGCCGGAAATATTCTTTCGTACTCCGGTTGCGGTCTTTGCCCGCCCTACCTATTGTCAGCGGGCGTTGGCAGGGATGGCGGCGCAACGGTTTCGGCGTCACCGGATTGCGCCCGGCGCGGCGCGGCGCCTCGCAGCGATGGCGGCGCCCGCGTGGACGTTTCTGTGGATGCCGCTCGATCCGAGCTCGGCCACCGCGATCCGCTCCCGCGCACCGCGGCGGCGGACAAAACGTAATTGAAAGGGTGAACGCCATTACGGCCAGCACGACCAGGAAACGCCGCCAAGCGGCCCCCGCGCTCCTCGCACTTGCCGAAACCGCGCTCGAGGACGGCATGGCCGAGGATGTGGTCGTCATCGATCTCGCCGGGAAATCCGGCATCGCCGATCACATGATCATCGCCAGCGGACGCTCGCATCGCCAAGTCTCGGCGTTGGCCGAGCGCGTGGTCGAGGCGCTGCGTCAAACCGGCCGCGCGCGCCCGTCGATCGAGGGATTGCGGCATGGCGATTGGGTGCTGATCGATGCCGGCGACCTGATCGTGCATCTGTTCCGGCCGGAAGTACGCGAATACTACAATTTGGAAAAAATGTGGGGGGCGGCGCTGGTCGAGGCGGGCTAGCGCCAGGCCATGCGCATCGTGGTGCTTGCGGTCGGGCGCGCGAAGGCGGGACCGATGAAGGCGCTCGAGCGGCATTATGCCGAGCGAATACAATGGCCTCTGGCGATCCGCGAGGTCGAGGAGCGGCGCAAGCTGCCGCCCGCCGAGCTCAAGGAGCGCGAGGGCGCGCTGCTGCTGGCGGCGATCCCGCGCGACGCCGTCGCGGTGGCGCTCGACGCCAAGGGCGCGAGCCTTTCGAGCGAAGCCTTTGCCCAGCGGCTCGCCCGATGGCGCGACGGCGGCGCGGCGGATGTGGCGTTCCTCATCGGCGGGGCGGACGGATTGAGCGACGCGGTGCGGCGCCAGGCGGCCTTGGTGCTGTCGCTCGGCGCCATGACCTGGCCCCATCTTCTGGCCCGCGGCATGCTGCTCGAGCAGCTTTATCGCGCGCAGCAAATCCTGGCCGGCCATCCCTATCATCGCGGATGATTTCGCCGCCGCATTACCCTATATAGAGGCCGCAATGGCGCAGCGGCCCCATCCCCTCGTTCTCTGCATCCTCGATGGCTGGGGCGAGCGTGCCGAGCGCGCCGACAACGCCATCCTGCTCGCCAAGACGCCGAATTGGCAGGCCCTGACATCGCGCTATCCCCACGCGCACATGCAGGCGAGCGAGCTTTATGTCGGGCTGCCCAGCGGCCAGATGGGGAATTCCGAGGTCGGTCACATGAATCTCGGCGCCGGCCGGGTGGTGATGCAGGACCTGCCGCGCATCGACCAGGCGATCGCCGACGGCTCACTGGCGCGCAACCCGGTCTTGGCCGAGTTCGCGGCCGCGCTCAAGCGCAGCGGCGGCACCGCGCATGTGATGGGCCTCATCTCGCCGGGCGGCGTTCATTCGCACCAGGACCACGTCGCGGCGCTGGCCAAGGCGCTGGCATCCGCCGGCGTGCCGGTCGCGGTCCATGCCTTCCTCGACGGGCGCGACACGCCGCCCAAAAGCGCCCAGACCTATCTCGCCAAGTTCCAGGCCGACATCGCCGGGCTCAAGGGCGTGCGGATCGCCACCGTGAGCGGGCGCTATTTCGCGATGGACCGGGACCAGCGCTGGGACCGGGTCGAGAAGGCGTATCGCCTCCTGGTCCTGGGCGAGGGCGACCAGGCCCCCGATGCGGCGACCGCCGTGGCGCGCGCCTATGACGCCGGCAAGAGCGACGAGTTCGTGCCGCCAACCGCGATCGCGGGCTATGCCGGGATGAAGGACGGCGACGGCGTGCTGATGGGGAACTTCCGCGCCGACCGGGTGCGGGAGATCTTGACGGCGCTGCTCGACCCCGAATTCGCCGCTTTCGATTGTCCCACTCGTGTACGCTTTTCGACTTCTGCGGGCCTGACCGAGTACTCGATTGTCCTGAACCGCTTCCTCAAGACCCTGTTCCCACCCGAAAAACTAGAAGACACGTTCGGCGCGGTTGTATCGGCGGCGGGCCTGACCCAGCTCCGTCTCGCCGAGACCGAGAAATACGCCCACGTGACGTTTTTCTTCAATGGCGGGCGCGAGGCGGTGTTCCCGGGCGAGAGCCGCATCCTGGTGCCCTCGCCGCGGGTCGCGACCTACGATCTCCAGCCCGAGATGTCGGCGCCCGAGGTGACGGACAAGCTGATCCAGGCGATCGAGAGCCAGAAGGTCGACGTGATCGTGGTCAATTTCGCCAATGCCGACATGGTCGGCCACACCGGCGACCTCGGCGCCGCGATCAAGGCGGTGGAGGCGGTCGATGCCTGCCTCGGCCGGGTCGCGCAGGCGCTGGTGCGGGTGGGCGGCACCATGCTGATCACCGCCGACCACGGCAATGTCGAGATGATGCGCGACGTCGCCACCGGCCAGGCGCACACCGCACACACCACCAATCCGGTGCCGCTGGTGCTGGTCAACCCGCCGCCCGGCATCGCCGGCATCGGCGACGGCAAGCTCGCCGACATCGCGCCGACGCTGCTTGCGCTCCTCGGCCTCAAGCAGCCCCGCGCCATGACCGGGCATTCGCTGCTTCGCGTCGCCGAACGCGCGAGCGCTTGAGGTGGCGCGCAAACAAGCGGGAAGCCGAGGTAACGGCGCCGGAACTATGCGCCCGGCAGCGTCGCGACTTTGCGCTTCGGGTTTTGTCGATGACCGAGCGCAAGCGGCATTGTCGCGCCGGGAGGCGAGGCCACTGTGCTCGCACGTCAGTCGCACCAAAAGCGGCTTGCGAAACGTTCGCATAGCGCTCGATCACGACCGGAAAGCGGACTTTGCGGAAGCCCGCGTCGTGCCAACAGCGGTCGCGCATCGGCTCGGGTCAGGACTCCCTCGTTCGAGTCCTATTTGGTCCGCCAAGTTTCTTTGACATTCGAGAGCGGTAACATCCGGAAACGGTCAACCCGAGAATAAGTTCGCATCAGGCGAACTTCCCGGCTTGCCTTCCACAATGGCCGTTCGACGGCCGCTGCTCGCGCCACCGGCTCTGTCATGGCGAATCCGCCCGCCGCGAACGGGCTTGCGTCGCGCGCCGAGCGCTCGCCTCAGACCCGTCCCAAGACGGTCGGGAAGCTGATCGATTCGAATCGCGCGCGGCCGTTTCACTGCCCGGTCGTGCCGGTGATCGTGCTCGGGCTGGTCGGCGGCGCCGGCCGGAAACTCGGCCCGCCCTGCCCGGGAGGCGAGCGAATGATCGGCGCGGCAAGGCTGTTGAAGTTGGTCGCGGGAAGCGCGGCGCCGTGCATCGCATTGGCGAGATTCGCGGCGCCGCTCGCGAGATTGAGGAGAGCGAAGCCGAAGGCGAGCACTTCCTCGGGGTCGTAGCCGTCGCCATTCCCCGCCTGGGCCGGCGCCAGCTGCGGCACCGAGCGCGCCGGATCGGCCGCCATCGCCGCGGCGAAAGAGTTGCGGGTACGCTGGCTCATATGGCGCTCGGGGAGATCGAGCGCGTTCTCGGCGGCGATGCGCTTCATCGCGTCGCGGCACTCGTCCGACGCGGCAAGCTGCTGGTAACTGTCGACCGCTTCCGCGCCGCGCTGCTGGGCCGTCTGGCTGCCGCCGACATCGTCGAGATATTTCTGCAGGGTCGGCGCGCAGGATGCCGGCATTTGTCCGAGCAGCGCTTCCTTCGGCGTCGGACCCGCCGCCGCCGGTCCGTCGGTTTTCGGCGCCACCGGGGCGGCGCTTTTTCCGGAAGCGGTTTTGCCCGGCGGCGACGGCGCCGGATTGGCCGGCCGCAGCGCGTCGCGCAGCGGCGTTTGCGGAAACCGGATGCCGCTTTGCTTGCACATGGCGACGACCGAGCCGTAGAGGCTGGCGCATTCGCCGAACGCGCCCGCCTGGCCTTCGACGCCGATGCCGCTGCCGCTCCCGGCGGTGCTCATGTTGCTCTGCCGCATGAGGCATTTGTTTTGATTGTTGAATGCCTGGGTGCACATCTCGCGGAAGCCCGGCTGCAGTGCCCGGCCATTGGCGTCCGACGGCGCGGTGCGATCGCGCCGCGCCGCTTCGCGCCATTGCTCGATCGCATCTTGAAAGGCGCCGAGCGCGGCATTGATCGCGCCCAGCTCGCCGGCACATCCGGGCGTCGCCAGATTCGCGGCGAGCCGGTTTCGCAAGCCGTTGCCGGCCGGGCTGCTGAACAGAATCCCCGCGAGACCGCCGAGACAGGCATCGTCGACCGCATAAGTCCGCCCGCCGGCCGAGAGCTGCAGCGGCGGCAACTCATCGGCCGGATCGATCGTGCGCGCCGGCTTCTCCCAATCGGCTGGATTCTGGGGATCGCCGCCCTCGGCCAGCATCTCGCCTTCGCCGAGATTGAGCATGAGCGCACAAAGCCGTGTGTCCGAGGCTCCCTGACAATAGCCGGCGATCTCCGGCGTCGTCTGATAGACCCCGTCGCCTTGCGGCGGCGGCGCGGCAGGATCGCCATTGGCGTCGAGCCAAGGATCGCTCGCCGCGCTTCCCGGCGTGCTGCCGTCGCTCGGATGCCGCAGGCAATCGTTGATATAGACCCTGCGGATCGCGAGATCGACCGACAGTGCCGCGCCCGACGGCACCTGACGTTCCATGGCGACGATCTTGTTGCGCAAATCGGCGCAAGATTGCGATATCGCCGCCTGCGCGGGCCGATGCCAGAGCGCGGCAACGGCGAGCGCCAGCGCCGCCGTTCCTATGAGCGCCGCCGATCTCACGGATTGCCCGAGTCGCGCAGGAACTGCGTCGCCTTGGCGTCGAGAGTCGCCACCGACATCGCCGCGGCGTCGCGGAAATGCGCGTCCATGCTGCCGTAGGTGGTGCCGCTCTTGCCTTCGGCGACGATGCGCGAGACCGGCGTCTCTCTCGCATCCATCACCACCAAGGTGATGGTGACATGGTTGGTGTCGAATGCCGTGACCAGATGATGGTATTGGATATCGACGACGAAAGTGGTGTGGAAGCCACGTTGGCGCGCGGTTGCGAGGTCGTCGACCAGCTCGATCTTGGGATAGCGCCGCCGCAACACGCCGACCGCGCCATCGACCAACTGTTGCGGGTCGCCATCCGCCCAAAGCTTATCGGACACGAGCGATTTGACGAGCGCGCCATTGGCCGATGCCGCGAACTCGGCGGCCAGATCGAGAACCTTGGCGCTGTTCTCGCTTGGCACCAGGGCGACTGGCTGGTCCACCGTGACCGGCACGTCTTGCGGCACGCTTGCCGCGGGAACCTTGGCAAGACCCGCGAGCGGATCGAGATAGACAGGATCGCTGGCGCAGCCGCCAAGCACCGCGACGATAACGGCAGCAGCAAGCCTCGCTCCCAGCCGAGGAGAGCAATACACACGCATCTTGATCGGCTCCTCCAGACCCCGCGTACGAGTTAACGCACGTGCTGCGAGTCTGTCAATAAAACCGAAGGAAAGCGCGGCATATCATGCCGTTCCGGGCCTATTGCTCCTTGCGCCACCGGCTCTGTCATGGCGAATTCGGCCGCCGCGCCGTAATGGGTCTGCGGCCAGGCCTTCACCCCATGCTGCGTTGGACCGGTCGCCGGTTTCTGGCTATGGTGTTCGCAAGAGTTTTCGCCGTGTCATGGGGTCAATGCGTCCTGATCCGTCGCGCGCCCTTGTAACGCTGCTGCCGGCGGTGCTGATCCTGGCCGCCGCGACCGGGCTTGCGGCGCGCGCCGAGACCTCGCCCCAGACCCGCCTCAAGGCGGTCGAGAAGTTGATCGACGCGAACCGCGCGCGCCAGGACGAGGCGGCCAAAGCGGCCGAGGCGCTGGCGGCCGAGATCGCCGGTCTGCAAAGCCAATCGGTCGCCGCCGCCAGCGCCGAGCAGGCGCGCGAGGTTGCGCTCACCGCGGCCGAGGCCCAGCTTGCCGCGCTCGCGGCCGACGGGCGCGCCAAGACCGAGACGCTGGAGCGCGACGGCAAGCGCGAGGCGACGCTGCTCATGGCGCTGACGCGAGTCGCGGCGGCGCCGCGCGAGGCGCTGGTGCTGGCGCCGCGCCCGCCGGTCGAGGCGTTGCGCGGCGCGCTGGTGATGGCGCGGGCGGTGCCGGCGCTCGAGGCCGGATCGGCCACCTTGAAGCGCGACATCGACGCACTCGATACCACCAAGCGCGATCTCGAGGCGGCCGAGGCGACCGCCGCGAGCGAGCGCCAGGGTCTCGCCGACGAGCAGACGAGGTTGGCCGCGCTGATCGCCCGCAAGGCGGCGTTGCAGCAGACCGCTCAGGACGCCGCCGAGGCGAGCCGCAAGCGCCTCGTCGTGCTTGCCGCCCAGGCGGGCAGCCTGCGCGACCTGATCGAGAAGATCGAGGCGGACCGGCGCCGGCAGGAGGCCGAGCGCGCCATCCCGCAGCCGGGTCCCCCCGATGCGGTCGCGGTCGCCGCGCCCGCGCCGCTGCGGCTCGACCCGGCGGCGCCGCGCCAGGCACGGCCGTTTTCCGCGGCGCGCGGCGCCATGGTCTACCCGGTCAGCGGCACTTTGGTGGCGCGTTTCGGCGCGCCCGACGAGTTCGGCGGCACCAGCCGCGGCCTCACCTTCGAGACCCGGCCCGGCGCCGAGGTGGTCGCTCCGTTCGACGGCCAGGTCGCGTTCGCGGGCCCGTTTCGCAGCTACGGGCAAATCTTGATCATCGCACACGGCGATGGATATCATTCGCTGGTGGCGGGACTCGATCGGGTCGATAGCAGCGTCGGTCAATGGCTCTTGGCCGGCGAGCCGATCGGGAAAATGTCCGACGGAGTGGACAGGCCGCGGCTCTATTTCGAGCTGCGCCACAACAACCAGCCGACCAACCCAGCGCCGTGGCTCACGTCTCGCGTCGAAAAGGTAAATGAATGATGCGCCTCTCCAGGACAGTCTCCGCCGTCGCCATCGCCTTCATGCTGACGCTCCCGGGCGTCCGCGCGGCCGACACCCCGCCCGCCGCCCCGCATTCGGACTCCGACACCTATCGCGAACTCGACCTGTTCGGCGAGGTGTTCGAGCGGGTTCGCGCCGACTATGTCGAGGGCGTGTCGGACGAGCAGCTCATCGAGGCCGCGATCAACGGCATGTTGACCGCGCTCGATCCCCATTCGAGCTACATGAACGCCAAGAGCTTCACCGACATGCAGGTGCAGGTGCGCGGCGAGTTCGGCGGCCTCGGCATCGAGGTCACGATGGAGAACGGCGTCGTCAAGGTGGTCTCGCCGATCGACGACACGCCGGCCGCCCGCGCCGGGATCAAGCCCGGCGATCTCATCGTCCAGATCGACGCCGAGCCGGTGCAGGGCTTGAGCCTCAACGACGCGGTCGAGCGCATGCGCGGGCCCATCGGCAGCGACATCAAGCTCACCATCAAGCGCGAGGGCCGCGATCCCTTCGCCGTCACGCTGAAGCGCGCCGTCGTCAAGATCCAGTCGGTGAAGTCCGACCTCAAGGGCGACGACGTCGGCTATATCCGCATCACCAGCTTCAACGAGCAGGCCGACAGCGGCGTCAAGACCGCGATCCAGCAGTTGAAGGCCAAGGCGGGCGACAAGCTCGCCGGCGTGGTGCTCGATCTGCGCAACAATCCGGGCGGGCTGCTCGACCAGGCGGTCGCGGTCTCGAACGACTTCCTCGCCCAGGGCGAGATCGTCTCGACCCGCGGCCGCCACGCCGAGGACGCGCAGCGCTACAACGCGCAGCCGCCGGGCGATCTGACCGCCGGCTTGCCCATGGTCGTGCTGATCAATGGCGGCTCGGCCTCGGCCTCGGAGATCGTCGCCGGTGCGCTGCAGGATCACCACCGCGCGGTGCTGCTGGGCACGCGCTCGTTCGGCAAGGGTTCGGTGCAGACCATCATCCAGCTCCCGAGCCATGGCGCGATGCGGCTGACCACGGCGCGCTACTACACGCCGTCGGGCCGCTCGATCCAGGCCAAGGGCATCGAGCCCGACATCGTCGTCGAGCCGGCCAAGATCGAGCGTCTCGCCACCGGCCAGATCACCCACGAGGCCGATCTGCGCGGCGCCCTCAAGAACACCGACAAGTCGGCGCCGGGCAAGACTCCGGCCAAGCCGGGGCCGCAGGGCGCCAAGACGCCGGACGCGACGCCGCCCGCGCCGCCCGCGTCCGAGACGCCTGACCAGGGCGTCGACCCGAGCGTGATAGGGACAGCCGAAGACTACCAGCTTGCACGTGCGATCGACATGATCCGCGGCGTCGCCCTCTTCGCCCATCAGCAGGGCCATTGAGGACGGTGCGCCGTTGAGCCTACCCGGCGCATCCGGCGGCGCGCGCCCGGACTGGTCAGGCCGCCTCGTCTGGATCGTGCTAGCCGCCACGGTGGCGGCAATGGCGGTGGTCATCGTCATGGCCCTGGTCGATGCCCGCGCCCCGCGCCGCGACGGCGCGCAAATCGAGGTGAGGCTGTCGGCGCCGCAGCAGCCCGACGCGGCGGTGCCCGACCCGGGGCTGGTCGAGCAAACCCCGGATGGGCCGCTGCCGATCATCGGCCGGGACGGGCGCCAACCGTGGCAGGCCTATGCCCGCAGCTTCGACGCCGCCGACAAGCGGCCGCGCGTCGCGCTGGTGGTCGCGGGTCTCGGCCTCGATGCCGACGCGACCCGCGCCGCCATCGCGCAGCTCCCCGCCGCGGTGACATTGGGATTCAGCCCTTACACCCGCGATCTCCCCTACGGCATCGCCGCGGCGCGCAAGGCGGGCCACGAGGTGCTGATCGGCCTGCCGATGGAGCCGGCCGAGTATCCGCGCAAGGATCCCGGGCCGGAGACGCTGCTCACCACGCTCGACCCGAAGAAGAATCTCGACCGGCTGCACTGGGTGATGGGGCGCGGCGCCGCCTATGTCGGTCTCGTCGGCATCATGGGCGACCGCTTCACCCAGCAGCGCGACAGCCTCGAGCCGGTGCTCGACGAGATGAAGGCGCGCGGCCTGCTCTACGTCGACGATCACGACGGCAGCAAGAGCCTGGCCGGAACCGTGGCCCACGAGCTGGGCATGGAATGGGCCGTCACCGACCGCATCCTCGACGACGACCCGACCGCGCCCGCGATCGAGAAGGCGCTGGCCGAACTCGAAGCGGCGGCGACGCGCGACGGCGCCGCGCTCGGCCTCGGCGGGCTCTATCCGGTGACGCTCGATCGCGTCCTCGCCTGGACCGCGACGCTCGACGCCAAGGGCATCGCGCTGGCGCCTGCCACTGCCATCGCCACCCGCCAGAAGCTGCCGGCGCCGGCGCCATGAGCGCGGAGCCGCGCTATCGCCGCGGCGTCGGCATCATGCTGCTCGACCGCTGCTCGCGGGTGTTCGTCGGACGCCGCATCGACACGCCGGACGCGTGGCAGATGCCGCAGGGCGGCATCGACGCCGGCGAGAGCCCGCTTGCGGCGGCGCTGCGCGAGCTCGAGGAGGAAGTCGGCACCGCCAAGGCCGAGATCATCGCCGAGACCGCGGACTGGCTGCGCTACGACCTGCCGGCGGAGGTGCGCGGCGCGGCGTGGGGCGGGCGCTATGTCGGCCAGGAGCAGAAATGGTTCGCGATGCGCTTCCTCGGGCGCGACCAGGACATCGCGCTCGACCGCCACCACCCGGAATTCGATGCCTGGCGATGGGTTACGCCCGGCGAGCTGCTGGCGCTGATCGTGCCGTTCAAGCGCGCGATGTACGAAGCGCTGCTGCGGGAGTTCGCACCGGTCCTGGTGCGATAGGCAGCAACAAAAAATCAACGCGGAGGACGCGCTAAATCGGAATCTTTACGACGCTGCTTGGCGCTGCCAGCGCGCGACACGCCGCTTCAAGCCCCACCAGGCGAGCGACGCCGCGACGCGGTCGAGGCGGCCGGTGCGCTTCAATCCCACCGCCTTGAAGATGAGGGCGATGCCGCGCTCGACATGATGGCGGCGATAGAGCGCGAAGGCGCGCCGCCCATGCTCGCGCGCGGCGCGGCTTCGGTCATAGACGCGCGCGGGCTCGTTGGCGGCGTGATAGGCATAGGCGAGCTCGTCGTCCTCGGTCTCGGCGATGCGCCCCAAGGCGACGCCGAGCCGGCGCCACACCCCCAACCCCTCGGAAGCGAGATAGCGCTCGAGATGGAGGTGGAAGAGACGGTAGTGGCGGATCTCGTCGGCGGCGATGCGGCGGCAGATCGCCTGCAGCACCGGCTCTGCGGCGGCCTCGCCCATGGCGGTGTAGTAGGAGCTGGTGGCGGTCTCGACGATGCAGCGCGCCACCAGCTCGCCCGCGCGCGAGCCCCTGACCGAGGCGCTGGCATCGCGCTTCACGCGGTATCCCGCCGTGAAGCGGGCGCACGCGGCGTCGTAGTCGAAGGCCGGATCGGCCAGGCTTGCCCAGCGGCCGAGCGCCAAGCCGTGCTGCGCTTCCTCCGCGCCCCAGCGCCGCGCCGCGTCCTGGAATTCGCGGTCGCCGGCGAACACGCCGCAGAGATAGTCGGCGTAGTCGGCGCCGTTCTGCTCGACGACGCTCGCCGCCTTGACCACGCGCAGGAGCTCGGGATCGACCTTGGCGCCATCGAAGCGCTGCCACGGAATATCGTCGAGCGTCCAGCGGCCCAACCTGCACCTCTCGGGCGTTAAGTATAGGCGACAGGCTTCTTCCTGTCGAAGCGCGGCTTCGCTATGGTTGGGGAAAATCCCGCCGCGCGTGGAGGAGACCCATGTCCGCAATCGCTATGACCGATATCGGCGAAACGAGGCGCATCGCCGCGCGGCGCCGCGACCGCCTGATCAGCGTGGGCTCGCCGATCGGCCTCCTCGTCGCCTGGGAGCTGGCGGCGCAGCTTCATTTCATCGACGTGCGCTTCTTCCCGGCACCGAGCAGCATCGTGCGCGCCCTCGTCATCACGGCCGAGACCGGCGAGCTCCTGGACAACCTCGCCATCAGCCTCGAGCGGCTGGTGTTCGGATTCCTTTTGGGCGGGGTGCCGGCGCTGGTGCTGGGCATCGTGATGGGCATCTCGCGCCCCATCCGCGCCTTCGTCGACCCGCTGATCTCGGCGACGTACCCCATTCCGAAAAGCTCGATCCTGCCGCTGATCCTGTTGATCTTCGGGCTCGGCGAGATGTCCAAGGTGGTGATGGTGGCGATCGGCGTGTTCTATCCGATCGCGATCAACGCGACGGCCGGCGTGCTGCAAATCAACAAGGTCTATCTCGATGTCGGCAAGAGCTTCAAGGCGGGGCGGTGGGAAACCTTCCGCACCATCGCGCTGCCGGGCGCGCTCCCGTTCATCATGACGGGCGTGAAGCTCGGCGCGGGCCTCGGCCTCATCCTCATCGCCATCGCCGAGATGGTGGGTGCCAAGAGCGGCATCGGCTACATGATCTGGAGCGCGTGGGAGACCTTCTCGGTCGAGCGCATGTATGTGGGCCTGTTCGTGATCGCGATCATCGGCTTCGTGATGACCTTGGGCCTCAACGAGCTGGAGCGGTGGCTCATCCCGTGGAAGGCGGAAACCTGACCCGGGGCGGCGCGGCGGTGAAAATCCGCATCCGCAACCTGCACAAGCATTTCGGCGGCTTGAACGCGATCGAGGACGTCTCGATCGACATCGCCGAAGGCACGTTCTTCGTCATCGTCGGCCCGTCGGGCTGCGGCAAGACGACGCTTCTGCGCATCCTCGGCGGGCTCGAGCAGGTGACCGCGGGCACGGTCGATCTCGCCGCCTCGGCCCGCGGCCGGCCGCAATTCTCGATGGTGTTCCAGGGCGATTCGATCTTTCCCTGGATGACGGTGTGGGACAACGCCGCTTACGGCCTCAAGATGCGCGGCGCGCCCAGGGCCGAGATCGACGCGACGGTCGGGCAATGGCTCGAGCGCACCGGCCTCACCCGCTTCGCCAAGCTCTATCCGCATCAGCTCTCGGGCGGCATGCGCCAGCGCGTCTCGCTCGCGCGCGCCTTCGCCAACGATCCCGAGATATTGTTGATGGACGAGCCGTTCTCGGCGCTCGACGAGCAGAACAAGACCATCCTGCAGCAGGAACTCCTGCGCATCTGGGAGGCCGACAAGAAGACCGTGGTGTTCATCACCCACAGCGTCGACGAGGCGGTGACCTTGGGCGACCGCATCATGGTGATGACCGCGAGCCCCGGCCGCACCAAGACGCTCCTCGACGTGCCGTTCGAGCGCCCGCGCAACGTCCTCGAGCTGCGCCACGACCCGCGCTACGGCGAGATCGTCTACGGCATCTGGGGCCAGCTCAAGGACGAGGTCGAGCGCGCGCGGGTGTGATGTTGGCCTACGCCGCCCGCTTCCGGCTCGCCTTTGCATCGTAGCCGAGCGTCGCGAGCCAGACCGTCTTCGGGATCGGTTTCTGGCCCTGGTCGTAATAGATCACCATGCGCCGGCTCAGCCCGAGCGCCTTGGCGGCCTCATCGAAGTCGAGCTTGTGCCGCGTCCGCCAGCGCGCGAATTGATGGGCCGGCATCGCCTCGCCCTTCTGCTCCAGCGCCAGCCGCCACAGCGTCTCGGCGCCGACATCGAGGCCGCCGCCCCGGCGCGGCCACTCGATCGCCCAACCCCATTCCTTGACGCGGACCTTCCGGAAGAGTGCGGCATCGCGCAGCGGCGCAAGACCCTTGAGCGATTGCACAAGGTCATCGAGGTCGACGCGATCTGGCGCCGCGCCCTTGGACCAGGCGACGAGGACGCGATAAGGCTTCTCCGCCGTGACGGCTTCGATGCGAGGCTGCTTCTTCATTCGCCATCCTCCGGCTCGCTCAATTCGATCCATTTCGCGGCGAGCAACGCCTCGTGCGCCGCCGCTCACTGAAGCGCCTCGCGGATCATCCGCTGCGGCAGCGATCCCGCCATCATGCGCTGTCCCCGAATCGCGATTTTCACAGTGCCATGTCGGCTCGTGACGTGAAAATGCGGCGGCGGATGGTCGCCGAAATACATCTCGATGCGGCAACCACTAAAACGCTTGATCGTCGGCATGCGGACCGCCCCGAACGAGCGAACAGGATAGTGCATCTATTGCACTGAATCAAGCGGTGCTCGTTCCTCGAGTCTGACGTTCAAAGTCTTTGCCGCGATGTCATTGCGAGCGTAGCGAAGCAATCTCCCCGACGCTTGGCCGCAGAGATTGCTTCGTCGCCCTTCGGGCGCCTCGCAATGACGGGGGTTGTCTTGAGCCGCGAACTTCGGTGGACCCGCGTCCTCACCCTTCCGTCGCGAAGCGATGCGAGGGGGTTCGCCTCAATGCGCCTTCGCGCCGAGCGCGTCGAGCTTGGCGTTCGCGACGGCGAGGCGGCGCTCCGACGATGCGAGCTCGATGACGGCGGTTTCGCGCTCGGTGCCGGAGAGGCGCGCGGCGTTGTCGCGCAAAGTCGCGGTCGCCGTCTCCAGCGCCTTCGCCTCGCCCTCGATCGTCGCGCGGTCGAGCGATGAGAGCGGCGCGGCCTCGTCGGCCAAGACGGTGCAGCGCTCGAGCGTCACTTCGGCGAAGCCGCCCGAGACGAAGATGCGCTCGGTGATGGTGGGCAGTCCCGCGGCATAGACGTCGATCACGCCCGCCCGCACCGTGGAAATGAAGAGGGCGTGTCCCGGCAGCACGCCGAAATTCCCCTCCGTCCCCGGCACGACGACGAGCCCCACCGGCTCGGACAGCAGCAGGCGCTCGGGCGAGACCAGCTCGAATTGCAGTCGGTCGGCCATCAGGCCGCCTCGGCCGCGATCTTGCGCGCCTTCTCGACCGCTTCCTCGATGGTGCCGACCATGTAGAAGGCGCTTTCCGGCAGCTCGTCATAGTCGCCGGCGACGATGCCCTTGAAGCCCTTGATGGTGTCCTCGAGCTTGACGAACACGCCGGGCGAGCCGGTGAACACCTCGGCGACGTGGAAGGGCTGCGACAGGAAGCGCTGAATCTTCCGCGCGCGCGACACGGTGAGGCGGTCTTCCTCGCTCAATTCGTCCATGCCCAGGATGGCGATGATGTCCTGCAGCGACTTGTAGGTCTGCAGCACGCGCTGCACGTCGCGCGCGACGCCGTAATGCTCGTCGCCGACGACGCGCGGGTCGAGCATGCGCGACGTGGAATCCAGCGGATCGACCGCGGGATAGATCCCCAGCTCGGCGATCTGGCGCGACAGCACGGTGGTGGCGTCGAGATGGGCGAAGGATGTCGCCGGGGCGGGGTCGGTCAGATCGTCGGCCGGGACATAGATCGCCTGCACCGAGGTGATCGAGCCCTTGCGCGTGGTGGTGATGCGCTCCTGCAAGGCGCCCATGTCGGTCGCGAGCGTCGGCTGATAGCCCACCGCCGAGGGGATGCGGCCCAACAGCGCCGAGACTTCCGATCCGGCCTGGGTGAAGCGGAAGATGTTGTCGACGAAGAACAGCACGTCCTGGCCTTCCTCGTCGCGGAAATACTCGGCCAAGGTGAGGCCGGTGAGGCCGACCCTGGCGCGCGCGCCCGGCGGCTCGTTCATCTGGCCATAGACCAGCGCCGCCTTGGAGCCCGGCCCGTCGGGAATGATGACCTTCGATTCCATCATCTCGTGATAGAGGTCGTTCCCTTCGCGCGTGCGCTCGCCGACGCCGGCGAAGACGGAGTAGCCGCCATGCGCCTTGGCGATGTTGTTGATCAGCTCCATGATGATCACGGTCTTGCCGACGCCGGCGCCGCCGAACAGCCCGACCTTGCCGCCCCGCGCATAGGGCGCCAGCAGGTCCACCACCTTGATGCCGGTGATCAGGATCTCGGCCTCGGTCGATTGCTCGATGAAGGCGGGCGCGGCGCGGTGGATCGGCATGAAGCGCGTTGCGCCGACCGGCCCGCGCTCGTCGACGGGCTCGCCGACCACGTTGAGGATGCGGCCCAAGGTTTCGGGCCCCACCGGCACGCGGATGGGCGCGCCGGTGTCGGTCACCTGGGCGCCGCGCACCAGCCCGTCGGTCGTGTCCATGGCGATGGTGCGCACCGTGTTCTCGCCCAAATGCTGCGCCACTTCGAGGACCAGGCGCTTGCCCTGGTTCTCGAGATGGAGCGCGTTCAGGATAAACGGCAGCTCGCCCTCGAACTTCACGTCGACCACCGCGCCGATGACCTGGGTGATGGTGCCGATGCTGTTGGTAGCCATGATGAGTTTCCTCTACAGCGCCTCGGCGCCGGAAATGATTTCGATCAGTTCCTTGGTGATGGTCGCCTGGCGGGTGCGGTTGTAGGTCATGTTGAGACGGTCGATCATCTCGCCGGCGTTGCGCGTCGCGTTGTCCATCGCCGTCATGCGCGCGCCCTGCTCGCTGGCCGCGTTCTCCAAGAGCGCGCCGAACACCTGCACGGCGAGCGCCCGCGGCAGCAGGTCGCGCAGGATGTCGGCCTCGTCGGGCTCGAACTCGTAGACGCCGCTCGCCGCTTCCGAGGCCGCCGGCGCCTGGGGCGGCGAGAACGGGACGATCTGCTGCCGTGTCACGACCTGGGTCATGGCCGAGCGGAAGCGGTTGTAAATGATGGTGGCGGCGTCGAACTCGCCCGCGGCGAAGCGCGCGATGATGCGCGCCGCCAAATCCTGCGCCGCATCGAAGGTCAGGCGCGGCCGCCCCACGTCGGTTAGGCTCTCGAGGATGAGGCGCGCATAATCGCGGCGCAAACTGTCGCGTCCCTTGCGGCCGATGGTGAGGAGCTTCACCTCCTTGCCGGCGCCTTGCAGCTCGCGGATGGTGCGGCGCGCCTCGCGCAGGATGGTGGCGTTGAAGCCGCCGGCGAGGCCGCGGTCCGAGCACGCGACGACGATGAGATGCGCCCGGTCCTGACCAGTGCCGGCCAAGAGCGGCGATACGTTGGCGCGGCCGCGCAGGCTCGTAGCCAGCGAACCCAGCATGCGCTCCATGCGCATGGCGTAGGGCCGCGCCGCCTCGGCCTGCTCCTGCGCGCGCCGGAGCCTCGACGCCGCGACCATCTTCATCGCCGAGGTGATCTTCTGCGTCGAGCGGACGCTGCGGATGCGAAGCCGCAAATCCTTGAGGCTGGGCATGGGCTCAGGCGAAGGTCTGGGCGAAGCCTTCGAGGAACGTCGCCAGCGCCTTGTCGGTGTCGGCCGTCACTTCGCGCTTGTCGCGGATCGAGGCCAGGAGCTGCGGCTGGCGCGCCTTCACCTCGCTCAGCATCGCCGCTTCGAAGCGGGTCACGTCGCGCACCTCGATCTTGTCGAGATATCCCCGCGTGCCGGCAAAGATCGACACCACTTGCTCTTCGACCGCCATGGGCGTGAATTGCGGCTGCTTCAGAAGCTCGGTCAGGCGCACGCCCCGGGCGAGGAGCCGCTGCGTCGCCGGGTCGAGGTCGGAGGCGAATTGCGCGAAGGCCGCCATCTCGCGGTATTGCGCCAGCTCGAGCTTGATCTTGCCGGCGACCTGCTTCATCGCCTTGATCTGCGCCGCCGAGCCGACCCGGCTGACGCTGAGGCCCACGTTGATGGCCGGGCGGATGCCACGATAGAAGAGATCGGTCTCGAGGAATATCTGGCCGTCGGTGATCGAGATGACGTTGGTCGGGATATAGGCCGAGACGTCGCCCGCCTGCGTCTCGATGATCGGCAGCGCGGTCAGGGAGCCCGAGCCGTGCTCCTCGTTCATCTTGGCGGCGCGCTCCAGAAGCCGCGAGTGGAGATAGAACACGTCGCCCGGGTAGGCCTCGCGCCCCGGCGGCCGGCGCAGCAAGAGCGACATCTGGCGGTAGGCCACCGCCTGCTTCGACAGATCGTCATAGACGATGACGGCGTGCATGCCGTTGTCGCGGAAGAACTCGCCCATGGCGCAGCCGGTATAGGGTGCGAGGAACTGCAACGGCGCCGGCTCCGACGCGGTCGCCGCCACCACGATCGAATAGTCGAGCGCGCCGTAATCCTGCAAGGTCTTGACGATCTGCGCCACGGTCGAGCGCTTCTGGCCGATCGCGACATAGACGCAATAGAGCTTGCGTCCTTCCTCGCCCGACTGGTTCGGCACCCGCTGGTTGAGGAAGGCGTCGATCGCGACCGCGGTCTTGCCGGTCTGGCGGTCGCCGATGATCAGCTCGCGCTGGCCGCGGCCGATCGGCACCAGCGCGTCGATCGCCTTGAGGCCCGTCTGCACCGGCTCGTGCACCGAGCGGCGCGGCACGATGCCGGGCGCCTTGACCTCGACCCTAGTGCGCTTCACATCGGTCAATTCGCCCTTGCCGTCGATCGGGTTGCCGAGCGCGTCGACGACCCGGCCGAGCAGGCCCTTGCCCACCGGCACGTCGACGATGGCGCCGGTGCGCTTCACCGTGTCGCCCTCGCTGATGCCGCTGTCGTCGCCGAAGATCACCACGCCCACATTGTCGCTCTCGAGGTTGAGGGCCATGCCTTTGACCCCGTTCGGGAACTCGACCATCTCGCCGGCCTGGACCTGGTCGAGGCCATAGATGCGCGCGATGCCGTCGCCGACCGACAGCACCTGGCCCACCTCGGCGATGTCGGCCTCGTTGCCGAAATCGGCGATCTGCTGCTTCAGGATGGCGGAAATTTCCGCCGCGCGAATGTCCATCTAGCGAACCCCCTTCATCACCATCTCGAGGCGGCGCAGCTTGCCCTTGAGCGAGGCGTCGACCATGCGCGAGCCGATCTTGACGACGAGCCCGCCCAGGAGGCTCGGATCGACGCTGAGCTCGACGCTCACCTTCTGTCCGACCGCGCGGCGCAGCTGCTCGCCCAACCTGTCCCGTTGCGCCGGCGACAGAGCCTGCGCCGCCGCCACCTCCGCCGTCACCTCGCCGCGGCGGAAGGCCAAGGCCGCGAGAAACCGCTCGATCATCGCCGGCAGCGCGAAGAGGCGCCGGTTGCGCGCGAGCAGCCCCAGGAAATTGCGGGTCAGCGGTTGCAGCGCCGCGCGCTCGGCCAGAACGGCGATCGCCTTGCCTTGGTCGGCGCGCCCGATCACCGGGCTCAAGATCATGCGCCTCAGATCGGCGCTCTCGGCGATGAGCGTCCTGAGAGACCGAAGATCGTCCGCCACGAGGTCGAGCGCCGCCCGCTCGTCGGCGAGGTCGTAGAGCGCGGTCGCGTAACGCAAGGCGAGCCCGCCAACGCCTGTCGCTTCGGATGCCACGTCTTAACGGTCCTCAATTGCCAGGAGACGACGCGCCGGTCGCCGCCGAAATGCCTTATGGCACGGAGCTTTCCGCGGATTTTTTCGGTGCCGAAGACGCCCGCGCACGGCGCCCCCCGGAAAGCGCGGCGGGTTCTAACACGGTGCCTTCGCGCGCGCAACCCGGGCGCGAATACGCGTTCTGATCACGCCACCGGCGCGGTCCACTGGCGCACGAACTCCTTGACCCCCGGCTCGTCGGGCGGGATCGGCGTGCGGCCCGTGCCGGTGCCGAGATAGAGGAAGCCCACGATCGCGTCGCTCGCCTTGAGGCCCAGCGCCTCCTTCACATGCGCGTCGTAGGCGCCGTCGCCGGTGCGCCACCACGCGCCGAAGCCCATCGCGTGCGCCGCGAGCAGGATGTTCTGGGTCGCCGCGCCCGCCGCCAGCAATTGCTCGACCACCGGGATCTTGTGGCCCGCGTCCAAGGCAGCGGCGACGGCGACCACGAGCGGCGCGCGCAGCGGCTTCTGGCGCTCGCGCATGACGGCGTCGTCGGGCACGGCAGGCTCGCGCGCCTTGAGCGCCTGGCCCAGCACGTCGCCCAGCCGCTCGCGCGCCGTGCCGCGCAGCACGATGAAGCGCCACGGCCGCAACCGCCCGTGGTCGGGGGCGCGGATCGCGGCGCCGAGCATCGCTTCGAGTTCGGCGTCGGTCGGCGCGGGCTCGATCAGCTTGGGCGGGCTGCGGCGCGAGGTCAGGGCTTCGATGGCGTCCATGGGCGATCCTGGGGATTCGGGGCGGTGCTCGATCTTAGTGTGGATGCGGATGAGATAGAACCGCCACTTTTTTATCCCTCTCACCCACGCAGTGGCGGAGAGGGTTTCACTAGCCGCGGCGCTGGGTGCGGACGAAGGGTTCGAGGGCGAGGTCGAGGCGGGAGAGCTCGCTCTCGATCTTCTCGACATAGGCCATGCCGGCTTGGCGCAGCTCCTGGTGGCTCAGATCCTCGAGCGCGGTCAGCGTTTGGCACAGGCGAATGCCGCCGATATTGGCGGCGCCGCTGCGCAGCGAGTGCGCCAGTTCGGCAAATTGCGCCAGATCGCTGCGCTGGGCGGCGTGACGCAGCCGGGCGATGAGCCGGTTGGCGTCGTTGCGGAACGTCTCCACCACCTCGGCGACGAATTCGTTGCCGCCCAACCCGCGCAGGGAATCGATGGTCGCCTCGCGCACGATCTCGGCGCCCTCGCCGAGGAAGCGCGGATGGGACGAGATCGGCGTCACGTCGGGAGACTCTGCGGCGGGCGCGCGAACGATCGCGGCGCGCGCGGCGCGCGCCGCATCGATCGCGGCGAGGAGCTGCGGCGCGTCGGCGGGCTTCATCAACGCGGCGTCGAACCCGGCTTCGCGGCAGCGTGCGTCGGTTGCGGCCGAAGCGTCGGCAGCGAGCGCGATGAGGGGCAGCTCGCTGGCGGGGTGGCGCAGGCGGTGCAGTTTCGCCACCGCGTCGCCGCTGACTCCGGGCATGTCGAGGTCGAGCAAGGCGGCATCGATGCCGCCCTTGTCGAGCGCCGCCAGCGCCGCGCCGCCGTCGGAGGCGAGCTCGACCCGGTGGCCGGCGCGCTCGAGGATGGTCTTGAGCCGCTCGCGGGTGTCGGCATTGTCGTCGGCGACTAGCAGCTTGAGGCGCGCGCCGGATGAATCCGGTTCTGTGGCGGTCTCGGCCAGGACGCTGAGCAGGGCGTTGGCCAGCGCGGTTTCGGTCACCGGCTCCTCGATCACGGCGCCGAGCTGGGTCGCGGCGAGCCCCGCAACCGCCGCGCTCGCCTGCGGCGGCGCGATGAACAGGATGGTCGGGTGCGGCGAGGCCGTCGCCAGCCGGTGCGCCAGGCTCAGGCCGCCGAGCGGGTCGTGCCGCCCGTCGATCACCACCACGTGCCGCGCCGCGCCGCCGAGCACGGTGAGTGCGTCCTCGCCCTCGGCATACCACTGGGTCTCGCCGCGCCAAGCCTTGAGCCAGGTTTGCAGCCGGTCGGCCAGCTCGCGGTCGGGCGTGACCAGGGCCAGGCGCCGTCCCATCAGGTCGGGCGGCGGCGCGGCGGCTTCCTCGTCGCAGGCGAGCGCGATCTCGATGGTGGTAACGCCCTCGTCGTCGCTGGCGATGGTGCCGCCCATCTGCTCGACCAGCGCATCGGCGATGGCGAGGCCGAGCGCGCCGTCGCCGCCGTCCGGTGCATGCGGCTCCTCGGCCTGGGCGAAGAGGCCGTTGCCGCGCTCGGCCGGCGGGGAGACGGCGCCCGCAGGCTCCGCGCGCACGACGAGCCGCAGCCGCACCTGGCCCGGCTCGCGCTCCACCAAGGTGGCGTTGACCGCGAGGTTGCTGCGCGGCGCAGCGGCGATGGCATTGGCGAGCAGGTTCATCAGCAACTGGCGCAACTGCAGCGGCAGGCCGCGGCAGACATGGGGCAGGCGGGGGTCCACCACCAGCGACAATTCGAGCCCCCTGGCCTCAACCTGGGGCCGCAGGATCGCGACCGCGCCGCCCAGCACCTCGCGCAGCGCGAAGCTCTCGCTGCGCTGCGGCGCCTCGCCGTCCTCGAGCCGCGCCGGATCGAGCAGGTCGTTGATGAGGCCCAGCAAGGTGCGGGCGGCGAGCTGCACCGTCGCCACCATCTCGCGCTGCGCCGCGTCGGGCCGGGTGCGGGCGAGCAGCGCGCCCACGCCGATGAGCGTGTTGAGCGGCGCGCGCAGCTCGTGGCTCAGGACGGCGAGGAGGCGCCCGCGCCCGGCGCGCAGCAAGGCCGCTTCCCGGCGCGCCTCGTCCACCCGCCGCGCCAGCGCCGCGCCATAGAGCGGCAGCACGCCCAGCGCCACGAACAGCGCGAGATCGGCCAGCGGCATGGCGCGCCACACCGGCGTGGTGGCGACGACGGCGGCGAACCCGATGACGTTGGCGAGCGAAGCGGCGACCAACGCGCCGGCGCCGAAGCGCAGGCCGTGATCGAAGGTGAGGGCGAGATAGATCACGATCCAGGGCGACGCGGCCGCATCCCCCCAGTGCAGGAACAGCGATAAGACCAGCGTGTCGCCAATGAGGCTCGCGGCGCGGCGCGGCCTCGACGCCGGTACGATTATGCAGTGAAGCAGCACCAGCCAAGCCGCGAGCGCGAACCCGACTTGGATCGCGATCAGCGGCGGCAGTCGCTCGCCCGGGCCGCCGGAAGCGGCCACGGCGCAGATATACGCGAGCAACGCCGCCGACATGTAGATGCGCAGGATGGCCTGGTTCGGCTCCTCGTCGCCGCGCTCGGCGAGGTCGCGGGCGATCGCGCCCAGGCCGCGCCAGCACACCAGGATGGTCGCGAGCCCGGGGCCCAGCAGGCTGGTCGCCAGCACCATGGTGCCGAAGCCGCGCACCGGCGACGGCCCGGTCAGCGCTGCCACCGCGAGCGGCGCCAGCATGGCATAGGCCGCGAGGCTCGCGGCGAGCACCCACACTCTTTTCCCCGGCGGCTGGGCGGCGGACGGGCTCGCTGCCTCTTGCCGTAGCGTCATTCCGGTATTCTTTCGGCCTTTTCCCCACGACCGGACGCGCGCAAGGTCCGCCCGCGCCCGACACCGCGTTGGCGATTCTGACAGAAAAATCCGCCTATTGGTAGGCCAACATGATCCGGCCTACGAGATATTGGGGCGAGCTTAGGCCGAGGCTGCGGCCGGAAGCTGCGCGAAGCGCGCCTTGGGGAGGCGCACCGTGACCGTGGTGCCAACCCCCTTGCGGCTCTCGATGGCGAGGGTGCCGCCATGCAGTTCCACCAGCCCGATCGCCAGCGGCAGGCCGAGGCCGGTGCCGGGATGCTTGCGGCTCAAGGCGCTCGCCACCTGGCCGAAGCGGCTCACCGCGGTGGCGACCTCGGCCTCGTCCATGCCGATGCCGCAGTCGGTGACGGCGAGCACGAGACCGTCGGGCTCGGCGTGGATGCGGAGCATCACGCGGCCGCCGGTGTGGCTGAACTTGATCGCGTTGGTGATGAGGTTGAGCAGCACTTGCTTGAGCTTCAAGACGTCGACCCGGAGCAGCGGCAGATCGTCCTCCACATCGACGTCGATCTCGATCTCCAGCGCGCGGGCGCGCTCGCGCACGAGCTGCAGCACGTTCTCGACGATGAGGACGATCTCGGCTTCGTCCTCGTCCAATTCGATCTTGCCCGCCTCGAGCTTCGAGACGTCGAGAATGTCCGAGATGATGCCGAGAAGATGCTGCGCGCTGGTGCAGATGTCGCGCGAATAGCCCACGTAACGCGTGCTGCCGAGCGGGCCCATCATCTGGTCGGCCATCACCTGCGAGAAGCCGATGATGGCGTTCAGGGGCGTGCGCAGCTCGTGGCTCATGTTGGCGAGGAACTCGGTCTTGCTGCGGCTGGCGAGCTCGGCTTCCTCCTTGGCGTGGACCAGCGCCAGCTCGGCCTCCTTGCGGTCGGTGATGTCAAGCGAGACGGTGACGACGAGCGGCGCCACATCGTCGTTCAAGATCGCCTTCGTCGTCAGCAGCACGCGGCGGTCGCCGTCGGGACCGGCGGTGCTCTCCTCGAACGAGCCGGGCGGATCGACGCGCGCGACGATGCGCCGGTCGCGCTCGACCGCGGCGCGGGCCTGGAGATCGTCGCGCACTTGGGTGGGCGTGAGGCCTATGATGGCGGCGGCAGGCTTGCCGGCGCGGCGCGCGAAGCATTCGTTGACGAAGACGAAGCGCCCGTCGCGGTCGGTGGCGCTCACCATCACCGGTACCGCATCGATGACGCGCATCAGCATCTCGTGGCTCGCCTTGAGCGCGTCGCGATGGCGGCGCTCGTCCTCGATCATCTGCTCCTCGAGCGAGGAGGCGCGCGCGGTCAGCAGGAGCTGCTGGCGGCGCAGCATCAGGAGGTTGCGCGAGCGCACGCGGAACTCGTGATGATCGACCGGGCTGAGGAGGAAGTCGGTGGCGCCGGCCTCGAGCGCGGCCAGGCGCAGCTCGCGGTCCTCGGACGTGGTGACCGCGACAATCGGCACCTCGGCGCAGCCGGGGAGGCGCCGGAAGCGGCGGATGAATTCGACCCCGTCGAGCTCGGGCATCTTCACGTCGGTGATGACGAGATCGGGCGCATGCTGGGTGGCGGAAGCGAGCAGTGCGGTGGGCCGGTCGAAGGTCTCGACCGCCACGCTTTCGTCGAGCGACTGCGCCAGCCGTTCCAGGATCTTGCGGTTGGTCAGGCGCTCGTCGACGATGGCGATGGTTTGGCGCTGCTCCATGAGGGTGACGACGGTTCCCAGGGGCGGATCGGACTAATATCGGTGCGGTTGCTTGCGGCTACAAGCAGTAAGGATGGTTAAGTCTCGCCCAATCATCCTTAAGGAATGGTTAGCAACGCCCCGGCGACTCAGGCGGCGGCGATTTCCATCACCGCTTCGCCCAGCCCCTCGAACCGGGCCGTGACCCGCGCGCCAATGGGCGCCACGGTGATGCCGGTATGGCTCCCGGTGGTGACGATATCGCCTTTGCGGAGCGCCCTCCCGCGACTCGCGGCGTGGTTGGCGAGCCAGACGACGAGCCGCTTGGGATGGCCGACGGGATTGCCGCCGACCGCGCTCTTCTCGACCTTGCCGTCGAACAGGAGGCTCGCCCGGGCGGCGAGGAAATCGGCCGCGGCGAGCGGATTGGCCGGGCCATAGCAGAACCCGCCATTCGATTGCTGGTCGGCGAGGAGGGCCGCGGGCGGCATGGCGCGGCGATCGGCATAGCGCGAGTCGAGCAGCTCGATCGCGACATGGACCGCGGCGATCGCGTCCCACGCCTCGTCCTCGCCGTAGGGCGCGGCGCGGGCGGGGAGGTCGCGGCCCAGCGCCAGCGCCAGCTCCGCCTCGACCGCGCGAAAGCTCGAAGCCGTGGCGCTGAAGCGTGCCGGGCTCGGTCTGACCAGTGCGGCGAAGAGCGGCGCCGCGACGGGCACGGCGGTGGGGTTGGGCGCGCCGATCTTCCAGCCGGCCTGGGTCACGCCGAGGAGGCGCATCGCCGCCTCCTGCACTTGGTAGGCGTCGGCGTCGTCGCGCGGCAGGAGATCGCCTTCGAGGCCGGCGACCAGGCGTCCGGTGCGCCGCGCCTCGACCAGGCGCTGGGCGGCGCCGGCCGCGTTCACCGCGCCGCCGCGGCGCGCGCCGGCTCGCGCGGCGCGCCGGTGTTGCCGCCGAGATAATCCATCGCCGCGCCAACCCCGCCCTTCTTGTACGGCACGCCGGCGGCGCCGAGGCCCATCTCGACCCCGGCCAAGGTCCCCACCAGCATGAGATCGTTGAACCAGCCGAGATGGCCGATGCGGAACAGCTTGCCCGCGACCTTGCCGAGCCCAGCGCCGAGCGAAACGTCATAGCGCTCGAGAATCGTGGCGCGGACCTGATCGGCGTTGTGCCCTTCGGGCATCACCACCGCGGTGAGCGCGGCGGAATGCTCCTGCGGGACGAGCGAGAGAATCTCCAGGCCCCAGGCGCGCACCGCGCGCCGCGTCGCCTCGGCCAGCCGGTCGTGGCGGGCGAAGACGTTATCGAGCCCTTCCTCCTCGAGCATCGCCAGCGCCTCCTTGAGTCCGAACACCAGGGTGATGGGCGGGGTGTAGGGGAAGAGGCCGGTGTCGTTGGCGTCGATCATCGGCTGCCATTCGAAATAGCCGCGCGGCAGCTTCGCGTTCTTGTGCGCGTCGAGGGCCTTGGCCGACGCCGCATTGAAGGCGAGGCCCGGCGGCAGCATCAGCCCCTTCTGCGAGCCGAGCACGGTCACGTCGATGCCCCACTCGTCGTGGCGGAAATCCATCGCGCCGGCCGACGAGATCGCATCCACCATGAAGAGCGCGGGATGCTTGGCGGCGTCGATGGCGCGGCGCAGCGGCGGTATCCGGCTGGCGACGCCGGTCGAGGTCTCGTTGTGGACCACCATGACCGCTTTGATGGCGTGCGCGCGGTCGGCGGTGAGCCGGGCCTCGAGCGCGGTCGGGTCGACGCCGTGGCGCCAGTCGCCGGGCACGAAATCGACCTCGAGCCCGTGCTTCTTGGCCATCACGTGCCACAGATTGGCGAAATGCCCGGTCTCGAACGCCAGCACCTTGTCGCCGGGCGAAAGCGTGTTGAGGATCGCCGCCTCCCAGGCGCCGGTGCCGGAGGAGGGGTAGATCATCACCGGACCCGAGCAGCGCAGCAGGCGCTTCAAGCCCGCGATCGCGGCCTTGGCAAGCGCGGCGAATTCCGGCCCGCGATGGTCTATGGCGGGATTGTCGATCGCCCTGAGGACGCGGTCCGGGATGTTGGTCGGGCCGGGAACCTGCAGGAAATGTCTGCCGCTGCGGGCGGTCATGGACGTGGTCTCCTTGCGCGTGAACGCGGGGAATGTGCCCGGAAAGACCACCCCGCCGCAAGCCCCGGCCGGTTAACGTCCCTTGCCCGCTTGTCCCAGCGCCTCTTGCACGACGCGGGCAAGGTCCTCCTTGCGGTAGGGCTTGGTCAGCAGGCGCACCGAGGGGAGCGACGTCAATTCGTCGTGGAAACTGGTCTCGACGAAGCCCGACGTCAGCACCACCGGCATGTCCGGCCAGCGCGCCCGCACGAACCGCGCCACATCGATGCGGGTCGCGGTCCCCGGCATGATCACGTCGGTGAACAGCAGGTTGACATCCTCGCGCTCGAGGACGGCTAGCGCGGTCTCGGCGTTCTCCCCTTCGATCACGGCATAGCCGAGGGACTGGAGCTGCCGCACCGCGATGCGGCGCATCCCTTCATTGTCCTCGACGACCAACACCGTCTCGCCGTTCCCGAACGCCATCTCCGGCTGCGCCACGACCGATGCGGCGGCTGTTTCCGAGAGCGACCGCGGCAAATAGAGCCGGAACGTGGTGCCGATCCCCGGCTCGCTGTAGACGTTGATGTGGCCGCCCGACTGCTTGATGAAGCCGAACACCATGCTGAGGCCGAGCCCGGTGCCCTTGCCGCGCTCCTTGGTGGTGTAGAACGGCTCGAAGATGCGGCTCACCACGTCTTTCGGCATGCCGGTCCCGGTGTCGCCGGCCTCGATCATGGCATAGTCGCCGGCGGCCACCTCCGCGTGCTCCCGCGCGTAGTCGGCGTCGAGGTGGCGGTTGGCGGTGACCACGGTCATGCGTCCGCCGTGGGGCATGGCGTCGCGCGCGTTGGTCGCGAGGTTCGTTAGCGCCGATTCGAGTTGGGCGGGATCGACCACGGCCGGCCAGATATCATCGCCCAGGTCGAGCGCGATCTCGATGTTCTCGCCGAGCGTGCGGCTCAACAGCTTCATGATGCCGGCGACGAGATCGTTGATGTCGACCTTTTGCGGCTGGAGCGGCTGTTGCCGCGCGAACGCAAGCAGGCGCCGGGTCAAGTCGGCGCCGCGTACCGCGGCATCGAGGGCGTCCTTCGCCATGGCGTCGGCATCGGCGGCGCCGGGGTCCGCCAGCAGCATGTCGAGATTGCCGATGATGACGCCGAGCAGGTTGTTGAAGTCGTGCGCCATGCCGCCGGTGAGACGGCCGACCGCATCGAGCTTCTGCGCCTGGACGAGCTGGGCCTCGGCCCGCTCGCGCTCGGCGATTTCGGACTTGAGCGAGGCGTTCGATCGCTCCAGCTCGATCGTGCGTTCGCGCACCTTGTCCTCGAGCGCGTGGGCGTGGTCTTCAAGCTCGCGCTGCGCCCGCGCGAGCCGGCCGTGGAGGCCGTTGGTCTCGAGCAGCAGCGCGACGAGCACGAAGCTGGCCGCGAACAGCCCATAGACGCGGCCGGCATAGAAGCCGAGATCGAAGCGCGCGTGATTGAGGACGGCGCTCAGCGCCACGTCGAAGAGCCACGCGCTCATCACCACCATGAGCCACAGGTCGATGACTGTGCGACGCTTCTTTCGCCACAACGTCAGCAATGCGGCGCAGCCCAGCAGCCACACGACCGACACCACGAAAATCATCTCCGACGTGTAGCTTCCGCCCTCGAGCAGCCGCGGCAGGATCGAATGCCCGGCGGTGACCAGTACGGTCACGATCGCAACGACCGCGGCGACGGCGAGCATGTCCAGCACAACGCCGCGGTTGCCGACCGTGCCGCCGCGTTTCGCAACGGTCGCGTAGGCCATCACGAAAACCGGGAAACCGCCGTGCCAAAGCATGTACAGCCACGCCGTGCTCTGGTCTCCGGCGCCAAGGAGGCCGGCGGGTCCGAATAGCCCCGGAAAGGTCAACGCGTGCGGCACCATGATCAGCGCGTTGAAGAGGTAGCCCAGAGACAGCGTCAGCACCGCCCGCGAGCGCAGCCCGGTGAACTGGCCGAACAGGAGCACGAACGTCATCGCGTCATTGATCACGAGCGCCGCTTCGTAGAACGCGATGAAGGCAGGCATGTTAGCAAGCGGAACGCGCACGAACGGGACGGCGGCGACAAATCCCAACGCGGAGACCGCCGCCACCCACAGGGCGATGCGACGCTCGCGCGGCCCGGCCGGGACGGTCGCCAGCGACGATTGCCGGCGATCCACCGCTTCCAGCGCAGCGCCGTGCAGCGCGCTCGGCGACACCGAGACGAACGACATTCGATGGTCTACACGGTCCGCGGCCATCCTCTCGGCACCCTGCGGCGGCGGATCATCCCTCATCGCGGATGGTAAACGCGGGACCCGACGCTATGCCCGATTGCAATTCTACCATAGAGGGCGATAATTTTGAGAATTCTCTTAAAGGCTGTGCCGTCAGGCGCTTGACCGGCGGAAGGGGCTGGACCGTGGAAGGAAGCACGCGCCGGCGCTCATCCCTGGCATTTTCCACCCTCATCACTTCTAATCGCGCGCAAAAGGGGCGGGCGGAATGACGGCGGAGATTGGCGACGCGAAACTCGCGGCGCGGCTGGGAGCGGCGCTCAAGGGCGAGGTGCTGTTCGACCGCTTTTCCCGCGGCCGCTACAGCACCGATGCCTCGATCTACCAGATCGAGCCGCTGGGCGTGGTGGTGCCGCGCGACCGCGACGACATCGAGGCGGCGCTGGCGATCGCGCGCGAGGAGGGCGTGCCCGTGATCCCGCGCGGCGGCGGCACCGCGCAATGCGGCCAGACCGTCGGCCGCGCCCTCGTCATCGATTGCAGCAAGCATTTGACCCAGGTCGGCGAGGTCGATGTCGCGCGGCGCCGGGTCCGGGTCGAGCCCGGCGTGGTGCTCGAGCGCCTCAACAAGAGCCTGCGCGCGAAAGGCCTGTTCTTTCCGGTCGACATCTCGACCGGCAGCCGCGCCACCATCGGCGGCATGACCGCGAACAACAGTTGCGGCGCGCGCTCGCTGCGCTACGGCAACATGGTCCACAACGTGCGCGCGGTCGATGCCATCCTGGCGGACGGCCGGGCGGCGCGCTTCGGCGAGGTCGCGGGCAATTTCGCCGAGGACGCCGGCAGCGAGCGCTACCGCGAGCTGGTGCGGGCGATGCGCGCGCTGCACCGCCGCGAGGCGGACGAGATCGAAGCGCGCTTCCCCAAGCTCTTGCGCCGGGTGGGCGGCTACAACATCGACATGATCGACGATGCCGGCCACAACATGGCGCATCTGCTGGTGGGATCGGAGGGCACGCTCGCCTTCTTCACCGAGATCGAACTCGATTTGCAGCCGATCCCCTCGCACAAGGTGCTCGGCATCTGCCATTTCCCGAGCTTCCACGGCGCGATGGCGGCGACCAAGGCGATCGTCGCGCTGGGCCCGACCGCGGTCGAGCTGGTGGACCGCACCATGATCGACCTGTCGCGCGAGATCGCCATGTTCCGGGCGACGGTCGACCGCTTCGTCCAGGGCAAGCCCGCGGCGATCCTGCTGGTCGAGTTCGCCGGCGAGGATGCCGAAGACAACAACCGCCGGCTCGAGCGCCTGGTCGAGCTGATGGGCGATCTGGGCCATCAAGGCGCGGTGGTGCGCGCGACCGACGCCGCGTTTCAGGCCGCGGTGTGGGAGGTGCGCGCACACGGCCTCAACATCATGATGTCGATGAAGGGCGACGGGAAGCCGATCTCGTTCATCGAGGATTGCGCCGTGCCGCTCGACGATCTCGCGGAATACACGGCGCGGCTCGACGACATCTTCGCGCGCCACGGCACCTACGGCACCTGGTACGCGCACGCCTCGGTCGGGACCCTGCACGTGCGCCCGGTGCTGAACCTGAAGCTCGATATCGAGGTCAGGAAGATGCGCACAATCGCCGAGGAGGCGTTCGCGCTCGTGCGCGAATACAAGGGCTCGCATTCGGGCGAGCACGGCGACGGCATCGTGCGCTCGGAATTCCACGAGCCCATGTTCGGCGCGCGCCTGGTGCGCGCCTTCGAGGAGGTGAAGGATACGTTCGATCCCAAGGGTCTCTACAATCCCGGCAAGATCGTGCGGCCCCCGAAGATGGACGACCGCTCCCTCTTCCGCTACGCGCCCGGCTACGCGACCGAGCAAAAGGATTGGGCGCTCGACTGGTCGGAATGGGGCGGCTTCGCCGGCGCCGTCGAGATGTGCAACAACAACGGCGCCTGCCGCAAGACCGACCCCGGCGTGATGTGCCCCTCCTATCGCGCGACCTTCGACGAGCAGCACGTGACGCGCGGGCGCGCCAACACGCTGCGCCTCGCGCTCTCGGGCCAGCTCGGCGCGGACGCCTTGGGCTCGGACGAGATGCGCGCGACCCTCGATCTCTGCATCTCGTGCAAGGGCTGCAAGCGCGAATGCCCCGTCGGCGTCGACATGGCGCGGATGAAGATCGAGGCGCTGCATCATTATCGCCGCACGCACCCGCTGACGCCGCGCGAGCGGCTCATCGCCTATCTGCCGCGCTATGCGCCGTGGGCGGCGCGGTTGCGCTTGTTGCTCAATCTGCGCGACCAGATCCCCGGCCTCGCCGCCGCGAGCGAGCGCATCCTCGGCTTCGCCGCGCGCCGCGCGCTGCCGCGGTGGCAGAAGCCCTATCGTCCGGCGGCGCAGGCGCGCGGCGGCAAACCCGTCGCGCTTTTCGTCGATACCTTCACGGGCTGGTTCGAACCGGAGAACGCTTACGCTGCCGAGCGGGTGCTGCGCCGCGCCGGCTATGACGTTGTGCCGCTCGCGGGCGAAGGCGGGCGGCCCCTGTGCTGCGGGCGCACTTTCCTCGCTTCGGGATTGGTGGACGAGGCCAGGGCGGAGCAGCGCCGCCTGATCGCCGCGTTCGCGCCCATGATCGCGGCGGGCGTGCCGATCGTCGGGCTCGAGCCGTCCTGCGTGCTCACCCTGCGCGACGAGCTTCCCGCCGTGCTGCCGGGCGATGCCAGCCGCGCCGTCGCCGCGCGCGCCAAGCTGTTCGAGGAGTTCGTCGCCGACGAGGCGAAGGCCGGCCGCTTCGCGCCCAAGCTGCGTCCGGTCGCGGCCAGGGCGGTGCTGCATACCCATTGCCACCAGAAGGCTTTCGCCACCGGCGGCTCAAGCGTCGCGTGCCTCGCACTCGTGCCCGGCCTCGCGGTCGAGAGCTTCGATTCGACCTGCTGCGGCATGGCCGGCGCCTACGGCTACGAGGCCGAGCATTACGACATGTCGCTGAAGATCGGCGAGCTGGGCGTGCTGCCGCGGCTGCGCGCGGCCGGCGCGGACGACATGCTGGTCGCTGCGGGCACGAGCTGCCGCCAACAGATCAGGGACGCGCTCGGACGCGAGGCGCTGCACCCGGCGCGCGTGCTCGACCGGGCGCTGGATTAGGAGACCGGCGATGAACAGGCTGCTCCCCACCTCCGTGGTCGGGTCATATCCGCAGCCCGACTGGCTCGTGGACCGCGACAATCTGCGCGGCCGGCTGCCGCCGCGCGTCAGGGCGCGCGAGCTGTGGCGGGTCGCCGAGCCGTTTCTCGAAGCGGCGCAGGACGATGCGACGCTCATCGCCATCCGCGACATGGAGCGCGCCGGCATCGACATCATCAGCGACGGCGAGATGCGGCGCGAGAGCTATTCCAACCGCTTCGCGACCGCGCTCGGCGGCGTCGACATCGAGCATCCGGGCTCGGCGCTCGACCGCACCGGCCACGCCAATCCGGTGCCGCGCGTCGCCGGGCCGGTGCGCCGCAGCCGCCCGGTGCTGCTGCGCGACCTCGAATTCCTGCGCCGCAACACCGACCGCGCCATCAAGATCACCGTGCCGGGTCCCTTCACCATGACGCAGCAGGCGCAGAACGATCACTATGCCGACGAGGCGGCGCTGGCGATGGACTACGCCGCCGCCGTCAATGAGGAGTTGCGCGCGCTGAAGGCGGCGGGCGCGGACGTGATCCAGCTCGACGAACCCTATCTCCAGGCCCGGCCCGAGAAGGCGCGGCAATACGGCGTCAGGGCGATCAACCGCGCGCTCGAAGGCGTGCCCGGCCCGACCGCCGTCCATCTTTGCTTCGGCTATGCCCATGTCGTGCATCAGCGCCCGACCGGATATTCCTTCCTCGCCGAGCTGGCGCAGTGCAGCGCCGACCAGATCTCGATCGAGACGGCGCAGGCCAATCTCGATCTCGCGGTGCTGAAGAGTCTCGGCGGCAAGACCGTCATCCTCGGCGTCATCAGCCTCGGCGACCCCGCGCCCGAGACGCCCGAGACCGTGGCCCAGCGCATCCGCCGCGCCTTCGCATTGGTGCCGCCCGAGCGCATCGTGCCCGCGCCCGATTGCGGCATGAAGTACATTCCGCGTACAACCGCGTTCGCGAAATTGAAGGCGCTCGCCGACGGCGCGGCGATCGTACGGCGGGAACTCGAGGGGCGCTAGCTACGGCAGCGCCACGACGAAGCGCCAGTCGAGGACGGCGGCGGCGTCGATGTCGCCCTTGAGCATGCCTTGCGACTTGTACCAGTCGACCTGGCGCTGCAAATCCTTCACGTCGACTCGCGCATCGGGATCGACATAGCCGATTGCGGTCTTGAGCTCGTCCGGCGTCTGTCCGACATATTTCGCGATGATGTCGAGAATTGCCGGCGCGGTCGGCCCGTCGTGGCGCTTGCCGTCGGGACCGGCGAAGGCATCGACGTATTCGTGCGCGCCCTGGCGATAGGCCTCCAGGAACCGCGCGATCGTGTCGCGGCGCTCGTCGGCGGTCCTGGTCGCGGTGAATATCGACGAGAGCTGCCACGGCACCTCGTCGCCGACGAAGCCTAGGAGCTTCACCTCGTTCTTCGCGATCGCCGGCATCAGCCCGGTCGAGATGGTGACGCCGGCATCGGCCTCGCCGCCGATCAGCGCCGAGACCTGGTTCGACACGGTCTGCAATGCCAGCAGACGCACGCTTTCGGGATCGATGTGGTATTTCTCCTCGATCAGCGCCAGACTGTAATGCGGCGCCGAGCCGATCGTGCCGATTGCGACGGAATGGCCGCCGAGATCCTTCAACGATCGCACACCTACGTCCCAGCCGCGGTTGGAGGCGACGAAGGTCATGCCCTGGAAGCCGGCGGTCTCGCGCGCGAATCCGCCGATGATGCGCAGCTTGTCGCCGAGCGCGAAGAACGCGGCCGAGGTCGCGCCGATGCCGATGTCGAGATCGCCCGACACCACCGCGACGGCGATCGGCGGCGAGGCCTCGAAATAGCTTAGCTCCACATCGAGCCCGCGCGCGGCGAAATAGCCCCGCTCGATCGCGACGAAAATCGAGCCGTAGGCCGCCGCCTTGATGGCGCTGACCCTGAGCGTCTCGGCCGCCGCGGCCGGATGCGGCGCGAGGCCCGAAGCGATAAGAAACATCGCGCCGGCCAGGGCTTGCGCCAAACGATGCCCAAGGCAGACTTTGTGAGCGCCGAGAATCTTCATGCTATTCCTCGAATGGAATGCTGTTCGCGCGCAGCCAGGCGGCAAACGCGTCTTCGGTCATGTCGTTTTCGACCAAAGCCAACATCGCGAGCGTTGCGTCTCTTTCGCTGGCGTTGAGTTCGAAACCATTATCAATCAAGAACGTGGCTGCGGTCACGAAAGCCGTTCGCTTGTCGCCGTCGATGAAAGGACGATGTCGCACAATGCCGAATGCATAGGCGGCGGCGAGATCAAACGCGTCAGGATTGCCGTATGCGACTTCAACGCCGACATGACGGCCTCATATTCTAACGAAAGTTAGAACATAGGGTGCAACGTCGGCGGTCTGGGTTCAAGGCGATGAAGATCAGCCCTCGAGCCCCACCAGGCTGCGGGCGAAGGCTTCCGCGGCGAAAGGGCGCAAATCCTCGGCCTTCTCTCCGACGCCGATATAATGCACCGGGATGCCGTATTTCTCGGCCAGCGAGACCAGCACGCCGCCCTTCGCGGTGCCGTCGAGCTTGGTCATGACGAGTCCGGTGACGCCGATCATGTCGCGGAAGGTCTTGACCTGGGCATGCGCGTTCTGCCCCACCGTCGCGTCGAGCACCAGCAGCACGG
>DATNID010000029.1:0-85248 GCA_035604615.1 Allostellaceae bacterium | reverse complement strand
GCGCATCCCGATTACCGCGGCGAGCAATCGCTCAATATCATTGCCCATGGCGGCTTCACCGCCATCGACCATCCTGGCCGCGCCTATCTGGCACTTGCGGTATTTTATCGCCACGTCGGACTGGTGATGGACGACGAGCTGTCGCCGCGGTTGCGCGAGCTTGCTTCGACGCGCGGCCTCGACCGCGCACGCGTGCTCGGCGCGGCGCTGCGGCTCGCCTATGTCGTGTCCGCGGCCATGCCTGGCGTGCTGCCGCGAACGCCGCTCGCGGTCGAGCGGCATCGGCTGGCGCTGCGGCTGCCCAGTCAATTCGCGGCGCTCTACGGCGAACGGGTTTTGAACCGGCTGCGCGTGCTGGCGCGGCTCATCGGCCGCGAGCCGGTGGTGCTGCTGGGGTAGGCCGAGGCTATCCGCGCTCGACCGCGGCCACCCGACCCTTCTCGATCGCCAGCGCCAGCTTGCCGTGTTTGAGCGCGAGCGCCTTTTCGCCGAACAGCTCGCGGCGCCAGCCGGTGAGCGCGGGGACATCGGCGGCGTCATCGGCGGCGATGCGCTCGAGATCGTCGACCGTGGCGATCACCTTGGCGGCGACGTGGTGGCGCTCGGAAATCATGCGCAACAGCACCTTGAGCAGCTCGACGACGGCGGCACCGTTGGCCGAGGACTGCAGCCGCACCGGGCGCGGCAGTGTCTTCGGATCCCGCGCCAGACCGCGCGCCACCGCGGCGACGATTGCCTCGCCCCAGCGCGAGCGTTCGAAGCCCTTGGGCAGCGAGCGCAGGTTCTTGAGCTTCTCGGTTGTCGTCGGCGCCTGCACGGCGATGTCGGCGATCGCATCGTCCTTGAGCACGCGGGAGCGCGGCACGTCGCGCGACTGCGCCTCGCGCTCGCGCCAGGCCGCCACCTCGATGAGCACGGCAAGCTCCTTGGGCTTGCGTACGCGCGTCTTCAGCCGCTGCCAGGCGTTCTCCGGATCCATGCGGTAGGTGTCGGGCGACGTCAGCACCTGCATTTCCTCTTGCACCCAATCGACCCGGGCGCGGCGTCCGAGGTCGTCAACCAGCGCCGCATAGACATCCCGCAGATGCGTGACATCGGAGACCGCGTAGGACAGCTGCGCTTCGGAGAGCGGCCGGCGTGTCCAGTCGGTGAAGCGATGCGATTTATCCAGCGTGTCGCCGGTGATGCGCTGCACCAGTTGGTCGTAGGAAATGGAATCCCCGTAGCCCAAAACCATGGCCGCGACCTGAGTGTCGAAGATGGGATGCGGAATAAGCTTGGCGCGGTGCCACACGATTTCGACGTCCTGACGCGCGGCATGAAAGACTTTCATTACCTTCTCGTCCGCCATCAGCGCGAAGAAGGGGGCCAGGTCGATACTCGGCGCCAGCGCGTCGACCACCACCGCCTCGTCGGCCGCGGCCATCTGCGCCACGCACAGCAGCGGGTAATAGGTGGTTTCGCGCAGAAATTCGGTGTCGACGGTAACGAAGGGGTAGGACGCCATCCGCCGGCACACGGCGGCAAGCTCGGACGTTGTCGTGATCGGACGCATTGAGGATGTGATAGCGGAGTCGCGGGTCATTGTCGCCGGTCCGGGGCCGTCAGCCGCCGCGCACCCGCCCCATATGGATGAACTCCCACGGGCTCGGCAGCGCGCCAACCGGGACTTCGATCAGGGTCGGGCCGTCGCGGCGGGCAAAGCCGCGGCGCAGGGCTTGGCCGAGTTCCGCTGGCGATCGCGCCCGCACCGCCTCGGCGCCGAAGCTCTTGCCGAAGGCGACAAAATCGGGATTGACCAGATCGGAGGCGATTAGCCGGTTGCCGAAGCGTTCCTGCTGGATGCGGCGCACATTGCCGAAGGCGCCGTCGTTGAACACCACCGTTACCAGCGGAATGCGGTGCTGCATGGCGGTGGCAAGCTCGGTGGCGGTGAAAAGAAAGCCGCCGTCGCCGGAGATCGACAGCACCGGCACATCGCGCCGCGCGTCCTGTGCGCCCAGCGCCGCGGCAAAACCCCAGCCCAACGGATCCTGATAGCCGGGCGACAGAAACGTGCGCGGCTTGTAGACGGGAAAGACCAGCCGCGCGGCGAAGCCGAGCTGGGTGACCTCGTCGACGAAAATACCGTCCTCCGGCAGTTCGGCGCGCATCACTTCGAGGAAGGCGACCTGCGGGGCGATCTTCTCGAAGCGCTTGCGCCACTTCGCTTGGCGCTCGTCCATTCCCGCCTGCAGCGATGCGCGCTTGGCGTTGCGCGCCGGCAATTCCGCGAGCAGGCTTTGCAGGATCGGCTTGGCGTCGCCGACGAGCGCCACCCTGGGTCGCTGCCAGCGATTGTGTTCCTGCGGATCGGCATCGACGCGGACGATGGCGAGGTCGCGATCGACGCCCCATTCGCGAAATTGCATGAGCAGCCGGGTGCCGACCGCGAGCACCGCGTCGGCCTCGCCCCACAATTCGTGCCCCAGCGGCAGGGTGACGCTGAAGGGGCTGCGGCCGTCGAGAACGCCGCGG
Source organism: Allostellaceae bacterium (assembly GCA_035604615.1). Classification (GTDB taxonomy): domain Bacteria; phylum Pseudomonadota; class Alphaproteobacteria; order ATCC43930; family CGMCC-115725; genus DATJLY01. The sequence goes on along the minus strand of DATNID010000029.1, from coordinate 82,731 downwards.
CCGCGCCGATAGGCCAGCACCGGCGCCTGCAGCAGCGCGGACAACGCCGTGACTTCCGCCGCGGCGTCCTGGGCACCGCCGCCGCAGAGGATCATCGGCCGCTTGGCGGCGCCGAGAATCGTCGCCGCCTTGCGCACGGCGTCGCGGTCGATGTTCGGCGCCGGCCGCGGCAGCGGCGGCTGCACGACGACCAGGCCGCTCTTGCCCCAGACGTTGATGGCGCATTCGAGGACCGCCGGTCCGGGCCGGCCGCTGTGCATAGCGCGCAGCGCCAGCGCCGTCTGTCGCGACGCTTGTTCGGGCTTGCTGATCAGCGCCGCGTGGTCGACCAGCCGCTTGATAACGCCATGCTGGTCGCGGATCTCATGCAGATGGCCGAGGCCGCGCCCGATATCGGCCTGAAAAATCTGCCCGATCAAACCGAGCACGGGCGCGTTCATCGCGTAGGCAGTCAACAGCGCGGTCGCGGAATTGAGCAGCCCTGGGCCCGGGACCACGGCATAGGCCTGTGGCTTGCCGGTCGCCAGCGCCGCGCCGAGCGCCATCAGCGCGGCACCTTGCTCATGCCGGGTATGCACCGTCCGCAGCCGGTCCGAAGCCTTGAACAGCGCCTCGAACAGGTGGTCGTTCTGCACTCCGGGCAGGGCGTAGATCGTGTTCAGCCCATGCGCGATCAGGGTCGCGACCACGGCGTCGGCCGTGGTCATGATTTCGGCATTTGCGGCCGGCCGGGTCATCTTGCGTTTCTTCGGCATTTCCCGTTTCCCGGTTGCGGGTGAAGTGGCAGATCGGCGCCCTCCTGTCGAGGCGCGGGGTGCCCGCTTGACAAGGCGGCGGCCGCCATGTGCTTGTGCGCTCTCCATTTCCCATACCTTCGGCGGATTTGAAAATGCACCGCTATCGCAGCCATACCTGCGGCGCGCTTCGAGCGAGCGACATCGGCAGCGAGGTGCGCCTGTCCGGCTGGTGCCACCGTATCCGTGATCATGGCGGCGTGCTGTTCATCGATCTGCGGGATCACTACGGGCTCACCCAGGTGGTCGCCGACCCCGACAGCCCCGCCTTCAAAATAGCCGAGACGCTGCGCTCGGAATGGGTGGTGCGCATCGACGGCAAGGTGCGGCGGCGGCCGGGCGGCACGGAAAACCCCGACCTGCCGACCGGCGAGGTCGAAGTCTACATCCGCGAAATCGAGGTTTTGGGCCGCGCCGCAGAACTGCCCATGCCGGTTTTCGGCGAGCACGACTACCCCGAAGACATCAGGCTCAAATACCGCTTTCTCGATCTGCGCCGCGAGCACTTGCATCGCAACGTCATGAAGCGCGGCGAAATTATCGATTCGCTGCGGCGGCGCATGAAGGCGCAGGGGTTCTTTGAATTCCAGACGCCGATCCTCACCGCCTCGTCGCCGGAAGGCGCGCGCGATTATCTCGTGCCGTCGCGCCTGCATCCGGGAAAATTCTACGCGCTGCCGCAGGCGCCGCAGCAGTTCAAGCAGCTCATCATGGTGGCGGGCTTTGACCGCTATTTCCAGATCGCGCCCTGCTTCCGCGACGAGGATGCGCGCGCCGACCGCTCGCCCGGCGAGTTCTATCAGCTCGATCTCGAGATGTCGTTCGTGACGCAAGACGACGTGTTCGCCGCGGTCGAGCCGGTGCTCGCCGGCATCTTCGAGGAGTTCGGCCAGGGCCGCGCCGTGACCAAGCCGCCCTTCCCGCGCATCCCCTATGCCGAGGCGATCCGGCGCTATGGCTCCGACAAGCCCGATCTGCGCAATCCCATCCGCATGGACGATGTGACCGATGCCTTCGCCGGCTCGGGCTTCAAGATCTTCGCGGGCCAGATCGCTTCCGACGCGAATGTGCGCGTGTGGGCGATCCCGGCGCCCACGGGCGGCAACCGCGCCTTCTGCGACCGCATGAATTCCTGGGCCCAGGGCGAGGGGCAGCCGGGCCTCGGCTATATCTTCTTCCGCGATGGCGGCCAGGGCGCGGGGCCGATCGCCAACAATCTCGGGCCCGAGCGCACCCAGTCGATCCGCGCGCGACTCGCGCTTGGCGACGGCGATGCCGTGTTCTTCGTGTGCGGCGTGCCGCGCGTGTTCGCGTCATTCGCGGGCGCGGCGCGGCAGCGCCTCGGGCGCGAGCTGAGCCTCGTGAAGGACGGCGTCTACGAATTCTGCTGGGTCACCGACTTCCCGATGTACGAGCGCAACGAGGAGACCGGGCAGATCGAGTTCTCGCACAACCCGTTCTCGATGCCGCAGGGCGGGCTCGAGGCCTTGGAGCGCGACGACCCGCTGGCTATCAACGCTTTCCAGTACGACATCGTGTGCAACGGCGTCGAGCTGTCGTCCGGCGCCATCCGCAACCACCGTCCCGACATCATGTACAAGGCGTTCGCGATCGCGGGCTATTCCGCCGCCGACGTCGAGTCGCGGTTCGGCGGCATGCTCAACGCCTTCAAGTACGGCGCGCCGCCCCATGGCGGCTCGGCGCCGGGCATCGACCGCATCGTCATGCTGCTGGCCGACACGCCCAACATCCGCGAGATCGTCGCCTTCCCGATGAACCAGCAGGCGCAGGATCTGATGATGCAGGCGCCGGCCCCGGTCGCGCCCGAGCGGCTGCGCGAGCTGCACATCCGGCTGGCGCTGCCGCCGGAGCCGAAAAAGCCGGGCTGAAGGTTCAGCCGGCCGCCTGGAGCGGATGGCGCTCGGTGCGGCGGCTGCGGCCCTTGTGCGCGTACATGCTCATGTCGGCGCGGTGCAGCACGCTCTCCTCGTCTTCATTTCCGTCGAACGCGGCGAGGCCGAAGCTCGCCGACAGCGGCAGTGCGAGCCCGTTGAGCTTGGGGGCAAGGGCGGCGATGCTGCGGGCGAAGCCCTCGACCCGGTGCCGCGCGATGGCAAGGTCGGCGCCAATGAGAATGAGCGCGAACTCGTCGCCGCCCAAACGCGCCGCCACGTCCATCTTGCGTACGCCGCGCGTCAGGATGCGCCCCAACTGGCGCAGCAGATCGTCGCCGAAAGCGTGGCCCAGCCGGTCGTTGACCGTCTTGAATCCGTCGAGATCGCAAATGATCAGCACGCCCTTGGGACCGCCGCGCCTTGCGGCGTCGATGGCGCGCGAGAACTCGACCAGGAAGCCGCGCCGGTTGAGCGCGCCGGTCAGCTCGTCGGTCACCGCGAGATCTTCGAGATAGGCGAGGCGCGCCTCGAGTTCCGCGACGCGCTTGTCGGCCGCGGTTACGATCGAGAGCGCCCAGGCGCGCAACGCGGTCTGGTCGCCGGTCGCGGGCATGAGGCGGACGAGGCGGCCCTTGCGCTGACGCGGCTCGAGCCGGATCGCCTCGTCCGCGGATAGGTCCGTATGCGCCGTGAAGGCCATGGGAAACACCGTTCCTGGTCGTGCTGGCTCCGGTTAAGCAAGAGCCATGCCAGGCGGAACCGGCCCGAAAGGGTGCAAATCGGCCCGATTGTGTGGAAAATTTTTGCCCAGCGGCAGAGCCTGCCGGGCGCGATTCGCGGCACCAGGGCCGAACGTCCTACCGTACGCCTGCGCCGCGTGACATACTGAAACACCGTGTCTCTTCCGGACTCGATCGTATGAGCCGATGGTCTGGCCGCCCAATCGGCCCCGCACTGGTCCTCCTCTTCGCCGTGGCGCCGGCCGGCGCGGCCGACATCGATCCGCACCGCGCGCTCTACAGCCTCACCCTCGGCTCCTCGCGGTCCGGCAGCGGGGTGCTCGGTGCGTCGGGCGCCATGTATTACGAATGGGGCGAGACCTGCGACGGCTGGACTGTGGAGCAGCGCTTTCGCCTTCGCACCATGTACGCGGAATCGGGCGGCAGCGAATTGAGCTCGACCCTGGTGACCTGGGAGTCCAAGGACGGGCTGCGCTACCGCTTCAACGAGCGCCGGCTGCGTAACGGCGAGGTCGACGAGGAACTCCACGGCGAGGCCCATCTCGACGGGCCGGACAAGGGCGGGGAGGCCGCCTTTACCAAGCCGTCTGCCACTACCCTCATCCTGGCGCCCGGGGTCATTTTCCCGACCGCGCATACGCTGGTGCTGATCGACCGGGCAAAGGCCGGGGACCAATTCGTCTCGCGCAAGGTGTTCGACGGCTCGAGCGTTGAGAACGCGACCCAGATCACCGCCGTCATCGGCGCCGAGCTGCAACCCGGCGCGCCGGCGGGCGCCGCCGCTCCGGACAAGCAGGACGTCGACCCGGCGAAGGAACCGCTGCTGCAGCATCCCGGCTGGCGGGTGCGGCTCGCCTTCTTCCCGCCCGGGTCGGACTCGGGCGCCGAGACCCCGGATTACGAGCTGGGTATGCGGCTCCTGTCGAACGGCGTGTCGCAGGACATGGACCTCGATTACGGCGACTACGTGATCAAGGCCCATCTCGACGAGATCGAGCCGTTGCCGAAACCGGGGTGCTGACGCCCTCGCCGGGATCCGGCCACAGCCACGCCGCGCCGCGCACCCCGCTCGAATCGCCCCAGGCCGGCGGCACGAGCCGGGTCACCACCACGTCCGAGAACACGTAGGGGGTCCACAGCGCCGGCACACGAGGGTAGAGCCTTTCCATATGGCCGAGCCCGCCCCCCAGCACGATGACGTCCGGGTCCAGCAGGTTGATGACGGTCGCGAGGCTGCGTGCCAGCCGGTCCTCGTAGCGCGCCAGGACCGCCGCCGCGCCGGGGTCGCCCGCCTCCGCCTGGCCGGCGACTGTCTCGGCGGAGTCGGCGCCGCCCTCGCGCGCCAGCGCCGGCCCCGACAGGAAGCTCTCGATGCAGCCGCGCCGGCCGCAATAGCACAGCGGTCCCGGACGCTCGTCGTCGGCCGGCCAGGGTAGGGGCGAGTGACCCCACTCGCCGGCGATGGCGTTGGCCCCCTCGATCACGCCGCCGTCGCGTACGATCCCCCCGCCGACCCCGGTGCCGAGGATCACGCCGAACACGGTCCGCGCCCCTTTGCCCGCCCCATCGCTTGCCTCGGAAAGAGCGAAGCAATTGGCATCGTTGGCAAATCTGACCTCGCGGCCGAGCGCCGCCATGACGTCGCGGTCAAACGGCTTGCCGTTGAGGCAGGTCGAGTTGGAGTTCTTGACCAGCCCGGTTGCCGGCGACAGCGCGCCCGGCATGCCGATCCCGACGCTGCCGCTCTGGCCCAGTTCCTGCTCGATCCCCAGCACCAGGTCGCGCACGGCGAGGATGGTCGCGGGATAGTCCTGCGCCGGGGTGGGGACCCGGCGGCGCAAAACCAGGCTTCCGCCGCGCTCGAGCGCCGCCCCCTCGATCTTGGTCCCGCCCAGGTCGATCCCGATGCGCATGGCAGGGGGTCTCCGCCTGTTTCCATCTCGCAGTTACGAAGCGTTAATCAAAATCAATTAATAATTCGCCCGGCGGGTCTTCCGGGTCTTCCGCATTTTTAACGTTTTTGCCGCCTAATGTGCCGCGCAGCAGGGTGGTTCAGCGCATGCTTTCCCAGGCCAATCACGATCCCGAGCCGACGCGGATAATGCCCGAGCAGAAGGCGCAGAAGCGAATCCTCATCGTCGAGGATAACGATCTCAACATGAAACTGTTTCACGACCTGCTCGAGGCGCACGGCTATTACACGCTTCAGACCAAGGACGGCATGGAGGCGCTGCGGCTCGCGCGCCAGCACCGGCCCGACCTCATCCTTATGGACATCCAGCTCCCGGAAGTGTCGGGGCTCGAGGTGACCAAGTGGATCAAGGAGGATGAGGAGCTGCGCTCGATCCCGATCATCGCCGTCACCGCCTTCGCCATGAAGGGCGACGAGGAGAAGATCCGCGAGGGCGGCTGCGAGGCCTACATCGCCAAACCCATCTCGGTCGTCAACTTCCTGAAGACCGTCGCGCGCTTTCTCACCTAAGGACGCGCCATGTCGGCACGCATACTGGTCGTCGATGACGTCGAAGTGAATGTGCGGCTGCTCGAGGCCAAGCTTTCGGCCGAGTACTTCAACGTCCTGACCGCGATCGACGGTTTCGCGGCGTTGCGCATCGCGCATGACGAGCGGCCCGACATCATCCTGCTCGACGTGATGATGCCGCGGATGGACGGGTTCGAGGTGTGCCGGCGCCTCAAGGCCGATCCCGAGACGCATGACATTCCGGTGGTGATGGTGACGGCCCTGTCCGAGGCGGCCGACCGGCTGCGCGGGCTCGAGGCCGGCGCCGACGACTTCCTGACCAAGCCGGTCAACGACATCGCCCTCTTCGCCCGGGTGCGCTCGCTGGTGCGGCTGCGCCGGACGATGGAGGAATGGCGGCACCGCGAGGACATTTATGGCCGCTTCAGCGCCCTCATGGCCGACACTCCTGCAACCGAGGATGCGGGTCCCGCGCGCATCCTGCTGTGGGAGGAAAGCGCTTTCGCCGCGTCCCGCCTCGCCGACATGCTGGCGCCGCTCGCGAGCGAGCTGGTGCGTCCGACCGTGCCCGAGGAGCTGGTGCCGCAATGCGGCCCCAATATCGATCTCGTGATCCTCAACACCACCGGCAAGGTCGATGCCCTGCGCATCGTCGGCAAGCTGCGCGCGCAGGAAGCCAGCCGGCTGGTGCCGATTCTCCTCATTGGCGATCCCGACGAGCTGCCGCGCGTCGCCAAGGGGCTCGACCTCGGCGCCACCGACTATCTGCTGCGTCCCATTGACCGCAACGAGCTGGTGGCGCGGGTGCGTACCCAGGTCCGCCGCAAGCGGCTGCAGGACCGGCTCCAGGAGAATTATCAGAAGAACCTGGCGCTCGCGCTCACCGACGGGCTGACGGGCCTCTACAACCGCCGCTACCTCACCGCCCATCTCGACGGGCTGATGGCGAAGCTGGCCGAGGGCGGCATGGGGCCGGCGCTCCTCCTCCTCGACATCGACTGGTTCAAGCGCGTCAACGACACGCGCGGCCACGCCGCCGGCGACGAAGTGCTGCGCGAGGTGACGGCGCGCATCTCGCGCCACGTGCGGCCGTTCGACCTCTTCGCGCGCTACGGCGGCGAGGAATTCGTGGTGGTGCTGCCCGAGACCGACCAGCGCGTCGCCGAGGGCGTGGCGGAGCGTCTGCGCATGGTGGTCGCCGAGGAGCCGTTCCGCGTCGGCCATCCGCCGAGCGACCTGCCGATCACCATCAGCATCGGCCTCGCCGTGACCGATGGTCCCAACGAAACCTCGACCCAGCTTATGCACCGCGCCGACGAGGCGCTCTATGCGGCCAAGGCCGCCGGGCGCAACCGCGTCGTCAGCCATCCCGAGCTGCTGCGCGTCGCCGGCGCCGTCGCCTGAACGCAAAAGCCGCTCGGCGGAGCGGCTTTCGGTCGGTCTCGCGCAGTGGGGCCGCGTCTTACTTGATCTTCTGTTCCTTGAACACGACGTGCTTGCGCGCGACAGGGTCGAACTTCTTGAGCTCGAGCTTCTCCGTCTTTGCCCGCGGGTTCTTCTTGGCGACATAGAAGAAGCCGGTGTCGGCGCTGCTCACGAGCTTGATCAACACGGTGTTGGATTTCGCCACGTCGCGCTCCCGCTGCCTGTAAAATTCTGCATGACACCATAGCGGAGTGGGTCCGGGTGTCAAGCCGGCGACGTTGACGCGCGCGCGCGGGGACACAACACTGGCGGCGCCGGAGGGACCTTGGAACAGCCTCAATTCGCCGGCTTCCGCGCCACCGTCTGCGGCATCGACGAGCTCGACGGGCTGCGCGAAGCCGGCGTCACGCATGTGCTCTCGCTGCTCGATCCCGGCTGGCCCGAGCCCCTATCGCTCGACGCCTTCGGCGCGCATCGGCGGCTCGATCTGCGCTTTCACGATATCGTCGATGCCTTGCCGGGGCTGCGCTCGCCGGGACGCGCCGATGTCGAGGCGCTGCTCGGCTTCGCGCGCTCGCTCGCATCGTCTCCCGAGGCGCATCTCCTGGTCCACTGCCAGAAGGGTCTGTCGCGCTCGACCGCGTCGCTGGCGCTGGTGCTGGCGCAGGCGCGCCCGGATCGCGACGCGGCCTCGGTGCTCGGCGAGATCGTGCGGCTCAGGCCACGCGCCTGGCCCAATTTACGCATCATCGAGCTGGGCGACGCGCTCCTGGGCCGCGATGGCACGCTGGTCGCGGCCGCGGCGGATTGCTATCGCGCGCGGATCGCGGCGCGGCCGATGCTGGCCGACGCCATGATCGAAATGGGTCGCGCGCGCGAACTCGACGTCGCCGCCGGCGGCTAGGTCGAGTTCGCGATCGCAACTCCGTCGGAGTTTAGATACGGGGGCGGGGCTGAGACGGCCTGACGGTCTCACGAGCAAACCCGGGAAACCCGGAGAACACTATCGGACGTCGGGCCCCACACGCGCGTGCCTTCGTCCCCCGCGTTGGCAAAGTGGGACCGCGCCGCATCAATGTCAATCGCATTGCGCGGCATCCGTCACGCGCCGCGCCCGCACGTCACGATTTGAGGCTCTTGAGATAATCGATCAGGGCGTGGCGCTCGTCGGGATTCTTCACGCCGATGAACAGCATCTTGGTGCCGGGCACGACCGATTTCGGGTCGGTGAGGTACTGGTCGAGCGTGGTCTCGTCCCAGGTCTTGTGGGCGCCTTGCATCGCGACCGAATAATTGAAGCCCGCCTCTTCGCCGGAAGCGCGGCCGACGATGCCGGCGAGCGACGGGCCGACCTTGTTCTGCCCTGCTTCGGTCGAATGGCACACGAAGCAGTATCTCTGGAACAACTGCTTCCCGTCATCGGCGGCCAGGGCGGGTGCCGCGGCGAGCGCCATGAGCGCAAGTCCGGCGAAGGCCCCCATTTTGTTCTTCATCGCGTTACTCTCCGATCCGTACCGTTGCGCCAAAGGGGCCGGATTATGCGGCGGCGTCGGCTCCGTCTCAAGCCGCGCCGGGCGGCGGGCAAATCATCGCCACCTCGCTTCTGCGCGTGAGCATGATAAACTACCCGCCGGGTCGTGAACGTGCCCGCACCGGCGAAAGGATATTCCATGAAGCGGCATGCCAACTATCTCCCGCACGGCGTCATTCCCGCCGTGCTGCTGCCGTTTTTCGACGATCTCGCGATCGACGAGGCGTCGTACCGGCGCCATCTCGCCGATGTGGCGTCGGTGCCCGGCCTGAGCGCCGTCACCATCAACGCGCACGCCTCCGAGGTCGCGTCCTGCACCGCCGACGAGCAGCGCCGCGTGCTCGACATCACCCAGGACGAGATCGGGCAGCGTTTGCCGATCGTCAACGGCATCTATGCCGAGGGCAGTCTCGAGGCGGCGCGGCTCGCGCGCATTGCGCACGAGGGCGGCGCGTCGGCGCTGCTCGTCTTCCCGCCCGGACCTTTCACCCTGGGCCAGCGGCCGGAGATGGTGATCGCGCATTTCCGCCGCATCGCCGATGCTTCCGACCTGCCCATCATCGCGTTCCAATATCCGCGCGCGACCCAAGGCTACCCGCTCGAGACCCTGCTGAAGCTCATAGAAGCGGTGCCGAGCGTGCGCGCGATCAAGGACTGGACGCCCAGCGTGCCGCTGCACGAGCGTCACATCCGCGCGCTCCAGTCCCTGCCGCACCCGGTCGCCGTGCTGAGCACCAACAGCGCGTTCCTGCTGAGCTCTCTGGTGCTGGGCTGCAAGGGGTTGCTGTCGGGCTCGGGCAGCGTCATCGCCGATCTCCAGGCGCGGCTCTTCCGCGCGGTCGATGGCAACGACCTGGCCGAAGCGCGCCGCCTCAACGACCGCATCTATCCGATGGCGGAGGCGTTCTACGCCGATCCCTTCGTCGACATGCACAACCGCATGAAGGAGGCGCTGGTGCTGCTGGGCAAGCAGCCGCGCGCGGTGGTGCGCCCGCCGCTCGTCAAGCTGCCGCCCCATGAGATCGAGCGCATCCGCGCCGCGCTGGTGGCGGCTGGCCTCCTCACGCGCGAGGGCGCCCGCAGCGCTGCCTGAACGACAGGGACCCTGTCGTGGCCATCGCTGCCGAGCGCGGCCGAACGGTCGGGCTCTATGTCCGCGTGCTGGTGCCGCTCGGCGCGGCTTTCATGCTCAGCAACTACTACCGCTCGGTCAACGCGCTGCTGTCGCCATATTTGATCGCCGAGCTGCATCTCTCGGCGCGCTCGCTGGGCCTGGTGACGGCGATCTATTTCTTCACCTCGGCGGTGTTCCAGGTGCCGCTCGGCCTGTTCATGGACCGCTATGGGCCGCGCCGGGTGCAGGGCTGGATGATGCTGCTGGCGACGGTGGGCGTCGTCATGTTCGCGCTCAGCAGCGATGTCGGCGTGCTGGTCGCCGGCCGTGCCATCATGGGGATCGGCGCGGCGGGCGCGCTGATGACCTGCTTCCAGGCGGTGGTGCTGTGGTTCCCGCGCGGGCAATGGCCGGCGATCAACGGCTGGATCATGGCGGCGGGCGGCGTTGGCGGGCTCTTCGCCTCGATGCCGACCGCGCTCGCGCTTCATGTGGTCGATTGGCACGGGCTCATGCTGATGACCGCGGCGGCGAGCGTCCTGGCCGCGGTCGCGATCTTCGCAATCGTCCCCGAGCGCGTGCGCGACACGCCGCCGCCTGGCATCGGCGAGCAGATTTACGGCCTCGCCTCCATCTATCGCGACCGGCTGTTTTGGCGCCTCGCCCCGGTCGCGGCCTGCGCCGCCGGCAGCAATCTCGCCTTCGGCGGGCTGTGGGCGGGGCCATGGCTCAAGGACGTGGCCGGCCTCGGCCCCGACGGGATCGGCTTGAGCCTGCTGTTCTTCACCACGCTCATCGTCATCGGCTTCATCGTTTCCGGCATGGTGGCGTCATGGCTGGGGCGGCGCGGCATCTCGCTGATCCGGGTGATCGCCAGCATGTTCGCCCTCTCGCTCGCGCTGCAAACGCCGCTGCTGCTGCCGAGCGGTGCCGGGCGCTGGGTGGTGATGTTCGGGATCGGCGCCTTCGGCAGCATCACCGCGCTGGCCTATCCCGTGCTCAACGCCCACTTCCCGGCTTCCATGAGCGGGCGGGTCAACACCGCGGTGAACTTGTTTTTCTTCTGCGGCGCATTCGCGATGCAGTACGCGGTGGGCGCAATCATCGACCTTTTCCCGCAGGTCGCGCCCGGGCGCTATCCCGTGGTGTCCTATCAGACAGCGTTCGGCTTCATGATCATGGTCGAGCTGCTGAGCTGGCTTTGGTTCCTGCTGCCGGTACGCGAACGAGCGGCAGCGCCAGCACCGTGAACCCCACCGCCACCAGGAACACAAGGCGCGGTTCGTTCAAATCCATGAGCCAGCCATAGATCAGCGGCGCGATCACGCCGCCGATGCTGAAGCCCATCGAGACGAAGCCGAACACCTTGCCGAACGAGCCCTCCGGCGTGACCGCGCGCACGATCATGTCGCGCGACGGCTGGATGATGCCGTTGAGGAAGCCGGCGCTGCCCATCAGCGCCACCAGCGCCACCCCGCCCAGCGGCACGAGGCCGATGAGCAGCACCAGGAACCCGCTCGCCGCAAACCCGGCGACGGCGACGCGGTCATGGCGCCGCGTACGCGAGGCGATGTAGCCGCCGGCCAGCACGCCAGCCGCGTTCATCGCCAGGTACGACGACAGCGCAAAATTCGCGACCCCGAGCGCGGTGCCTTGGAGCGCGCCCAACGCCACGATCGAGAAATTCGAGATGCCCGATCCCGCCGCCGCCAGAAGCGCGAAGAACAGGACGTTGCGCAGGATCGGCGGCGACAGCAGCAGGTTCCAGCCGACCTTCTCTGCATTGCGCCGTGGGCGCGAGGCCGCGCGGGCTGTGAAGGCGCGGCGCTGCACCAGCAGCACCAGCGCCACGGCATAGCCGAGCGCCGCAGCGCCGATCATGGCGCCGCGCCAGCCCCACACGGTGGCCAGGAACAGCATCGTCGCCGGCGTCGCCGCGGTGCCGACCATGCCGAAGAAGGTGTGCAGCGAAAATGCCTGGCCGATACGCCTGGTCTCGACCGCGTCGGACAAGATGGCGTAGTCGGCGGGGTGATAAATGGTGTTGGCGACGCCCGCGAGGCCCCAGCCGGCGATCAGCGCCCACCACAGCGGCACCGCGCCGGCAAGCGCCAGGCCGCTCGCGCCCAGCGCCAATGCCAGCACCAAGGTCATCGCCGGCGCCATGCGGTCGACCAGGAACCCGGCCGGCGCCTGCAGCACGGTCGAGACGACGTTGAACAGGGCGACGACCAGGCCGAGCTCGGAATAGCTCACGCCGTATTCGGCGCGGATGAAGAAGAAGAGGGGCGGCAGCGCGATGATATAGACGTGGCTGACGAAATGCGCGCCGCAGATGAGCGCGATGATGCGCGTCTCCTGGGCCCGGCCGGTGGCGATGCGGCTCGTCTCGGTCGCTTCGGTCATCGCGCCCGTGTAGCACGGGGTCTGCGCGCGCGCGAGCGCAGCCTGCGCCGGGCTCGCATGCGCCGGCCGCCTATCACTCGGCGTCGGGCTGCTTCGGCGGCGAGGCGTCGACGAACGCGGGGAGCGCCATCGCCGCCTGGTAAATGCGCATGACGCGCGGATAGGGCGTCATATCGGTCTTGAAGGTCTGCGCCGGGAACACCTGGGTCACGAGCCCGATGTCGGCCAGGGTCACCCGGTCACCGTGGCAGAATTTTCCGCTCTCGCGATGCTCCGCGAGCAGCGTTTCCATCGCGGCGAGCCCGGCCGCCATCCAATGCTGGATCCAGGCGAGCAATTGCGGCTGCGTCAGGCCCAGGGTGCCGGTGAGATAGTTGCGGATGCGCGGCACGATCAGCGGGTGCGAATCGGCGATGTTGATGAGCGCGAATCCCCTCACCCAGGCGCGCGCGTCGGCATCGGCCGGAAGGAGTGGCGGCGCCGGATATTTCTCCTCGAGCCATTCGAGGATGGCGAGCGACTGGAACAGTTTCGTTTCGCCGTCGACCAGCGTCGGCACCACCATCTGCGGATTGATCGCCTTGTAGGACGACGCGAACTGGTCGCCCTTCTCGAGGTGCAGGAACGTGTCCTCGCGCTTCAGCCCTTTGAGGTTCAAGGCGATGCGGACGCGGTAGCTCGCCTGCGAGCGGAAATACGTGTAAAGCTGCATGGAGGCCCTCCCTCTGCCGCAAGGCTCGCACGGGCGGGGCGCCTCTGTCGAGGCGGGTGCGATCACGATTGGCGGAGGCGCCGATGAAATTGTTCGACCTGACGGGCAAGACCGCGATCCTCACCGGCTCGTCGCGCGGCATCGGCCGCGCCATCGCCGAGGCGCTGGCTGAGGCGGGCGCCGGCGTCGCGATCTCGAGTCGCAAGCAGGACCAGTGCGAGGAAACCGCCGCCGCGATCCGCGCCGCCGGCGGGCGCGCCGCCGCCATCGCCTGCAATGTCGGCGACAAGGCGCAGCTCGACCGCCTCGTTGCCGAGACGCGCAAGGCGCTCGGCGCCATCGACATCCTGGTGTGCTGCGCCGGGGTCAATCCGCATTACGGGCCGATGGTCGAGATCGGCGATGGCGCGTTCGACCGCATCATGGCGACCAACGTACGCGGCGTCCTCTATCTCGCGGGGCTGGTGCTGCCCGAGATGGCGGCGCGGCGCGACGGCGCGATCGTCATCATGTCCAGCATCGCGGGCTTGCGCGGCACCATGGGGCTCGGCGCCTATAGCATTTCCAAGGCTGCCGAGATCCAGCTCGCGCGCGGCCTGGCGCTCGAATGGGGCAAGCACAATATCCGCGTCAACGCCATCGCGCCCGGCCTCATCCGCACCGAATTCGCGCGGGCATTATGGGAGGACGAGAAGCTGGTCGCGCGCCGCCTCGAAGCCACCCCCTTGGCCCGCCTCGGCGAGCCCGTGGACATCGCGGGGGCCGCGCTGCTCCTCGTGTCGCCGGCCGGCCGCTACATCACGGGGCAGACCATCGTGGTGGATGGCGGTGTGACGAGTATGTAATTGTAGGCTAAAATGGAGAAGCTATGTCCCTGGAAATTCGTTCCCCTAAAGCCGGTGCCCTCGCCAAGGAGTTGGCGAATGCGACCGGCGAAGACCTCGACACCGCGGTGGAGCGCGCTATCGAGGAGCGGCTCGCGCGGGTTCCTCGCCGTTTGCCAAGCGAAAGGCTTGCCGAAATCGACGCTCTGTTCGATCGGTTGGCGCAATTGCCGGTGTTGGACGCGCGGACAGCCGACGCGATTATCGGCTATGGCGCCGACGGGGTGCCGGATCGATGGTGATCGACAGTTCGGCAATCGTCGCGGCAATCACGCACGAACCGGGCAATATGGCATACCGCGATGCGATCAAGACCGCGCCGATCCGCCTCATTTCCGCCGTCACATTGCTGGAAACGCGAATCGTTCTGTTCGCAAGGCTCGGCCCGTTAGCAGTCGCCACACTGAGCGAGCTGATCGAGCGCGCCGAGATTGCCGTGGTCCCCTTCGACGAGACGCTTGCAGACGCGGCGTTCGAGGCGTTCCGACGCTATGGTAGAGGCCAGGGCAGCGCGGCACGGTTGAACATCATCGATTGCGTCGCCTATGCGCTTGCGCGGTCACGTGATCTGCCGCTGCTTTACAAGGGCGTCGATTTCGCTCACACGGATGTTCAATCCGCACTTGGTGCGGGTGGCTGAAGGCCTAATGTCGCGCAGGCTGGCCAAGGGCTAGTGAGCATGAAGGAAACCATCGGAGAAATCAGGGATTTGTTAGGTAAGCTCGAGGAGGAGACCGAAGCTGTCGCCGAAACGGCGGCGGTGCGTGCTCTCTCCGGCTTCGAGCTTCCCGACATCTTGCGCGATGTCATCGATCTCTTGATGCCGATGTTGCGTCCCTATGAAGCCGCCTTCTATATGTACATTTTTCGACACTCGATCCTTGAGACCGGCAATCCGCATGTCCGTGTCAGTACCTATCGACTTCAGGATAGCGTCGTAAAATCTACGTATACTGCCGAGGATCAAGCCGGTACAGACCTTGTCCGTGTTCCAGGCGGGCGGAGAAAGCCCGACGAGAGATCCCTCAGTCCTGAAACCGTTCGTCGGGCGTTGAAGGGCTTAGAAATAAGCGGCGCAATCCGGAAAGAAGGGGAGCCGAACCGGGACGGTACCTTGTATCGCATCCTTCTGCCCGAAGAGATCGATGCATGCAAAGTCGCTCGGGCTCAGCGCGAAGTGGTGAGCTTGCCCTCAGTAGCTCCGCAAGACATCGATTATTATAACGTCCGAGAAAATCGGGCCAAGGTATACGAACGCGACGGATACAAATGCCGATATTGTACCAAGCAATTGACACGCTTCATGGTAACGCTCGACCACGTTAAGCCCGTCGCAGAGCGCGGTGACAACAGCTTAGAGAACCTTGCAACCGCGTGCCTGGAGTGCAATTCCAAGAAAAACGCCCGCCTCCTCGGTGACTTCATCGCGGAAGCTCGCCCAACAAAGTAATTGCGGAATCGCACTTCCGGAGAGGACGAAGGCCGCGCCATGCCGCTCTTGGACGAATTGCAGCACAAGCGCGACGCCATGCTCGCAATCGCCTCAAAGCATAGCGTGTCGAACGTGCGCCTATTCGGGTCGGTGATCCGCGGCGAGGAACGGCCCGATAGCGCCATCGACCTGCTCGTAGACATGGCCGAGGATCGTGGATTCGGCGACTACCTAGCTCTTGTCGAAGAGCTGGAAGGCCTGCTTGCGCGCCGGGTCGAGATCGTCATCGGACGCAGCATCAGCCGCCACTTCCGCGCTTTCATCGAAGCAGAGGCGCGGCCCTTGTAGGCGTGGTGCCACCCGCTACTCCGCCGCCGCGCGTCCTTCCGGCAGCAATCCCGCCCGCGCCAGCACGCCGTCGAGGCGCTTCTGCAGCTCGGGCGTCGAGGGCACCATGGGCAGGCGGTGGTCCTCGGTGGGGATGATGCCGAGCCGCTTCATCATGTATTTCATCGGGATCGGGTTGGTGTCGTAGAACACCGCCGCGTTGAGTTCCCACAGCGCGTAATGAAGCGCGCGCGCCTCCGCCATCTTGCCGGCGGCGGTCAGCTCGTAGAGCTCGGCCACCTTGCGCGGCAAAAGGTTTCCGACTGCGTTCATCAGGCCTGACGCGCCCACCGCCAGCATCGGGAACGACAGATCCTCGAGCCCGACATGGATGCGGAACTCGAACCCCAGCCGCACCAAGAGGTCGCTGACGAAGCCCAAATCGTTGAAGGCGTGCTTCAGCCCGACGAGGCGCGGCAGCTTGTCGGCGATCGCCGCCACCGTGTCGACGGTGACGTTGACCGCGGCGCGGCCAGGGATGTGATAGATCATCACAGGCAGATCGGTGCGCTTGCCGAGATCGAGGTAGTACTCGATCAGGCCGCGCTGCGGCGGGCGCACGAAATAGGGCGTCACGATCAGCACCGCGTTGGCGCCGGCCTGCTTCGCCGCCTCGGTCAGGACGATACTGTCGGCGTGGCTCTGTGAGCCGGTGGCGGCGACGATCGGGATGCGGCCCTTGGCGGTGCGGGCTGCGACCTCGACCAGGCGCAGACGCTCCGGCACGGCGAGCGTCGAGGGCTCGCCGGTGGTGCCGTTGACGACGATGCCGTGCGAGCCCTCGGCGACCTGGCGCTCGACCAGCTTGGCATAGGTCTCGTAATCCACCTCGCCGTCGCGGAACGGCGTCACCAGCGGCGGATAGGAGCCTTTGAGGAAATTCTTCTCGAGCGCGATCATGTCCTACCCCGCCATCGCCTTGTTGGTGCCGAAGCCTTCCTGCTGGCCCAGGACCGCGAGCGGCAGCTTGAGGCTCTCCTGCCACAGCAGCGATTCCATGGCGATGGTGAGCGGCTGGTCCTGCACCGTCAGCTCGTGGACATAGTCGCCGTCGTCGGAGGCGTGGTTGTGCACCGCCCAGCCCGGCGCCGACAGCATCAAATCGCCCGCCTTCCAGCGATAGACCTTGCCCTCGACCGTCGAGCGCCCGGTGCCGTGGAAGTAGTAGTTGATCGCCGCCGAGCTGTGGCGATGCGGCCGGTCGACGATGCCGGGCGGCCTGATGGTCATGGTCGCGAAGAACGAGGGCGTGCAGCCGTTGGTCCGGCCCGTCATCGGGTTGTAGAGCAGATAGAGCCGCCGCCCGACATAGTCCTTGCCCAGCGCCTCGAGCTTCATCAGCTCCTTGCGCACATCCTGCCACGGCCAATGCAGTGCCTTCGATTCGACCGCCGGCGGATTGATCAGCGCCTCGTAGGGCATGAGATAGGCGCCGTCCTCGTTGAGCTTGAAGGTGCCGTAGGGGCTGACCTTGCGCTGCGCGTCCTCGGCCGACACGGCTTCGTGCTTCACGGCCTCCACGGGCGGCGGGTTCTCCTCGACGAAATGGATGTTCATCATCTCGAGCAGCGCCGCGTTGGAATAGGTCAGGCGTACGAACGGCACCTTGCCGTCATTGCCGTGCCAATAGGCATGCATCGAGGGCGTGTTCCACACGTCGTAGCAATCGACTGCGAAGCGCTTGCCGCCGATCACCGAATGGCCGGCGCCGCCGATCACGAAATTGACCTGGGTCGAATTCTGGCGGTAGGGCACGGTGCGCTCGCCCGGCAGCAGCACGTCGAGCGCCACCTCGATCCCGGGCGCAAGCCCGTGGCTGCGCGCGTTCAGGGGATGCTTGATGAGCGCGCGCCGTCGTCCGTTGGCCGGCCGCGGCAGGCTCGCGAGCCGCTCGATTTCCTGGTCGATCGCCTCCTTGGGGATCACCACCGCCGGCCACAATTCGGGCGAAACGGGCTGGGCGCCGGTGCGGTCGAGGAAGAACGAGTCCTGCGTCATGTCTCAACCTCCGGTTGGTCGAGCGAAAGGGGTTGAGCGAGCGTAGGATCGTGGCTTGCGCTTGTCGAGAGCCGCGATCGTTAACCCTGGACCAGCAGCCCCTTTGGCCTGGTGCCGAGACGCTCGGCGCCGGTGGCAGTGACGACCACGCCGTCGCCCCAGCGGCCGTAATCGCCGATCCCGTCGAGCGCGGCCGACGGCTTGACCGCGAGGCAGCATCCTTCGGCGAGCGGGATGTCCAGCACCTCCGGGGGCTCGCGGCGGCTGGCCACCAGGAGCGGCCCATCGTCGCCGGTGCCGCGCCCGTGCAGGCCAAGCTCGACTTTGATCCTGCCGCCCAGGCCGCCGAGCCGCGCCGCCTCGATCAGCGCGCGCATGGTGACGCCCGGCTTCATCCTGGCCACCACGCGGTCGAACGAATCGGAGACCAGCTTCATCGCCTCGACCAGTTCCGGCTGGGCCGTGCCGATAGCGGCGGTCATGTCGATCTGCGCGATGTAGCCGCCCCAGCGCCCCTCGATCTCGACCGCCAGCACGTCGCCCTGCTGCAAGGTGCGGAACGAGGGCTGCTCGATGCGGTTATAGGCGCTGCCTTGGGGGCCGCTGACCCAGCCGAGCATGGGGGCGAAGCTGCCGCCGGCGTCGGCGTTGGCGAACATCATGTGGGCGAAGACGTGGCGTTCGGCGACGCCCGCGCGCGCATGCGCGTTGAGCGCGGCCTCGGTCAGTTCGGCGATCTCCGTGGCCTTGCGCAGGAAGGCGATCTCGTCCGCGCTCTTCTGCCACCGCGCCTCGCCCAAGAGCGGCGTGGCGCTGACGAAGCGGGCCTTGGGAAAATCCCGCTTCAGCATCTCGACTGACTGCCAATTGGCCTCGCCCTCGGCGGCGCGGATGTGGGCGAGGGGGGTCGCGGTCAGGCCGGTGATGGCGATGGTGCCGGACCGGAACTGCGGATGCTCGTTGAGCCAGAGGGAGATGCATGCGCCGCCCGCGCCGCGCCGCGCCGCGCGGATGTCGCCGAACCAGTTGGACGAGGGGCACGCCCCCGGCCGCGAGCGCCACGCCGTGACCTCGCCCTCGATCGGGAAGGCCGCCACCATCTCGTCGCTGTTTTCGCCGAGCTGCGTCAAATAGCGCACGTCCGCCTGGCCGCGGTCGTGATTGGTGGTGCAGGGTAGGCAGGCGATCAGGTCGACGCCGTCCCGCGCCATCAGCGCGCGCAGCTTGGCCCAGCGCCGGTCGCGCTCGGCCAAGGAAAAGACCGCGTTGCTCCACTCCGGCGACCAATGATCAACGGACGCAGCCATCGCTAGCGCCGGCCGATGATCTTGACCGCTGCGTCGGCGAATTCGGCGGTGACGTATTTATCGAGATCGGGGACGGCGCCCGACAGCGTGCCCTGCTCGCGGAAGAACGCCGCCTGCCGCTTGAGGTCGGCGACGTTGATGGCCCCGTTGAGGTCGGTGTGACCCGGCGTCGCCGCCTCCCACAGTTTAGGGTCCTTGACCGGAAGATACTCGGTCAACAGCTTGATGACGGCGTCGCGGTCCTTGTTCATGTAGAAGGCGTCGTAATAATCGCGCGCGCCCTTGAGGTAGCCCACCATGAATTTGGTCGCCGCGTCTTTGTTCTTGGCGAATTCGGCCGAGTACATGAGGAGCGCGAGTTCGGCTCCGGGATCGACCGCGCCGGCGCGCACCAGAACGCGGGCGATGTTCTTGCTGTCGGCCTGGGTGATCAGCGGCTCGACCATGAAGGCGGCGTCGATCTTCTTGCCCGACATCGCGGCCAGCGCATCCGCGAAGGCGAGATACTCGACCGTCACGTCCGCGGGCGCGAGCTTCGCCAGTTCGAACATCTTCTGGTCGAGCACGTCGGGATACATCGCCTTGCCGGGCCCGGCGGCGATGGTGCGGCCCTTGAGATCGGCGATGGTCTTGACCGCGCCCGAATCGAACAGGTCGGCGCGCACCACGATGGCGACGGAATCCTTGCCCTGGCCGTCGCCGAGATGCGCCCAGTCGGCCACCATGCGGATGTCGATGCCGCGATCGAGCGCGTTAAAGAGCCCGGCATTGGGCGAGCCGCTCGCCACCTGGATTTGGTTGGACGCGATCGCCGAGACGTATTCCTGCGCCGAGTTCGCCGCCACCGTCTCGACCTCGAGACCCTGCTCGGCGAAATAGCCGCGCCGGAACGCGATCTCGAAATTGTACTGGTCGGCGCGGCCGGGGACGCCGACCTTGACCGTCAGTTTCGGCGCCTGGGCGTCCGCGGGCGCCGCGGCGAACGCGACGAATGCCGCGAGCGCGGCGTTGAGGCAGGTGCGGAGCATCGGCGCTACCAGAGCGCCCGCGCGGCGCGCTCTTCCGCCGTGTCCTTGGCCGGATTCCAGTTGTAGCCGGCCGGATTGACGTGGCCGCATTCGGGGCAGGTGCGGTGGCGCGGGTCGCTGTTGTACTCGCGCACTGCCAATTCCCCGACCTTGAAATCCATGCCCAGCGTGCCGGTGCAATGATGGCGCTCGAACAAAAGCGTGAGGCAGGTCTCGCAATACCACGCCCAGCTCTCGCCTTCCCGCCCGGTCGGGTTCTGCATGATGAGGACGTTGTGGCCCAAGGGGTCCCCCGGCGCGCTCGGCAGCGGCAGATAGAGCTCGTCCACGTCGTTGATGTGCCAGTAGCCCATGCTGTGCGGCACGCGGTGGGGCGTGCCGGCGTTGGTGACGTGGAGCCGCATCGGCTCGAACGGCGGCTGGATGATGCCGCGCGGGCCCAGCTCGAGGAGCGTCGTCGACATGTGCTTGGTCATGTCGACGATTGCGGTATCGCTGATGGCGTGGCGCCTGATGCCGAAGACGTTCTGGCCCAGCGTGCGGAACATGGTGAACTTGGCGACGATCTTTTCGTCGAGGAAGTCCCAGTCCGCGACCGCCTGGTCGACCGGCCGGTCGAGATTGATCTGGAGCGCCATCTTCCTTACCAGATCGCGCGCGCCGCGCGCTCCTCGGGCGTGTCCTTGGCCGAGTTCCAGGCATAGGCCAGCGGGTTCAGATGCCCGCATTCGGGACAGGTGCGCAGCTTCGCATCGGCGTTGTATTCGCGGATCGCCCCCGCCGACGATTTGAACACGCCTTCGAGGCCGTATGTGCCGGTGCAGTGCCAGCGCTCGAAGAGGAGCGTCAGGCAGCGCTCGCAATACCACGCGACGCTCTCGCCCTCGCGTCCCGTGGGCGTCTGCATGATGACGATGAAATGGCCCAGCGCGTCGCCCTCGGGATTGGGGAGCGGCAGGTAGATCTCGTCCATGTCGTTGACGTGCCAGAAGCCCATCGAGTGCGGCACGCGGTGGGGCGTGCCGGCGGTGGTGAGGTGGAGATGCATCGGCTTGAACTCGAACGGCACGATGCCGTTGGGGCCGAGCTCGAGCGAGTCGGAGATGTTGCCCTTGCGCGGATCGAGAATCTCGCCGGCGCTGATGCCGCGCCGCCGCACGCCATAGATGTTCTGTCCGACGGTGCGGAACATGGTGAACTTGGCCACGATCTTCTCGTCGAGGAAGTCCCAGTCGTCGATGATCTTCTCGATCGGCTGGTCGATGGTCACTTCGCGGAACATGGCGAAACCCTGCTTATTCCCACGGCGACAAGCCTATCACGAACTTGGCCCCTCCTACCACAGGGCGCGCGCGGCGGCTTCGTCGGCGCTGTCGTCGCTGCCCGCGAAGCCGTAGCACAGGGGATGGGGCTCCCCGCACGCGGCGCAGATGTGGCGCTCGGGCGCGGCATTGAAGGCCCGCGCCTGCACCAACAGGAACGGCCAGAACGCCACCAGCCCGTGCGTCCCCACGGCGAAGCGCGCGCGGGCCATCTCGGCGCCGCAGCCGGCGCAAATCCAGACCGCGGCGGACTCCTTCACGGTGGGACCCGACGTCGCCACCAGCAGATGAAAGACGCCGTCCGCGCGCGCGACGCGGAGATAGACCGTGTCGGCATCGGAAACCTGCCAGGGCGCGAACAGGTGGGCGACGCGAAATGGCATTCCGGCCGGGACGAGCCGCATCGAGCGCGCGCCGGCCGGCAGGCGCACGAACCCCTCCGGCCGCCGCTCCATAAGCTCCCAGGGCGGTGCATCGAGCGCCTGGCGCCCGACCCATACCGCATACCGGTTGGCCTCATGCCACCCACCCCGGGCGGCGGCGTCCTCGAGGGTGAAGTTGAAGTTGAGAACCGGCTCGTCCATCACGACGCCTTGAGCGTGGTTGAAGCGTGGTGCGTCCTTCGACTGCGCGGCGCTATGCGCCGCTCCGCTCAGGATGAGGCGAAAATTCTACCTCATCCTGAGCGGAGCGAAGCGAAGTCGAACGGACGCGCGATGCCGGCGCCAACTCAGTTGATCTGACTCTACTTCGCGGCAATTGTCCCCGCCGCGTGTGCATCGTCGGCGCGGACGATCGGTTCCTCCGCCACGTCGTAGGCATAGAGCCAGGCGGCCTGGAAGGCGGTCTTGTCGGTGCCGAACCGGTCGCGCAGCAGGAACTTCGTATCGCGCACCAGCCGGCGCCACGGCGAGGCGAGGTGGTTTTCCTTGGCGCGCATGCGCGAGCCCAGGACGGCGCGGTTGGCGCGCGGCCGGCGCAGCGTCTCGTACTCGACCAGTGCGGCCGGCATGTCGTCAGGGCGATTGGCGACCGCGGCGGCCAGGATGTATCCGTCCTCGATCGCCATGCACGCGCCCTGGCCGAGATAGGGCAGCATGGCATGCGCAGAATCGCCCAAGAGCGTCGCGTTCCCCTTGCTCCAGCGCGGCAGCGGATCGCGGTCGTAGAGCGCCCATTTGTACCAATGTTCGCCGCATTCGTAGAGCCGCAGCAGCGACGGATGCCAGCGCCCATAGGTCTGCATCAGCTCCGACCGGTCGCATTCGCGGGTCCACGATTCCTCGGTCCAGGCGTCGCTGTCGTAATGCGCGACGATGTTGAGCAGCTCGCCGCGCCGCACCCAGTAATGCACGACATGGCCGTGCGGCCCCATCCACATGGTGCCGTCGGCGGTATAGATGTCGGCCGGCACCTCCTCGCGCGGCACCAGGCCGCGATAGCAGATGCAGCCGGTGAAGCGCGGCGCGTCGGCGCCGAAGAGGCTGTTGCGCACCACCGAGTGAAGCCCGTCGGCGCCGACGACGGCGTCGGCCTCGATCTCGCTGCCGTCGGCGAAGCGCGCGCGGGCGCCATGCGCCAGCGGCTCGACTTCGATGCAGCGCGCGCCGAGATGGACGCGCGACCGGCGCAGATTCCGGCTCAGCACGTTGAGCAAGTCGGCGCGATGGACGGTGAGATGGGGCGCGCCGAACCGCTCCTTGAAGCCCTTGCGCAAGGTGCGCGAGATGATCCGCCCGCTATGCCAGCTGCGGATGATCTGGAAGTCGGACTCGAATCCGATGGCGTTCGCCTCCGCCTCGATGTCGAGCGCGCGGAACACCTTGAGCGCGTTGGGGCTGAGATTGAGCCCGGCGCCGATCTCGCCGAGGCTGGGCGCCGCCTCAAAGATGTCGACCTCGATGCCGCGCCGCTCCAGCGCGAGCGCTGCGCTGAGGCCGCCGATGCCGCCGCCAATGATGGCGACGCGGGGCGTCCGCGCCATCGTCTGCCCTACATCTGGTCGGGCGGCAGGACGCCGAGGCGCGCCGCGCCGTAATTGGAGCCGGCGACGTCCCACGAGCAGGCGACGTGCTGGCCGACCGCGTGCGCGTCGCGCCAATGGCGCTGGATCGGGTTGTCCTTGGCCAGTCCCCCTCCGCCCAGGAGCGGAAATATCCCCTCCACCGCCTCGACGCTCAGCGCGCCCGCGAAGCCGGCGTCGCGGCGATAGCGCACGCGCTGCTCCGGGCCGATCGGCTGGCCGGCGCGGCCGAGCCGGTTGAACTCCTCGCAGTTGCGCTGGATGACCGCGCGCGCGGCGTCGGCCAATGCGGCGGCGCGGGCGATGCGGAGATGGATGCTCTGCAAATTCGCCATGCGCAGCTTGGTCGTCGTGGTGCTGCGCGGCTTCAGATGATCCACCATCATGTCGACCGCGCCCTTGGCCGCGCCGATGCCGGTGCCTACCAGATTGTACGAGAACACGCCGAACAACGGCAGGCGGTAGATGTGATGCGGATTGACCGCGCTGCCCGGGGTTGGACCGTCGCCGCCGAGATCGGCGTAGCGCACGGTGTGATGGTCCGGCACGAACTCGTCGCGCAGGATGATGTCGTTGCTGCCGGTGGCGCAGAGCCCGCTCACGAACCACACGTCGTCGATCTCGGCATTCTTCAGCGGCACGACGCAGATGGTGCGCTCGGGCGGGCTCTTGCCGTCGGAAGACGGGATGGGAATGGACAGGATCGTCCACTGGCACAACCCGACGCCGCTCGAGAAGTGCCAGCGCCCGGAGACGCGGTAGCCGCCGGCGACGCGCTCGATCGAAAAGTCGCTCGGCGGCTGGAACGCGCTGGCGATCAAGGTGCCGCTATCGTCGCCCCAGATATGCTCCTGCGCCTCGGGCGGGAACATGCCGACGATCCAGGCATGGCAGGCGGTGATGCTGGCGATCCAGCCGCTCGAGGCGCAGCCCTGGGCGAGCTCGACCGACATCTCGGTCTGGGTCCCGTAATCGAGCTCGAAGCCGCCATAGCGCGCCGGCTGGAGCACGCGATAGAAGCCGGCCTCGATGAACTCGCGGTGGGTTTCGTCGGGAATGTGGCGCATTTCCTCGGCGCGCTGCGCCCTGGCGCGCATCGTTGGCATCATCGCCCGTGCCCGCGCGACGATGTCGTCCGCCGTCGGCGTGTTGGAAGCGGTCGCGGCCGTTGCCATCCTGTCCTGCCCTCGGGATTGTGCCGAAGCCCGCGCCATTGAAGCGGCATTTTCCGCGACACGCAAGCGCGTGCGCTTGGAACGGCAGCCTCACCCCACTCTCCTGGTCTCCGGCACAAAGCGGATGAGCAAGAACGCCACCGTCGCCGCCGAGACCGCGATGAACAGAAACGCGGAGCCGTAGTTCACGCCGTCAGCGAGGAGCGCGAACATGATCGGACTGAGCGCGTTGCCGCCCTGGCCGGTGAAGCGCCACAGGCCGAGGAAGGTGCCGCGGGCCTCGGGCGGTGCGACGTCGGCGCCGACCGTCTGGATCGAGCCTCCCGTCAAGGCTTGCAGGGCGACGCCAAGAAGGAACAGCACCACGTACCAGGCGAGCGACAGGTGCAAGAATGCGGATGCCGCAAGTGCCGCCATCGCGAACGTCACGCCGACAAATCCTGGAACCATCGTGCGTTTGCGGCCGAAGCGATCCATCATCCAGCCGCCGGTGAACCCGATCGGCAAGGAGAGACAAGCTGCCCCGGTGGCGAGATAGCCGATCTCTCTGGGTCCGAGGTGGTAGGCGAAGGCCGCGTAGAGATGCAGCAGACCGGCCTGGACCGGTCCGCGGGTCAGCCCCGCGAACAGGGCCACCCCGAAATAGACGAGGCGCGGCATGACGATCTGGCGCAGCGACAGCGATCGCGTCGAAACCTCCTTCGCGCGTACATCGCGGTCGCGCCGCGGCGTGTCCTCGGCCAAAGCCGCGGTGGGAATGAGCGCGAGTAATGCCAGAACGCCATACGCCACGAACGGAGCGCGCGCGCCCCACGCGCTCGCGATGAACCCGCCCAAGATCGGGCCCGTGAGGCTGCCGAGGCTGTTCATGCCGAACATCCAGCTCACCAGCCGGCCGCGCTGCCCGGGTGCGGCGCCGTGCGATATGGCCGCCAACCGGCCCATCAACCACATCTGCGCCGCGCATCCGTCGAAGAAGCGCAGGACCAACAGCTCCGGGAACGAGTGGGCGACGGCGACCATGAAAGCGATCGCCGAGGTCAGCAGCGGTCCGCCGATCAAGACGACACGGCGCCCGAAACGGTCGATCAACCAGCCCGACGGGATCGTGATCGCCAGGTTCCCCAGCAGAAACGCCGTGACGACGCCGCTGGCAACGCCGAAGCTGACCTCGAACGACTTGGCCAGCGCCGGCACCGCCGGCAACGCAATGCCGTTGCCCACGGCCAACACAAGCGCAGGCAGATAGGTCGAAAGAACCGCATTCCAGGAGACCGCCGCGCTACCGCGCGCACCCGTCAAGACCGCCGATTTGTCGCCACTCTCGCGCGGTGTTGCGTCAGACTCGCTCATCCTCGGCAGAGTGCTCCCCGCCGCTACGGCGATCAAGCGAGGCCGGTGATGTCCGCCTTTGACACATGACGAAAAGTCGAACGCAGACACGTCCCGCCCGCCGAACCGCTTGCCCGGTACCCGATGAAACCGATAGGTTCGCCGCAAAGCAATCGTCGGGGAGGCAAAGATGCGCGTGAGACACCTGGCCGCGAGCGGCCTTGCGCTGGGGCTGGCTGCGGTCGCCGTACCAGCCTGCGCCGCCGACCCCTACAAGATTCCCGCCGTCATGTCGCTCACCGGGTCGGGCGCCTTCATCGGCAAGGGCGAGCAGCAGGGGCTGCAGCTGGTCCAGAAGCTGGTCAACGAATCGGGCGGGATCAAGGGACGGATGCTCGAGTTCGCGTTCCAGGACGACCAGACCAACCCGCAGATCGCGGTCCAGCTCGCCAGCGAAGTCCTGGGCCAGAAGCCGCAGGTGATGATCGGCGGCTCGATCGTCGCCACCTGCCGCGCCATCGCGCCGCTGGTCAAGACCGGGCCGGTCGATTACTGCCTGTCGCCCGGCATCCATCCGGAGAAGGGCGACTATGTCTTCACCGGCAGCGTCTCGACGCTCGATCTCGCGACCGCGCTGGTGCGCTATTTCCGCATGAAGGGCTGGACCCGCATCGCCCTCATGTTCAGCTCCGACGCCA
This sequence comes from Allostellaceae bacterium, assembly GCA_035604615.1. Taxonomy (GTDB): domain Bacteria; phylum Pseudomonadota; class Alphaproteobacteria; order ATCC43930; family CGMCC-115725; genus DATJLY01. The sequence goes on along the minus strand of DATNID010000029.1, from coordinate 56,046 downwards.
CCGGCCAGGACGCCGAGAACGGATTGAAGTCGGTGCTGGGCCAGCCCGAGAACAAGGACATGCAGATCGTCGCCACGGCCCACTTCAACACGACGGACGTGAGCGTCTCGGCGCAGATCGAGACGGTGAAGGCGGCCAACCCGCAATGCTTCATCGCCTGGAGCACCGGTACGCCGATTGCCACGATTTTCCGCGGCGTGCGCGACCAGGGGCTCGAGGTCCCGATGGGTACCACCGACGGCAACATGACATATGCGCAAATGGGGCAATATGCGGACTTCCTGCCGAAGCAGCTCTACATCCCCGCGGCGCAATGGGTGGTGCGCGACGCCAAGGAGCTCGGGCCCGAGGTGGCGAAGCAGCACGACGCGTTCTACGCCGCCTACGCTGACGCGCACGCTCAGCCCGATGTCGCTGCCGAGCTCGGCTGGGAGCCCGCCACCATCCTGGTCCATGCGCTCCGCACGCGCGGCCCCGACGCCACCGCCACGGAACTACGTGACTTCATCGCCGGCATTTCGAATTTTGCCGGCGTCAACGGCATCTATGACTTCGGCAAGTCGCCGCAGCGCGGCCTCGACGTGAGCGACGCGGTGGTGACGCGCTGGAGCCCCGAGGCGAAGACCTGGCAGGTGGTGAGCAAGGCTGCCGGCGTGCCGCTGCCATAAGCGCGAGCGGGCGCGCGCGGTGAACCAGCTCATCCAGATCGTCATCGGCGGGCTGCTGCAGGGCAGCGTCTTCGCCGTGGTGGCGCTGGGCTTCTCGCTGGTGTTCCGCGTCACCGGCGCCATCAATCTGTCGCAAGGCGCGTTCTGCGTCGTCGGCGCGCTGATGATGTACACGCTGCAGGTCGATTTCGGCTTGCCCGTGCCGGTGGCGTTCGTCGGCGCGGTGCTCGGCACCGGGCTTTACGGCGCGGTTCTCGGCGCCGCGACTTTCGTGCCCGCGGTCTCGCGCCTGCCGCAGAGCAGCCTGTTCGTGATGACCGGCGGCATCTTGACCCTGACCGAAGGCCTGCTCCTGGTGGTGTGGGGCAGCCAGCCCTACGCGCTGCCGCCCTTCTCCGGCGAGGCGCCGGTCCAGATCGTCGGCATCCGCGTGCCGACGCAGGGATTCTGGATCGCCGGCGCCACACTCGCGATCATCGTGACGCTGTGGTACCTGCTGACCCGCACCACGGCCGGGATGGCGCTCAGGGCCTGCGCCGAGAACCGGCTGGCAGGGCGCCTCATGGGCATCGACGTGCCGCGCATGACCTTGGCGAGCTTCGTCATGGCGGCGCTCCTGGGCGGAATCAGCGGCATCGTCGTCGCGCCGATCACCTCGCTCGAATTCGACACGGGCGCCTTCTTCACCAATTTCGGCTTCATTTCGGTCGCGATCGGCGGCCTCGGGTCGTTTGCGGGCGTGATCATGGGCGGGCTACTGCTGGGCGTCGCCGAGCAGCTTGCCGCGGGCTATGTCTCGTCGCTGTTCGCCAACGGGCTCGCCTTGGGGCTGCTGCTGGCGGTGCTGCTGTGGCGGCCCAACGGCTTGTTCAGCGCGGCCGAGCGGCGCCAGGACGTGCGCGACGAGCAGCGCATCCACCGCGCCATCGTCCGCATCGAGGGCAAGGGCGGGCTGGTATTCGCTGCGTTCGCGCTCGCGCTGCTCATGGCGCTGCCGTATCTCTTTCCGGGTCGCGGCATCCTCAACTCGCTGGTGATCACCGGCATTCTTTACATCTCGGTCATCGGCCTCGACCTGCTGATGGGATACGCGGGGCAGGTCAGCCTCGGCCAGGCCGGCTTCATGGCGATCGGCGGCTATACCGCCGCCATCCTCGCCACCAAGTACGATGTCGCGCCCCTCATCGGCATCCTCGCCGGCATGGCGCTGGCGATCGGGGCGGCGATCTTGCTGTCGCTGGTCACGGTGCGGCTCAGGGGGACATTCCTGGCACTGGCGACGTTGGCGTTCGGGCTGATGGTCGATTCGCTTACCGTCGGGCTTGCCGACGTCACCGGAGGTCCGTCCGGCCTTGCCGGCATCCCGTCCTTCTCGTTGGGCGGCATGAGCTTCGCGACCCCGTTCCAGATGTACTACCTCGTCGCCGGCGTGATCGTGGTGCTGATGGTGCTGCTGCAGGGCCTGGTGCGGTCGGGCTTCGGCCGCGCGCTCAAATCGGTGCGCACCGATCAGACCGCGGCGGCGGCCCTGGGCGTCAACGTGCCGCGCTACAAGATGGCGGCGTTCGTGATCAGCGCCGCGCTCGGCTCGCTCTCGGGCAGCCTCTACGCCTTCTATTTCCATTTCCTCTCACCCGAGATGGTGGGCGCGCCGCGCTCGTTCGAGATGATCTCGATGCTGATCGCGGGCGGCGAGGGGACGCTGGTCGGCCCGGTCTTCGGCGTGGCACTTCTCACCTTACTGCCGACCGTGTTCCAGCCCTTCGCCTACTACAAGACCTTCGCCGAGGGGCTGCTGTTGGTGGCCTGCTTCCTGTGGCTGCCCGACGGCATGTTCGGCACCACCGCCACCTGGGTCAGCCGTCTCGTGCGCCGCTGGTCGGGGCGCGATGCCGTCGCGCTCGTGCCCGGGAGCCAACCGCCTTGACCGAGGCAGCGCTCGAAGTCACCGGCCTCAGCCGCAGCTTCGGCGGCTTGCGCGCCTGCGACAACGTCACCTTCGCCGTGCCGCACGGTAGCCTCAGCGCCGTCATCGGCCCCAACGGAGCCGGCAAGACGACGGTGTTCAACCTGGTCACCAACCTTTATGCCGCCGACGAAGGCGAGGTGCGGTTCTATGGCACGCCGATCCTCGGCCTCCAGCCCGCCGAGATCGCCCGCATGGGCCTCATCCGAACCTTCCAGTCGGCGCGGATATATCCCGGCATGACGTCGCTTGAGAACGTGCTCGCGGGCGCGCATCTTCATGTCCGCGCGCCGGCATGGCGGCAAATGCTGTGGCTCGGCGGCGCACGGCGCGAGGAGGCGCGGCTCGCCGCCAGGGCCGACGCGCTGCTCGATCTCGTCGGACTGGCGCCGTTCCGCGACGCGGCGGCGACCGATTTGCCGATGGGCGCGCAGAAGCTGCTCGAGGTGGTGCGCGCGCTGATGGCCGAGCCGCGGCTCCTGCTGCTGGACGAGCCCGCCGCCGGCCTCAACGACGCCGAGACCGCCGATCTCGCCGAGCTCTTGCGCGCGGTGCGCGATAGCGGCATCACCGTCATGGTGGTGGAGCACAACATGTCGCTGGTGATGGGCGTCGCCGACGAAGTGATCGTGCTCGACGCCGGCAGCATCGTCGCGCGCGGCACCCCGCGCGAGATTCAGCGCAACGAGCGCGTCATCGCCGCCTATGTCGGACAGGAGACGTGAAGATGCTCGAGGTGCGCAAGCTCTACACCGGCTATGGCGGCATGGACGTGATCCATGGCATCGATATTTCGGTCGGCGCCGGCGAGATCGTGGCGCTGGTGGGCGCGAACGGCGCCGGCAAATCAACCCTGGTCAAGACCATCTCGGGCCTGCTGCCGGTGCGCGCCGGCGAGATCATGTTCGAGGGCGAGCGCATCGACCGGCTCAGTCCGACGGCGCGGGTGTTGAAGGGCATCGCCCAGGTGCCCGAGGGCCGCCAGGTGTTCGGCGGCCTCACCGTCGCCGAGAATCTGCGCCTCGGCGCCTATGTCCATCGCCACGCACTCGCCGGGGCCGAGCTCGAGCGTCGCATGCGCGAAGTGTGCGAACGATTCCCGATCCTGCTCGAGCGGCGCGACGAGCAGGTCGCGAACCTGTCGGGCGGGCAGCAGCAGATGCTGGTGATCGCGCGCGGCCTGATGGCGAAGCCGCGGCTTCTGATCCTCGACGAGCCCTCGCTCGGCCTCGCACCGGTGCTGGTGGTCGAGATTTTCCGCCTCATCGCCGAGCTGCGCGCGCAAGGCGGCGTCTCGATCGTGCTGTCCGAGCAGAACGCCAAGCTGAGCCTTGCCATCGCCGACCGCGCCTACGTGATCGAGACCGGCCGGGTCGCGCTCGCCGGCACCGGCAAGGAGCTGCTCGCCTCGCCCGAGGTCGCCGAGCGCTATCTCGGCGTCGGCCACGCCGTCAGCGTCGCCGACGCGGCGAGACACGCGCAACTCGTCGGCCAGCTCAAGGAGATATTCAGCGGCAATGATGCCGGAACGCAGCGTCCTTCATCCTGATAATCGCGACCGTCGTCATTCCGCGGCTTGCTTTTTTTTCCCCAGGCGGGCGATCAGCGTGTCGACCGTCTTGCGCCACTCCGCTTCGGGGATCGAGCGCAGCGCGGGGGCGGCGTCGGCCTGGTCGGCGACCCAGTCGTGGCGCAGCGCGGTGGCGGCGGTCATCAGCGGCTCGAGCCCGGCGGCTGCCACCGTCTCGGCCGCCTCGCGCATCTCGGCGGCGCGGCGGCGGCCGTGGCGCACCACGCGCTCGATGAGGTAGCCCGCGAGCTTCTCCCAATCGAGCGGCTTGAAGGTCTCGCCCAGCGAGGCGACGATGCGGTCCTCGACGCCATAACGCCGCGCGGTGATGAAGCATTCGACCGCCAGCGCCTCGATCCCCTTGATCATCACGCTGCGGCACATCTTGATGGCCGAGGCCTCGCCGATCTCGCTTGCCACCGGCTCCATCTTCATGCCCGCCGGCGTTAGGATCGCTGCCAGCTCGACCGCGCGGGCGCCGCCCAAGAGCATCGGCACGCCGTGTCCATAGGGAGCCACCGGCGCCATCACCGCGGCCTCGACGTAGGATGCGCCCGACGGCTCGACCGCGGCAGCGTCGGCGCGCTTGGTCTCGGGCGAGACCGAGTTGATGTCGAGGAAGAACTGCCCGGGCCGCAGTTGTCGTCCGGCCTCGCTCGCGACGTCGAAGGCCGAGGCGGCGGTGACGGCCGAGATCACGACGCAGGCGCCATCGGAAGCGGCGGCGAAGGAGGAAGCGGCCTCCGCGCCCAGCGCGCGCGCCGTCTCGCGCAATGCCGCGCCGGCGGCGGAGTTGTCGAACAGGATATCGAACGTCGCAACCTCATGGCGCCCCGACGCGAGCAGGCCCTTGGCGAAATTCTGGCCGACCTCGCCGAAGCCGATGAGGGCGATGCGCCTGGGGTCGATCGCGCCGCTCATGGTGCGAAGCCATAGAGACGCGCCGGATTGTCGACCAGCAGCTTGCGCCGCGCGGCCGCGTCGGGCGCGATCAGCGGCAGCAGGTCCACCAAGTCGCCGTCGTCCGGATCGAAGCGGTTGTTGGGATGGGGCCAATCCGTGCCCCAGATGACGCGGTCGGGCGCGGCGTCGATGAGCGCCCGCGCGTAGGGCACGGCATCGTGGAAGGGCGGGCCAGCCTCGGAGATGCGGTCCGGGCCCGACAGCTTGGCCCAGAAATTGTCGCGCCTGACGAGGTCCAGCAGCGCCTTGAACCCGGCTTGATTCAGGCCTTCGTCGGCCTTGACGCGCGCCATGTGGTCGATGATGCAAGGAATGGTGATGGCCTGGAGGAGCCCGAGATTGATCAGCATGTCGGCGGGATCGATCAGGAACGTGACGTGCCAGCCCAGCGGCTTGATGCGCAGCAGCGTGCGGCGGACCATGACGAGGTCCGGCGCGCCGCCGAGATGGGACACGAAGGTGAAGCGCACGCCGCGCACGCCGGCCCGGTGCAACGCCTCCAGATCCTTGTCCATATCGTTGTCGTCGACGAGGGCGACGCCGCGATAGCGCCCGCCGCCCGCCGCCATCGCCGCGAGCGTAGCGGCGCGGAGGGTGCGATCCGCCTGGACGATGACCGCGCGCTCGATCCCGAGATGGCGGTGGAGCGCGAAGAGCCGCTCCGCGGTGCAATCGACAAGCCGCGTGCCCGGGCCATAGACGTGGCAATGCGTGTCACAGGCGCCTGGCGGTGGCGCAAATTTAGGCTTTCGCGGATTGGGGACGGGGCCGTCCATACTGACCTCCGGATGAGCGAGGGCGACGCTTACGGCTGCCTCTTCCTTGTGTCAACGCCGCCCGACCTCATATCATGCGCGCATGACGGCGAAGCGAGGGAGGAGCGAGGTGCCGCGCTACCGCAAACTCGGATATGTCGCGCTCAACGTGAGCGATCTCGCCCGCGCCCGCACCTTCTATGAAGGCCAGCTCGGGCTGCAGCCGAGCGGCGAGGGCGCCCATGGCGAGGCGTTCTTCCGCTGCGGCTTCGAGCACCACGCGATCGCGCTCTACCACGGGACTGAGCCGGGGCTGAAGCGCATCGGCTTCGAGCTCGAAACCCCCGCTTCGGTCGAGGACGCCGCGCGGCACTTCGCGGCCGAGGGGCTGGAGGTGGCCGAGCTCGCGCCGGGCGAATGCGCCGCGCTCCACATCGACCGCGCCTTCCGCATCGTCGAGCCGTTCACCGGCGCCACCTTCGAGTTCTACGGCGCGATGCGCGAGTTCAGCGATCCCTATGTGCCCCGCCTCGCCAAGATACAGCGCATCGGCCACGTGGTGTTCAAGGTGGCGGACCTTGCCGGGGCGAGCGATTTCTACACCGGCGTGCTCGGCTTCAAGGTCTCGGATCAGATCGACGGGCAGGCCTGCTTCATGCGCTGTCACCCCAGCCCCTTCCATCACGGCGTCGCGCTGGTGAAGGCCGCCGCGCCGCAGCTCCATCACGTCAATTTCATGGTGACCGAGGTCGACGATATCGGCCGCGCCATCGCGCGCTTCGCCAAGAACGGCGTACGCGTCGTCTACGGGCCGGGCCGCCACCCGCCCTCGGGCAGCATGTTCCTCTATTTCCTCGAGCCCGACGGGCTGACGCTGGAATACAGCTTCGGCATGGAGGAGTTTCCCGAGCTCGAGGCGCGCCGGCCGCGCCTGTTCGAGCCCATTCGCGACTCCTACGACTACTGGGCGAGCTTCCGCGATCTCGAGCGTTATGCCGCGGTGGGCGCGATCGAACGCGCCGCCAGACCCGCGCCGAGGCGCGCCGCCAAGGAACCGGCCCGGGCCTAGCGCCTTCCCTTCTTCGCCGCCTTCTTCTTGGGCGGCGGCGCCTTGGGCGCGGGCTTGCTCACCGCGACGCTGCGCGGCGCATCGCCCAGGAGCTCGGCACAGCCGGCGCGCTTGGCCCAATACTCCCAGGCGCGGAAGAACTCGGCGCCGTCGGGCCGCATCTCCAGCCGCCGATCGATCTCGCCCGGCGACAAGCCCTTGACCGGCCCGCCCAGCCGGATCGCGTCGAGCAGCACGCGGGCGTTGCGCGGCATGTTGACGGCGAGCCGCACCACCTCCCGCACCGAACGGCCGGCGGCGGCGAAGCCATGCCCGCGCATCAGCACGACGCGGTCGAAGCCGAGGCGCTCGGCGAGGTCTCGCCCGTGCGCCATGTTGACGACCAGGAGCGTGGTGTCGCCGAACCGGTCGGCGATGTCCCACACCGGGATGCGGTGGCCCAAGGGTCCGGCCGAATGCAGCACCGGCCGGAGCGGCGTAGGGCTGATGCTGAAGGGCAGCACTTCGAGCGCGTGGCTGTGCACCACCCCCATCACCTCGGGCCGGGCCTCGTAGATGGCGCCGTGGATGAAGCGCTCGAGATAGAGCGGCCGGCTCTCGGACCGCACCGGGCGGCCGTCGAGCGAGCATTCGACGATGTCCTCGTGCGTCACCAGCTCGGGGCTGCGCGAAACCGAGATGAAATAGCGCCCGGGATCGTTCGGATTGCGGACGCTGACATGGCCATAGGCATCGACCACCCCCTCATGCGCGAGGATGCGGTTGGCGAGCACCAGGTCGCGCAGCGTGTCGTCGAGTTCGCTCATTGTTCTATCCTTGGGTTCCATCCTTGGGTCCGGCCACGACCATGGCCCCGAGGCGACAATCATTTCAGCAAAGTTGCGCCGTGATCAAGCGCCTCGCCCTCGGCGCTTGCGGTGACCGGGCGCCAGCCGCATCATCGCCCGCGGGCGGATGAAGGGACACGAGCGATGCGGATCGGCGGCGCGATCGGGTTGGCGCTTGGCATGCTGGGCGTCCTGTGCGCGCCCGTTTCGGCGCAGCCGGCCCTCAAGGACGTCACCATGGCGGTGCCGGCCTACAGCCTCACCTTTGTTCTGGGCTATCTCGCCGACGATCTCGGCCTGTGGGCGAAGCACGGACTCGCCGTCAAGAGCGTGCAGATCGCCGGGGTGGGATCGATGAACGCAGTCATCGCCGGCAGCGCCGAGGTGACCCAGGCCTCGGCCATCACGTTGACGCGGGCGGCGGCGCGCGGCCAGAAGGTGCTCGCCATCGCCGAGATGCTCGACCGGCTCGTGGTCGAGCTGGTGATGCGCAAGGATGTCGCCGAGGCTGCGGGTTTCGATCCCAAGGCACCGCTCGAAAAGCGCGCCGCCATCCTCAAGGGCAAGACCATCGCGGTCGAGTCGATCAACTCGATCATTCACGCCTACGTGCTGGTGCTGGCGCACCGCGCGGGCGTCGACCCCGACGACATCCGCGTCACGCCGATGCAGCCCAACAGCATGCTCGCCGCGTTCGAAGCGCACCAAATCGACGGCTTCGCCATGTCGCTGCCGTGGCCTCTGGAGCCCGTGTTGAAGGGCGAGGCGGTGACCATCGCGAGCGGGCCGGCCGGCGATCCCGCCGACATGGTGCCGTTCGCGCACAACATCCTGGTGGTGAGGCCGGACGTGTGCGACAAGGACAAATCGGTCTGCGCCGGGCTGGTCAAATCGATCGCCGAGGCCGACGACTACATCCACGATCACCCGGCGGACGCGCTGGCGCTGATGCAGAAGCGTTTCTCGACGCTCGATCCCAAGCTTTTGGCGCGCGCGTTCGACGAGGTGCGGAGCGTGACGCCGAATCCGCCGGTGCCGACCAAGGCGGCGCTCGAGAACGCCGACATCTACAACATCGACGCGGGCCTGATGAAGCCGGACGAGAAGCTCAAATCCTACAACGCGATCTTCACCGACGTGTACGCAAAATGATCGGTTTGGCGCGACGCGTTTTTTGGGCGCTGCTCATCGCGGCGCCGGCGGCATCGGCGCAGCAGGGGCTGCACGAGGCGACGCTGGCGGTGCCGGCGTTCAGCCTGAGCTTCGCGCTGCATTATCTGGCCGACGATCTCGGCCTCTGGGCGAAGCACGGGCTCGCGATGAAGAGCGTGCTGATCGCCGGGGTCGGCTCGGCCAACGCGGTGATTTCGGGGAGCGCCGATGCCGGAGACGCGTCGCCCACGACCCTGACCCGCGCCGTGGCGCACGGGCAGAAGCTTCTGGCGATCGGCGCGATGCAGGACCGGCTCTTCGTCGCGGCGGTGCTGAGGAAGGACCTGGCCGAGGCCGCGGGCTTCGATCCGAAGGCGCCGCTCGAGCAGCGCGCCCGGGCCTTGAAAGGCCGCACCATGGCGGTCGATTCGATCAACTCGATCATCCACGCCTATGTCCTTCTCGTCGCGCACCGCGGCGGGCTCGATCCCGACGACATCCGCATCGCGCCGATGCAGCCCAACGCCATGCTCGCGGCCTTCGAGGCCAAGCAGATCGACGGCTTCGCCATGTCGTTCCCGTGGCCCCTGGAGCCGGTGCTGGCGGGCGAGGCGGTGACGATCGCGAGCGGCCTCGACGGCGACCCGCCCGACATGCTGCCGTTCAACCAGACGATGGTGGTGGTGCGGCCCGAGACCTGCGTCGAGCGCAAATGGCTGTGCCAGGGCGTCGGCCGCGCGCTCGCCGACGGCGCCGCCTTCGTCCACGACCATCCCGCCGAGGCGCTGGCGCTTCTCGCCAAGCGTTTCCCGACGCTCGAGCCCAAGCTCGTCGCCGCCGCCTTCGACGCGGTCAAGCGCGTGACGCCGGTTCCGCCCGCGCCCGCCCGCGCCGCGCTCGCCAACGCCGAGACGCTCAACATCGAGGCGGGCCTGATGAAGCCGGAGGAGCGGCTCGGCTCCTATGACGGGCTCTTCACCGACGAGTATGTGAAGTAGAGGCCGCCGCGGCGCAAAGCACCCTGTCGCGGCGATGTCCGGCGCTGAATAAACAGCGGACGCCAAGTCGCATGGGCCGGACCGCCGTTGTTGAACCAAATGAGACGAATGCGCTGAGCGCCACCGGCACGCCTTAGCGAGAACAGCCCTCTCAACCACCGATCGAACTGCGCGAGGTGCCGGCAGCCGTCCGCACCTCGGGGGTGGATTGCGGGAAGGTCCGAAGAGTGACAACATTCACGCCAGATCGGAGATCATCCGGGGGATCACGAGTGAATACATCAAGGAGAACCGACATGCGCATCGTACATCCTGTGGCGTGGGCTGCGTGCGCGTTCGTGGCGTCGCTCGCCGTCCTGTCCGGCGCGGCAAAGGCAGACGACCAGGCCATCGTGATGAAGGTCTCTGTCCCTACCATCAATGACACCCTGCACCATTACGCGCAGATATTCGCCGCCGCCGTCGAGAAGGACTCGCATGGCCGCATCAAGGGCGAGGTCTACCCCGCGAGCCAACTCGGCTCGATCCCGCGGCAGATCGAAGGCGTGCAGTTCGGATCGATCCAAGCCGTGGCGCTCCCGCCCGAATTCTGTGTCGGGATCGACGAGCGGTTCGAGGTGCTCACCGCGCCCGCACTCGTCAGCTCCATGTCGCAAGCGGAAGCCGTTGCCGCAGACCCGGCGGTGCAGAAACTAATGCTCGGCCTCGGCGCCAACAAGGGATTGCATGGCGTGGGGCTTTTCATCGCGACGCCTTCCTCGATCGTCTCGAGAGCGCCTATCCGGCATCTCGCCGATTTGAAAGGCAAGAAGATCCGCGTCTTCACGTCCGATTTCCAGAAAGTATCGCTTGAGCGGCTGGGGGCGACGCCAGTGGCGATGACCCTGGGCGACGTTCTTCCCGCGATCCAACAAGGCGCCATCGATGGAGCGCTTGCCGGCATGCCGGTCTACACGACGATGCATTACGTCGACGCGGCGAAATACGTGACCGACACCGGCCAGCCCTTCATTTTCCTCATCGCCGAGGTCAGCCAGAAATGGTACGCGAGCCTGCCCAAGGACCTCCAGGTTGTCATCGACAAGGATGGCGCCGCGATGGCGCGCCAGAACTACAAATTCGCCGTGGATTTCCTGGAAAAGGCAACCAAGGATTGGGTGACACAAGGTGGCGAGCTCATCAGCCTGCCGCCGGACGAGCAATCGGCGGCAATGGTGACGCTCGCGAGCGTCGGCCAGGACATCTCGAAGCCGAAGCCACAGCTCGCCGCCGCCTACAAGGTCGTGACCGACTCTGCAAAGGCGCACGCGAAATAGAACAGAGAGGCTAATCTAGGCTGGTGCGATCGGAGACTTCGCGAGAAACCCAAAGACCGCCAAGGCGCTCGGCGTCACCATCGCACCATCGCTCCTTGCTACCGCCGACGAGGTGGCCGAATAGCCGAACCTATGCCGGCTCATGGCACGACCTCGCCGTTCACATCGGGGCGAATGAACGGCAGGTTTCCAACTAAATTGCGTCGATAGCCTCTCTGGCCAGCATGTCCGCTTCGGAGACATCGGTCCGCTCGGCTGAAGGACTGGCATGGCCGCAAACCGGCCGGAAACCGACTATCTGCTTCTGGTCGCGACATACGGGGAAGCGGACACACGCTGCCAAATATGGATCGGTCGTGATCACCGCCACCGTGGTATTCTGTCTTTTCTTCAAACTCTTTGGGAGAGCGTGAAGAGATGCGCAACGGTCTCAGGATTTTCGATGCCGATACCCACGTGCGGCCGTCGGCTGAAACGATCCGGCCACACTTGTCGGCGAAAGTGCTCGAAGCCCTTCCCGACCTTGAAAGTCGCCGGGAGCCCATCAAGATCGGGCTCGCCGGAGAGGTGCGCGAAGCGCCCTATCGGCACGCTTACCGCTTCGCCACGATCAAAGGCTGGGGCTCGTCCAAGCCGCGCATCCTGGGCGAGGCCGCGCCGCGGGAGAATGCGGAACGCAGACACCAGAAGTTCATGGGGGTGACCTTTCCCACGAGCGGCACCGACGACGAGAATGCGGCTGCGCGCCTCAGCGACATGGACCGCGAGGGCAGCGACGTGCATTTCATCGTCAGCAATGGCGGGCCCGGCCATCCCGATCCGGACATCGAGATGGAGTTCATCTCTGCGCATCACCGCTATCTCGATGCGTTTTGCGGCACCGATCCGCGCCGCTTGAAGTCGAGCCTGACAGTGACGCCGTTGTCGGTCGAGAAGTCGGTGGCGGAGATCCGCCGATGGGCCGGCAGGCCTTGGGTGGTGGCGGTCCATCCGAGCCTGCCGCTCGATTATCCGCTGGATCATCCCGACCTGCACCCCATCTGGGAGGCGGCGCAGGACAAGGGGCTGTGCGTGATCCACCACAGCTTCGCGACCGGCTACCCCGGCTATCGCGACCTCTGGGACAACCCCTTCATCGGACGCTGCGCGAGCCATCCCTGGGCGGCGATGCGGGCCGTTGCTTCCTTCATCGGCGGCGGCTTGATGGACCGCTATCCGGAGTTGCGCTACGGCGTGCTCGAATCGGGGTTCGGATGGGTCCCGTTCTGGTCGCGGCGCATGGACGATCAGATGATCTACATGGGCTCCACCGCCGAGCTTAAGCACAAGATCAGCGAGTACCTCACAAGCGGGCGTTTCTTCGCCTCGATCGAGCTCCACGAGGGCTCCGATATGGCCCGCATCTTCAACGAGCTCATGGGCGACCATGTGCTCATGTTCGGGTCCGACTACCCGCACGCCGAGTCCCGCTTCCCGGAATCGGCGGACCGCGTCTTGGCGTGGCAGAACGCGCTGGGCGCCGAGGCGGTGCGGAAGATGATGTGGGACAATCCGGTGCGGTTCTTCGGCGCGCCGTGACCGCCCGTCCATAAAATCGCGCGAGGAGGCGCCGATGCTTCGCATGCGCAATCCGTGGTGGATCGTCGCCGCCTGCGTCGGCGGTCTCGTGTGTAGCGGCGGGCCCATCAATATCTGGACCTTCAGCGTGTTCTTGAAGCCGGTGGCCGATGCGCTTCATATCGGCCGCAGCGACCTCGCCGGCGCCTTGGCGGTTTCGGGTGCATTCGGCGCCTGCCTCTTGCCTGTTGCGGGCTTGCTCCTCGACCGGTTCGGCGCGCGGCCCGTCATCCTCGCGGGTATCGTGGTGTTCGCCGTGACGACGGCGATGCAATCGCTGATGAGCGCCGCGCCCCTCGTCATCTATTCGCTGTTCATGGTCCGGAGCTTCGGCTCCTCCGGCAACTCGCCGCCCGCCTACGCGTTCGTCGTCACGCGCTGGTTCGACCGCAATCGCGGCTTGGCCTTGGGCATCGCGCTGTCCGGCGTGGGACTCGGCACCGCCGTCATTCCGCCGATCGCCGCCTTTCTCATCAGCCATCTCGATTGGCGCAGCGCCTATATCGGCGTGGGCGGCGTCATCCTGGTGCTGGCCGGCATTCCCGTCACGCTCCTCGTGCGCGAGCCCGATGCCGGCGAGCGCGCTCAATTGCCGCATCTCGCGGAACCGGATCTGCCGGGCGTCACCTTGCGCGATGCGCTGACGCGCACATGGCGCTTCTGGGGCATGGCGCTGGCGTTCTGCCTCGGCATCATCGTGCTGAATGGCACGCTCACCCAGATCGTCGCGATGCTGATGGACCGCGGCGTGAGCCTCCAGGCGGCGACGACGGTGCTCTCCGCTTCGGGCATTGCCGCGGTGGTCGGGCGTCTTTTCTCCGGCTGGCTCCTCGACCGCGTCCATGGGCCCTATGTCGCGATCGGGTTCTTTGCGCTCCTCATTCTCGGCGTGGCGCTTTTCGGCAGCGGCTTGCCGGAACCTGCGCAAATCGTCGGCGCGATGCTGTGCGGCTTCGCCAACGGGGCCGAGGTCGATCTCATGGGCTTCTTCGTCAGCCGCTATTTCGGCCTGAAGTCCTATGGCCGGATCATGGGCACGATGTTCGGCATCTTTCAGTTCTGCACCGGCATCGGTCCGCTCATCAGCACGAAATCCTTCGACCTCTATCACAGCTACGGACCGGCCTTTCAGATCTTCGAAGTCATAACCGTCATCTCGATCGTGATCTTCGCGCTCTTGGGGTCCTATCCCTATCCGGCGAACCACCGTCACGCGCCGGCCGCGCGCGCGGAAAAGGCGGCGGCCTGATATACTATGACGGCATCTTCACCGACGAATATGTGAAGTAGAGGCCGCCTAGGTGTTCAGGCGGAGCCGCAGTGCGTCTTCGACTACGCGCAGCGTCGTCGAAGACGCACGCGATTGGCGGTTCGCCCGAGGCTTCGGTCGCCCTCGCCTTGAATCCGCGCGAACCGCGGATGTGAACGCCACCAGGAGAGCGGCGATCGCGAGCTTCCGCCCGTAAACGCCGCGTTTGACCGGGCGCATGACGGCGCCTTATCGTGGCGATAGAGGAATGGGGGTTGCGTCATGTCGCAGCAGACCGAACTCGTCGCGCAATTCCTGTCGAGCCTCAAGAGCGGCGCGGCCGCCGATCTGCTGGCGCAAGATGCGGGCTTTCAGGCGCTCAATGTCGATCTCAAGGGCAGGGACGCCGTCCTCGCGCGCTTCGCCGCGTCCGCCGCCGCTTATGGCGACGCGGGCTGGACCCAGGAGGACAAGGGCGACGCGGTGCAGGCGGTCGGCACTTTGCCGAACGGCGCCAGGCTCATCCTCACGGTGCAGGTGAAGGGCGGCAAGATCGCGCTCCTCCAGCAGCAGATGCTGCCGGGCGCGCCGCGGCTGCCGGCCGCGCTCAGGCTGCCGTCCGATCTCAAGGCGCGCATCGGCAACGCGCTCAAGGAGCGGCATCCCATCGTCATCAGCTATGTCGACGAAGCGGGCCAGCCCAACGTCACGTTCCGCGGCTCGACCCAGGCGTTCAGCGACACGCAGCTCGCGATCTGGGTGCGCAACGCGGACGGCAAGATGCTGCGGTCGATCCGCAAGAACCCGAAAGTGGCGCTGATGTATCGCGACGAGGACTCGAAGGCGACCTACAATTTCCAGGGCCGCGCCCGGATCGACGACAGCGACGCGGCGCGGCGGCAGATCTACGACGCGATGGCGCAGGTCGAGCGCGACCACGACTTCGCCCGTCTCGGCGTCGCCCTGATCATCGATCTCGACCTGGTCGAAGGCTATGCCGG
This sequence comes from Allostellaceae bacterium, assembly GCA_035604615.1. Lineage (GTDB taxonomy): Bacteria > Pseudomonadota > Alphaproteobacteria > ATCC43930 > CGMCC-115725 > DATJLY01. The sequence goes on along the minus strand of DATNID010000029.1, from coordinate 40,895 downwards.
CCTGTCGCCCAACGGCCCGGTCAACCCCATTCGCATGGCGCGGGCGACGTAGGGTTGGGAACGAAACCGCCGTGCGTCCTTCGACCACGCTTCGCTCCGCTCAGGATGAGGGGCGTTGTACAACCGTCCTCATCCTGAGCGGAGCCCGTAGGGCGCAGTCGAAGGACGCACGGTATCGCCGCCGCTCAAAGCACCATGTCGCGGTCGGTCGGGCGCCAGGCGAGGGCGCGGCGCTCGAGATATTCGACGATGCCGTTGACCGCGAGCACCAGGGTCGTCGCCACCACGATACCGGCGAACACGCCGACCGTGTCGGACAGCTCGCGCGCATGCTCGATGTAATGGCCGACGCCCTCGGTCGAGACCAGGAACTCGCCGACGATGCACGCGCTCACGGCGCGCGGCAGCGCGATCTTGAGCGAGGTGAAGAAGAACGGCATCAGCGAGTTCCAGATCACCTCGCGCGAGATCTTGGTCTCGCTCGCGCCGACGATGCGCGCCATCTTGACGAGGCGCTGGTCGACGCCCCGGATGCCGGCGAAGACGTTGACGAAGGGGATGTAGAACACCATCGCCGTCACGATCACCAGCTTGGGCGTGTCGCCGATGCCGAACCACAGGATGAGCCACGGCGCCAGCGCGTATTTGGGAATGCCTTGCGAGCCCAGGACATAGGGCTCGATCGCCTCGGTCCAGCGCTTGGAGCGCCGCAGCAGGAACGGCAGCAGCACGCCGGCGACGGTGCCGAGCACGAAGCCGATCGTGGAGACGCGCAATGTCGCATAGAGGTCGACGAAGACCTGGCCGCTGACGGTGAGCTCGATGAGGCGCCGCACCACGTCCATCGGATAGGCGAAGAAAATGGAGCCGAAGGTCTCGGCGCCCGCCTGCCAGCCGATGACCAGCAGGACCGCCAGCGCGGCGCGGCCCATGATGACGATCGTCTTGCGCGAGATCGGCGGCTCGCGCTCGAGGAGCGTCGTGGCTTGGTCGATGGTGGTCATAGGACCTCCGCGCGGATGCGCTCGTAGATTTCGGCGAAGCCCGGCATGGTGAGAAAGCTCTTCACGTTGCGCGGGCGCGGAATCGTGATGATATGCTCGGCGCCGATGCGCGACGGCTGCTTGGTGAGCACCAGGGCGCGGTCGCCGAGCAGAATCGCCTCGGTGATGTCGTGGGTCACGAACACGATGGTCTTGCGCCCCAAGGTCCACAGCCGCAGCAGATCCTCCTGGAGCTGCATGCGGGTCTGCGCGTCGACCGCGCCGAACGGCTCGTCCATGAGGATGACGGGCGGGTCATAGACGAGGGTGCGGATCAAGGCAGCGCGCTTCCTCATGCCGCCCGACAGCTCGTGCGGGTAGTAGCGCTCGAACCCCTTGAGGCCGACGGCGTCGACCAGCATCTGGGCGTGCGCGCGGCTCTTGTCGTCGAGCTGGCCCTGGACCTCGAGCGGGAAGAGGACATTGTCGATCGTGGTGCGCCACGGCAGCAGATTGTCGTCTTGCGTCACGTAGCCGACGCGGCGGTCGAGCCCGGGCCGCATCGCCTTCGAATCGCCGAGGCCGATCTGGCTCCCTTGGAACAGGATCTCGCCGGCGCTCGCCGACTCCACTTGCGCGATCATGTTGAGGAGCGTCGATTTCCCGGCGCCCGACGGGCCGATGATGGTCAGGAACTCGCCCTCCCGCACGGCGAAGGTGAGGTCGCGGATCACCCACGGCGACGGCTCGCGCCCGGCCCGCGTTGGGAAACGCTTGGCGAGATTGCGGACTTCGAGCAGCGGCGCGTTCATGGATCAGTTGCCGCCGGCCTGGAGCGTGGCCTCGCTCGACGGCCGCCAGCGCAGCAAGAGCCGCTCGGTTCCGTCGACGCCGAAGCCCACCGCGTGGACGATGATGGTCGCGGCGAGGATTGCGACGAAGCATTGCGTCGTGTCGAAATTCATCGCCCCGACCTGGACGAGATAGCCCAGGCCCCGGTTCGACGAGATCAGCTCGGTAATGACGGCCGCGCCGATCGCATAAGGGAGCCCGATGCGGAATCCCGCGAAGATGTTGGGGACGGCGGCGGGGAAGATGATCTTGCGCGCCAATTGCTGCTCGCTCGCGCCCATCACCTGGGCCATCTGCACCAGCTTGGCATCGAGCGCGCGCACGCCGGTGAGGGTGCTGAAATAGACGATGAAGAACAGCACGCTCGCGACCAGCGCGATCTTCGATTCGAGGCCGATGCCGAACCACAGGATGAAGAGCGGCGCGAGCGCGAGCTTGGGCGAGCCATATCCCCCCACCATGAAGGGATCGAGGATCGAGACCAGGATCGGGCTGCGCCGCAGCACGAACGGAAGGATGACCGCCGGCACGCCGCCGATGACGGCGCCGATGAACGATTCCTCGATCGTATAGCCGGAGTGGCGGATCAGTTCGCCGCTGAACAGCATCGCGAAGAAGCGCGACGTCGTGGCCCAGGGCGTGCTGAGCCAATAGACGCCGAAGATCATGCTCCCCACCTGCCACAGCGCGACGATCACCACCGCCACGAGGAGGCGGTCGAAATGGGTCCGCCAGCGCCAGCCCGGCGCGGGCACCACGTCCGCGTCGATCGTCGCAGTTGCGTTGCTCATCGCCGTCTCCTCGTCCTAATGCTGGCCGTAGACCGGCACGAAGATCTCTTCGAGCGGGATTTTCTTGGGGATCAGGTGCTGCTCGGCGAGATACGTGACCAGCGCCTCGAGCGTCGGCCGGTTCTCCTCGATGCCATAGGGCCACGGGTCGCCCTTGAACACCTCGTGGATCTCGTCGAGATCGTCGCTCAGCCAAGGCAGCATGTAGCGCAGCGCGCCCGTCTCCATCATCTTCTCGAGCGCCCGGTCCTTCGAACGGCAGAAGGCGTTGTAGAGGCTGGTGGCGATGAACGGGTTCTTCTCGTAGGTGTCGCGGCGCATGGCGATCAAGTGCATGATCGGGAAGATCTTGGTGCGCCGGTAATAGTCCAGCTCCATCTCGCGATAATTGGGGAAGAGCCGCTGGATGTCGGGATTGCGGCGAAAGGATTTGGGCATGCCGGTCGCGGTGATGGCGTCGATCTTGCCCTCTTCGAGCAGGTCGCTGAGCGACTTTTCCGTGGGCGCGGTCACGATGTCGACGGGCTTCAAGAGCGGCAGCACCGACGGGCTGCCGTGCGAGCCCGGATGGTTGAGCGCGCCCTGCACCCAATGGATCTTGGAGCAGTCGACGCCGTGCTCGTGCTGCAGCATGCCACGGATGAAGATGGCCGCGGTTTGCGTGTAGAGCGGCACGCCGACGCGGCGCCCCTCGAGGTCCCTGGGCGACTTGATCCCGGCCTTGCGGTTGATCGAGATGTGGCCGTGGCGGAAGACGCGCGACGGGAACACCGGCAGCGCCACGAACGGGCTATTGCCGGCGCCGAGGCGCTGGATCGTCTCCGAGCTCGACATCTCGCACAGGTCGAATTCCTGGCCGCCGCCCATGCGGTCGAATATCTCGCGCGGCTGGTCGATGACGATGAAGTTGAGATCGATGCCGGAAGGGCTGACCTCGCCGGTGTGGAGCGGGACCATGCGGTCATAGAGTCCGCAGGCGAAGGTGAGCGGCAGCTTCGACATGGCGTTTCTTCCCTCAATGCGCGGCGAGCGGCGCGGCCTCGCTGCGGAGAAATCCCAGCTTGTCCATCAACGGCTCGTCGGTGACGCGGAACAGCACCGCGCCGCCGCTGGCGCGGTGGCAATGCGTGTGCCAGCTCGGCACCACCACCACGTCGCCGCGCGCCCAGTCGAAGCGCTTGCCTTCGACCATGGTGCTGCCTTCGCCCTCGACCGCGGCATAGAGCGTGTTGGCGGTGGTGCGATAGGGCTGGGTCTCCTGATCCGGCGGCAGCCGCATCATGGCGAGCGCCATGGTGTCGAGCGCGGGATGGCCGAATTCGATCGCCACGCCGTGCCTTCCCGTCGGGTCGGGCGATGCCGCGGCGAGGCGGCGCTCGGTGTCGCGCCACGGGAACAGCAGCGGCGAGTTGGGCGCCTCCGGCGCGTCGTCCTCGAAATCGGCGGGATGCGGCTCGAAGAACATCGGGTCGAGCAGATGCACCAGCGGCACGTCGAGGAAATCGAGCCAATAGGCCCGTCCCTTGCCGTCATTGCCGTGGCCGTGCCAGCACCAGTTGGGGGTCAGCACGACGTCGTTGGGCGCCATCGGCAGCCGCTTGCCGTTGACGGTGGTATAGGCGCCGGCCGAAGCGTCCAGCACTAGGCGCAGCGCATTGGGCGTGTGGCGGTGCGAGCGTGCCTTCTCGCCCGGCATGATCATCTGATACGCGGCAACGAGCGTTCGCGAGGTGCCGTAGCCGTTGCCTTCCAGCGGGTTGACGAGGATGAGGTTGCGCCGCTCGGCAAGCTCGGTGTTGATGAGGCGGCCGGCGGCGTCGAGCGCGCCCTTGGCCTGGGCATAGCGCCACTGGTAGGGCGGGAAGGTCTGGTGCGGCGCGGCCCACAGCGACGGCGTCGGCTTGTTCCAGCCGGCGCCGAGGCCGATCCCGCTGAGCTGCGGATAAAGCTCGTCGAGCGTGCCGGCCCGCGCCAGCGCTTCCGGGGTGGGTGTCGTCATGTCCGCCTCCTCGGCCTCCGCCGAGTCAGTATCGGAGCGCCGATGCGATGTAAAGCCCGTCGGCGCCCGCTATTTCTGCTCGACCATGTAGGCGCGGAAGGCCTGGACCAGCAGGTCCCAGGCGGCGATCCGCTTGGCGAGATAGGTTGGCGCCACGCCGCCCTCGAGATCGACGTCCCATTGCAGGCACACGCCGGGCTGGAGGGTGTTGACCCAGCCCTTTGCGAAGCGCCAGTTGGCGTTGAAATCGTTCATCTTCGCCAGGCTCACCGAGCGGTCCTTGTCGCCGAGCCACAGGATGAACTGGAGCGATGAGAATTCGTCGCCCTTCTGGCCCAGCATGCGGATGGTCGTGGTCCAGCCGCCATTGGCGCTCTCGATGACGGTAATGCCCTCGTCGTTCTTGCCGACGATGGCCTTGTAGCCGGCGTCGCGGACGATCGTCGCCATGGCGTCGGCGGTGATCCTGTCGATGGTGGTCGGCGTGGTTTCCGGCATGGTGCGATGGCCCCGGACTGTGTCGTTCGCGCCGGCCGCAAGAATGGACGCCGGCCGCCCCTCGTTTCAAGCCCGATCGCGCTCGATCCTGACGCCGTAATCGCGCTCGGCGGCCGCGCGCGTGACATAGCCGCGCCGCAGGTCGCGCTCGATGAGCGCCAGCGGCCGGTCCGCCGGCGCGCCATAGCCGCCGCCGCCGCCGGTTTCGATCATCACCTCGTCTCCCGCGCCGAGCGCGTAGCCCTCGGTCTTGTAGAGGATTTCCGGGTCGTTCGCGCCCTTGCGGGTGATCGTGACCTTGCCGGGCACGGCCGCCTTGCCGCCATGGACGCCCCAGGGCGGACATTCGACGCGGTCGAAATTCACCCACAGCGAGCACGGCTCGAGGATGCGGTAGCGCTTGCGGAATCCCATGCCGCCGCGGAACTTGCCGGCGCCGGCCGAATCCTCGCGCAGCGCGAACTCCTCGATGCGGTAGGGATAGATCGCCTCCTGCAGCTCGAGCGGGATGATGCGCGTGTCGCCGTGCGCCATGGTGCGGAAGGGGCCGGCGCCGTCATGGGTCGCGCACGCGCCCCAGCCGCCATGGCCGCTGTCATTGCAATTGAACGGCGCGCCGGTGTCGGTGCGCTTGCCGAAGAAACGCACCGACGAGAAGGTGCCGAAATGCGCCCCCGTCACCCGCTCGGGCAGCGCCTGCTCGAGCGCCTTGATGATGGTGTCTATGACGGTCGGGAACGGGATCGAATAGAGCCCCATCGCCGCGGTGGGCGCGGCGCTCAAGAGCTTGCCCTCGGGCAGGATGAGCTTCAGCGGCCGGAACGTGCCCTCGTTGGCGGGCTCGCCCGTCGCCACCAGGTACTTGAAGGCGACCCGCGCGGTGGTGCGGCCGCCGCCGAAGGCGCCCGAATTGATCCCGGTCGGCACCTGGTCCGCCAGGTCGGAATAGTCGATCGTCATCTCGTCGCCGGCGACGATGACCCGCACCTTGATCGGGATGCGGCGGTCGTTGATGCCGTCATTGTCGAGGAAGGATTCGGCCTCGTAGGTGCCGTCCGGCACGGCGCGGATGCGGGCGCGGGCGGCGTCCTCGCTCTGGTCGAGGATGGTCTTCACCGATTCGGCGAATGTCTCGACGCCGTATTTGTCGGCCAGCGCGGCCACGAGATCGCGGCCCAGCATGCAGCCGCCGAGCTGCGCCTCGATGTCGCCCAGCAGCTCCTCGGGAAAGCGCGTGTTGTTCGCGATGATGCGGTAGATCTCCTCGACCGGCTCCCCGTTCGACCACAGCTTGATCGAGCGGAGCTGTAGCCCCTCCATGAAGATGTCGGTGTCGCTGTAGGAGACCGAGCCGATGGCCGAGCCGCCGATGTCGATCCAATGCACGTTGATGGCGAAGAAGCCGACGAGCGTCTCCTGCGCCGGCCCGGCGAAGATGGGCGTGTACATCACCGTGTTGTTGAGATGCTGGCCCTGCACCGCGGCGTGGTTGCACACCACCACGTCGCCGCGATGGAGTCGCGCGCGGCCGTAAATCTCCAGCCCGTCGCGCACCGCCTGCCCCACCGAATCCGCGACGAACACCGGCATGCCGCCGGTGCATTGCGCAATGAGCTCGCCCGCGGCGCCGACGATGCCGACGGCATAGTCCTTGTATTCGTAGATATAGGGGCTGAAAGCGGTGCGGGTGATGTTGGCGTCGATCTGGTCGGTGATCGACACGATGCCGTGGCGGATCACTTCGAGCGTCACCGGGTCGATCGCGTGCGCGTCCATGGGCGGTCGCTCCGTCATGTCGGGATGGCGTGGATGCGGATTTCGGCCAGCTCGCCGATCTCGAACCGGTCGCCCGGCCACACGATGGTGGTCGAGCCGTATTCCTCGATCACCGCGGGCCCTGCGCCCTTGAAGCTTGGCGCCAACGACGACCGCTCGAGGATCGGCGTCGCGATCCAGCCGCCCGGGAAATAAACCTGCCGCGTCCGCGCCGGCGCGGCTTCGCTCCGGGCGCGCGGCAGGCTTTCGATGCGCGGCCGCTCCAGGCGCGCGAAGGCCGAGAGGTGGAGCGCCTGGAACTCGGCCGGCGCCTTGTCGTCGGCGTGGCCATAGCGGCGGCGGTAGTCGCGCTCGAACGCGCTGCGGATCGCGGCGGCGTCGCCGAGGCCCGAGACCGGCACCTTGATGTTGTGGCGCTGGCCGCGATAGCGCATCTCGGCGAAGCGCTCGAACGCCACGTCGCCGGCGCCGAACTCCCGCGCCAGCGCGGCGCGCGCCGTCTGCTCCAATGCGGCGAAGACGCGCTCGCCCGCCGCCACGGTCGCTTGGTCGAGCGGCCCGGTGAAGGTCGTCGCATCGTCGAGCCTCGCATCGGCCAGCAGCATGCCGATGGCCGAGAAATTCCCCGGCTCGGGCGGGATCACCACGGTCGGGATGTGCAGCTCGCGCGCCAGAGCTGAGGCGTGGAGCGGCCCGCCGCCGCCATAGGCGAACAGCACGAAATCGCGCGGATCGCGGCCGTGCTCGACCGAGATGCGGCGGATGGCGCCGGCCATCACCACGGTCGCGATCGAGACGATGCCGTCGGCCATGCGGATCAATCCGTCCTCGCCGGCGAGGCCCAGGGGTGCCGCGATCTTCTGCGCGATGGCGCGCCGCGCCTGGGATGCGTCGAGCTGCAATTCGCCGCCGAGAAAGTTCGCCGCATTGAGCCGGCCGAGGACCAGGTTGGCGTCGGTCACCGTCGGCTCGGTGCCGCCGCGGCCGTAGCACACCGGGCCCGGGGTCGAGCCGGCGCTCTGCGGTCCGACATGGAGGCGGCGCTGGCTATCGAGATGGGCGATCGAGCCGCCGCCGCTGCCGACCTCGACGATGCTGATGACCGGCGACTTGATCGGGAAGCCCTGGACATAGCCGCCGGCGTAGTAGATCGAATCGACCGAGAAGCGCCCCTCTTCGACGAGGGCGCACTTGGCCGTCGTCCCGCCCATGTCGAAGGCGACCACGTTCTTGAAGCCCAGCGCCTCGGCATAGAACCCCGCGCCGATGCAGCCGCCGATCGGCCCGGACTCCACCAGCGCGATGGGCTGGCGGCAGGTGCGCTCGACCGACAGCACGCCGCCGTTCGATCCCATCATGTAGAGCGCGCCGCTGAAGCCCTGGCGCGCCAGGTCGCGCTCGAGCCGGCGGACATATTCGTTGACGCCCGGCCCGACATAGGCGTTCGCGGCCACGGTCGAGCTGCGCTCGTACTCGTACCATTCGCGCGTCAGCTCGGTGCTGCAGGTCACGAACATCTGCGGCAGTCGCTGGCGCAGAAGCGCTGCGGCGCGCGCCTCGTGCGCGGGGTAGGCATAGGAATTGACGAAGAACACCGCCACCGCCTCGACGCCCTCGGCTGCGAGGTGCGCGGCAAGACGGTCGAGCGCCGCCTCGTCGAGCGGCGTGACGATCCGGCCCTTGGCGTCGACGCGCTCGGGCACTTCGAAGCGCAGCTCGCGCGGGATCAACGGCTCGTCGCGCTGATAGTGGAGATCGAACGGATCGGGCCGGTTGCCGCGCGCGATCTCGAGGATGTCGCGGAAGCCGGCGCTGGTCACCAGCGCCGCCTTGGCGCCCTTGCGCTGGATGAGCGCGTTGATGACGAGCGTGGTGCCGTGATTGACCAAGGTCGCGTCGCCGGGGGCGATCTTCGCCTTGGCGAAGCAGTCGAGGATGCCGTCGACGAAATTGTCGTAGGTGGTAGGGCTCTTGGTGTAGTGGACCGCGCCGCGCTCGCGGTCGAAGGCGACCAGGTCGGTGAAGGTCCCGCCGATATCGACGGCGACGACGTATGCCATGTCAGGACGCTCCGGCTGTCATGGCGCCATGAGCCCCTGGCGGCGCGCCAGCGGCCAATAAAGCGCGGTCACCGGCACCATCAGCGCCAGCATGATCATGGCGAGCGCCGCCGCCTGGCCCAGCCCGCCGCCGAGCCACAGGCTCCAGATCATCACCGGCAGGGTCAGGTTGCCCGAGGTCGACAGCACCACCGCCAAGGTCAGCTCGCGGAACGTCAGAAGCGCGATCCACAGAAAGGCATAGAGCAAGGTCGGCGTCAGCAGCGGCAGCAGCACATATCGGAAAATACCGGCCGTGCCGGCGCCGGCGACCTGGGCCGATTCCTCGAGCTCGGGATTGATCTGGATGAGGCCGCTATTGGTCATACGGGTGCCATAGCTCAAGCGCGCGATGGTGAAGACCAGGAGCAGGATCCACACCGTGCCATAGATCGGCAGCACATGCTGCACCACGTAGAGCGCGAGCAGCAGCGAGCCGACGCCGAAGATGATATTGGGCACGGCATGCGGCAGGAAGGCGGCAAAATCGAAGGCGGCGCGCCCCGGCACGCGCGAGCGCAGCACCACCCACGAGAAGGCGAGGCTCAAAGCGAGCGTCGCGATCGGCGTCAGCACCATGAGGATGGCGGTGTTGCCCAGCCCTGACAGCGCCAGGCCCCAGGGCAGCTCGCGGTAATGACCGAGCGACGCCACTGCGAACGCGCGCGCCGAAGGCGGCTGGAAATAGGGCAGCAGCGACGCCCAGGCGAGCAGCAGCGGCACGAGCTTGCTCACGCCGAGATAGAGTCCGAGAAACGCCCACGCGGCGACCGCGCCCCGTCGCAGCGGCACGAGGCGCGGGCGGTAGGCCTTGCCGCTGACCACGGCGAAGCGGCGCGAGCGGCGCTGCATCGCCGCGTACCACCAGCTCAGCAACGCGGCGAGACCCATCACCGAGGTGCTGAGCGCGGCGGCGGCGCCATAGCGCGGCAGCACATCCTGCGGGTTGAGCAGAAGATAGAGGTAGGTCGAGAACGTGAAGATGCGGCTCGACCAGCCGATGATCGCCGGCACGTCGAAGGCGGCGAAGCCGATGGTGAAGATGTAGATCGCTGCCGCGAGGATGCCCGGCCAGGCCAGCGGGATCGTCACCCGGCGCAAGGTCGCGAGCGCGCCCGCGCCGCTGGTCTGCGCCGCCTCCTCGAGCGCGGGATCGAGCGAGCGGAACACCGCCGCCGTCATGATGAAGGCCAAGGGCGCGAGGTTCAGCCCCTGCACCCAGCCCATGCCGGGAATGCTGAGGAGGTCGAGCGCAGCCGCGCGCGTATGGAACAGCTCGCCGAGCCACAGGTTGACCAGGCCGATGCGCGGATGGAGCAGGAACAACCAGCCCATCGCCGCCGCGAAATCGGGGATCAGCAGCCCCAACGTCATCGCCGTGAACAGCGCCGACTTGCCCTTCAAATCGGTGCGCTCGGCGAGACACGCGGCGGGGATGCCGAAGCCCAGCGCCACCGCTAGCGAGATGAACGAGAAGGCGAGCGTGTTGGCGATGACGCTGTAGGTGCGCCCGTCGCCGAACACGTCGGCGTAATTGCCCCAGCCATAGTCGAGCGTCGCGTCGGCGGGCGAATTGAGGATGCCGCTCAGCCACAGGATGACGGCGAGATGGGCGACGATCGCGACGCTCGTGACCGCGGCCGCGGCCAGCATCGCCGCCGGCAGGCCGCGCGACACGGACCGCCACGCCCGTCCCCCGAACAGCGGCCTAATCCTTCGTGCTCAGGATCTTGATGATCTGCTGGCGGTCTCGCTCGACCTCGGGGTGCTTCATCCACCATTCGGCGGTGACTTCCTTGGCCTTGCCGCCGGCTTTGGCGAACGCCTCGATTTGCGGCCCGGTGTGGGAGCCGGGGAGCGAGTGCAGGTCGATGGCCCAGGTCTCCCAGGCGAGCTTCTGGCCCTCCGGCGTCATCAGGAACACGGTGAAGAGCTTGGCCGCATCGGGATGCTGCGCGTTCTTGGGCACGGTGAAGTAGTAGTAGCGCTCCTCGCCGGCATCGAGCGGCAGCAATTGCGCGATGGGCGCGCCCTTGGCTTGCCACAGCACCGCGTCCTGGCCGGTGCAGTCCATCACCAGCGCCAGGAACTCGCCGGTGGCGAGCCGCTCGGTCTCGCCGCAGCGGATGAGGCCGGCGATCTGCTTGGACAGCGCGCGCACGTAGGCGATGGTCTTCTCGCCGCCCCACATGTCGTCCGCCAGCAGCACGTCGAGGCTCGCGGCATAGGGCGTCGAGGCGATGCGGCCCTTCCATTCCGGCTTGAGGAAGTCGGCCAAGGTCGTCGGCTTCATCGGCGCGAGCTGGCTGTTGTAGGTGACGCCCGAGAGGCCGGTGACGACGCGGATCGCCTGCCCGTCCGCCTCGACGAATTCGGGCGCGATGCGGCCGGGGAGATATTCGGTCCACTTCACGTGCTCGAACATATCGAGCTTGATGAGCGGCGAAACCTGGGGCGCTGCGCCCAGGAAGATGTCGGTGTGCGCCTTCTGCCCGGCCTGGAACTCGGTCGCGAGCTGGTTGCCGACCCGCGCCATGTCGGCGCCGGGCACGAAGGCGATGCTGACCTTGGTGCCGAACAGCGCGTTCATCTCGCTCTCGAAGCGGGCCGCGCCCTGCGGACCGCCGAAGGTCGTGGTGCTCCAGCTCAAGGTCAGCGCGCCTTCCGCGGTCGCGCCCTGGGCCAGCGCGGCAAGCGCCGGGTTGATCTCCATCGCGCCCGCCGCCGGGACGAGAGCGGCGCAAGCGAGGCAGAAAGCGACGACGCATCGCGCCATGGGCTGGCTCCGATCCGGAAACTTGGACGCGCCGCCAATTTATGAGCGGCGGATGGGAGGGTCAATGCGGAGCGCCGGCGCGCGCCCTTGAACTCCGCGCGCATTCTCTCGATCATCGCCATGTCGGGCATCGGGAGGCAGGCGATGGCGCGGGAGCAGGTGATCGTGGTCGGCGGCGGCATCGGCGGCCTTGCCGCCGCGCTGGCGCTGGCGCGCAAGGGCATCGCCAGCCGCGTCCTCGAGCAGGCGCCCGAGTTCAAGGAGATCGGCGCCGGCATTCAGCTCGGCCCCAACGTGTTCAAGATGTTCGCGCGGCTCGGCCTGACCGAGGCGGTGAGCCGCATCGCCTGGTTCCCCGACCGGCTCGTGCTGATGGACTGCATTACGGGCCAAGAGGTGACGCGCATCTCGCTGGGCGCCGATTTCCGCGCCAAGTTCACCTACCCTTACGCGCTGATCCATCGCGCCGATCTGCACCAGGCGATCCTGGAAGCGTGCCGGGCGAGCGGCCTCGTTTCGCTCGAGCCGTCGAAGAAGGCGGTGGCGATCGCCGAGACCGGCGACGGCGTCGCGGTGACGCTGGCCGATGGCGCCATGATCGAAGGAGCGGCGCTCATCGGCGCCGATGGGCTGTGGTCGACGGTGCGCGGCGCCCTCGTCAATGACGGCAATCCGCGCATCTCCGGCCACATCGCCTATCGTGCCGTGCTCGCGACCGAGGAGGTGCCGGAGCGGCTGCGGCTCGGCTCGATGGTGATCTGGGCGGGCGAGAAGACGCATCTCGTCCACTATCCGCTGCGCAGCGGCGAGATCACCAACCTGGTCGCGGTGTTCCACAGCAACCGCTACGAGGAGGGCTGGGACAGCTACGGCGATCCCGGCGAGCTGCACGAGCGCTTCGCCGGCACCTGCGAAGAGGTCCGCGCCATGCTCGGCAAGATCGAGGAATGGCGCATGTGGGTGTTGTGCGACCGCGAGCCGATCAAGGACTGGAGCCGCGGGCGCGTGACGCTCTTGGGCGACGCGGCGCATCCGATGCTGCAATACCTGGCGCAGGGCGCCTGCATGGCGATCGAGGACGCGGTTTGCCTCGCCGACAAGGCGGTCGAGCGGCAGGGCGATTTCGCCGCCGCCTTCCGCGACTACCAGGCCGCGCGCTACTTGCGCACCGGCCGGGTGCAGATGATGGCGCGGGTCTATGGCGAGGTCTATCACGCCTCGGGCGTCATCCGCGAGCTGCGCAACCTGTGGCTCGGCGCCAGGACGCAGGCGGACTCGCTCGAGGGCATGCAGTGGCTCTATGGCGGCCCCGACTTCGCGTGACGCGGGCTTAGAGCTCGACGATCGCGCGCGGCGTCTTGTGCAGGCGCTCGACCGTGCCGTCCGCACCGATCAGGAAATTGTCGCACACGGTGATGAAATAGCGCGGCGTGGTCCAGCTCGGATGGATGCCGATATTCATGCCGGCGGCGAGCATCATGCTCTCGTCGTGGCGGATAAGCGGCCGCTCGACCACGTCGTAGCCCTGGCCGTGGCAATGGAGCCGCGTCTCCTCGGGCAGCTTGCGCGCGCGCAAATAGGACTGATACGCGGCGAAGATGTCGCGGCATAGAGCGCCGGGCTTCAGGAGCCCGACCGTGAAGTCCTGCGCCTCGACCGCCATGCCCCAGGCATCGACCAGCTCCTGCGGCGCCTTGCCCAGGACGACGAGGCGGCCGATATGGACGAACATGCCGCCGGGGCCGGTGGTCTCGGCCTGCAAGAACAGCGTGTCGCCGGCGCGCAGCTCGCGCCCCTGCTGCGGCCGCGGCCGGATGAAGGCGGGCTGTCCGACGGGCGACGACGAGCCCAGCATGTAGCCCGTTTCGCTGCCCAGGAGCTGCCCCTGGTAGTGCGAATAGGCCATGATCTCGAAATCCTTCATGCCCGGGCGGAGATGGGCCATGGCGCGCTTCAGCACCTCGTCCTGCATCGCGGCGGTGCGGCGGATGAGCGCGACCTCCTCCGCGCTCTTCACCGCCTTCAACGGATCGATCAGGTCGGTCGCGTCGCGCACCTCGAGCCCGACGAGGCGGCGCTCGAGCGCGGCGCCCGAGCCGTGCACCATCTGGTTCAGCGCCACGAGCCCGATGGCGCGGAAGCCGCGCTGCATGATCTCGCGCGCGACCAACTCGGCATCGTAGGACTTGGCATAGCCGATCGCCGGGAAATGCGGCGTGGTCAGGCGCCGGCCGATGCCGGGGAGGGTCGCGTCCTCGCCCCTCAGATCATGGTCGCCGTTGAGCGGACCATGCATGACGAGGCTCATCAGCCCCTCGGCCGGGAAGATCACGGTCTGCGGATACGACCCGATCGGCGACACGCCGGTGAACCAGCGGAAATAGCCGCCGGTCCCGACCGCGTTGCAGGCGCCCTGGATCACGAGCGCGTCGAGCTTCGCCTCGCGCATCGCCGCACGTGCAGCAGCCCAGCGCCGCTCGAGCTCGGTCATCGAGACCGGGTTGCAAATGCGCTCGTCGGGATAGGGCATTTCGGTCTCCCGCTTTTCCGGTGCCACGCTTTACCACGCGCGCTCCCTCGGTTGAAGGCCGCGCCGCGATGAGCCACAGTGACGCGAGAAGCCCGGCGCTGGAGACTGTGCATGAATGACACTGGGACATGGGGATGCGGCGCGGCGGCGCTGGCGCTGCTGCTCGCCGTTCAAGGATCGGCCGCGGCTCAAGGCGCCAAGCCGTGGCGCCACTCCATCATCGAGGCGAAGAGCGATGCCGGCATCTTCATGACCATCGGCAAGGGCTTCGCCGAGAAGCAGGGGCTGAAGCTCGAGATCGTCCAGTTCAAGACCGACATCATCGAGCTGCAGGCGCTGCTCGCAGGCGACATCGACAGCTTCGACGGCGGCCCCGCCGCCGGCATGGTCGCGGCCGCGCACGGCGCCGACGTGAAGCTCATCGGCTGCGAATGGCCGGGCGTGCCCTATGGCGTGTTCGTGCGCCCGACCATCGCCACGCCGCAGGACCTGAAGGGCAAGATTTTCGCCATCTCGTCGCCGGGCGCCAATCCCGACGTGGTCGCGCGCGCCGTGCTGATGAAGTTCAACGTGCAGGTCGAGGATGTGCGCTTCGCCAATCTTGGCTCCGATCTCGACCGCTTCAAGGCGGTGGTGGCGGGCGTCGCCGACGCCACCGTGGTGTCGAGCGAATACACGCCAATCGCCGAGAAGCAGGGCGTGAAGATGCTGCTGCGCGCGAGCGACGTGGTGCCGGACTTCATGCGCATCTGCATCTTCACCACCGGCAAGCTGATCGCGACCAGGGGAGACGACGCGGCCCGCTTCATGGCCGCCGAGATGACGGCGCTGAGCTATGCGCTCGCCCATCGTGAGGAGACGCTCGCCTTGACGCGCGAGACGACCGGCGCCAAGCCGGACGATCCCCGTCCCGGCTTCATCTTCGACGACGCGGTGAACACCAACGCGATCGATCCCGAGATGCACATCCCGATGGACAAGCTGCAATGGATGGAGGAGCAAGCGCTGCGCGACAAGGTGCTGGCGCAGCCCTACGACGTCGCCAAGCTGGTCGATCCCAGCGTGCGCCAGAAGGCGCTCGCGCTTCTCAGTAAATGACCTTCACCACCACGCTGTCCCGGTAGGTTCCGGCCACGAGGTTGCTCTGGCCCGCCGGAATGCGGCCATAGAACGGGATCACCACCGTGGTGCGAACGGGCGGCGCGTTGTTGGAATAGAACTGGCTGCCGCCGGTGCCGTCGCCCCAGATGCGGGTCGCGGTCGGATCGAAGTAGATCTGGTATTCGAGCCTGCGGTTTCGGTATCTCATCTCGCGCATCGCCGCTTTGCGCCCGGAACCCTGGTCCATGATGATGGTGATCGGCTGGCCTCGCGAACAATTGAACGCGACGCTGCCGCTGACGATGAGATCGACCGGCTGGCGCGGATCGTAGCGGCCGAATTTCAAGGGCGTGGTGCTGATGGTGCAGGTCTGCATCTGCGCCGCCTGGCCGCCGTCGTTCGCCAGCAGCGCCGCCGCGACGAGCGCCAGCACGGGCGCCCAGGCGCCGAGCCGTCGCACCGCTCCCCGCCGCTTGCCGCGCATCATGCTCGGACCGCTCCCCGGCATCGCTCGCTCCGCGGGCCGAGATTTATCACGCCGCTTCGCGCACCGCACCGTCGCCGCGTCATCGGGCGTTGCAGGAGAGGTCGCCCAGCTTGACCGTCCGCTCCTGCGATTGCGGTACGGTCAGCTGGAATTGGCATTGGCTCGCCGCGTAGCGCACATTGGCCGGGTAGGTCCCGGGCGGCAGGCTCTCGAAATAGAACTCGCCATGCGAGCCGACCGGCGAAGTGTAGGTCTTGCCGGCGATCTCGACGGTCAGCTCGCCAAAGGCCGGAATCTCGGGCGCGGTCTCGGTCTGCACCACGAGCTTGCCGACGATGGCCTGGAAGCGATGCACCGGGAACTCGACCACCGCGCCGCTGCGATAGGGCGGCGCGACGACCAGCTCGGTCCCCTCGACGCGATAGTCCATCGGGATGTCCTGCTCGTTGATCTCGATCCGGTTGCCGTAATAGCTGAGCAGGTTGGGGACGAGGAGATCGCCGTCGGCGTCGGTGCGGCCCTCCTCCTGGTTCGAGAGATAGCCGGTGACGCCCTTGGCCCCGGGCACGCGGATCAGGGCATAGGCGTCGCGCAAGGCGACGGTCGGCTTGATGTCGCCGCCGATCGCCGCCAGCGCGCCGCTGGCGCTGTAGCGCACCGTGGTCTGGTTGGCGAACCGGTTTACGTCCGCCTCGTAGGTCCCGAACGTGGTCTGGTATTGCAGGTTGGCGGCGTCGGATGCGCTGGGTCCGGTCTGGACCTGCGCGAGATAGCCGTATCCCGGTCCCACCGGCAGCGATCTCGACACCTGTGCCGAGCTCGCGTAGCCCTCGCGCGAATGGCTGACCGAGGCCGCAGCGACCGTGGACGGGCCGAGCGACCAGGTGATGCCGATAAAGACGCTGGTATCGACCGGCTTGCGCGCCATCCGCGACTGCCCGGCGGTGGCCGAGACGCTGAGCTGATCGGTGATGCGCCGCGTCACGGTCAGGCTGCCCTGGTCGTTGCGTCCGGCGTCGCGGTAGATGCTGGGCGACACTTGCAGGAGGCCGTTCCAGTCGCCCAGCGTCATCGCGAAGAAGCCGTTGCCCTGCCAGCGCGGCCGGTCGTCCTGGGGCGTCAGGCTGAGATTGGCATAGCGCGCGCTCGTGTAGGTGCCGGTGACGCCGAGATTGATGAGCGCGGTCTGGTAATCGTAGCCGACGAAGGACGACCAGCCGCTTTGGCCCCCCGCGATGCTGGGCGCGACGGCGGCCGAGAACTGTCCCGCCGGGACCACGATCGTCGCCTGCGGGCCGGCGGCGGCGAGGCGCGGGCCGGCCTGGAGGAACCCGCCGAGCGTGAGATTGTCGGTCAGGCCGTAATTGTGCGTGGCGGCCAGCGCCGGCAGGAGATAGCTGCCGAGCGGCGCGACCGCCCCCTGGTTGCGCACGAAGCCGAGATTGTACGAGAACTGGTTCAGCCCTTGGCGCAGCACGCTTTGAGTCTGATAGAAGGACGAGGTCAGCTCTTGCTGCTGGCCGAAGGCGTTGCGGATCACGACGCGCGTCACCCCGGCGCCGCTCACGCCGGGGATGCCGTTGAGGTTGAACGGGCCGGGCTGCAGGCTGACGGTGCGGACGAGCTGGCCGTTGACGTAGATGTCGGCGGTGGACGGCGTGTCGACGATGCCGGCGAAGCGCTGGACCGGAAACGGCAGGAAATAGGGATCGATGGTGAAGTTCTTGCTGTAACCGATCCCGCCCAAGGTGATGGCGCCGCCCAAGGTCCCGCCGCTCGCGGTGATGTCGCCGATGGTGGTGCGGGTGAGGTTGTCGCGATCGTCGATCGACAGGCTGGTCGAGCCGCGCAGCGGCCGCGCCGTCGTCGGCACCGTCACCGTATTGTCGAAGAACGTGCCGCCGAGCGCCACCCCCTGTTCCAGAAAGAAGCTCGGCGACGACGAGGTCACGCCGTTGACGGCATAGTTGAGGAAGGCGCTGGGCGCCCGGCCGTAGATGATCTCGCTGGGCGCGCGCGCCGCCTGCAGCTCGACCTCGGTGGCGGCGAGGAGGCGCGGATCGACGGTGAGCCGCAAGGCGAGGGTCTGATCGTCGTAGGCGAAGCCGACGGCGGGTGCCAGCGAGGATAGCCTCACATACTCCTTGCCGCCGCTGGTCACCCGCACGCCTCCGGACGAGACGAACCCGGCCTTGGCGAGGTCGTCGGCCGCGACCAGCACTTCCTTGCCCGCGAACGCGACCGAGGCCACGCCCTTGTCGACGGTGTTGATGTAGAGCTCGAGGATGGCCCGGACCGGCGGGGCCTCGGGCTCGGGCTCGGCCGCCGCCGCCGCCGTTGCCAGCGCGGCCAGCAGCGCCAGCGCCAGCGCAGCCGGTCGTCCACGGGCCAGCTTGGCGCGGGCCAGCCTCCTGCGGGAAGGAACCGGATCAGGGTCGCGCACCGGGCGGTATCCATCGCTGGTCCATGGCTGCCACGATGGACGATCGCGTCACCGCGCCGCTTCGCCGGAGACGATGAATTGGGTCTTGGCGCCGCTGCCGCAGCTGTCGGCGGCGAGGGGCACGCGCGCCTCGACCGCTCCGTCCTGGAGCTGCGCCTCCAGGCGCAGCTCCTTGCTCGCGCGGCAATCGGCTTGCGACAGCGCGAGGCGGTATTCGCGCGTGCCGCCAGCAAGCACGTACCAGCCGCTGGCCTTGGCCTCGAAGGTCTTGGCGCCGCTCTGATCCGTTCCCGTCACGACCACGCCCCGGAGCATGAAATGCTGCGTGCCCTGGTCATGCACCGCGAAGGTCATCGCGCCGCCGCTGATCGGCCCCGGCTCGATCTTGGCCTCGGGGCTGACGACGCCGGGACCAAGGAAGATGGGCAGGCTGAAATTGGTCAGCATCTGGACGCCGGTCACGCCCTCCTTGGGCGCCGGCGGCAACTCCTGGATGATTAGGCGATAGCTTTTCTCGGCGGCTGCGGGGGGCGCCTCCGCGCCGACGCGGATGCGCTTGGTCTCGTGCGCGCCCACCGCGAGGAGGGGCGGAAAGGCGACGATGTCCTGGGTCGGAGCGAGCACGGTCTCGCCATTGGGGCGCTGGTCCCAGTCGAACGCCTCGACCTGGAGCCGGACCTCGTCGTCGCCTTCGTTGGTGACGGCGATGAGATCGCTGCGCTGGTGCGGATTGAGGTCGATCTGGGTCGGCGTCACCCCGAGCGGCGCCGCCGCCGCCGGCGCGGCCAGGAACGCGATCAGCAATAGAGCTGTGGGCGCAAACCCCCGCCGCTTCCGTGACGCAAACCGGTCATCTTGGGACTCGAGACGGCACCGGCCTCGAGCCACTCCAGGCCTCCCCCGCTGCCTGGACTGCGCCCTAGAAGGTCAGCGTCATGGTGACCGTGTCGCTGTAGCTGCCACTGACGGCCACGGACTGGGACCCGGCAATGCTGCCGTTGATGGTGCAGGGACTCGCGGTGCACGTCAACACCGCGCCGCCAATGGTGAGGGCGGTATTGTTCGGCAGCGGCGACAGGCAGGCGAGATCGTTGCAAAGTTGGTAGGTCAGGACGTTGGCGCCGTTCTTCAGTTGGCGGTTGCCGGCGGCAAAATTGGCGCTGGTGAAAGTCAGAGTCGAGGGTGCTCCTGCCGAGCAAGTCCACGACACTTGCGTCGACGCGGTGTCCGGGCTCACGGCGCCGGTGTAGCTCGGGAAGTTCAGATTGGCGGCCTGCATCGTGCAATTGTTGGCGATGCTTGCCGCGACCGCCATGTTGGCGGTCGAGGTCGCGCCGTCCGCCGCCGGCATGACGAGCGCTGCCGCGACGAAAGCGACCACGCCAGCGAGCACTTTCTTGAAGTGGGAAAACATCGGGTGCCCCCTTAGTCTGATTAACCTTTTGACACAAAGAGCTTATTATCGACCAGTTCGGGTCACGCGAACAACAATTACGGATTGTTTAAGCTGAAATCAACCGAAAATTTATTACCTGGGCGCGATGTCTGGTCTTCGCGTCCTGATGTCTTAAGAAACGAGCCGGACTTCATGTTCCGTTCGGCAATAGCCGCGCCAAGCGATGTTTACGATCGGCCCGGAATCCGGGCCCGCGTTAGGAATTGGTTTGCCGGGACGGTCTAGCCTCCGGCGGTGACCAGGGAGGCCCCAGTGATCGACCGTCAGGCAAGGCCGTTACTCGGCGAGCTCCTGGTCGAGCGCGGCCTGCTCGACCGCACCCAACTCAAGATTGCACTCGGCGCCCAGCGTCCCGGCTCGGAGCGGCTGGGCGAGACCCTGGTCCGTCTCGGCCTTATCACGCGCGGCCAGGTCGCCGGCGCCCTGGCCGAGCAGCGCCGCCTGTGGCTGGCGGCGTTGGTCAGCGCGGCGATGGTGGCGCTCAACCCGGCCGCCGGGATGGCGCGCACGGCCAGCACCCAGATGCGGGTCTCGGTCGAGGTCGAGAACAGCGCCACGGTCGCGGCCCCGGCGGCGACCGTGGCAGTCGGCCACGCCGGTGCCTCGTCCACGCCAGTCGCCCTCCGTTGCACCCAGCCGTCCTTCGTCCAGGTCGCGCTGGTCCGCGCGCGGCTCGAGCCCGGCGGCGCGGCGACAGAAACGAGCCCCTACTTCGCCTCCTCGCCCGGCCGCCTCGCGCCTGTCCAGGCGGTGAGTCAGCAGACCGTTTCCTGCGCCGCTTCCGGACCCGGCGTCGCGGTCGAGGTTCCCGTGCCGAGCCAGCACGCGGCCGATCCGGCGGACCAGCTCGAGCTCCAGATCGCCTACTGAGCCGCCGCCCGTCCCACGCGCTTCAGGGCGGCGCGCAATCGGTCTATACTGCCTTCCGACGGGGAAGGAGGCGCGGGATTGCGTCTCCACCCGGAGGGAGGAACGCGCCATGACGGTTGCGACCACGAAATTCTCTGCCGTCCTCGCCGGTGTGGCGGTCGCGCTGAAGAGCTGGCGCCGGCTCTATCCGGTGTTCGCCGAGCGGCTCAAGGAGCGTAATCTCGTGGCGCAGATCCTGGCGCGCGACGAGGAGGTGGGGCGCTGGTTCCAGATCGCCGACGGCCGCGTGCGCTCGCGCGCCGGGCGCCACGCCAAGCCCGACATCACGCTCACGTTCAAGGACGCGGCGCTCGGCGCGAAGCTCTTGACGCCGCCCATCAACTGGCTCGACCAGATCAACGCGCAGAAGGATTTCCGGCTCGGCGTCGACGGCTCGGAGGATCTCACCAACTGGTTCGCGCAGACGCTGATGATGATCCAGTCGGTGCGCTGGAAGATCGGCGTGCCGCAGCCCGACGGCAGCACGCGCTATTGCAACATGACCAATGGCGGCCCGGTCTTCGTCACCGTCAAGGACGAAAAGATCACCCGCATCACGCCCATCGATTTCGACGCGGAAGACGCGCAGCCCTGGACCATCGAGGCGCGCGGCATCAAGTTCACTCCGCCGCGCCGCACCACGCTCGCGCCGCACGGGCAAAACTACAAGTCGGTGGTCTATTCGCCCGATCGGCTGCTTCATCCCATGAAGCGCGTCGATTTCGATCCCAAGGGCGAGCGCAATCCGCAGAACCGCGGCAAGTCGGGCTACGAGCGCATCTCGTGGGACGAGGCGCTCGACATCGTCTCGTCCGAGATCAAGCGGCTCAAGAGCACCTATGGGCCGGGCGTGATGGCCGTCTCGCACGGCTCGCACCACACCTGGGGCAATATCGGCTACTACCTGTCGGCCTTGCACCGCTTCAAGAACGCGGTCGGCCACACCGCCGTGCACCACAATCCCGACAGCTGGGAAGGCTGGTACTGGGGCGCGGTGCATCACTGGGGCTACACGCTCCGCGTCGGCCAGAGCGAGACCTACGGTACGGTCGAGGACTGCCTGCAGAACTGCGACATGATCGTGTTCTGGGCCGCCGATCCCGAGACCACGAGCGGCTCCTACGGCGCCCAGGAAGGGACGGTGCGGCGCCAGTGGCTCAAGAACCCCAAGCTCGGCATCAAGATCGTCCACGTCGATCCCTACTACAACGCCTCGGCCCAGTTCCTGCCCGGCAAGTGGTTCGCGCCCAAGCCCACCACCTCGGTCGCGATGGCGATGGCGATCGCCTATGTGTGGATCAAGGAAGGGCTGTACGACAAATCCTATGTCAGCACCCACACGGTCGGGTTCGACGTGTGGAAGGCCTATCTCCTCGGCGAGGAGGACGGCGTGGCCAAGACGCCGGAATGGCAGGAGGAAGAGACCGGCGTGCCCGCCCGCGATGTGCGCGCGCTGGCCCGCGAATGGGGCGGCAAGCGCGTCTATCTCTCGCCCGGCGGCTGGGGCAACGGCCATGGCGGCGCGTGCCGGAACCAGACCGGCATCCAATGGGCGCGGGTCATGGTCTGCCTCATGGCGATGCAAGGGATCGGCAAGCCCGGCATCAACATGGGCAATCTGCAATGGGGCTGCCCGCTCGACTTCAACTTCTATTTCCCGGGCTATGCCGATGGCGGCATGTCGGGCGATCTCGAAGGCACCTCGATGCCGGTCGAGCTCTATCAGCGCATGCCGCAGCTGCCGACCATGAACACGCCCTATCAGCGCATCCCGCGCATCTTCATGCCGGAGGCGATCGCCGACGGCAAGGCGGAGGGCTGGCCTTGGGCCGGCAAGTCGATCGAGCACCAGTTCGCGCGCTTCCAATATCCGGCGCCGGGCCACGCGCCGGTGCGCATGCTCTACAAGTATGGCGGCTCGATCCTCTCGACCATGAACAACACCAACCGCCACGTGCGCATGTACCAGTCGCCGAATCTGGAATTCGTGGTGAACCAGTCCATCTGGTTCGAGGGCGAGGCCAAGTTCGCCGACGTGATCCTGCCCGCCTGCACCAATTTCGAGCGCGTCGACATCAGCGAGTGGGCGGGCCTCGGCGGCTACGGCCATCACGGCCAGCAGCAGTTGAACCACCGCGTCATCGTGTTCCAGGCGCCGGCGATCAAGCCCTTGGGCGAATCCCAATCCGACTATTGGATCTTCACCGAGATCTGCAAGCGGCTCGGCCTCGCCAATTATTTTTCCGAGGGGGTCAACGAGATCGATTGGGTCAAGCGCATGTTCGACGGCTCGGACCTGCCGAGCAAGATCTCGTGGAAGGAGTTCATCCGCAAGGGCTACTACGTGGTGCCGGCGGAGAAGGAGAAACTGCGCGCGCCGGTGTCGTTCCGATGGTTCTGGGAGAACCGCAAGAAGGACGTGCCCGAGCCGCAGCCGCTGCCCTCCGACTATGCGCGGGAATATCTCAAGGGCCTGCAAACGCAGTCCGGCAAGCTCGAGTTCGAGTGCAACAGCCTCAAGCGCTTCAAGGACCCGGAGCGGCCGCCGATCGTCAAGTACGAGCCGTCCTGGGAGGGGCCGCACAGCGGCGAGCTGTTCGAGAAATATCCGCTGCAAATGCTCACGCCGCACTCGAAATACAGCTTCCACACCCAAGGGGACGGCAAGGACAGCTTCCTGCTCAACATCGCGGATCACCGGGTCAATGTCGGCGGGCATTATTATTGGGTCATGCGCCTGAGCGCCGCCGACGCCGCCGAGCGCGGCATCAAGAAGAACGACCTGGTCAAGGTGTTCAACGACCGCGGCGCGGTGATCTGCGCCGCCTTGCCGACCGAGCGGCTCGCGCGCGGCGTGTGCCACGGCTACGAATCCTCGGCCATTTACGAGCCGATGGGCGAGCCGGGCAAATCGGTCGAGCGCGGCGGCTGCCTCAACCAGCTGACGCCGGAGCGGACGCAAACCCGCACCACCCATTCGCTCGCCGGCGCCAACTCCCTGGTGCAGGTGGAGCTGTGGGACGGACGCATCGAGCACGTCTCAGCGACATTCGCCGGCGAAGCGAAGGAGGAGCGTGCGCGCACGACAGTGCGCACACCCGAAACCGTGCCGGCACAGTAAGCAGGGCCTTAGCGCGGTGGACGCGGAGGTTGCGCAGGGGGCGCGGGGGTTCGATGAGATTGCTTCGTCGCTCCGCTCCTCGCAATGACAACCAAAAACCGTCATTGCGAGCGAAGCGAAGCAATCTCCCGGCCGCGCACGCTCCGGGCTAAGCCGTCACTGGGGTAGGAGACAGTAGCGATGGCCAAATGGAACCTGATCATCGACGTGGCGGAATGCACCAACTGCAACAACTGCACGCTCGCCGCGATGGACGAGTATGTCGGCAATTCCTGGCCCGGCTATGCAGCGCCGATGCCGAAGCACGGGCATCGCTGGATCGACATATTGCAGAAGGAGCGTGGCCAGGCGCCGATGATCGACATCGCCTATGTCCCGACCATGTGCAACCACTGCGACGACGCGCCCTGCATCAAGGCGGCGCGCGACGGCGCCATCACCAAGCGCGAGGACGGCATCGTCCTCATCGATCCGGTCAAGGCCAAGGGCCAGAAGCAGCTCGTCGAGGCCTGCCCCTACGGGCATATCTGGTGGAACGAGGCCGAGAACCTGCCGCAGGCCTGGCCGTTCGACGCCCATCTCCTCGACCAGGGCTGGCAGCAGACGCGCGGCCAGCAATCCTGTCCCACCGGCGCGATGCGCGCGGTCAAGGTCGAGGACGACGAGATGGCGCGCCTCGTCAAGGAGCAGGAGCTCGAAGTGATCAAACCCGAGCTCGCCACCAAGCCGCGGGTCTATTATCGCAACCTGTGGCGCTACTCGACCTGCTTCATCGGCGGCTCGATCTCGGTCGAGGCGGGCGGCGCGGTCGATTGCCTCGAGGGCGCGCGCGTGCGCCTCCTCAAGGACGGCGCACAGGTCGCGGAAACGGTCAGCGACAATTACGGCGACTTCAAGTTCGACCGCCTGCCCGACGAATCCGGCCGTTACCAGGTCGAGATCGATCCCCCCGGCCGCGCCAAGCGCACCGTCGAGGCGGTGCTGGGCCAGAGCATCAATCTCGGCGAGATCAGGGTGTGACGCCCGAGCCCGCGGCGGCGGCGCCCGCGGGCGGCTCGGCGGCCCGCGCCGCGAAACGGTAGGGCCCGAGGCTCACCAGCAACAGGCAGACCACCGCCAGCACCCCCTCGAAGACGATCATCATCGGCACGTAGCTGTGCAGCAGGTCGTGCGACAGCGCCATGAAGAACGGCCCGACGCCGACCCCCATCGAGAACAGCGAAAACATCGTGCCGTACACCGCGCCGAACGTGCGCAGCCCGAAATAGCGGCTGACGAAATAGGCCATGAGATCGACTTCGGCGCCGATGCCGAGGCCGCACAGGAAGGTGCCGGCGAACGGCTGGAGCCCGCTCGCCAGCAGCGCCACGCCGATGCCGGCGCCGACGAAGAAACAGCACGCGACATAGGGGCCGTGGAGGCGATCGAGGAAGAAGCCGGACAGGATGCGCCCGCCGGTCAGCCCGACGCCCGAGAGCGACAGCGCGCCCACCGCGACGGAAAGCGCGACGCCGCGGTCGGTGAGGAGCGCCACCACCTGCGCCAGCGTCCCATTGACCGCCACGATCGCCAGGAAGAAAGCGGCCGTCATCGCCCAGAAGCGCCAGCCACGCACCGCTTCCGTCCAGGACATCCCCGGGATCGTGTCGTCGCTCTTCGCCCGCCAGCGTTCCGGCGCGATGGGCGGCTCGCGCTCGAACAGCGCGACCGGAATGAGCGCCAGCACCAGGATGGCCGCGCCGAGCCCGAGATAGGCCGCGCGCCAGCTGTAATGCACGATGAGATAATTCGCGAACGGCGGAATGACGGCGACGCCGAGTCCGACCCCGGCGATGGCGATGCCGAGGGCCAGGCCGCGATCCTTGTCGAACCAGGCCGCTACCGCCTTGGAGTAGGCGACCGGCGACTGCCCGGGACTGAAGAGATGCTGAAACAAGAAGAGGACGAGCAGCAGCGCATAGGGCGTGTTGAGGAACGCCAGCCCCGCCGTGGCGACGGCATAGGCCGCGATCATCGGCATGTGAACCGAGCGCAGGCCAAAATGGTCGAGCGCCTTGCCGAAGAGCGGCGTGATGACCGTGCCGAGCAGCGCGGTGATGGCGACCGCCGAGGTGAGCTCCGACCGCGAGATGCTGAGATCCTCGGTGATCGGCTTGATGAAAACGGCGAAGGCGAAATTCTGCACCACGCCGCTGTTGAGCGTGAGCCCCAGCACCGCCCCCAGCACCATCCACCATTTGTTACGGAAAATGCCCGTGTTGAGCATGGCCGCCGATCCTCCCTCGCGCTTGTCGTTCTTGGTTCTTTGGCGGCAAGAAGATCGCGGATCGGCTCTTCGGCGCAAGTCAAAAAAGCGCGTCCAAGCCGGTCAGGCCGGGAACCCGATCTCCACCACTGATCGAAGCAGCGATCTGAATTCCGCGGCGCGCGCCGTGCCGACGCCGCGCTCGAACGCTGCCTGCGCTTCGGCCCAGCCCACGGCCGCCTTCATCACCAGCCTGGCGCCCTTGTCCGTCACGCGCAGCACGCGGCTGCGCCGGTCCGCCGGCGACACCGCCATGGTCACCAGGCCGTCGCGCTGCAACGGCCGGATGTTGCGCCCCAAAGTAGTGCGGTCCATCACCAGCGCCGCTGCGAGCGCATTGATGGTCATCCCGCCCTCGCGCCCCAGCCGGGCGAGGATGCTGAACTGGCTGGTCTTGAGCCCGTAGGGCGCGATGAAGCGGTCATAGAGCTGTGTCACATGGCGCGCCGCCTGGCGCACTACCAGGCAATTGCAGTCGCGCGGCTGGGAATTTCGCAGGGCAGGCATCGCAAAATCCCTAGTGGTAAAGGTGTAGCTACGCGTATATTATGCGCATATACGCTTTTACGTCAAGGGAGGCTTTTCGTGCTGGCTCGCGCCCCAACCGCCCCGCTTGCCGCCCCACGTGCAGCCGAAGCCGCGCGGGACTTGCGCACGGTGGCATTGCTCGAGGCGCCGATCGTGCGGACCTTGTGGCGCCTCGCCGCGCCCAATGTGCTGGTCATGCTGTTCCAGTCCGCGGTTGGGCTGATCGAGGCCTATTTTGTGGGACGGCTCGGCACCGCGGCGCTGGCCGGCGTGACCCTGGTGTTCCCGGCGCTGATGCTGATGCAGATGATGTCGGCCGGTGCCATGGGCGGCGGCATCTCGTCGGCGGTGGCGCGCACGCTCGGCGCCGGGCGGCGCGACGACGCCAACGCCCTGGTGCTTCATGCCGTGGTGATCGCGGTGATCTTCGGCCTGGGCTTCAGCGGGCTGGTCCTGCTCTTCGGGCGGCCGCTTTACGCCGCCATGGGCGGGACCGGCGCGTCGCTCGATGCGGCGTTGGCCTATTCCAACGTGGTGTTCGCCGGCATGGTGCTCTTGTGGCTGTTCAATTCGCTTGCCGCCGTGATCCGCGGCACCGGCAACATGCTGATGCCGGCGTTCGTCACCTGCGCCGGTGTTGTTCTGCTGGTGCCGCTATCGCCGTGCCTGATCTTCGGGCTGGGGCCGTTTCCGCGCCTCGGCGTGATGGGCGGCGGCGTCGCGGTGGTCGCGTATTACGGCGCCGGCAGCGCGCTGTTCCTGGCATACCTCATGTCGGGAAGCGGCGTGGTGCGCTTGTCGCTCCGCGGCATCGCACTGCGCTGGCCGTTGTTCCGCGACATTCTGCGCGTCGGCCTGGTCGCGGCGCTGGTGACCATCACCACCAATACGACGATCGCCATCGCCACATCTCTGGTGGGCGCGTTCGGGCCGGCCGCGATCGCCGGATACGGCGTCGGCTCGCGCCTGGAATACCTGCTGGTGCCGCTGTGCTTCGGATTGGGCGGGCCGCTGGTGGCGCTGGTCGGCACCAACATCGGCGCGGGTCGGCGCGAGCGCGCGCTGCGCGCCGCCTGGATCGGCGCCGCCGTCGCCGCCGGACTGTGCGAGACGATCGGCCTTACCGCCGCGCTCTTTCCCCACGCGTGGCTGTCCCTCTTCGGCGACGATCCCGCGCTGATCGATTCCGGCACGCGCTATCTGCACTGGGTCGGGCCGTTCTACGGCCTGTTCGGCCTCGGCATGGCGCTCTATTTCGCCTCGCAGGGCGCGGGCCGGCTGCTGTGGCCGCTGGTCGCGGGCGTGACGCGGCTGGTGATCGCGGCGAGCGCCGGCTGGCTGGCGCTGCGCCTCAGCGGCGATCTCTCCGCGGTGTTCATGGCGCTGGGCGCGGCGCTGGTGGCGTTCGGTCTGGTCAACGCGCTGTCGGTCGCCGGCGGCGCCTGGTTCAAGGAAGGGCGCAAGGCGTGATCCACTATTTCGAGGATTTCGCGGTCGGGGAGAAATTCGGCTCCGGCCGCAAGCGGGTCGAGCTGGCGGAGATCAAGGAATTCGCCGCGAAATACGATCCCCAGCCGTTTCATCTCGACGACGAAGCGGCGAAAGCCACCATGTTCGGCGGCCTCGCCGCCAGCGGCTGGCACACCGCGGCGATGACCATGCGGCTTCTGGTCGAGGGCGAATTCAAGCCGGCGGGCGGCATCATCGGCGGCGGCGGCGAGGAAATCCTGTGGCCGCGCCCGGTCCGCCCCGGCGACGAGCTTCACGTCGAGAGCGAGGTGCTGGCGCTGCGCCTGTCCAAGTCGCGGCCGGGCCTCGGCGTCGTCAAGGTGAGGACCACCACCTACAACCAGCACGACCAGCCGGTGCAGGTGTTCACCGCGAACCTGATGGTCCCCTGCCGCGCGCCGCGCTGATCAAGCGCCCATCGCCTCCTGCTTCCACAGCGCCCAGGCGCGGTCGAGGGCGCCGTCGTTGGTGGCCTCGGCCTTCTGCGCCTCTTCGCGCTCGAGGAAGATGGGCTCGCCCAGGCGCAGCGCCTCCATCTGCAGCGCCGCGCTACGCGGCGTCAAAGAACTCCTCATAATCCTCGAGGATGGTCTCGCGGGCGTGTCGTAAATTTGGCTGCTGCAGAATTTCGTCGACCACATCGTACGAGAGGAATGAGCATCGTTCCGCCATCGCCCCGCCTTCAAGAACCGAAAATACTGGTCTTACAATTTCGCGACGAACTTGATCGCGCCTGGAAACCGGAGCCACGATGTGGAGCGATATTTGAATTCTCGGCTGGAGCGCGAGTAGGTCCGCCATCCGGAGGAGCCCACTGTAGACCGCGGTTGTGTGCTCAACCTCAAATGCATGCGCGATGGAACGGCGATCAAGCCAGATTACATCGATGTTTTCGATCGTCTTTAGTGTCGCTGTGTCGTAATTCAGGGGTAGTTTTGCAACCAGTTTGTCGCGATATTGGGCCGGTAGCGCATCGCTTACTCGCGCTCGATCGCCCGGCGGGACCCAAATGTTAAAGCCGAGGATGGCCCCTAGCTGCACCACGTTCGCCTGCATTTTAATTGATGCCCTAACTTCACGGTCGCCCTGAACTGGCTCCGCCGAGGTCTCTTCGCGTTCGGGGACCTCAACCTCCACTTCCCCCGTTTCAGTCCTGACCACGGTTCTTTGCGCAATGTGCCGACGATCCGCGGAATGCAGCTCATAGGCTTTTGGCGCAGCGCTCTGCTGTTGAAGAACCCGGCAAATGAGATCGCCGTCCGGTTCCGCGATTTGCACAAGTGACTGTCGCATGCGCTGCGCTTGCGCCCAAGCCGCCGAACCAGCGATGAGGCCTTTGGTGAATGATAATTTGGCCCATAAATCTGGGACCTCGATGGGAACCGAATGCTCAAAATCGAACGTTACAATTGGCGTAACCACGAACCGTATTGGGAACGGATCATCGCCTTCAGCAAAGATTGGCGCCGAATCTTCAAATGCGGTGCCGGAAATCTCTAGCACGCCGCTCCAGCGCTGAAGCCTAACGAGATAGCAGAGGAACCTGTCACCCGGTTTTATTCTGCCGAAAGCAGTTTTCCTATGCCGCGGCCGAAATCCCGTGATATCTGCGCCATGCTCTGTGAACCGAGTCCAGGTAAATGGCGTGAAGAGGTCTAGCCAATAGTTCATGTCTGCCTCGAGCACATCCCATTTTCTCTAGCATATGCCTCAACTGAGGACTGCGGGGCCAATTACTCTACGCCCCCATCGCCTCCTGCTTCCACAAGGCCCAGGCGCGGTCGAGGGCGCCGTCGTTGGTGGCCTCGGCCTTCTGCGCCTCTTCGCGCTCGAGGAAGATGGGCTCGCCCAGGCGCAGCGCCTCCATCTGCAGCGCCGCGTTGAGCGCCGCGTAGATCGAGCGATAGACCACCTGCGCGATCGAGGTCCCGACCATGGTCGCGCCGTGGCCGCGCATCAGCACCATCGGCTTCTCGCCGAGCGTTCTCGCGAGCGCCACGCCGAGCGCCGAATTGCGGATCAGCATGTCGGTCATGCCGGCGGTGTCGCGGATCTCGAAGAT
Source organism: Allostellaceae bacterium (assembly GCA_035604615.1). Lineage (GTDB taxonomy): Bacteria > Pseudomonadota > Alphaproteobacteria > ATCC43930 > CGMCC-115725 > DATJLY01. The sequence goes on along the minus strand of DATNID010000029.1, from coordinate 10,670 downwards.
CGGCACGCCGCGCCCCAGGAACCCGCTCATGTGATAGAGCGGCTTCAAGGTCGAGCGCGTCGCGCCGAACGGTATGAGCGCCGGCGCGTGGCAATGCACCACCGCCACCACCTCGGGCCGCGCGCGATAAATCTCGCCGTGGATGAAGCGCTCGCCATAAAGCCGCGCGTCGCTGCGCTCGACCGGGTTGCCGTCGAAATCATGGACCACGATGTCGGCGGCCGAAACCAGGCCCGGCGCGCGGTGGCGCGACATCAGGAACCGGGTCGGGTCCTTGTCGTGGCGCACGCTGATATGGCCGAACGCGTCGACCACCTTCTCGTGGAACAGGATGCGGTTGCCGGTGACCAGGTCGTCGACCAGGGCGGCCGAGGCCGAAGCGAGGGTGCTCATGGGGGCGGGCTCCTGCGGGAGGGGCGCAGGATGCCGCATCGGCGGGGCCCGCGCCACACCACGAACAAGGGCACGCGAGAGGGATTACTCGATGCCGCACTTGCTGCTATGATCGCCAGGCATAGCAGGCAGACGCGCATTGAGGGTTTGGCCGGACTGCCTTAATGTCGTGCTAAGCCAATAACTTAAAAGAGCAACAAATGGGAAGCGTCTGGTATCACAATGAGGCGAGCCGTCTGCAGCGCCTGGCCGAGCAGGCCACGACCGAGCAGGTCCGGCAGACCCTCCGGCGCCAAGCCGAGCAATACGAAACCGCGGCGATGGAACTGGAAATCCTCGCCCAGCGCGAAGAGGCCGAGCGCCTGATCCGCTGAGCCTGCCGCGCCGTCGCAGCGCGCGCACGCGATTGCGTCGCGCTGCCCGAAATGGGAGAGTCGCGTCGGGGGTCGGCGCCTGGACGATCCCCGCCAAGGGGAGGGGATCATGCCGAAGCGTCGCGAGCCCGACGTCCGCCGCCGCAATTTCCTCAAGGGAGCGACGCTCGCCGGTGCCGCCGCGCTGACCCCGCCGCTCGCGGGCAAGGCGGAAGCCGCGCCGCCCGTCGGAATGCCGCCCAAATCGGTGCCGCTCCCCAATCTCGTCGTCGAGACCCTGCCGCCGCGCGCCAACCCGGTGAACCAAACCACCAGCGGCGGCGACTTCATGGTCGACGTGCTGAAGACGCTCGACCTCGAATATTGCGCCATCAACCCGGCCTCGAGCTTCCGCGGCATTCAGGAAGCGATGATCAACCACGGCAACAACAAGGCGCCGGAAATCCTCACCTGCACCCACGAGGAGATCGCCGTCCACATGGCGCAGGGCTACGCCAAGATGCGCGGCAAGCCGATGGCGGTGATGGCGCACGGCGTCGTTGGGCTGCAACACGCCGCGATGGCGCTCTACAACGCGTGGTGCGACCGGGTGCCGGTCTATGTCTTGATCGGCAACATCGTCGAGGCCGACAAGCGCGGGCCCGGTGCCGAGTGGTACCATGCGGCGATCGACCCCGCCGCGCTGGTGCGCGATTTCGTCAAATGGGACGACCAGCCCGCCTCGCTGCAGCATTTCGCCGAATCGGCCGTGCGCGCCTACAAATTCGCGGTGACGCCGCCGATGGCGCCGGTGCTGATCTCGTTGGACGCCGAGCTCCAGGAAAATCCCATCCCCGACGCCGAGGCGCTGCGCATTCCCAAGCTCGGCAAGATCGCGCTGCCGCAAGGCGACATGGGCGCGGTCGAGGACACCGCCAAGCTGCTGGTCAATGCCGAGGCGCCGGTGATCGTGGTCGACCGCATGACGCGGAGCGACGCCGGCATGGCCAAGCTCGTCGAGCTGGCCGAGGCGCTGCAATGCGCCGTCATCGACCAATGGGGCCGCACCAACTTCCCCTCGCGCCACCCGCTCAACCAGAGCATGCGCGCGCGCGCCGTGGTGGCTCAGGCGGACGTGATCGTCGGCATCGAGCTCAACGATTTCTGGGGCGCGCTCAACGTCTTCACCGACCGCATCGTGCGCAGCGCGCGCTCCATCACCAAGCCGGGCGTCAAGACCGTCAGCATCGGCGCCCATGACTTTTTCGCCAAGGCCAACTACCAGGATTTCCAGCGCTTCCAGGCGGTCGACCTGTTCGTCGCGGGCGACGGCGAAACGACGCTGCCCTATCTCGTCGAGGCGGTGAAGCGGTTGCTCCCGGCCGATCGCAAGGCGGCCCTGGAGGCGCGCGGCAAGAAGCTCGGCGACGCCCATCGCGCGCTGGTCGAGCAGGCGCGCGAGGAGGCCACCATCGGCTGGGACGCGAGTCCAATCACCCTGGGCCGGCTCTGCGCCGAGGTGTGGGACCAGATCCGCGGCGAGGACTGGTCGCTCGTCGGCAACGGCATCAACCTCAACTGGCCGCGGCGCCTCTGGACCTTCGACAAGAAGTCGCGCTGGAACGGCGGCTCGGGCGGCGCCGGCGTCGGCTACAACGGGCCGGGCTCGCTGGGCGGCGCGCTTGCCAACAGGAGCGAGGGGCGCCTCAGCCTCACCTTCCAGGGCGACGGCGACTTCATGTTTGCGCCCGGGACACTGTGGACGGCGGCGCATCACCGCATCCCGCTCCTCTACATCATGCACAACAACCGCGCCTACCATCAGGAGCTGATGTACGTGCAGGCGATGGCCGACCGGCACTCGCGCGGCATCGAGAACGCGCATATCGGCACCACCTTGCGCGACCCCAATATCGACTACGCCACGGTCGCCAAGGGGTTCGGGGTCTATGCCGAGGGTCCGATCACCGATCCCAACGACCTCGCCCCGGCCCTGAAGCGCGCGATCGCGGTGGTGAAGCGCGGCGAGCCCGCGCTGCTCGATACCGTGGTCGAAGCGCGCTAGCGGAGGGGAACATGCGTCGCAATCTTGGGGCCGTGGCGTTTGCCGCGCTCATGGTCGTGGCCGCGCCGGCCTGGGCGCAGGACGCGCCCGCCGGCAATGCCGAGACCGGCAAGAAGCTCTTCCTCGCCGACGGCTGCTACGAGTGCCACGGCCGGGTCGGGCAGGGCGGCGCCTTCAACGGCCCCGCGCCGATCCTGGCGCAAACCCAGCTTCCGTTCGACGCCTTCAAGCAGCAACTGCGCGAGCCTTCCGCCGACATGCCGGCCTATGCCGACACGGTGCTGCCCGACGGCGGCGTCGCCGACATCTATGCCTTTCTGCGTGCGCTGCCGGGACCGAAGCCGGTCAAGGACATCGCGATCCTCAACCACTGACCCGTTCCAGCCCCGGAGGACACGGATGCCCCGCGTGCCCGAACTCAAGCTCGAGCAGCTCAACGACGAGCAGAAAACCGTGTTCGAGGCGATCCAGCGCCGCCTGGGCGGCAATGCCAGCCTGTCGCGCGGGCCTTTCGGCGTGCTGCTCAACGCGCCCAAGGTCGCCTTCGGCGCCATCACTGCCTACGGCTCCTTCCGCGACGGCAAGATCGAGCGCCGCCTGTTCGAGCTGATGATCCTGGTGGTGGCGCGCCACATGACGGCGCAGTTCGAATGGTTCGCGCACGCCCCGCGCGCGGTCGAGGCGGGAATCGCGCCCGAGACGGTGGACGCGATCCGCAACCGCCGCACGCCAATGCTCACGCGCGACGACGAGAAGATGGTCTACGACGTGGTCGCCGAGATGTGCGCGACGCGGACATTGAGCCAGGCGAGCTATGACCGCGCGCTGGCGGCGCTGGGGCTCGAACGGCTGGTCGAGCTGATCGCCGGCACCGGCTTCTACGTCATGATCGCGATGACGCTCAACGCCTTCGACGTGGCGGTGCCGACCGGCGAGAAAGTGCTGCCGGCCTGAGCCTCCGTCCATGGCGCGGTCCCGCTTCATCCGCCTGGCGCTGCTGGTCTGGACGCTGCTCCTCGGCATAGGCGGGGCCTGGGCGGCGACGTGCAATCCGTTCGTTGCGGCCAACCCGATCCGCCTCGCCTCGGCCGAGACCCCACAAGGCGCGGTCGAGCTCACTTTCCTCGGCCATGCCAGCTTCCTCATCACGAGTCCGGACGGCGTCACCATCGTCACCGACTACAACGGCTACATAAAGCCGGACTTCCTGCCCGACATCGTGACCATGAATCACGCCCACCGCACCCACTACACGGACACGCCCGAGCCGGGGATCAAGTACGTGCTGCGCGGGTGGGACGCGGGCGAGGGACCGCCGAGCTATGATTTCCGCCTCCGCGACGTGCGCATCCGCAACGTCCTGACCAACATCCGCGACTGGGGCGGCGGCACGGAGTACGGCGGCAACTCGATCTTCGTGTTCGAGACCGGCGACCTGTGCATCGCCCATCTGAGCCACCTCCACCACACGCTCGCGCCCGAGCATCTGGCGGCGCTGGGCCAGGTCGACGTGCTGCTCGCGCCCGCCGACGGCATGTTCACCCTGAGCCAGACCGACATGATCGCGGTGATCGAGCAGATCCATCCGCTCCTGGTCATCCCGATGCATTTCTTCGGCCCCGCGGCGCTCGACCGCTTCATCGCGCGCATGAACGGGCGCTATCCGCTGACGCGGAGCGATTCGAAGACCGTGGCGCTGTCGCGCGCCATGCTGCCGAAGGCGACCGAGATCCTGGTCCTGCCCGGATATTGAGGGGCGCGAATCGCCGCGACTGGGCGGGGCCGGGGGCGTCGATCCCGGCCCGATCGGCGCGCCGATCGGGCGGGTTCATGCGTCCGGCCCAACAGCGGCGGCAAAATATGCGAGACCCGTCCGGTCCCATCGCCGACGATAATCCCAAGGAACGATGACAAGACTGCGCACGATTGCATGGCTGATCGCGGCCCTCTCGCTCGCGGCCTCGGGCCGGGCGCAGGCGGCGGCGGGGCTGCTCGACGAAGCCGAGTTCGGCATTCTCGCCCATGACATCCCGATCGGCGGCGACCACCGCGAGCAAGGCGCCGATTTCAATGGCGAGGCGCTGTTCGTCTCGCCCGGACTGCTGGCGCCGATCTGGGCGCCGCGGCCCCATCTCGGAATTTCGATCAACAGCGCGGGCGGGAACAGCTATGCCTATTTCGGGCTGACCTGGACCGCGAATTTCACCGAGTCCTTCTACGGCGATCTGGGCCTGGGCGGCGCCGTGCATGACGGGCCGGATCAGAGCACGGAGAGCAACCACAAGGGGCTCGGCACGCGCTTCCTGTTCCACGAGAGCGTCGAGTTCGGCTACCGCGTGTCGCCGCCCTGGAGCGTCGGCGTCTTTCTCGACCATATCTCGAACGCGGATATCGGCTCGCACAATCCCGGCCTCACCAATCTCGGCCTCAGGGTCGGCTACACGTTCTGACCATGCTGCCGCCGACCGCCGCCGATTTCCCGCCTTGCGCGGCCCCGGCCCGTCGCCGATAACCCCGTCATGGCGAACCGGATTGCCGCGATCGTCGAGGCGAGCCGTCGCCATGCAGTGGCGGTGACGCTGCTTGCGCTGCTGTTGTCGGTCCTCGCCGGCATCTACACCGCGAGCCGCATCACCATCGACACCGATGTCGACCGGCTGATCTCCTCAAGCGTCGCGTGGCGCCAGCGCGAAGCCGAGATGGACCGCGCGTTTCCGCAGAACGTCGATCTTCTCGTCGTCGTGATCGACGGCAAGACCGCCGAACTCGCCGCCGGCGCGGCCGATGGGCTGGCCAAGAAGCTCGTGGCTTTGCCGTCGCTGTTCAAGACGGTGCGCGATCCCGAAGGCGGCGACTTCTTTCGCCGCGAGGGGCTGCTGTTCCTTTCGGCCGACGAGCTGCAGAAATTCTCCGACCAGATCATCGCCGCGCAGCCGCTCATCGGCACGCTGGCCGCCGATCCCAGCCTCCGGGGCGTGTTCTCCGCCCTCGACCTCATGGCGCAAGGCGCCGCGCATGGAGCCGCCGGCGCGGACACGCTCGCCGCCCCGCTGGCCGCTGTCGCGCAATCGGTCGATGGCGCGCTCAACGGCCGAAGCGCGCCGCTGTCGTGGCAGACATTGCTGAGCGGGCGCGCGCCGGACAAGCGCGAGCTGCGCCGCTTTATCCTGACTCAGCCGGCACTCGATTATGAGGCGATCGTGCCGGGCGCGCGCGCGATCGCGGCGGTGCGGGATGCGGCAAGCGGCCTCGGCCTCACGCCGGAGCGCGGGGTCGCGGTTCGCGTCACCGGGACGGTGGCGTTCGACGACGACCAGCTCGCGACGCTGGCCGAGGGGGCGGGTCTCACCACGGCGCTGTCGCTCGGGCTCCTGTGCCTGTGGCTCGCGATGGCGCTGCGCTCGCTGCGCCTTGTCGTGGCGATCATCGTCACGCTGGTGGTCGGGCTCGTCGCCTGCGCGACCTTCGCGGTTATCGCGGTGGGCGCGCTCAACCCGATCTCGGCCGCCTTCGCCGTCCTCTTCATCGGCATCGCGGTCGATTTCGGCATCCAGTTCAGCGTGCGCTACCGCGACGAGCGGTTCCGCGCCGACAGTTTCGACATCGCCTTGCGGCGCACCGCGACCGGCATCGGCGGGCCGCTCGCGGTGGCGGCGGCCGCGACCTCGGTGGGCTTCTTCTCGTTCGTGCCGACCGACTACACCGGCGTGTCGGATTTGGGGCTCATCGCCGGGGTCGGCATGCTGGTGGCGCTGGGGCTCAACGTGACGCTGCTGCCGGCGCTCTTGACGCTGCTGCGGCCGCGGGGCGAGCGGCGCGCGGTGGGGTTCGCGCGTTTGGCCCCGCTCGACCGGCTTCTGGTGGAGCGGCGGCGCTTGGTGCTCGCCGGCGCCGCCGTCGCTGCGCTCGGCGCGGCCGCGCTCATGCCCGCGCTGCGCTTCGACTTCAACCCGCTCGACCTGCAGAACCAGCGCACCGAGGCGATGCAGGTCCTGAACGAGATGAAGGCGGATCCGGACCAGACGCCGTACACGGCGGAAATCCTGACGCCGTCGATTTCGGCCGCGCGCGAACTCGCCGACCGGCTCGGCAAGCTCGACGCGGTGGAGCGGGCGATCACGGCGGCGAGCTTCGTGCCCGAAGATCAGCCTGCGAAGCTCGCGATTCTCGCCGACATCACGAGCGTGCTCGGGATCACCCTCACGCCGCCCGCGGTGAGGCCGCCGCCGAGCGACGACGAGGTGCTGAAGGCGATCGCGTCCTGCGCCGCGCACCTGAAGGAAGCGGGTGGCCACGGGTTCGAGGCCGCCGCGCGGCTCGCGGGATTGCTCGATCAGGTCGCCGTGCGCGGCGCCGCGGTGCTGCCCGCGCTGAAAGACGCGCTCGCATCGGGCCTGTCCGGCCGTCTCGCCGACCTCGCCGCGTCGCTTGGCGCCGGGCCGGTGACGTTCGAGACCTTGCCCGACGATGTGAAGCGCGACTGGATCGCGGCAGACGGAAGGGCGCGCGTCCAGGTCTTCCCCAAGGGCGGCGCGCCCGACAACGCGGCGCTGCGGCGCTTCGTCCAAGCGGTGCGCGCGGTCGCACCGAACGCGACCGGGGCGCCGGTCACGATCCAGGAATCGGCCAACACCGTGACCCACGCCTTCGCGGTCGCCGGCTTGATCGCGGTCCTCGCCATCGCGGCGCTGCTCTATGCGGTGCTGCGGCGCGTGCGCGATGTGGCGCTGGTGCTGGCGCCGCTCGCGCTCGCGGGGCTCCTGGCGCTGGCGACGGGCGTGGTGCTCGGCATGCAGCTCAATTTCGCCAACATCATCACCCTGCCGCTGCTGCTCGGGATCGGCGTGGCGTTCGACGTCTATTTCGTCATGCGCTGGCGCGCGGGACTGGGCGATCTGCTGCAGTCGAGCACTGCGCGCGCCATCCTGTTCAGCGCGCTCACCACCGGCACCGCGTTCGGCAGCCTCGCGCTCTCCGACAATCCGGGCATGGCCGAGATGGGCAAGCTCTTGTCGATTTCGCTCGCCTACACGCTGCTGTGCACCTTCATCGTGCTGCCGGCGCTGATGGGGCAGGCGCCGCCGCCTCAGCCGAGCCCGCCATAGGGCACGAGCGCGATGCCGGCGCCCTCGATCCGCCGCCGCACCGCCTGGCTTACCAGCGCCGCCAGCTCTTCGGTGTGGCGATAGCGGGGCATCGCGCGCGCCAAGAATTCGCTGCGCTGGGACGCGGGATGGAAATAGATCTCGCTCGCGCCCGGCGGTAGCGCATCGATGAGCCGCAGCACGCGCTCCTCGGTCATGGCGCCGCTCCAGGCGAGGCCGAGCAGCGCGTCGTTGCACAGGAGCCCCGCCGCGTGCACGCGGCGGCGCAGCAGCGCCGCCATGGGCGCATGGAGCGCGGCGACGGCGAGATCGGCGGGCGCGGCCGCGGCGCGGCGCAAGGTCGCGACCGGCTCCCACGGGATGCGCACGGCCGCGAGACCGTACTCGCGCCCGATCGCGACCAGCATGCGCCCGACCGTGGGATGAAGCTGCATATGACGGTGGGCGTTGGCGTGGTCGAGGGCGAGGCCGGTGGCGCGGAAGGCCTCGAACTGGGCGCGGATTTCGCGCGCGAGTTGGGCGCGCACGGCGCCATCGAAGGCAAAGCGGAAGCCGGCGCGGACGAGCGCGTCGCGGCACGCGCCGCCGTCATCGACCAGCGCCGGAATCTCTTGGGGCGGCAGCACCGGCGGGCCGCTCACCAGCACGAGATGAAGGCCGACGCGCAAGCCCGGCAATCGGCGCGCGCGCGCCACCGCGTCGGCGGCGGCGGGACCCGCCACCATCAGGCTCGCGCAGGTGAGGATGCCGTCGCGGCTCGCTTGCTCGACGGCGTCGTTGATCGCGGGATCGAGGCCGAAATCGTCGGCGCAGACGATGAGCCGCCGCAAGCTCAGTGCGCGATCTCCCGCTCGCGCAGGAACTGGAAGAACTCGACGCCTTCGCGCAGGCGGCGCACCATCATCTCCGGGCTGCGCACCATCTCGCCCACGATCGAGGCGATCTTGCCGGCGCGGAAATAGAAGCGCTTGTAGAACACCTCGACCGAATCGAAGATCTCGCTGTGCGAGAGATGCGGATAGTGGAGCGGCGCGATCTGGATGCCGTGATCGTCGACCAGCTCCGCGTGCTCGATGTCGAGCCAGCCGTTCTCCACCGCCTGGCGGTAGAGGAACGTGCCGGGATAGGGCGCGGCGAGCGAGACCTGGATAGTATGCGGATTGATCTCGGTGGCGAAACGGATGGTCTCCTCGATCGTCTCCTTGGTCTCGCCGGGGAGCCCGAGGATAAACGTGCCGTGGATGGTGATGCCGAGCTCGTGGCAGTCGCGCGTGAAGCGGCGCGCCACATCGATCCGCATGCCCTTCTTGATATTGTAGAGGATTTGCTGGTTGCCGGATTCGTAGCCGACGAGCAGCAGGCGCAAGCCATTGTCGCGTAAGACCTTGAGCGTCTCGCGCGGAACGTTGGCCTTGGCGTTGCACGACCAGGTGACGCCGAGCTTGCCGAGTTCCTTCGCGATCGCCTCGGCGCGAGGCCGGTCGTCGGTGAAGGTGTCGTCGTCGAAGAAGAACTCCTGGACCTGCGGGAAATAGCTCCGCGCGAGGCGGATTTCCTCGATCACGTGGGCGACGCTGCGGACCCGGTAGCGGTGCCCGCCGACGGTCTGCGGCCACAGGCAAAAGGTGCATTTAGAGCGGCAGCCGCGCCCCGTGTAGAGCGACATATACGGGTGCTTCAGATAGCCGATGAAGTAATCCTCGACATGCAAATCGCGCTTGTAGACCTCGGTGACGAACGGGAGCTTGTCCATATCCTCGAGGACGGCGCGCGCCCGGTTGTGGACGATTTCCCCGGCGCCGTCGCGATAGCTCAGCCCGTCGATGTCGGCGAACGTGCGGCCGTCGGCCACCTCCTTGATCGTGAAATCAAATTCTTCGCGGGCGACGAAATCGATGGCGCGCGAGGCGGCGAGGCTGGCGTCGGGCTCGACCGCGACCTTGGCGCCAACGAGGCCGATCTTGAGCCGGGGATTGGTATCTTTCAGGGCTTGGGCGACCTTGACATCGGCGGCGAAGGAGGGGGTCGACGTATGCAGCACCGCCAATTCGTAGTCATGAGCGATCGGCAGCACCTCCGCGAGTGGCAGCCGCGCCGGCGGGGCGTCGATCAGCTTGCTGCCGGGAACGAGCGCGGCCGGCTGGGCCAGCCAGGTCGGATACCAGAACGAGCGGATCTCGCGGCGCGCCTGATAACGCGACCCCGCCCCGCCATCGAACCCATCGAATGACGGCGGATGCAGGAACAGGGTCTTCATCATGCCGGCTAATCTCCCTCGACGCTGATCTCGCCGTTCGGCTCGACCCGGAACAGCTGGTCGCGCCACAACACGCTGCGCCCGCAGAAGCTATAGAGAAACACCGCAAAGGACAAAGCATCCCGTAACGGCAGCAGCCACAGCCCGGCGCGCGGCAGATCGAGACGGCGGGCGATCAGAATGGCCGATATCCAGCGCAGCAGCACCGAAATGAGAACACAGTCCCACGCCGCCGACCCCGATCCCCAGAGCATGGCGGCGAGCGCGGTTGTCATCACCGTATGGGTGATCACCGAACCGGCGAAACCGGCCGGCGCCAGCATCCGCGAGGTGCGCGCCCAGCGCAATTCGTGGCGCCACAGACTGGCGAAGGAGGGCTCGGTCACGCGGTTTTCGACGATATAGGGCGAGAGCACCGCCTTGAGGCCGAGCTTGCGCACCGCGGCGCCGAGCCGGTGGTCGTCGGCGAGCTCGTTCCGCACGCGGGCGAAACCGCC
>DATNID010000028.1:0-117158 GCA_035604615.1 Allostellaceae bacterium | reverse complement strand
GGCGGGCGCCCGCCGGCTCACGATCCGCGCCCGCGTGGAGGGTGGCGAGGCCGTGATCGAGCTCGCCGACGACGGGCCGGGGCTGGCGCCCAAGGCGCGGGAGAATCTGTTCCGGCCGTTCGCGGGCTCGGCGCGGCCGGGCGGCACCGGGCTTGGCCTCGCCATCGCGCGCGAGGTGATGCGCGCCCATGGCGGCGAGATCGCGCTCGCCGACAGCACCGGCGCCGGCACGATGTTCGTGCTGAAGCTACCGGCGCCGCGCAACGGCGATGTTGCCAACGTGATCGATCTCGACCGCCGCCGCCGCGCTCCATCGGCGCTCGAAGGCGAAGGGTGATCAGCCGCGCTTTAGGGCCGCCTTGAAGGTCTCGCGCGCGCCCGCGCCGTGGATGAAGGTGTAGTCCTGGGGCGGCGGTTCGCCGGGCACCAGCTTCAAGGTCGCGAACACCGGCCCCGCCACGCCGAGGACACCCGCGACCTTGGCCTCGAACTCGCCGAGATCGGAGAACTCGTAGGTCTTGGGATAGCCCGCGGCCTTCGCCAAGGCCGCGAAATTCAGGCGGTCGCGCCCGGGGATCGGATGCGCGCCGTTGGCCTCGTACATGCCGTTCTGGCACACGAAATGAACAAGGTTCGCGGGTGCCTGGCTGGCGATGGTGACGAGCGTGCCAAGATTCATCAGCAGGCTGCCGTCGCCGTCGAGCACGATGACGCGCTTGTCGGGCCGCCCCAGCGCGAGGCCCAGCGCCGCCGACGAGGCCTGCCCCATCGCGCCGATCGAATAATATGTCAGCGCATGGTCGGGCCGGAGCGCGCGCCATTCCTGCGCCCCCTGGTAGACCGGCACGACGATCTCGTCGCGCACGTGGCGGGCGAGGATGCGGAAGGCGAGGTCGCGTCGCATCATGGCTAGATCCGCCTGCCGATGAGGAGCGCCGCGGGCCAAGAGTCGCGGTAGGATTTGTCGATCGCGGGCCCGATCCGCGGCGCGTCGCCATGGAGTTCGAAGACGTCGTGCGGGATGCCCATGGCGTCGAGGATGGGCTCGACGATGCGCACGCCGAAGCGCGCGGACTGGGTCGGCGGCACGTTGGGCTCCTTCTCCAGCAGCCCGACCATCATGCAGACCGGCAGCTTGTACTCGCACCCCGCCGCGCGCAGCGCGTTCAGGGAATCAAGCAGGCCGGTGTACTGGATCAGCAGCAGCGCGCGCTTGTCGCAGAAGGACAAGGCGGCGCAGATCGACACGCCCTCGTCCTCCTTGCACACGCGCACGAGGCGGAAGCGCTTGTCCGTGACGATCGGCCACAGCAAGCCCTGGCTCGTCGTGATGTCGGGCACGGAGACGATGAACTCAACGCCGCGCGCCGCCACTTGATCGAGGATCTGGCTGCCTTCGATCTGGTCCTGGTCGCTCAATTCGGCCCCCGGATTTGCCGCAGGGACGAGGCTATCGCAATGAAGCGCCTCAATCCAGCACGAGGGCGAGCGCTTTCAGATAGGCACTCTCGGGCAGCGCGGGATGGACCGGATGGTCGGGCGCGGCGCCCGATGCGCGGATGATGCGGCCGGTGCGCTCGGCATCGCCGAGCCCGCGGCGCACGGATTCGGCGAAATCCTCAGGGCTCACATTGTGCGAGCAGGACGCGAGGAACAGGACGCCGCCCGGCGCCACCAGCGCAGAAGCGAGCCGCGCCAGCTTGCGGTAGCCGCGCAGGCCCGGCCCCAGATCCTTGCGCGTGCGCACGAAAGCCGGCGGGTCGGCGATCACGACGTCGAAGCGCTCGTGCGATGCGCCGAGCCGCGCCAGTTCGGCGAAAGCCTCGCCGCGCGCGAAGCGGCAGCGCTCGCCAACGGAGTTACGTTCGGCGGCTTGCGCCGCGAGCGCCAGCGCAGGCTCGGAGCGGTCGATGCCGAGGACGCGGTCGGCGCCGCGCAGCGCCGCCTGGATCGCGAAGCCGCCGCCATAGCAATAGGCGTCGAGCACGCGCCCCCCGGCGCTGAGCCGCGCGACGAAGCGCCGGTTCTCGCGCTGATCGAAGAACCAGCCGGTCTTCTGCCCGCCGATGAGGTCGGCGAGGAAGACGGCGCCGTTCTCGGCAAGCTCCACCGGCCCTTCGAGCGTGCCCAAGGCCACGCGCGTCTCCTCGGCGAGCCCCTCGACCGCGCGCGATGTCGCATCGTTCCTGAGCACGATGGCTTTGGCCCCGAGCGTCGCTTCGAGCGCGTGCACGATCTCGCCCTCGAGCGCCACCATGCCGGCGGTGTTGAGCTGTGCCGCCGCGACATCGCCATAGCGGTCGATCACCAGCCCTGGCAGCCCGTCCGCCTCGGCATGGATGAGGCGATAGAACGGCTCGTCATAAAGCCGCCGCCGCAGCGCCAGCGCGCGCTCGATGCGGGCGGCGAAGAAATCGCGGTCGATGGCGCGCTTGGCATCGGTGTCGAGGATGCGCGCCGCGATCAAGGCGTTGGCATTGAACGTGGCGACGCCCAGCGCGCGCCCGCTCGCATCCTTCACCGTGACCAGGCTGCCGCGCGGCAGCGCCTTCGCCGCGGCGTCCATGCGCAGCTCGTTGGAATAGACCCACGGATGGCCCGAGGCCGCGCGCTTGTGGTGGCCGGGCTCGAGCGTGATGGCGGGGCGCGCGGCGGGATCGTCGCTCATGCGGTCCTAAGCGCCGCCTTGACCGCCGCGCCCATCGAAGCGACCGCGACATGGGCATAGGGAATGGCGCCGGCCATGCAGTAGAAATGATGGATCATGCCGGGGTGGCAGGTGTAGCGCACCGCGATGCCGGCCTGCGCGAGGCGCCCGGCATAGTCCTTCCCCTCGTCGCGCAGCGGATCGAACGCGGCGGTGTGGATATGCGCCTCGGGCAGGCGCGAGAGGTCGGCCGCGAGCAGCGGCGACAGGCGCGGGTCGGCGGGCATGGTGTCCGAGCCGACATAGTGCCGCGCGAACCATTCCATCGACAGCGCCTCGAGAAAGAACCCGTCCTCGAAGATGCGGCGCGACGCGGTGTCGGCGTCGAGCCTTGTCGCGGGACAGAGCAGGAGCTGCAGCGCGATCCTGGGGCCATGATCGCGGGCATATTGGCACACCACCGCGGCGAGCGTAGCACCCGCCGAATCCCCGCCCACCGCGATCCGCGCGCGATCGACGCCCAGCGCCGGCGCATTCTCCGCCACCCACGCGATCGCGGCGCATCCGTCCTCGACCGCGGCCGGGAAGCGGTGCTCGGGCGCGAGGCGGTATTCGACCGACACGACGCGCGCGCCGCTGGCGTTGGCGAGCAGGCGGCACAGCCCTTCATGCGTCTCGACCGAGCCGATGACGAAGCCGCCGCCGTGGAAATAGACGAGGCCGGGGAGCGTTTCGCCGGCGGCACCCTGGGGCGTGTAGCGGCGATAGGCGAGGGGTCCGCCCGGCGCCGGCCAAGTCCCGTCCTCGATCCGGCCGATCGGCACATCCTTGGCGTCGACCGCCTGCGCCAGCGCGACGATCCCCTGCCGCGCCTCCGCGGGCGTCAGCTCCCACACTTTGGGGCGCCCCGCGGCGGCGAACGCGGCGAGCAGGGTTTCGACATGGGGGTCGAGCGGCATCGCGGAGTCCTTGGTTCCGGATCGCGGCGGCGAGCGCCTCTCCCCCACCCTAGCGAACCGCCGGCGCCACATCGGCAGATTTTGTCGCGCGGCCCGGCGATATTTTCCCCGGGGTCCCTCGCGCGAAATGAAAGTGCTGCCGAATCAGCGCCTTAAGAGCCATGCCTCGATGGCACGGCCGTTGCTTGAAGAGCGGCGAGACCCGTTCGCGGGCGCGTGCCCTTTCGCACGCGAAGGAAATTCCATGCACCATTTCAGCCTGAATTCGCTTCGATCTTATGCCCGCGCCCCGCTGATGGGCGTGGCGCTCGGGTTTCTGTTCATCCTGGGCGCGATTGCGCTGAGCACGCACAGCCTGCTGGCCTTCTTCAGCATCGAGGGCCTGGTGGTGGTGGTGGGCGGGGTGATCGCGGTCGCCTTCATGAGTTTCGAGGCCGACGATGTCCGCCGCGCGCTCGCGGTCGTCAGCGCGATGCTCAAGGAGTTCAAGAAGCCGCACGACGCGCCGCGGGACAATCTTCATCGCGACATGATCGAGATCATCGGCTGGGCCTTGATGGTCAAGGAAAAGGGCATGCGCCGCCTCGAGGCGAGCCTCGCCAAGCGCGGCATCGCCGACCCCTTCGTCAAATACGGGCTCAACATGGTGGTGAGCGGGTATTCGCCCCAGGACGTGCGCGCCATGATGGAGACCGCCGCCGACGCGGCTTACGAGCGCGACAGCGTTCCGGTCGAGGTGCTGCACACCATGTCGAGCCACGCGCCCGCCTTCGGCATGATCGGCACGCTGATCGGCATGGTGGCGATGCTGTGCAACCTGAATGACGATGTCTCCGGCATCGGCGCCAGCCTGTCGGTGTCGTTCCTTTCGACGCTTTACGGCGTCCTGTCGGCGCGCATGGTCTACATGCCCGCGGCGGCGAAGCTGCGCCAGGCGGTCGAGAAGCGCCGCTTCCGCAACCAGCTGATCACCGAAGGCATGGTGATGCTGGTCAGCGACAAATCGCCGGGCTTCATCAAGGACCGCCTGAACAGCTTCCTGCGGCCGGAAAGCCATGACTATCTCGACCAGTTCGCGGCCGAGGCCCAGCCCGCCGCGCGGCCGCCGCATCTGAAGGCGGTCGCCGCATGAAACCGCGCCCGCACGCACGGCGCGAGCAGCATCATCACGCCGACGACTGGCTGATGACCTATGCCGACATGATCACCTTGCTGCTGTGCTTCTTTGCCGTCTTCCTGACGATTTCGATCGCCCGGAAGGACGTGCCGAAACCGGTTCCGGCGCTGGCGACCGTCGCGCTGCCGGTGCAGCCGAAGGATTTCCTCGAGGGCAATCTGCCGTTCCACGGACTGGCGCGCGCCGCGGCCCCGACGGACGATCCGCCCGCGCCGCCCGAGGAACCGCCGCCGCCCAGGATCGCCGCCCCCGTCGAACCCGACACGGCTCCGGTCATGGCCGCCGCAGCGCTTCAAGCCGTCGCCGCGCCGCACGCGCCGGTCGAGACCGAGCCCAAGGGCGACCGGATCACCATCCTCGAAATCAGCAGCGCCGCGTTTTTCGGCAGCGGATCGGCGACGTTGAGCAGCGCGGGCGAGGCCATCCTGCGCGACGCCGCCGCCAGGCTCGCATCGGACGCGTTCAAGGGCTATGCGATCACCGTCGAGGGCCACACCGACGACACGCCGGTCCATACCGCGCAATTCCCGTCCAACTGGGAGCTGTCGACCGCGCGCGCCGCGTCGGTGGTGCATTTCCTTCTCGATCAAGGCATCCCGGCGCGGAAGCTCCGCGCCGCCGGCTATGCCGATACGTTTCCCAAGCTGCCCAATCGCGACGCCGACGGAAATCCCCTGCCGGAAAACCAGGCGCAGAACCGCCGCGTCGTGGTCAAACTGGAAAAGATCGAGCCGGCGGAACGCGCGCCGGCGGCGAAATTGGGCGCGGCGACGCCGGCAGTGCCGCCCGCGGCGGAGTACTGACCGGGCCGGACAGGATTTTGCCCGCTTCGCCTTGGGGCGTGTAGCTGCGCCAGGCGAGGCGCCCGCCCGGCGCGGCCCAAGTCCCGTCCTCGATCCGGCCGATCGGCACGTCCTTGGCATCGACCGCCTGCGCCAGCCCGACGATCCCCTGCCGCGCCTCCTCCGGCGAAAGCTCGCAGACCTTCAGCCGCCCGGCGGCGGCGAACGCGGCGAGGAGAGTTTCGACATGGGGGTCGAGCGGCGTGGGGGGCTCGCGTTGGGTCGAAGAGTTCAGCGGCGAATCTTCGATATTCCGCTATAGTCAAACGCCGCGCCGGTTTACAAGGGGTCCCTAGCATTGGCGCACGAGCATTCTCTTCACGGTGCGGTTTCGGCCTTTGGAAAGCTGACCAAAGCCAAATTTTCGAACGCTGCCGTATCGGGTGCGCCCGAGGATCAGTTGCGCGCTCCGCTGGAAGCGCTCGTGCGCGAACTTTCCGCCCTTCTAGGAATGTCGGACGACACCGTTAACATGGTCGGTGAAACCTCGCAATCGGAAATCAAGACACGCCCTGACTACGCAGTTGTCGTAAACAAAGCCTTGGTGGGCTTCATTGAAGTAAAGGCTCCTGGAAAAGGGGCCGATCCCCGCCGATTTTCAGACGCACACGACAAGGCGCAATGGAAGAAACTGCAGTCGCTTCCCAACATCCTATATACCGACGGCAATGCCTTCAGCGTTTGGCGTGATGGACATCTCGACGGCGAAATAGTTCACCTGCAGGGCGATGTGGAAACCGCGGGCGCGTCGCTCTCGGCTCCGCCGTCCTTGCTACCCCTGTTTTTCAACTTCCTCACGTGGCAACCCATACCGCCGCGCAACGCAAAGCAGTTAGCCGAGCTAAGCGCGCGTCTGTGCCGGCTACTCAGAGACGAAGTAACCGAACAGCTCGCGCTCGGGAGCACCTCCCTTAAGGAGCTTGCCCAAGATTGGCGATTGCTCCTCTTCCCGGAGGCGTCCGACGAGCAGTTCGCCGACGGTTATGCACAGGCGGTAACTTTTGGGCTTTTGGTCGCTCGTGCCCGCGGCATCTCGCTCGCCAACGGCATCGGGCGGGCCGCTGAGGAACTTCGTCCGACCAACTCGCTGATCGGGGCCGCTCTCCGTGTGCTAACGGACGATAGCGCCAATCAGGCAGCGCTCAGCACATCGCTTGGAACGCTGACGCGCGTGCTCGATGTTGTCGATTGGTCGTCGCTGAGCAAAGGCAATCCCGATACTTGGCTCTACTTCTACCAGGATTTCCTGGAGATTTACGACAACGTGCTGCGCAAGCGTACCGGGTCGTACTACACACCGCCCGAGGTCGTGGGCGCGATGGTGCGCCTCGCAAACGAAGCGCTTCGTAGCACTCACTTGTTCGACCGCGCGTTGGGATTCGCTTCGACGGACGTTACCGTCGCGGACCCCGCTGCCGGCACCGGCACGTTTTTGCTCGGCATCCTTCGTCAAATCGCGGCGACGGTTGAAAGTGACCAAGGAGCCGGTGCGGTCCCGGCGGCGATCTCGGCTGCGGCCCAACGCATTTTCGGATTCGAGATTCAGTTCGGCCCGTTTGCCGTTGCGCAACTACGTCTGCTTGCGGAAATACATTCTCTCATCAAGTCGCCCAATGTTCCAGAACTGCGACTGTTCATTACGGATACGCTCGGCAACCCGTACGTCGAAGAAGAACGACTCCCGCAAATTCTGCAACCGATCGCAAGGTCTCGGCGAGAGGCCAACGCCGTCAAGCGCGATCAGCCGATCACAGTCGTCATAGGAAATCCGCCGTACAAGGAAAAAGCGAAGGGACGCGGCGGTTGGATCGAGGAGGGTAGCGACGGGCGAGAGGCCCCCCTCGATCGCTGGACGCCGCCGGCGGCGTGGGGTCTCGGCGCGCACACGAAGCACCTGAAGAACCTTTACATTTATTTCTGGCGCTGGGCGACGTGGAAAGTGTTCGGCGCGGGCCTGAAGGCATCCACGGGCCTGGAAGAGACCGACAAGGCCGGTATCGTCTGCTTCATCACCGTGTCGGGATTCCTCAATGGGCCTGGCTTTGAAAAAATGCGAAGCGATCTACGGAGCTTGTCGAGGGAGATCTGGGTGATCGACTGTTCGCCGGAAGGACACCAGCCCGATGTCCCGACGCGCATTTTCCAAGGTGTCCAGCAGCCAGTCTGCATCGTGCTCGCGGCGCGAACGCCGAAAACGGACCCCGAGGCGCCGGCCCACGTTCGGTTCCGCGCCCTGCCCGAAGGTCGACGCGAGGAGAAATTTGCGGCGCTGACCGCCCTTTCACTTGGCGGCTCGGGATGGGTCGATTGCCCGGCCGGTTGGCGTGACCCGTTCCTGCCGGCGTCCGCCGGCGCATGGGCCGGTTACCCGTTGCTCGACGATCTGTTTGTTGACAACGCTTCGGGTGTCATGCCCGGCCGGACCTGGGTCATCGCTCCTGATGCCGCTTCACTTCGCGAGCGGTGGTCGGTCCTGACTCGGGAGGTGGATACTGGCAGGAAAGAGATGCTTTTTCATCCGCATCTTGTCAAAGGCAAGCCGGGCGAAGGGCTTGTCGCTGGCGATAAGCACATCCGCAAAAAGCTCGTTAAGGGGTTAGTAGGCCATCCGACGCGGACGATTGCGGTCATCGATGACCGAGGCCCTTGCATTGAGCCGACCCGCTACGCATTCCGCTCTTTCGACCGCCAGTGGCTCATCCCCGACGCCCGCCTCATCAACCGACCCAACCCCGGGCTATGGGAGGCCCATTCGTCTAGGCAGGTTTACTTGACGGCGTTGGAGCTAGTCTCTCCGTCATCGGGACCCGCGATTTCATTTGCAGGGCTCGTTCCAGATATTCATCATTATAGAGGCTCCTTCGGGGGCCGGGTTTACCCGCTCTGGCGCGACAAAATGGCGGGCACCAGCAACTTAAAACCGGCATTCCTGACGTACTTAAGCGAAGTCTATGGCTGTAGCGTGAGCGCGGAAGACGTGGTGGCTTATGTAGCAGCCGTCTTGGCTCATCCATATTTCGTTGTGCGATTTGCGAAAGACTTAAAGCGCCCAGGTGTACGTGTGCCGCTCACGGCGAACGCTGCGCTATTCGCCGAAGCTGCCAAGCTTGGGGGAGAGATCATCTGGCTTCACACGTATGGTGAACGTTTTTCCGACCCGGCGAGTGAACGTCCCGCGCGACCGCCGCGCCTCCCTAAGGAAAGTGCGCCAACGATTCCTGCAAATGGCGCTATACCAGGCGCTCCTGAGCCGCTTCCCAATCAGATCGATTATGACATCAACAAACACAGGCTTCGCGTTGGCAACGGCTACGTCGAGAATGTCTCACCGGCAGTGTGGGCCTATGAAGTGGATGGAAAACAAGTTCTGCGTCACTGGTTCAGCTATCGCCGTCTCGATCGCACGCGACCAATCATGGGCGACAGACGCCCGCCATCGCCACTCGACAGGGTCCAGCCCAACGAGTGGATCGCAGAATACACGACGGACCTCCTCGATCTTCTGAATGTCCTGGGCGCCTAGTTGCTCTCGAACCCAAGCAGGCTACGTTGCTCGATCGAATCCGCACGAATCCCACGCTTGATTCCGGGGACTTGCGGAAGGCAGGTGCGTTGGTAAAGCCGGACAAAAAGCCGCAATCGCTATCGGCCGCCGAGAGCCAAGACCAAGGAAACCTCCTTGATCTGTCGCGACCCAAGCGAAACTGACCTTGGTCTTCCGGCGCATCAAATTGCCGCTTGGCGATTGATGCACCCTAATCCCCCAACGCCGCGCCCTCTCTCCTCGGGTCCGTCGCGCCCTCCAACCCCTGCGGCGTGACCGATATCCCCCCGATGCCGCTCTCGCGCGGCCATATCCGGACATTGTGACCCATCTTCGTCAACTCCGCCGCCAGCGCGTCCGCTCCTGCGAAGGTCTCGATCTCCGTCGCGCCGTTGCGGTTGCCGACGTTGGGCAGCGCGATCGCCGCCGCCAGTGTCTCGTGCCAATCCACCACGCCGACGATCGCCTTGGCCACGTCGGAGATGATCGCCGGTCCCCCCGCCGAGCCCACCACCAGCTCGAGCGCGCCGTCCGCGCCGAACATCATGGTCGGGCTCATTGCCGAGAGCGGTCGCTTGCCCGGCTCGACCCGGTTGGCGACCGGGCGCCCGTCCGCCTCGGGCACGAATGAAAAATCCGTCAGCTCGTTGTTGAGCAGGAAGCCCCGCACCATCACGTGGCTGCCGAAATTCGACTCGATGGTCGCGGTCATCGCCACCGCGTCGCCGTCGCCGTCGATCACCGAGATGTTCGAGGTCGAGGGGAACTCGGGCGCCCTGCCGTCGCCCCACAAATCGCTGCGCTTGCCCGGAGGATCGCCCGGCGCGGCTGGACCGGGGCTCGCTTGCGCGGGATCGATGAGCTTGGCGCGGGCGGCGGTGTAGGCGGGATCGAGCAGCCCCTCGGCCGGCGCCGGGACGAAATCCGGGTCGCCCAGCCAGCGCGCCCGGTCGGCATAGGCGAGCCTGCTGGCGCTGGCGAAAAGGTGCCAGGCTTGCGCGTCGGCGACGTGATGGGCGAGGTCGAACGGCTCGATCAGGCGCAGGATTTCCAGCATCGGCACCTCGCCCGACGGCAATCCCATGCCGCACACGCGATGGCCGCGATAGGGCGCGCATGCCACCGCGCGCTCCTTCACCGCGTAGGACGCGAGGTCCGCCTCGGTGAGGTCGCCCTTGGGCGTGGCGCCGGCCGCCGCATCCGCGACGTCGTGCGCGATGGCGCCGGTGTAGAACGCGTCGGCGCCCGCGCTGGCGATGACGCGCAAGGTCTCGGCCAGCGCCGGGTTGACGATCACCGTGCCCGCCGGCTTGGCGCTGCCGTCGGCCTGGTAATAGAGCGCGCGCGCCGCCTCGGTCTTGGGCAAGGCACGGTCGTTGGCGAGGATGGCGCGCACCCTGGGCGACAGCGCATAGCCCTCCGCCGCGAGCTTGATCGAAGGCGCGATGAGGCTGGCCCAGGGCAGCTTGCCGAAGCGCTGGTGCGCCACCGCGAGCAGCCGCAGCAGCCCCGGCACGCCAATGGAGCGCCCGCCCAGCATCGCGTTGAAGAACGGCAGCGGCTGGCCGTTCGCGTCGAGGAACCGGTCGGGCCGGGCCGAAGCCGGCGCGCTCTCGCGCCCGTCGAGCGCCACCAACGCATGGTCGCGCGCCCCCCAATGCACCAAGAACGCGCCGCCGCCGATGCCGGCCGATTGCGGCTCGACGATGGTCAGCGCCACCGCCATCGCCGCGGCGGCGTCGGCGGCGCTGCCGCCTTGGCGCAAGATGTCCCGGCCGATGGCGGCGGCGCGCGGGTCGGCGCTCTCGACCATGTCGTGGCGCAGCTCGGCCCCCGCCGCCGGCGCCAGCGCCATGAGCGCCGCGAGCGCGAGCGCCCTGGCCCTCATCGGTTGCCGCGCGTCGCGGCGATCGGCGGCGCGAATTGCGGCGCGATGTCCCACGGGAACAGGATCCAGGTGTCCTGGCTCACCTCGGTGACATAAGTGTCAACCAAGGGCCTGCCCTCGGGCTTGGCATAGACGGTGGCGAAATGCGCCAAAGGGAGCATTTCGCGTACCGCCCGCGCCGTGTCGCCGGTATCGACCAGATCGTCGATGATGAGAAGGCCTTCGCCGTCGCCCGCGATCGTCTTCAGCACCGCGACCGCGCCCCGCGCGCGATCCTCGTAGCTGGCGATGCACACCGTATCGACCAGCCTGATATCCAGCTCGCGCGCGACGATCGCCGCCGGCACCAGTCCGCCGCGCGTCACCGCGACGATGCCGCGCCATGGCCCCAGCTCCAGGAGGCGCCAGGCCAGCGCGCGGGCGTGGCGGTGCAGCTCGTCCCAGGTGACGGGGAAGGTCTTGGCATGGAGCGGCGCCTCGTTCATCGCGCCGCCTCAGCGCACATAGATCCAGACCTCGTCGGTCGCCTCGTCCGCGGCGGCGGCGGCCGAGAGCGACAGGCGCTCGGCCGGCATGCCCATCCCGGTGATGGTGCGGAATATGGTGGTGAGATTGCGCTCGGCCGAGTCCGGGTCGCGCGTCACCGCGACCAGATCGAACGCCACCCCCGGCCGCCGCTCCAGCGCGCCCGACATCGCCGCGTAGAGCCCTTGCGCGTAGTCGGGCGGCGGCCCGCCCTCGAATCGGATGACGACGAAGGGCTTGCGCGTCTCGGAAGCGGGCGCGGACGGGGCCGCGCTCGCCGCCGGCGGCGCTGGCGCTGGCGCGGCGGCGGCCGGCGGTTCCGGCTTCGGCGGCGACGGCGCCCCCAAGCCCAACAGCGAATCGGCATAGCTGCATCCGCCGAGCGCGAGCGC
Organism: Allostellaceae bacterium; assembly: GCA_035604615.1. Taxonomy (GTDB): domain Bacteria; phylum Pseudomonadota; class Alphaproteobacteria; order ATCC43930; family CGMCC-115725; genus DATJLY01. The sequence goes on along the minus strand of DATNID010000028.1, from coordinate 105,184 downwards.
GGCGAGGATGATCGGGGCGGCGGGGAGACGGCGCATGGGCGACGCGATCTTACGCAGCGCGCATCCTCGCCACAAGAAGGCGCGGGCGCCTCGGGCCGCGAACGGCTTTTCAGGATCGCCGGGCGAGGTTAAGTTCGCCTCCCCGTGACCACGATCCTCACCCTGCACGATCCTGCCACCGCCCGCCGCCATTACGCCGAGGGGGTATGGCGGGCCGACACGCTCTATGCCCTGCTGCGCCGCCAGGCCGAGCGCCGTCCCGCCGCCTTCGCGCTGCGCGACGCTGGGCGCCGCCTTGCCTGGGCCGATCTGCTGGGCTGGGTCGACGCGGTGGCGGCCGAACTCCACGCGGCGGGCGTCAGGCGCGGCGAGCGCGTCTCGGTGTGGCTCCCCAACCGGGTCGAGACGGTGGTCGTCACGCTGGCCTGCTCGCGCAACGGCTACATCGTCAACCCGTCGCTCCATCGCGCATTCACGGTGGCCGAGGTGGTCTCGCTCATCGCGGGCATCGGCGCGGCCGCGCTCTTCGCCGAGCCGGGCTATGGCGCCGACGCTTCGCGCAGCGACATCTTCGCCGCCGCCACGTCGGTCAAGTCGATGCGCCGGGTGTTTCGCGTCGAGCCCGGCCGCGCCGCCGCGCCGCCGCGCGCAGCATTGCCGCAGCCCCCGCCCGACGCCAATCCCGACACGCCTGTCTATCTCGCCTTCACCTCGGGCACGACCGGCCGGCCCAAGGGCGTGCTGCATTCCGACAACACGCTCCTCGCCAACGGCCGCGCCATGGTCGCCGACTGGCACCATGACGAGCGCACCATCCTCCTGTCGCTGAGCCCGCTGAGCCACCACATCGCGACGGTCGCTCTGGAGCAGATGCTGGTCGCGGGCTGCGAGTTCGTGGTCAACGATCCGCCGCCGGGGGCGAGCGCGCTGGACTGGCTGTTGGAGACGGGCGCGACCTATGTGATGGGCGTCCCGACCCACGCCATGGACATGCTCGACGCGGCGCGCAGGCGCGGGCTCGAGCGCCTGGGCGACGTGCGCATCTTCTACATGGCAGGCGCGCCCATCCCACGCGAGACGGCACAGGAATTCCTCGATCGCGGCGTCGCGCCGCAGAACATCTACGGCATGACCGAGAACGGCTCGCACCAATACACGCTTCCCGACGACGATGCCCGCACCGTCACCGCCACTTGCGGGCGCGCCTGCAAAGGCTACGAGGTCAGAATCTTCAAGTCCGAGGCGCCCGACATCGAGGCCGCTCAAGGCGAGATCGGCGAGATCGGCGGGCGCGGCGGCGTGCTCACGTTAGGCTATTTCGGCGACCAGGCGGCGACCGAATCCTCATTCAACCGCGACGGCTGGTTCATGAGCGGCGATTTGGGCCGCCTCGATGCGCAGGGCTGTCTTGAAATCCTCGGCCGCAAGAAGGACCTCATCATCCGCGGCGGCCACAACATCTATCCCGTGCGGATCGAGGACCTGGCGATCCGCCATCCCGACATCGCCCGCGCCGCGGCCTTCCCGGTGGCCGACCGCAGGCTCGGCGAGAAGGTCTGCCTCGCGGTGGTGCCGCGCGCCGGCGCCCGGCCCGCAGCGATGGATGTGCTCGCGACGCTGCGTGAGGCCGGGCTCTCGATCTACGACATGCCGGAATTTTTCGTTTCGCTCGACGAATTTCCCCTCACCGGCAGCGGCAAGGTGCTGAAGCGCGAGCTGATCGAACGGGCCAAGGCGGGACGCATCGCGCTCGAGCCGATACAATGGCAGGAGCCCAAGGGGCAGGAGCGCCAGGGAGGAGCCTGACATGGCGGTGAGACTGAGCAGGAAGGAGGAGTTCGCGCTCGTCACGCTCGATCGGCCCGAAGCCTTGAACGCGCTTTCCGCCTCCATCCTGGGCGAGCTCGCTACCGCTTTCGACGACGCGGCCGCGAGCGGCGCTCGCGCGCTCCTCGTCACCGGCGCGGGCGACAAGGCATTCTGCGCCGGCGCCGACATCAAGGAGCTGACGGGCCGCGCTCTCGCCGACGACAAGCGCGCCGCGGAGCAGGGCCAAGCGATCTTCGCCAAGCTCGACCAGCTGCCGATCTTCTCGGTGGCGCTGGTCAACGGGCTCGCCCTCGGCGGCGGGCTCGAACTGGCGCTCGCCTGCACTTTCCGCCTTGCGACCCGGAATGCGCGAATGGGATTGCCGGAGATCAAGCTCGGCCTCATTCCCGGCTATGGCGGCACGCAGCGCCTGCCGCGCCTCGTCGGCGAGGCGCGCGCGCTCGAGCTGATCCTGTCGGGCCGCATGATCGATGCCGAGGAAGCGCTGCGCATCGGCCTCGTCAACCGCCTGATCGACGGCGATCCGGTCGACGGGGGCATGGCGTTCGCGCGCGAGATGACGCAGCACGGTTTGCCGGCACTGGGCTTCGCGCGCGAGGCCGTGCGGAGCGCCGGCGCGGTGCCTTTGGCCGAAGGCTTGAAGATCGAGGCGCAGCTCTCGACCTTGGCCTATCGCACGCATGATGCCGAGGAGGGGCTCCGCGCCTTCCTCGAGAAGCGCAAGCCGCGCTTCGAGGATCGCTGAAAATGGCGCGGACGAACGTTTTCGACCGGCTCGACGCGGCGATCCCGCTCGCGCCGGAGGAAGCGATGCTGCTCGACAGCGTGCGCGCGCTGGCTGCCGCGCGCATCGCGCCGCGCGCCGAGCATTACGACCGCAGCGGCGAATTCCCGCACGACAACGTCGCCGCCATCAACGCGCTCGGCCTCAACGCGATGTTCGTGCCCGAGAACTATGGCGGGCAGCCGCTCTCCTATGTCGCCTATCTCGCCGCGGTGCGCGCTTTGAGCGAAGCCTGCGCCTCGACCGGGATCATCTGGGCGACCAATTTCCACGCTATGAAGCCGGTGATCGATTTCGCCACCGCGGAGCAGAAATCGCGCCTCCTGCCGCGCATCGCCGCCGGCGGGCTCGCCGCGCTCGCCATCACCGAGCCCGAGGCGGGCTCCGACGCAACCGCGATGCGCACCCGCTTTACACAGTCCGGCGACGACATCGTGGTCAGCGGCACCAAGAGCTTCATCACCAACGGCGACGTGGCCGACCTCTTTCTCGTGTTCGGCAAATGGGCCGGGATCGATGACCCGCGCGCCGCCCTCTCGGCGCTGGTGATCGAGAAGGGCGCCAAGGGCCTGAGCGTTCTGCGCACCGAGGACAAGCTCGGCCACCGCGCGTCCTCGACCGCGGCGCTCGCCTTCGAGGAGTGCCGCGTGCCGCGCGCGAACCTGCTGGTTGCGCCGGGCGCAGGGCTGAAAATTTTGCTCGCCTCGCTCAACACCTCGCGCCCGAGCGTCGCGGCGCATGCGCTGGGCATCGCGCGCAGCGCCTTCATGGATGCCGTGCGCTACGTCAACGAGCGCAGCCAAGGCGGGCGCCGCATCGTCGAGCACCAGGGCATCCAGTTCCTGCTCGCCGACATGGCGACCGATCTGGCGCTTGCCGAGGCGTTCCTGTGGCACGTGGGCGGGCTGGTCGATGCGGGCGCCGCGGATTTCGCGGTCGAGGCCTCGATGCTCAAGCTGCGCGCCTCGGACGTCGCCATGCGGATCGCGACCGACGCCGTGCAGCTCTTCGGCGGCTATGGCTACTGCAAGGATTTCCGGGTCGAGCGGCTGTTCCGCGACGCCAAGGTGACGCAGATCTGGGAAGGCACCAACCAGATCCACCGCCAGTTCATCGGCCGCAGCTTCATGGAGCGCTAACGGATGGCGGAGATCGCGACGGTCGGCGTCGCCGGCAGCGGCACGATGGGTGCGGGCATCGCCCTCGTCGCCGCGCGCGCCGGCTTCCGCACCATCGTGCTCGATCAAAGCCGGGACACGCTCGACCGTGCGCGGCGCCAGAGCGAGGGCTTCCTCCAGCGCTCGGTCGAGCGCGGCCGGCTCAAGGCGGGCGAGGTCGAGCGGATTCTCGGCGATACCGTCTCGACGACCCGGATCGAGGACATGGCGCCGTGCGACATCGTGATCGAGGCGGTGTTCGAAGATCTGGCGGTCAAGCACGCGGTGTTCGCCAAGCTCGACGCGGTGTGCGGACCGCACGCGCTCTTCGCCTCCAACACCTCGACCTTGTCGATCACCGAGATCGCCGCCGGCTCGGGGCGCGAGGATCGCTTCGTCGGCATGCATTTCTGCCTGCCCGCGCCGCTGATGAAGCTGGTGGAGATGTCGCCCGGCCTCAAGACCAGCGATCATTCGTTCGACGCCGCCTGGCGCTTCTGCGAGGCGATGGGGCAGCGGCCGGTCAAGACCAAGGACCGACCCGGCTTCATCCTCAACGCGCTCTTGGTGCCGTTCAACAACGACGCGATCCGGCTGGTCGAGACGGGCGTCGCCGAGCCCGCCGACATCGACCGCGCGGTGCAGCGCGGCCTGGGCTATCCGATGGGGCCGCTCGCGCTCATCGACCTCGTTGGACTCGACACGCAGCTCCTGCTGTGCGAGGCGCTGCACGGCCGGACCAACGACCCGCGCGCCGCCTGTCCGCCGCTGGTGCGCCGCATGATCGCCGCGGGTTACCTCGGCCGCAAGACGGGCCAAGGATTCTACCGCTACGAGCGCGACGCGATGTTCGGCGGGTAAGGGAAAACGACATGCTGATCGAACGCGGCGGCAGCCGCTCGTTCCCCGCGCCTCATCCGCTCCTCGACGCGGCCAGGGACCATGCCTCCATCGCGCTCCTCATCGGCGAAGACGCCGGCGCGGCACTCGCCGGCATCGACGCGCCCGGGCGCATGGCAGCGATCCTGATCGAGCTCGGGACCGAATGTCTTGCGGTCCATGCCGGCGAGGGTGCCGCGAACATCCTAGGTTTCGCACGCTTTCGCCTCGGCGACGACCCGCCTTCCGATCTTGTGGAACTCGTGCGCCAGGGGGCTACATCCGCTTCGTCGCTCGCGGCGGCGCAAGCGTTTCTCGACGCGGCGGGACTCTCGGTCGCGCTCTGCAACGATATCGCCGGACGCATCATCGACCGGCTGGTGCGGCCCTATTTCAACGCTGCGCTGACCAAGCTCGACGAGGGTCTCGCCACCGCCGCCGATCTCGATCTCACGGTGCGCCTCGGCCTGGGCTATCCGACGGGCCCGATCGCGCTCCTCGAGCGCAGCGGCCTCGCCCATCATTTCGACGTGAGCGCGGCGCTCTTGGCCGCCTATGGCGAGCCGGCCTACGCCCCGGCGCGGCGCGCGCGCGTCGCCAAGGAGCGCAAACTGCGCGGCAAGGATTAGGCGATGCGACCGCTCGACGGCGTCCTGGTGCTGGATTTCAGCACCCTCCTGCCCGGGCCGCTCGCGACCTTGATCCTCGCCGAGGCCGGGGCCGAGATCATCAAGATCGAGCGGCTCGGCAGCGGCGACGAGATGCGCCGCTACACCCCCAAGTTCGGCGGCGCCAGCGTCAATTTCGCGCTCCTCAATCGCGGCAAGCGCAGCATCGCGATCGACTTGAAGGAACCGGGCGCGCTGGCGCGTCTCGACCCGCTGCTGCGCCGCGCCGACGTGGTTGTGGAGCAGTTCCGGCCCGGCGTCATGGAGCGGCTCGGCATCGGCTATGCGCAGTTGAAGGCGATCAATCCGCGGCTCGTCTATTGCGCCATCACCGGCTATGGCAGCGGCGGGACGCGGGAGCAGGACGCGGGCCACGATCTCAACTATCTCGCTGACACCGGCATGCTCTTGCTCTCGGCGGGCGCGGACGGCACGCCGGTGCTGCCGCCGGCACTCATCGCCGATATCGGCGGCGGCGCCTATCCCGCGGTGATCAACATCCTCCTGGCGCTGCAGCGCCGCGCCGCGACCGGCGAAGGCTGCCGCCTCGACGTGTCGATGTCGGACAACCTTTTCGCCTGGATGTACTGGGCGATGGGCAACGGGCAGGTCGCCGGCGCGTGGCCGCGTCCGGGCGGTGGGCTCGTCACCGGCGGCTCGCCGCGCTACCAGATCTATCGCACGGCGGACGATCGCTTCGTCGCGGCGGCGCCGCTCGAGGACCGGTTCTGGGCCAATTTCTGCGACGAGATCGGCTTGGCGCCCGCCTTGCGCGAGGATGCGCGCGACCCGGGCGCGACGAAGGACGCCGTCGCGGCTCTGATCCGCGCCGTGCCCGCTGCCGAATGGCGCCGCCGCTTCGCCGGCAAGGATTTGTGCTGCTCGATCGCGGCGACGCTTGAGGAGGCGATGCGCGACCCGCATTTCGCGGCGCGCGGTCTGTTCGATTGGGGCCTCGCGAGCGCCGACGGCCGCATTGCCGCCATTCCCGTACCGGTGGCGCCGGAATTCCGCGCCGCGCCGGGCGACGCGCAGGCACCCGCGCTGGGCGAGGCGAACGGGCTTCTCGACGACGCTTGAGCGGTCAGAGCGCGGGGGCGGGGAGACCGCGGCGGCGGCACGCCGCGACCAGGGTGTTGCGCAGCAGGCAGGCGATGGTCATCGGCCCGACCCCGCCCGGAACCGGCGTGATCGCGCCCGCGACGGCCTCGGCCTCGGCGAAGGCGACATCGCCCACGAGCCGGCTCTTGCCGCCCTCGCCGGCAATGCGGTTGATGCCGACATCGATCACGGTCGCGCCCGGCTTGATCCAGGCGCCGCGCACCATCTCGGCGCGGCCCGCGGCGGCGACCAGGATGTCGGCGCGGCGCGCCACGGCGGGTAGGTCGCGGGTACGCGAATGAGCCAAAGTGACGGTGCAATGTTCGGCCAGCAGCAGCGCCGCCACCGGTTTGCCCACGATGTTGGAGCGGCCGATCACCACCGCCTCGGCCCCGGCCAGCGCCCCCAGGCTCGCGCGCAAAAGCAAAAGGCAGCCATAAGGCGTACACGGCACCAGCGCCGCGCCGCCGCTCCACAGCGCGCCCACATTGCGCGGGTGAAATCCGTCGACGTCCTTGGCCGGATCGATCGCCTCGATGACGCGCTGCGGATCTATCTGCCTGGGCAGCGGCAGCTGCACCAGGATGCCGTCGACCGCCTGGTCGGCGTTAAGGCGCGCGACGAGCGCGAGCAGCTCGGCCTCGCTGGTCGATGCGGGCAGGCGGTGCTCGAAGCTCGCCAGCCCCGCTTCCTTGGTCGCCTTGCCCTTGCTGCGGACATAGACATCGCTCGCCGGATCGTCGCCCACCAGCACGGCGGCGAGCCCGGGCACGATGGCGTGGCGCGACTTCGCGTCGGCGGCGGCCGCAGCGATCACGGCGCGCAAGGAGGCGGCATGTGCCTTGCCGTCGATGAGGCGCGCGGTCATTGGCGGAAGAAATAATATTCGGTCTGGATCAGCTCGCGCTCGATCAGCCAGATGATCAGCAGCAGGATCACCGGCGAGATGTCGATGCCGCCGAAATTCGGCAGGAACTGGCGAATGGGCCGCAGCGCCGGCTCGGTCAGGCGGTAGAGCACGTCGAGCACGCGGGCGACGGTGCGGTTGTAGGTGTTGATGACGCCGAACGCGATCAGCCAGCTCGCCACCGCGGCGATGATGATGACCCACCAATAAAGATTGAGGAGCGCGATCACGACGTCGATGACCGGCACCAGGAAACCGCCCATCTTTTTATGGCTCCTCCGGAAGGCCGGCTACCCTAGCCGCTGCCCCAAAGGGGTGCAAGAACAGGGGCCCCCGACTTGACGGATGCGCGCCCTCCACCCATAGTCCGCGCCCGGTCGGGGCCGTAGCTCAGATGGGAGAGCGCGACGTTCGCACTGTCGAGGTCAGGGGTTCGATCCCCCTCGGCTCCACCAACCCCGTTCCGTCCAAATCCATCGTGAATCCTCGATCGCGCAAACGCGCGACCGGGGCACCGCGCCACCCCGGGCTTGCCGATCCCCGTGCCGATGCCCCATGGTAGGCGTCGATCCCTGACCGACGGCGGAGCGGCGCGATGAGAGTCTTCCTATTCGACTTGCTGGCCTATGGCGAACAGCTCGAGCATCTGAAGGTCGGCACCGAGCTGCCCTATCCGCTGCCCAGCAAGCATTTCAAGTCCGACGTCGCGGTGCGGACATACGAGGAGCATTTGACGGCGTGGGAAGAGGCCGACCGGCTCGGTTTCGACGGGATCGGCTTCAACGAGCACCACTGCTCGCCTTACGGGCTGATGAACTCGCCCAACCTCATGGCGTCGGCCGCGGCGCAGCGCACCAAGCGGGCGAAGCTCCTGATCTACGGCAATCTCCTGCCGCTGCACGAGCCGCTGCGCCTCGCCGAAGAGCTCGCCATGATCGATTGCATGTCCGGGGGACGCCTGGTCTCGGGCTTCGCCCGCGGCATCCCGCGCGAGTATCAGGTCCACAACGTGCCGCTCGCCGAATCGCGAGCGCGCTTCGAGGAAGCCTACGAGATCATCACCCGCGCCTGGACCGAGGAGATCTTCTCCTACAGCGGCAAGTTCTGGTCCTACAAGGACGTGGCGCTGTGGCCCCGGCCGGTGCAGCGCCCGCGCCCGCCGGTGTGGATACCGGTCACCGGCAGCAAGGAGTCGATCGAGTTCGCCGGCAAGAACGACATCGTCATCACGCCAGGATTGCGCCCCGGCGGCTTGCAGGAGGACATGATCCGCTATTTCGCCAAGTGCCTCGCGCGCAACGGCCACCGCATCACGCCCGATCATCTCTCGCTCGGCATCGGCGCCTACATCGCCGATAGCAAGGCGCAGGCGATCAAGGAATACGGGCCCTATTTTCTCTATTTCAACCGCACCCTCTTCAGCCACGGCAACTTCACCGAAACGAGCCTCGGCCAGGCGGCGGGCTACATGTCGAGCCAATCGATCGACTATGTGCGGCCCGAGAACCTGCGCGAGGTCGAGCGCGCGCGCGCCGATTTCCGCAACATGACGCTCGACGACGTGGCGCGGATGGCCGACCGGCTCGCCTGGGGCACGCCCAAGGAAGTGATCGAGCGCATCATCGCCATCGTCGACCGCGCCGGCGCCAACACCATCCAGGTCACGCTCAACGCCGGCGCCTTGCCGCAGGAGATGTATATCGAGCAGGTGCGGCGCTTCGCCCGCGAGGTGCTCCCGGCGCTCCAGGCGCACGTGGTGACGCGCGTGCCCGTGGCGGAAGAGGCGACGGCCTAGAGCTAGGCATCCTCCTCGAGCGGCGTGAAATTCGGCTGGAACCAGGCCTGCGCGATCAGGGTCGGCACCACGGCGCTGCCGATCACCGCGGTCAAGAGGATGGTGTATTGCTCCTGGTCGATGATGTGGTTGGTCAGGCCGAACAGCGCCGAGATGCTGCCGAAGGTCAGGCCCGTCGACATCAGCAGGGTCGTGTACATGCCGTCGCGCGGCGCGAACTTGAAGTATCGCGTCAGCGGCAGGATGCCGACGAACTTGGTCGCCATCTTGATGGCGAGGAAGAGCACGATGAGGCCCGCCGATTGCACCAGCGCGTGCGCCTCAATGAGCGACCCCGCCTTGAGGAAATAGAACGGCGTCAGGAAGGCGAAGGCGATGACGCGGATGCGGTTCTGGAGCGCACGGTTGGCGAGGAACAGCGGCGCCAGAACCATGCCGACGAGATAGGCCGGCAGCACCGCCTCGCTCTTGGCCAGGTTGGCGAGCCCGCCGAGGCCGAACAGCACCACCAGCACGAACTTGATCTCGGGCTCGCTGACGCGGGTTCCGACATAGGCGAAGAAGCGCTTGGCCGTCCACGGCAGCACCGCGAGGACCGCGACCGTGCCGACCGCGAAGAGCGCGAGCCATCCGTTGTAGTTGGCGAAGACCAGGCCCAGCGCCAGCACCGTGCCGAGATCGTTGACGAAGCAGGCGGCGAGGATGATCTTGCCGAGCTCGCTCTTGTTGAACCCCGTTTCGATCATCACCGCGTAGACCACCGCGACCGAGGTCGTCGACAGCGAGATGCCGGCGATCTGCGCCTGCGGCCAAGGCCAGCCCAAGCCATAGCGCGCGCCCAGCATGCAGCCGAGATAGGGCGCGACGAAGCCCATGACGCCGATGCTCATGCTGGCGCCGAAATGCTTGCGCACCACCTTGGGATCGATCTCGGTGCCGGCGAGGAAGGTCAGAAGGATCGCGCCGAAGCCGGCGATGTAGTTGATCCACGGCGTCAAGGTCATCGCGACGATGTTGCCGGCGACGGCGCCGACCACGATCTCGGTCAACGCCACCGACACCGAGGTCCAGATCGAGACGAGGGCGGCCGCGAGCGCGAGCGCGATCCACAGCGCCGAGGCCAGCCATTGATTGTCCATCATGCTCCTCCACCCGGGCGGCGGCGCGGTGGAGCGGACAATAAAAAGCCCCTACCGCACCTGATTGCAGCAGGGGTCATCAGCCCAGGCCGGGCGGTTTCGGGGAACCCCATCCCCATCGCCGGCGACAATAGTTAACGATGTCGGGGATTGCAATCGTGATCACGCGTGCCGAGCGCGCGCTTGACGCTTGCCGCCGCCGGTCCACAATGGACGCCGGACAAATGCAAAGGATTGGGCGCGCGTGTATTCCGAGACCACCCGGTCCATCACGGTGACGGTCAAGCCGGTCTATCTCGAGGATCAGTCCTCGCCGACCGACAATCACTATGTGTGGGCCTATCACGTCCGCATCGAGAACAAGGGCAGCGAGACGGTGCAGCTGCGCCGGCGGCATTGGCGCATCACCGACGCGATCGGCCGGGTCAACGAGGTGCGCGGCCCCGGCGTGGTCGGCGAGCAGCCGGTCTTGAAACCCGGCGAAGCGTACGAATATACCAGCGGCACGCCCCTGAGCACGCCCTCTGGCATCATGGTTGGCAGCTACGAGATGGAGACGCGGGACGGAGGGTCCTTCGCCGTCGCCGTTCCCGCCTTGTCGCTCGACAGTCCGCACCAGCCGGTGAAGCTCAACTGAACCTCCGGGAACGACGAAAAGGATTCGCGACATGGATTCGAAGCGCGCCGACATCACGGCGCTCCATCACAAACGCGGGCTGGAGGCTGGTCGCGCCCGCCCGAGCCGCGAGGACGCCGAGGCGGCGGTCCGGCTGCTGCTGCAATATGCCGGCGACGATCCCGACCGCGAGGGCCTGCTGGGCACGCCGTCGCGCGTCGTCCGCTCGTTCGAGGAGTATTTCTCGGGCTACGACGAGGACCCGGTCGAGCTCCTGGCGCGCACCTTCGAGGAGACCGACGGCTACGACGAGATGGTGGTCCTCAAGGACATCCGCTTCGAGAGCCATTGCGAGCACCACATCGCGCCGATCATCGGCAAGGCGCACGTCGCCTACCTGCCGGCCACCCGCGTGGTCGGCATCTCGAAGCTGGCGCGGCTCGTCGAGGTCTACGCCAAGCGGCTCCAGATCCAGGAGAAGATGACGGCACAGATCGCCAACACGCTCGACGAGGTGCTGCGCCCCAAGGGCGTCGCCGTGGTGATCGAGGCGGCGCATCAATGCATGACGACGCGCGGCGTGCACAAGCCCGGCGTCGCCATGGTCACCTCGCGCATGCTCGGCGCCTTCCGCACCGACGTGGCGACGCGGCGGGAGTTCCTCGCCATCATCGGTGCGCCCGGCGGCGCCGCGGCGACCAACGTGTGACGCGGCTTCTATTGCACGAAGGCCGGGCCGAAATTGTTGCGGATCTCGCGTTCCATCTGGCCGTCGAAATTCGCCATCGCGTCCTTGACCATGCCGTACCACGCCGTTTCGCGGTCGTTGGGCGTGATACCCTCGAGCACGCTCTTCGAGAGCGAGCTTTGGACGGTCGCTGAACGCGCCTCGAGTCCCTTGTCGTCGACGATCTGAACATTGGCCTCGAGCGCGAGATCATAGCGCTGGCTCGGCTCGGTGGTCAGCGCACCCTGGATGCCCGTGGTGCGCGGCAGCTCGGTCTCGATGACGCTGGCATTGCGGATGGAGAAGACGGCGCGGCCGCTGGTTCCCACCGCCTTCAGCCGGTCGTGCGCCCAATTCTCCATGGCGTGAGCCGGCGTCACTGGGAACGAATGCTCGACATTGGGGGGACGGAACGGCGCCTGGTAGGCGGTCACCACGTCGATCCGGGCGACATTGAGCTGGATGGGCGGCTGCGCCGTGAAGCGCAGGTCGGGAAAGCTCGGCCGCGGCGGCGGCGTCGAGCAGCCGGCGGCAAGACCCAGCACGGTCGCAAGGACGAAGACGCGGCGCGCCACTTCTCTTGGCATGGTTCTTCCCGTGGCACTTGGCTCGAGGGTGCAGCCTTGCACGCGGATCGCGGCGTTTTCAAGGCGCTTGGCCGGTCTCCCGGAAGAAGCGCCCCATCACCGCGCTGGCGTCGACATCGCGCGAGGTGATGCGCGCCGGCATGCGCGAGCCCGGCCAGGAATGGCCCTTGCCGTCGAGCGTGTAGAGCACCGCCTCGTGCCTGCCGCAGCGCCAGCGCTCGCCGGTCGCATCGCCGTTGCGATAGACCACGTCGCCTCGTGCCGGATCGGTGCGGCAGCCTGGCACCGCCGCCCAGCCGGCGGCGAAGTCGCGCACTTTCATCTGTCCGGCGCGGCCCCCATAGGGCAGCAGCCGGTCGGCGGTGCCGTGGAACAGGATCGCCGGTGGGCGATCCTCGCCGCAGACATGGGGATAGCCGCCCGCGACCAAGCCGACCGCCGCGATCTCGCGCGGCATGTTGCAGGCGAGGCGCCACGCCATCTGGGCGCCGTTCGAGATGCCGGTGGCGAACACGCGCCGGCGATCGATCGGCAGGCTGCGCGCGAGTTCATCGAGGATCGCTCGCGCGAAATCCACGTCGACCGAGGATTGGCCGAACGCGTGCCACAGGCGGCGCTCGCCTTCGGGATAGACGGCGACGAAGCCCTCGCGCTCCGCCATGGCCGAGAATCCGGTCAGGAGCTCCTCCTGCGCCGCGGTCGAGCCGAGCCCGTGAAAGCTGAGCACGACCGGCGCGGCAGACCGGGTGGCCTTCGCCGCGTGCAGCAGATAGGTCCGCCCCTCGCCGCGGACCGAGATCGTGCGCGACTGGGTGCCCGCGACCTGGGCGTGGGACGCAGCGCACGCGGCGGTTAGTGCCGCTGCGAACAGCACCCGACGCGACCATGTTCGCGCGGGTCGGGCCTCATGCCCCATCGGATCGCCGCTCACAAAAATGACGCACCCCGCCGCACCCGTCCGAGCGTATCAAAACGGTGTTGCGCATTCCCGTCGCTGCCGCCGGGTGAACCATGGAATTGGCAACCGCATTCAAGAAGCGAGCCGAGTCCTACGAGCGCAAGGCCCGTATCGCAAGGACTCCCGACGACCGCCGGCGTTGCGCCGAGATTGCGGCGCGCTGCCGCGAGATCGCCGGCGCGGACGCCGATGTCATGATCGGCGTCGAGCTGCCGGCGCCGCGCAGCTTCATCGTCGGCGAATAAACCGCCGCTAGATCCGCCCGTCGCGGAAGCTGCCGCCGCCGCGCAGGATGCGGCAGGCCCGCTCGAGCGCGTCGACGATATCGGACCGGCCGCAGCCGACCCGCTCCAGGGCCGCGATCCAGTGGCACGAGAGACCCTCTGCCCGCGACATGCTGCCCGGCGGCGACTCTCCATAAGCATCCGTGAAGGTCGCGCCCAGCAGGCAGGCGGTGATCTCGACGAGCTGCGGCACGTCGAGGCCGCCGTCGCGCGCGGCCGCGACATAGCTTCGCCACGCGGTCTCGATCGCGCCCCGTTGTCTCGTCATGCCGTCCCCTTGCCGCGATCATCGGACGCGCAGGGGACGCCGGTTGTGTCAATTATGGGACACGGAGCGCCGCGACCTCGTCCTCGGCGAAAGCATAGACGGCGCTGCAGAACTGGCACGTCACCACCACCTTGCCGTCGACCTTCATGTCGTCGAGATCTGCCGCATCGAGCGCGCGCAGCATGGTCTCGACCCGTTCGCGCGAGCAGCGGCACTGCGCCGCCAGCGGGCGCTTGGCATAGGCGCGCACCCCGTCTTCATGGAACAGGCGGAACAGCAGCGTCTCGGGCGAGAGCGCGGGATCGACCAGCTCCTGCGACGTGCTCGAGCTCATCAGGATCATGGCGCGGCGCCAACCCTCGTCCTCGTCCTCGCGCCGCAGCGGATCGTCGGCGGGCAGGCGCTCGATCATCAGGCTGCCGGCACGCCAGCGCGAGATCCCTTCGCGGTCGCGCACCCGCGCCACCGCCACCTTGAGCCCGGCCTCGACCTGTTCGCTCTGGCGGAAGTAGTGGTGGATGCAGTCGCCCAGCGTGGCGCCGGTGAGCTCGACGATGCCCTGGTAGCGCTCGGTGCGCTCGCCCTGGTCGACGGTGAGGGCGAGAACGCCGGCGCCCAGGAGCCGCGGCACCGATCCCGCGAGGCTCATGCCGCTGGCCTCGGCCGCCGCCGCCGCCCGCGCGAGCCGCGCCTCGTCGACCTGAGCATAGCCGCGCACCGCGCCCGCCGTCGTCACGTCCGCCACCATCAGCTTGACTGGCCCGTCGCTCTTAGTCTGGAGCGTGAACACGCCGTCATATTTGAGCGCCCGCGCCAGCGCCACGGCGAGCGCGATCGCCTCGCCCAAGAGCGCCGCCACCGGCTCGGGATAGGCGTGACGAGTCAGGATCTGGTCGATCAGAGGGCCCAACCTGACGAGCCGGCCGCGCAGCTGGAACGGGTCGATCTGGAACGGCTGGACGAGGTCGTCGGCGGGCGGGTTTGCCGTTGAATCGGGCATTGGCGGCCCCTTAGCCGAGGCACCAGACGAGGATGGCTTTCTGCACATGGAGGCGGTTCTCGGCCTCGTCCCACACCGCCGATTGCGGACCGTCGATCACGCCCGCCGAGACTTCCTGGCCGCGCTTGGCCGGGAGGCAGTGCATGAAGATGGCGTCGGGCTTGGCCCGCGCCATCAGCCGCTCGTCGACACGATAGGGCGTGAGCAGGCCGACCCTGGCCTGCGCTGCCTCGGCCCCGGCAGCGACGCCCATCGACATCCAGGTGTCGGTGACGACGCAATCAGCGCCCGCCACCGCCTCGGCCGGATCGGCCACGAGCTTCACCCGCGCGCGCTCGGATGCTGCCCAGGCGAGCACCGCTTCGGCGGGCTGGAGGCTCGCCGGGCAGGCGAGGCGCAGCTCGAAGCCGAAGCGCGCGGCGGCGTGGATCCAGCTGGTCGCGACGTTATTGCCGTCGCCGCACCAGGCGACGGCGGTGGACGCGGCCGGCCCCTTGCGCTCCTCGAGCGTCATCAGGTCGGCCATGATCTGGCACGGATGCGACATCTCGGTGAGGCCGTTGATGACTGGCACGCTCGATGCGCGCGCCAGCACCTCGAGGTTGGCCGCGCTGCCGGTACGCATCATGATCGCATTGACGTAACGCGACAGGACGCGTGCGGTGTCTTCCATGGTCTCGCCGCGCGAGAGCTGGCTGTCGGCCGAGGTGATGACGACGCCGTCGCCGCCCAATTGCTTGATCGCCACCTCGAAGGAGAGCCGAGTCCGGGTCGAGGGCCGCTCGAAGATCATGGCCAGGATCTTGCCGTCGAGGCGCTGGCGCGCCGCGCCGCGTTTGTAGGCGGCGCCGAGATCGAGGATGTGGCGCAAGGTCGCGGCGTCGATCCGGTCGAGATCGAGGAAGTGCCGCGGCGCCGCCACGCTCACGCGGTCCATTGGCGCGCCACCCGGTCGATGATGTCGCACGCCGCGGCGACATGGCCCTCGTCGATGATGAGGGGCGGCAGGAGTCGCACCACGTTCTCGCCGGCCGCGACCGTCACGAGCCCCTCGCGCCGCAGCCGGTCCACCACCTCGCCATTGACGACGACGCAGCTCAAGCCGGTCAGCAGCCCCTTGCCGCGCACCTCGGCGAACACCTTGGGATAAGACGCGGCGATCGTGTCGAGGCGGCGGCGCAGCAACGCCCCAATGCGCTCGACCCGCGCGAAAAAGCCCGGCTCCAGCATCACGTCGAGGACGGCGTTGGCGGCCGCCATGGCAAGCGGATTGCCGCCGAAGGTCGAGCCATGCGTGCCCGCGACCATCCCTTGCGCGGCGCGCTCGGTGGCGAGGCACGCCCCTACCGGGAAGCCGCCGCCCAGCCCCTTGGCCAGCGCCATCACGTCGGGCGCGGCGCGGGTCCATTGGTGCGCGAAGAGCCGGCCGGTACGGCCCATGCCGCTTTGCACCTCGTCGAGCACCAAGAGGATGCCGAACTCGTCGGCGATCGCGCGCAGGCCTTCGATGTAGTCTATAGAAGCGGTGGCGAGGCCGCCTTCGCCCTGCACCGGCTCGACGATCATGCCGGCGGTCTCGGGCCCGATCGCCGCGCGCATCTCGTTGAGATTGCCGAAGGCGACATGGTCGAAGCCCGGCGCGGGCTGGCCGAAGCCCGCGAGGTATTTCTCGTTCCCCGCCGCGGCCAATGTCGCCAGCGTGCGGCCATGGAACGAGCCGGTGCAGCAGATAAGCCGGTGGCGCTCGGGATGGCCGGTGGCGGCGTGGTACTTGCGCGCCACCTTGATCGCGCACTCCATCGCCTCGGCGCCCGAGTTGCAGAAGAAGGCGGTGTCGGCGAAGGACGCCTGGGTGAGGCGCTCGGCCAGGCGCTGCTGCCCGGGGATGTGATAGAGGTTCGAGCAGTGCCACAAGGTCTGGGCCTGCTGGACCAGCGCCGCCACCAGGTGCGGGTGCGCGTGGCCCAGGGACGTCACCGCGACGCCGCTCGAGAAATCGAGATATTTGCGCCCGTCCGAGGCGAAGAGATAGGCGCCGTCGCCGCGCTCGAACGTCACGTCGGCCCGAGCATAGGTCGGCAGAACTGGGGGGATCACGGGATGCGTCTCCTGCGCGAGAGGGGGGGACCGGCGGCCGTCAGGGGCGGCCTATCGTCGCCGCCGCGGCGGCGGGACGATGCCCTCCCCGAGGCCCACAAGGGGCCGGCCATACTCGCGCATCATTGCAAACGCTCCGAATTCCACCCCAAAGGGCGGACGAAGCGAGGGAGTATGGGGAGGGGGCTTTAGGCTGTCAACGGCAGGGGGTGGGGGCGGGCCAAGCGCGGTTACAACCGCTTCGCGTCATCGAATGACGTCGAACTCGCGCTCGATGATCGCCATCGCCTCCTCGTACGAGAACGCGTCGCGGATTTCCGCGCCGAAGGCGATGACGTCGTTGGGGTGCCATCCCTGGGCGCGCGCGACCAATTCGCAGGTTTGCAGCCGTCTCCAGATGTTGGTGTCGTCGAAGGAGACTCTGGGTCGCATCGTCGCCCTGCCTGGCCGAATAAATCGACGCGTACGATGGTATCGCCGCGCGCTAAGGTGCGGAATGGTCTTCGTCATTAATACGCTGCAATGGTCGTTAAGGAGTTGAGCGTGGAGCATCGCATTCTCGGCCCGTCGGGCCCCTCGGTCTCGCTGTTGGGGCTGGGCTGCAACCAGTTCGGCGGGCGGCTCGACTACGAAGCGACGCGCGCCGTGGTGCATCAGGCGCTCGATCTCGGCGTCACCCTCTTCGACACGTCGGACAATTACGGCGGCGGCGGCACATCGGAGAGCTTCCTCGGCCGCGCGCTGGGCGCACGGCGCAAGGACGTCATCATCGCCACCAAGTTCGGCATGTCGGGCGGCGCGTCGGCCCGCCACGTCAAGGAGGCCGCCGAGGCCAGCCTCAAGCGGCTCGGCACCGACTGGATCGATCTCTATCAGCTCCACCGCCCCGATCCCTCGACGCCGATCGCCGAGACCTTGGGCGCGCTCGACGCGCTGGTGCGCCAGGGCAAGCTGCGCCAGATCGGCTGCTCCTATTTCACCGGCGCGCAGCTCAAGGAGGCGCGCGGCGCGGCGTCGGCCAAGGGCGTGACGCCCTTCACCACCTGCCAGAACGAGTACAGCCTGCTGGTGCGCGGCATCGAACGCGACCTGGTGCCGGAGATGGCGGCGCAAGGGTCGGGGTTCCTGCCCTACCTGCCGCTGGCGGGCGGGCTCCTGACCGGCAAGTACCACCGCGACCGCCCGCTGCCCAAGGGCGCGCGCTTGAGCGAGGGCGGCTGGCCCGCCAGCCGCTATCTCACGCCGGCCAACTGGCAGCGCACCGAGGCGCTCGAAGCCTACGGCGTCGCGCGCGGCAAAAGCCTGCTCGAACTTGCCATGAGCTGGCTCGCGGCGCACCCCTTCGTCACCAGTATCATCGCCGGCGCCACCAAGCCGGAGCAGGTCGCGGCCAATTTGCGCGCCCTGTCATGGGCGATGTCGGCAGCGGAGATGGCGGAGATCGACCGGCTGACGCTCACGCCTTGAGCTTGTAGCCGCACGCGATCATGCGGTGCGACGCCCACAGCAGGGCGAGGTCGAGCAACGTCATCACCGCGATGCCGAGCGCGATCGAGCCGTCGGCATGGCCGATGAAGGCGGCGCGGAACCCGTCGATCATATAGAAGAACGGATTGCATAGCGCCACGTCCTGCCACAGTTTGGGCAGGCGCTCGATCGAGTAGAACGTGCCCGACAGGAACGACAGCGGCGTCACGATGAAGTTGGTGACGGCGGCGATGTGGTCGAACTTGTCGGCCCAGATGGCGCCGATGATGCCCAGCACCGACAGCATGAGCGAGGCGGCGACGGCGTGAAAGATCGCGAGCGCCGGCGACGCGATGTGCATTGGCACGACCAGCGCCATTGCGCCTGCCACCACGATGCCGACCACCAAGCCGCGCGTCACCCCGCCCAAGGCGAGGCCCAGCGTCAGCTCCAGCGGGCTCAAGGGCGGCATCAGCAAATCGACGATGTTGCCCTGGAACTTGGCGATCATCAGCGACGAGGTGGTGTTGGCGAAGGCGTTCTGCACCATCGCCATCATGATGAGCCCGGGGGCCAGGAACTCGAGGAAGGGTGCGCCTGCGATGATGCGCTGTTGCCCGCCCAGCGCCAGGAGGAAGATGGCGAGGAACAGCAGCGTCGTCACCACCGGCGCCGCGATCGTCTGCATCGCCACCTTGAGGAAGCGATGCACCTCGCGCAGGTAGAGCGTCCACAGCCCGAGCCAGTTGACCGCGCCGAAGCGGCGTACGCGCGGTGCCAGCACCGCGCTCTCGTGTCCATCCATCGCCGGCAGCTTAGCGGCCGCCCGCGCCGCGGCACAAGGCGCGGGGCTTGACCGGGCACGCGCGGCGTGTCTCCGTGACCCAATGGCCCAGCGCAAGCGCGCCCCACGGGGCGGCGAAGCGGCGCCGCTCGACGAAGCGGCCCTCAAGGACGCGGCGATCGCCTATCTCGCGCATTTTGCGAGTTCGAGCGAGAATCTGCGGCGCGTGCTGATGCGCCGGGTGGCGCGCGCCGCCGGCGACGCGCGCATCGATGCCGCCACCGGCGCGCGTTTCGTCGATGCGGTGGTCGCCCGCATGATTTCCGCGCGCCTGCTCGACGATGGCGCCTACGCCGCGCAGCAGGCCGCAAGCCTGCATCGGCGCGGCGTCTCGGCCGCCGGCATCCGCTTCCGCCTCAGGGAGAAGGGCGTCGACGACGCGCATGTCCGCGCCGCCCTCGCCGAGCTGGGCGTACCGGCGGCGAGCGAGCTCGAGGCGGCCTGCGCGCTGGCGCGGCGCCGCCGGCTCGGCCCGTTCCGCCCGGCCGCGTCGCGCGCCGCCGCCCACGACCGCGATCTCGGCGTCCTTGCCCGCGCCGGCTTCGGCTTCGACGTGGCGCGGCGCGTGTTGGCGGCGCGCGACGAGGCCGCGCTCGATCGCCTCGCGCGCGAGAAGCCGGACTAGACGCAGGCCTTACGCCGGCGGCGTTGCCAGATAATGCGTCTGGTTCGCCGCGGGCATCTCGATGCCGTGCGCGTCGAACGCCTTCTTCATGCGGCGGTTGAATTCGTACTGCACCCCCCATTGTTGCAAGGGCGCGGTCTTGAGTCGGACGCGGATCATCTGCGCGCTGTCGGTAAAGCGCTCGAGCCCCACGACGTCGAGCGGCCCCAATATCCGCGCCGCCCATTCGGGGTCCGCCGCCATCTCCGCCGCCACCTCCCGCAGCACCGCGATGACGCGGTCGGGGTCCTCGCGATAGACGACGCCGATATCGTGCACGGCATAGGCGAAGTCGCGCGTCATGTTCCGGATCGTCGTCACCTCGCTGAACGGGATGGTGAGCAGCGTGCCCGACGCGTCCCTGAGGCGCATGGCACGCATCGTGATCGCCTCGACCACGCCCGCGCCCTTGCCGACATCGACCACTTCGCCCACCGCCAGCGTGTCCTCGGCGAGAATGATGAGGCCGATGATGAGGTCCTTGAGCAGCGCCTGCGAGGCAAAGCCGACGGCGAGCCCGACGACGCCGGCGCCGGCGAGAAGCGGCGCGATGTTGACGCCGATCTCGGACAGCACGATGAGCCCGACCATCACCACCAGCACCACCATCACGGCAGTGCGCAGCACCGGCAGCAATGTCCGGATGCGGGCGCTGCGCGCCACGCTGGCGCTGCCGGCATGGAGGTAGCGCTCGATCGCCGAGCTGAATAGCTCCCACGCGATGACGGCGGCGACGAGGACGATGCCGGTGGTGACGACCGTGCCGGTGGTGCGGCGGCTCGTCTCGGTGTCGAGCCAGTCGAAGGCACGCACGCCCCAAACTTGCAGCAAGGTGAGCGCGGCCGAGACGTAGACGACGGTGGCGATGACGAAGGAGAGCGCCGGAAGGTAGCGGTTGGCGCGCGTCTCGAGGGTCGGATAGAGCGACTTCGTCTCGGACGAGAGCGCGAAGCCGCGCTGGCTCAGCCGCTCGAAGAACCGCACCAGCAGCGCCGACGCCAGCAGTACCACCACCGTCTCCACCGTGGCCTGGATCAGGAAGTAATAGCCGCCGCTGACATTCACCACGTAAACGCCGAACGAGCCGACGATGTAGATGATGGCGAGCACGTGCCAGGTGTCGGCGACGCGGTGGCGGATCACGCGCCAGGTGCCGCGGCCCTCGCGTCCGCCGCGCAGCCAGTCGCTCACCGCGGTGCGGTTCTGCAGCACGAAGATGATGGCAAGCATCGCCAGCACCAGGATCGTCGAGCGCAGGATGAGCGCATGGATCGAGCTGGGCACGCCGAGCCACCACGCCGCCGAGGCGAACGAGAAGCCATAGACCGCCCAGCCGGCGAAGCGCCGCGCCCAGATGTAGAGATACTGGCGCGTCTCGCCGCCGAGCCCGTAGGACTCCTGGGCCGCGGGCGCGAGCAGCGCGACCCGCACCGCCGCCAGCACAAGGCGCGTCCACAGGATCGCCGCGATCAGGACCCGCGCCACCTCGCGGGTGCCGAAATTCACGTCGACGAACGGCACGGTGGCGGAGGACGCGGCGGCGAATGCCAGCACCGGCACGGCGGCGATCACGAACCCGAGCAGCATGTTGACGAGACGCGCCCCGGTCGTTGCGCCGCGCAGCGCCGCCACCTTGCGCTGGACCCGGCGCAGCAGGAAATCCGCCACCCAGTTCGCGATCAGCCCGGCGGTCAGGATGAGCGCCAGCTGGGTTCCGACCGTGAGCCAGAATGCGCGCTGCGGCTCGCTCTCGACCTGGCGCTCGAGCCAGCGGAACAGCCGCGGCAGGTTGATCACGACCTTGGCCGCGGACAGGATTTCGGTCGCCATCGTGTCGAATTGGTCAGAGAGCGTGTCGAACGCGGTGGCCGGGCTGGCCAGCGCCGACTGCTGTTGCTGGCCGCGCTGGGCGGCGATGAGCGCCTGGAGTTGCGTCACGAGCTTCTGCCGCGCGACCGGATCGTCGAGCGTGTCGACCAGTTGCTGCAGCTCGTCGGCCGAAACCGGCTGGCCGGGAGATGAAGCCGAGGCCGGGGCCGAGGCGGGTTGGGCGCGCGCCGGGGCCGCCAGCGCGAGAAGCGCCGCCAACGCCAGCGCAATCCCGCGCAGCAGGCGGGGACGGAGCGGCATGGCAAGGAGTCTAGCCGAGGTTCCGGCAAATCGCCAATTCACCGCGCTCACCGCCGGATGCCGGCGAACCCCAACCATGCTGCGGCCAGGAGCGCCAGCCCGGACAGCGACAGCACCGCCCCCGACAGGCGGTTGAGCCAGCCCAGTCTGACGCCGCGCGCCCGGCGCCGCACCCAGGCGATGCCAATGGTGATGCCGAGCCACCACAGCGCCGAGCCCGCGAACACGCCTGCCACCAGCACGGCCACGTCGATCGAGGTCGCGTTCGGCGCGATCCCGAACTTGGCGAAGATGGCGGCGAAGGCGAGGATGGTGATGGGATTGGTGATCGTGAGGGCGAAGGTCGAGGCGAAGGCGCCGGCGAGCGCCTCGCCGCCGAGCGGCTCGGGCTCGGGCTCGGGCGCCGCCCGCACCAGCAGCACGTGCGCCCCTGTCCACACCAGGTACACCCCGCCCGCCGCGCCGAGCCAGTCTTGAAAGCCCAGGATCCAGTCGCGCACGACGGTGAGGCCGAAGCCGGCGACGATGCCGAAGACGGTGTCCGCGCACGCCGCGCCGAGGCCCGACACGAGGCCGAACCGCATCCCCCCGAACAGCGTCCGCCGCACGCACAGGAGACCGACCGGCCCGACCGGCAGGGCGATGACGATGCCGACGGCGATGCCCTTTAGCAGGGTGACGATCAGCATGAACCGGACGAGGCGCTCACGTCACCTATCAAGCGCCTCGCGGATCGCGCGGGCAAGCTCGTCCCTGCGGTAGGGCTTGCTCAAGAGCCGGATCGTTGGTGCGACCGCGCCGAAGGTTTCGCTGACGTTCGTCTCGGGGAATCCCGAGGTGAGCACGATCTTGACCCTGGGCCAGCGTTCCGCGACGCGCTGCGCCAGGGCGTAGCCGTCCATGTCTCCCGGCATGACAACATCGCTGAACAGGAGATCGATTTTCTCCCGCTCCATCAGGGCGAGCGCGGCCGCCGCGCCGTCCGCCTCCACCACCCGGTAGCCCAAATCCGTGAGCTGGCGCACCACGACGCGGCGCAGCGCGGCATTGTCCTCCACCGCCAGCACGCTCTCGCCGCCGGCGCGCGGCACGTCCGCTCTCGGCTCCATCTCCTCGGCGAACGCGCCCTCGAGCGAGCGCGGCAGATAGAGCCGGAAGGTGGTGCCGGCGCCGGGTTCGCTGTAGACGGTGATATGGCCGCCTGACTGTTTGATGAAGCCGAACACCATGCTGAGGCCGAGCCCGGTGCCCTTGCCCTCCGCCTTGGTGGTGTAGAAGGGCTCGAAGATCTTCGCCATCACCTCCGGCGTCATGCCGGTGCCGATGTCGCTCACCTCGATCAGGGCATAATCGCCGACCGTGACGTCAGCATGGAGCGCGGCGTAGTCGTCGTCGAGGCGGCGGTTGGCGGTGGCGATGGTCAGCTTGCCGCCTCTTGGCATGGCGTCGCGCGCGTTGGTCGCGAGATTGGCGATCGCCGCCTCGAGCTGCGCCGGATCGACCACGACCGGCCAAACGAAGGCCGCAAGGTCGAGCGCGATCTCGATCTGCTCGCCGAGCGTGCGCTGCAGCAGCTTGACGATGTTCGCGACCAGGTCGTTGAGCGCGATGCGCTGCGGTGCCAGCGGCTGGCGCCGGGCAAAGGCCAGGAGCCGCCGGGTCAATTCGGCGCCGCGCAACGCCGCCGCGAGCGATTCGTCGGCCAGCTCGAGCGCTTCGCTCTTCGACGGCAGGAGCTCGCGCAGCAAGTCGAGATTGCCGATGACGACGCCGAGCAGGTTGTTGAAGTCGTGCGCCATGCCGCCGCTGAGATTGCCGATCGCCTCCATCTTTTGCGCCTGGCGCAATTGGTGTTCGATGGCATGCTGTGCCGTCTGATCGCGAACGATCGCGAGCACGAAGTCCAACCCGCCGATCATGGCAAATCGCAGCGAAATCTCGACCCAGAAATGCCTGCCGTCCTTGGTCTTGCAATTCCAGTCGAAGGTTTGCGGGCGGCCCGTGGCTCTTGCCTTCTCGATCCAAGCCAAGGCGTCCGGTTGCGTGTAGGGCGGCTCGCCAGAAGAGATGGTCTCGATAGTGCTGCCGATCAATTCGCCCGGCTCGTAGCCGAACATCTTGTCGCCGGGATCATTGACTGCAACGAAGGTGCCCGTCGTCGCTGAGGTGAGGAAAATGCCATCGCCGACGGCGCTGAAAATGGACCGGAAGCGCTCCTCGCTCGCCCGGAGATTGTCCTCGGCCTGTCGCCGCTCGGTGACGTCGAACGCGGATGCGATCATATAGAGAACCTTCCCGGCTTCGTCTCGGACGCCGGTAATATCGACCTGCGCCGGGAACACGGACCCGTCCTTGCGGCGGCGAAGAGCCTCGAAGGCGACGTGACCCGTGTCTTTCAACGTCGTGTTCATTGCCGTGAGGCGGTCGAGCTCCGCGGCGGGATAACCGTCGCGGACATGCACCCTTTGCATTTCTTCGACCGTCATGCCATGCATTCGCGCCATCGCGGTATTGATCTGCCGGGGCATTCCCGTCTTGGCATCGGTGATGGCGATGCCGAAGGCCGCCTTCTCGAACGCATCGCCCCACAGCCGGAGCGCGTCTTCCGTCCGCTTGCGTTCGGTCAGGTCGACGATTACCCCGACGAAGAGCGGCGCGCCGTTCTGCCGCGCCTCGCCAACCGCGAGATCCATCGGGAATGTCGTCCCGTCCTTGCGCCGTCCGACCACCTCGCGCCCGATGCCGATGATCTTGCGCTCGCCGGTGCGGCGGTAATTGTCCAGGTAGCCATCATGCTCTTCCTGGAAGGGCGGCGGCATCAGCATCTTGACGTTCTGGCCGATGAGCTCGGCGGCGTGGTAGCCGAACAGGCGCTCGGCGGCCGGGTTGAACATCGAGATCGAGCCTTGGCCGTCGATGATCACGACGCCGTGGACCGTGGTATCCACCACAGCCTGGAGACGCGTCGCGATCTCGCGCGCGGCCTGCTCCTGGCGGCGGCGATCCTCCACCTCGCGGCTGAGCTCCGCGGTGCGCTCCGCGACGATGGTCTCGATGCCCCAGCGCCGCGAACGCTGGCGCTGGAAATAGGCGGCGGTGAGGCTGGTCAATGCGAGCCCGAACACCAGCCAGGCCCAGGGAGCGCCGGAGCGCAAGCCCGCGACCATGACGGGCGGAAAGACGAAGCGAATGGTCCAATGCTGCCCGAAAATATCGAACTCGCGGGTGACCGGCACGCCGCCGGCGGCGCCGGCGATGGACGCCTCTCCGAGCGTGATTTTGCCGGTCCCCCCATCATAGGTCCCGACCTGTTGGGGCCGGCCTCCGTCCCTGCCGCGATCGATCAGGAACTCGATGTTCTCTTCGATCCCCGGCGAACTGGCGATCAAAGTGGGCAGCACCCGAGCGAAGTCCAGCCGGGAGATGGCGGCGCCGCGATAGGCCGCCCGCCGTGCCTCGACCGTCGCGGGGACATCGCCGGTCGAATAGACCGGCCAGAATACCAGGAAGCCGAGCCTTTGCACGCCGCCCAGGAGGATGCTGACGGGCGGCGTCGCGATCGGCGTGCCTTCGTCGCGCGCGCGTTCGGCCCGGGCCCGGCGCTCGGGCAAGGTCAACAAGTCGAAGCCTGCTAGGCCGGGACTGCCGTCATAGGTTTCCTCGAACAGCGTCGGCAGGTACTCGTCGCGCTCCGCCGCCCTGACCAAGCTGCCGTCGGGCTTCCGCTCCTCGATTTCGAAAGCGCCAGCCGCGCCGGAAGGCTGGGCGGCGGCGAAAGCCTTGCGGTCCGGTCCGCGGACCAGCGGCGCCCATAAGAGCGCGCTGTTTGTGTCGTCGCTGTCATAGTCGAGATGGGCAAAACGGTGAAAGCTCGCCGCGTCGATCGCTTTCTCGCTGGCAATGAAGACCGCCATTGCTTCCAGCGAACCTTGGGTCAGGACCAGCCTGCGCTCGAAGGCGTGGGCGCGAAGGAGGGCGCGAGAGGCGAGCTCGCTTTGCACGCGTTGGTCGTCGCTGCGCTTGGCCATGACGAAGGCCAGCACGGTCACGGCGATGCCCAGCGCGACAATGCCCACGATCGGGCCCAGCCCGCCGACCGTTCGCGTGCCAGGCGACGTGGTCTTGAAGCCTGACTTTCCTTTGCGGCCGCTGACTACAATCAATTATCACCCTAATTAAATATTATTAACTTGTTAGTTGTATCGAGCATGACATCGCCCGGTGCCGTTGTCACGTCGTTTCGGGCGTTTTTTCCATGCGGCGCGGCCCCGGATCCCGGGCCACCTTGCGGCGAATTCACCCTCGGGCCGGACGCACGGGCTTGATTTCCGCGGACGAAGTGAGGCACATGGCGGCGCGGGGCGAGACCTGGACGCCAAGGGTCCGCCGCGGGAGACGGAGCGTCATGGACGTGATGATCGATGCGCGCCACCTGCACCGGCGCTTCGGCCCGATTTTGGCCGTCGATGACGTGACGTTCACGGTGGCGCAGGGCGAAGTCCTGGGCTTTCTCGGCCCCAACGGCGCCGGCAAGTCGACCACCATGAAGATGATCACCGGCTTTCTCGCGCCGACAAGCGGCACCGCAGTCATCTGCGGCGCCGACATCGTCTTGGACCCGATCGCGGCCAAGCGCCGGATCGGCTATCTGCCCGAGGGCGCGCCGTGCTACCCGGATATGACGCCGGCGTCGTTCCTGGGCTTCATTGCGCGCATCCGCGGCTTCGGCGGCGACGAGGCGCGCCGCCGCATCGCCCTCGCGGTCGAGCACACCGCGCTCCAGACCGTCCTGGCCCAGCCGATCGAGACCCTGTCCAAAGGCTACAAGCGCCGCGTCGGCTTGGCCCAGGCGCTGCTGCACGATCCCGAGATCCTGATCCTCGACGAGCCGACCGACGGGCTCGACCCCAACCAGAAGCATGAGGTGCGCGCGCTCATCAACGCGCTTGCGCCGCAGAAGGCGATCATCATCTCGACCCACCTGCTCGACGAGGTCGACGCCGTGTGCACGCGCGCCATCATCATCGCCGAAGGCCGCATCCTCGCCGACGGCACGCCCGCAGAGCTCGAGGCGCGCTCGCGCCACCACAACGCGGTGCGGCTGTCGCTGGCGCGCGACGATATCGATGCTGCCGGCGCGCTCATGCGGCTCCCGGGCGTCGCGTTGGTCGAGGAGGTCGAGGACGGGGAGGGACGCGGCTTGATGATCTTCCCGCGCGATGGCCGCTCGATCGTCGCCGAGGTCAGCGATCTCGTCGGCACGGCGCAATGGCCGGTGACGGCGCTCCGGGTCGAGCGCGGGCGTCTCGAGGACGTATTCCGCGCCATCACCACCCGCGCCGCGGCGTGAATCCCATGATGCACGGCACCTGGACCATCTTTCGGCGCGAGCTCGCGAGCTATTTCGCGACGCCGCTCGCCTATGTCTTCATCGTCATCTTCCTCGCGGCCGCCGGCGCGTTCGCCTATTTCCTCGGCAATTTCTTCGACCGCGGCCAGGCCGATCTGCAGCCCTTCTTCACCTTCCATCCGTGGCTCTATCTCGTGCTCATTCCGGCGCTGTCCATGCGGCTGTGGGCCGAGGAGCGCAAGAGCGGCACCATCGAGCTTCTCTTGACGCTGCCGATCCCGGTGGGCGCGACGGTGCTGGGCAAGTTCCTGGCGAGCTGGGCCTTCGCCGGCATCGCGCTGGCGCTGACCTTTCCGTTCTGGATCACGGTGCGGATTCTGGGCTCGCCCGACAACGGCGTGATCCTGGCGAGCTATATCGGCAGCTTCCTGATGGCGGGCGCGTTCCTCGCCATCGGCGCGGCGCTCTCGGCGCTCACCAAGAACCAGGTGATCGCCTTCGTCTTGACCGCCGCCTTGTGCTTCATCTTCACGGTGAGCGGCTCGTCTGTCGTGCTCGGGTTCCTCACCGGCTGGGCGCCCGAGAGCGTGCTGACCGCGGTCGCCTCGTTCAGCTTCCTCGCGCATTTCAGCACCATCGTGCGCGGCGTCATCGATCTGCGCGACGCGGTGTTCTTCGTTTCGGTCATGGCGCTCTTCCTGTTCGCCAATGCCGTCATCATCGACCTGACCAAGGCGGATTGAGGAGCGCGACCCGCGATGTATTCGGCCTTGTCCCGCCGCACCCGTGCCGTCGTCGCGCTCGTCTCAGCCGCGATCCTCTTCATCGCGGTCAACGTCATCGCCGACAAGACGCTGCGCACGACGCGCATCGATCTGACGCAGCAGCACCTCTACACCCTCTCGCCGGGCACGCTCAACACGCTTAAGGCGATCGGCGAGCCCATCGTCCTGCGGTTCTATTACTCGCCGCGCCTGGGCGACGAGATTCCGAGCTACGGCGTCTATGCCCAGCGCGTGCGCGAGATGCTCGAGGAATATCGCGCGGAGGCGCGCGGCAAGATCGAGCTGCAGATGCTCAATCCCGAGCCGTTCTCGCCCACAGAGGACCGCGCCGTCGCCTTCCGGCTACAGGGCGTGCCGCTCGACCAGGGCGGCGAGCAGGTCTATTTCGGGCTCGCCGCCACCAACTCGACCGACGACCAGCAGGTGGTCCCGTTCTTCCAGCCCGAGCGCGAGCGCTTCCTCGAATACGACCTCACCAAGCTCATCCACGCATTGGCATTCCCCAAAAAGCCGGTGGTGGGGCTGATGACCGCGCTGCCGCTCGAGGGCGACCTCATGGCGGCGATGCAGGGCCGGCCGATGGTGCCCTATGTCGTGATCGGGCAGCTCAAGCAGCTCTACGACGTACACTCGGTCTCGACCGACATCGACAAGGTGCCGGACGATGTCGACGTGCTGATGATCGCCCACCCGCAGCACCTCGCCGACAAGACGCTCTACGCCATCGATCAGTTCGTGCTCAAGGGCGGCAAGGCGCTGGTGTTCGTCGATCCCGACTCGCAGACGCAGCAGATGCATCCGAGCCAGCTCAACCCGCCCGGCATGCCGACCGACAGCGAGTTGGACAAGCTGTTCGCCGCCTGGGGCGTGCACATGCTGCCGAAGATGGTAGCGGGCGACCTAGCATCCGCGCGCAAGGTCAATGCCGGCACCGGCGACCGCGTCGTCCCGGTGGACTATGTCGCCTGGCTCGCGCTGACCAAGGCCAATCTCAGCCCCGACGATCCCGTCACCGGCGATCTGTCGCAGATCACCATGGCGACGCCCGGCATCATCGAGCCCGCGCCGGACGCCAAGACCAACTTCGTGCCACTGATCGCGACCTCGGTCAATTCCGAGGCGATCCCGGTCGAGAAGGTCACCGGCACGCCCGACGTCGAAGCGCTGCTGCGCGACTTCAAGCCGGGCGGCAAGCGCCTGGTGCTCGCGGCTCATGTCACGGGACCGGCCGACACCGCCTTCCCCGACGGCCCGCCCAAGGAGGAGAAGAAGGACGAGGCCAAGGGCGACGCCGCCGCGCCCAAGCCCGAGGACAAGCCCAAGGAGGCGCCGGCGCCCCAGATCAAGACCGCCGCCCAGCCCATCAACGTCATCGTCGTCGCCGATACCGACATCCTCGAGGACCGGTTCTGGGTCCAGGTGCAGGATTTCTTCGGCCAGCGGGTCGAGGTCCCGGTCGCCAACAACGGCGACTTCGTCACCAACGCGGTCGACGTGCTGGCCGGCGGCAACGACCTCATCAGCCTGCGGAGCCGCGGCACCTCGGCGCGGCCGTTCGAGCTGGTCGATACGATCCAGCGCACAGCCGACGACAAATACCAGGCCACCACAAAGACCCTCGAGGACAAGCTCAAGGAGACCGAGGGCAAGATCAAGGAGCTGCGCGACCAAACGAGCCACGCCGCCGTAGCCCAGTCGGTGAGCGAGGAGGAGACGCTCGAGAATTTCCGCACCGAGATGCTGCGCACCCGCCAGCAGCTGCGCCAGGTTCAGCTCGCCGAGCGCGAGGACATCAACCGCCTCAAGGCGTGGCTCGAGTTCTTCGATATCGGCGCGATCCCGATCCTGGTCGCCTTCGCCGCCATGGTGATCGGCGCGGTGCGGCTGGGGCGGCGCAAGCGCGCCGCCCGCACCACCTGAGCCCGGGCCGAGGACGCGCATCATGCAGAACAAGGGACTGATCGGGCTCATCGCGGTGACGGCGGTCGCGGTCGCGGTCGCGGTGCTGGTCGCGCGCGGCGGCGGCGCGCCCAAGGACGATCCGCTGGTCGGCACGCGCGTCCTGCCCGAGATCGGCCAGCGCCTCGATGGCGTGGCGCGCATCGCGCTGGTGCGCGGCGACATCAAGACGACGCTGGTGCGCAAGGGCGACGCCTGGAACGTGGAAGAGAAGGGCGGCTACGCCGCCAATGCCACGAAGGTGCATCAGGCGATCCTCGGCCTCGCCGATCTCGCCTTCGTCGAGCCCAAGACCAAGAAGTCCGATCTCTACCCGCGGCTCGAGCTTGAGGACGCCGACAAGAAGGGCGCGAAATCGACCCTGGTCACGGTCAGCGACGACAAGGGCTCGCTCCTGGGCGAGATCATCGCCGGCAAGCGCAGCGTCGATGCGCTGGGCGGCGGCAATGACGGGCTCTATGTGCGCAAGCCCGGCGATGCTCAGTCGTGGCTCGCGCGCGGCACGCTTGATCTCTCGGGCGACACCGCGGGCTGGCTCGAGACGAAGCTTCTCGACGTGCCGGCCGACCAGGTGAAGTCGGTCACGCTGACCGCGCCCGACGGCGCCAGCTTCACCTTCACGCGGCTGAAGCAGGGCGACGCCCTGGCGCTGGCGACGCCGCCGCCCGCCGGCAAGAAGCTCAAAAGCGACAGCGCGCTCGACGAGCCGGCCGGCGCGCTCGCCGGGCTCGAGCTCAGCGACGTGCAGCCGGCCAAGGACATGACATTCCCGCCCGGTGTGGTGGCCGGGGCGCGCTACGAGACCTTCGACGGGCTGGTGGTCACGGTGTCGCTCGTCAACAAGGACGGGACCGAGTGGGCGCGGATCGCGGCCACCGGCAGTGGCGACGCGCAGGCCCGCGCTGCCGATCTCGGCGCCAAGCTTTCGCCCTGGGTGTTCGGCCTGCCGACCTACAAGACCAAGCTGCTCCGCACCAAGCTCGACGACCTGCTCGAGGCCGCGAAAGGGTCCTAAGCGGCGGCGCGCGTCAATCGGCGCGTTTCACGTGGGAGGGTTGCCGGGACGTAATGGGCATTGCGGCGGCGGATGCCCATTTAACGGCCGAAGGAGAGCGATCATGCGCGACGACGCGATGAGCGTGAGGCCGGTGGCGCGGATTGCGCGCGGTGTGGCGGCGAGCGACGGGGCGGGGGTCAAGCTCCACCGCGTCATCGGCAATCCTGCGCTGCCCGAGGTCGATCCGTTCCTGCTGCTCGACGAATTCCGCTCGGCCGACGGCGCCGACTATGTCGCGGGCTTCCCCGATCACCCGCATCGCGGCTTCGAGACCGTGACCTACATGCTCGCCGGCCGCATGCGGCACGGCGACAATCGCGGCAACAGCGGCCTGCTCACGCCCGGCAGCGTGCAGTGGATGACGGCCGGGCGCGGCATCGTCCATTCCGAAATGCCGGAGCAGGAGAACGGCCTGATGTGGGGCTTCCAGCTGTGGGTGAACCTCCCGGCCAGGGACAAGATGATCGCACCGCGCTACCAGGACATCGCGCCCGATCGCGTGCCTGAGGCCGCACTTCCAGGAGGCGGCAAGGCGCGCGTGTTGGCCGGCGCGTTCGCGGGCGTCATAGGGCCGGTCGAGGGCATCGTCACCGAGCCGCTGCTGCTCGACCTGGCGCTGCCGGCGGGCGTGCGCGCCGCGGTGCCGATGCCGCGCGGGCATAGCGTCTTCGTCTATCCATTCGAGGGCGACGCGGTGGTGGGCGAGGCCAACGCCAATGTGCCGCGCGGCTCGGCCGCGGTGCTGGGCGAGGGCGAGATCGCGCTCCTGGGCGGCGGCAATGCTGGTGCGCGAATGCTGCTGGCGGCGGCGCGGCCTTTGGCCGAGCCGGTGGCGCGCTATGGGCCGTTCGTGATGAACACCCAGGCCGAGCTCCGCCAGGCGGTGGCGGATTTCCAGGCCGGGCGGTTCTGAGCCTCAGCGCCTGGGTTCGGGGGGCGGCGGCAGGCTCGCCGGATCGGGGTAGAGCCCGGTATAGCCGGAGACGCGCTCAGGCAGGGTCTGGCTAAAGCAATCGACCTGGGCGAGGGTACGGTAGCAATACTGCATCGGAATGGGCGGCGGCGCGGCATCGGCCCTGACCGGCGAGGGCTGGGACGCGTTCCAGCGATTCTGCGGCGCTGCGAACTCGGCGCGGTCCTGCCAGGCATTGCAACCGGCGAGCGTGATCACCAGCGCTGCGGCCGATGCGCTCGGGCGAAACGACATGCGCGGATGACCTCCTGGCTCCCGGCAGCGGCCGCAAGACGCGCCGTCCGGTAGCCGATAGAGTAGGGTCGGAACGGTTAAGCAAGGATTGCCACGACAGGACAGCACAGGATGAGACCGCTCGCCATCACGCTGGCCATCACACTGGCCCTCGGGGCCTGCGCCGGGGGCCAACGCTGGTCCAAGGCGGGGGTGACGGCCGACACAGCAGCGTCCGACGTGGCCGATTGCCGCTCCCTGGCCTATCAGGCGACAAGGCGCGACAGTCAGATCGACAGCGACATCCTCGCCAGCCGCGGCCACGACTGGTCGAATTCCGGCACCCTCGGCGTTCATCAGGCGGTCAATTCCGCCTCGACCTCCGAGCGTGCCGACGAGATGGTGCAATCCTGCATGCAGGCCAAGGGCTACGCCCCCACCGACTGAACGCCCTGTTCAGGTTTCCTGTGGCGTCGGTGCCGGGCGCTTGACCGGCAGGCCATAGCAATGCTCCGGGCCCGGGAAGCGGCGGGCGCGCACGTCGTCGGCGTAGGCGGCGGCGGCGGCGGCAACCTCGGACGAGAGATTGGCGTAGCGCTTGACGAAGCGCGGCTGGAACTCGTCGAACAGGCCGAGCATGTCCTCGGTGACCAGGATCTGCCCGTCGCAGGCAGGCGAGGCGCCGATGCCGATGGTCGGCACCGCGATCTCGCCGGTCAGCCGCCGCGCCACCGGCTCGGCGGTGCCCTCCACCACCAGGCCGAAAGCGCCGGCATCGGCGACCGCGTGGGCGTCGGCGATGACCCTGGCGGCCTCGGGGGCGCTGCGGCCCTGGGCGCGGAACCCGCCCAGCGCGTTGACCGATTGCGGCTGCAGCCCGATATGGCCCAGCACCGGGATGCCGCGCTCCACCAGGAAGCGGACGGTCTCGGCCATCGGTTCGCCGCCCTCGAGCTTGACCCCGGCGCAGCCGGTCTCGCCCATGATCCGGGCGGCGTTGCGGAACGCCTGGGACGGGGTTTCCTGATAGCTGCCGAACGGCATGTCGACGATGACGCAGGCGCGCCTGGCGCCGCGCACCACCGCCGCGCCGTGCGCGATCATCATCTCCACGGTCACCGGCAAGGTGCTGTCGAGCCCATAGACCACCATGCCGAGCGAGTCCCCGACCAGCAGCAGGTCGGCGATGGGATCGAGCATGCGTGCCAGCGGCGCGCTGTAAGCGGTGAGGCAGACGATCGGCACGCCGCCCTTGCGCGCGCGCAAATCGGACGGGGTCCGCTTCTTGTCGGCGATGGGGATGCTCACCTGCGGATACCCCTCATGCTGCAATGCAACGCGTAAAGACTGGCGCTTGGGCGGCGCCGGGTCAAGCCAGCCCGGCGCGGGTCAGCTCGGCGCCGAGACGCCCGGTGGCGGCGCAATAAAGCATGCGGAAATCGGCCGCGAACGACCAGATCGGATAAGTGAAGGTCGCCGGCCGGTTGCGCTCGATCAGCGCGTGGGCGGCCCAGGCGGGGCCATAGCCCGCCACCGGCGCCGCGATCAGGGTCCAAAACCCGCCGCCGGCCGCGCAGCACAGCACGAGGAGGCAGCCCAGCACGGTGCCGCAATAGTGCACGGCGCGCGTCCTGGGGTCCGCGTGCTGGGTCAGGTAATACGGCCAGAAGGCGGCGAAATCGGCGTATGTCTTGGTCATGCGGGACTTGTCATCGGCCGGAGCGCAGCCTAAGTCACCGCCTCTGCGCGCGCCAGGGAGCTTGGCCATGAAGTTCAAGGTAGCGGTGGTCGGCGCCACCGGCAATGTCGGCCGCGAGATGCTGAGCATCCTCGCCGAGCGCAAATTCCCTGTGTCCGAGGTCGTTGCCGTCGCGTCCGAGCGCTCGGCCGGCGCCGAGGTCTCGTTCGGCGACGACGCGGTGCTCAAGGTGCGCGATCTCGACAGCTACGATTTCCGCGGCGTCGACCTCGCCCTGTTCTCGCCGGGCGCCAGGGTCTCGGCGCTGCACGCGCCGCGCGCGGCCAAGGCGGGCGCGGTGGTGATCGACAACACCTCGCAGTTCCGCATGGACAAGGACGTGCCGCTGGTGGTGCCGGAGGTCAATCCAGAAGCTATCGCCCAGTTCGACAAGCGCGGCATCATCGCCAACCCCAACTGCTCGACCATCCAGATGGTGGTGGCGCTGAAGCCGCTGCACGACATCGCCCGCATCCGGCGCGTGGTGGTGGCGACCTACCAGTCGGTCTCGGGCGCCGGCCGCGCGGCGATGGACGAGCTGTTCAGCCAGACCCGCGGCATCTTCGTCAACGACCCGGTCAAGAAAGAGGAATTCTCTAAGCAGATCGCCTTTAACTGCATTCCCCAGATCGACGTCTTCATGGATGACGGCTCGACCAAGGAGGAATGGAAGATGGTCGGCGAGACGCGCAAGATCCTCGACCCCGACATCAAGGTCAGCGCCACCTGCGTGCGCGTGCCGGTGTTCATCGCCCACGCGGAAGCGATCAACGTCGAGTTCGAGAGCGCGATCTCCGAGAAAGAGGCGCGCGCGGCGCTGCAGAAGGCTCCAGGTGTGCTGGTGGTCGATCATCGCGCCGACGAGGGCTATGTGACGCAGGTCGAGGTGGCGGGCGAGGATGCGGTCTATGTCAGCCGCATCCGCCGCGACACCACGGTCGAGCACGGGCTCAGCCTGTGGGTCGTCGCCGACAATCTGCGCAAGGGCGCCGCGCTCAACGCGGTGCAGATCGCCGAGATCCTGGCGCGCGATCACCTCCAGTCGGCGAGCCCGCGCCGCCGCTACGCCGGCTGAGACGCGCCTGGCCAAGGATTCGCGCCCGCGCCGCAGCGCCCTGTTCGTGCCGGGCTCCTACGCCCGCGCGCTCGAGAAGGCGCGCAGCGTCCCGGCCGATGTCCTAATCTTCGATCTCGAGGACGCGGTGGCGCCGGCGCGCAAGCCGGGCGCGCGCGCCGCCATTTACGAGGTCCTGGCCGATGGCGGCTACGGAAAGCGCGAGCTGGCGATCCGAGTCAACGGGCGCGGGACGGAGTGGGCGCGCGACGATCTCGCGGCGGCGGCGAAGCTGCCGCTCGACGCCGTGCTCCTGCCCAAGGTCGAGAGCCAAGATGATGTGCGCCTGGCCGAGCGGATGCTCGACGAGGCCGGCGCACCCGCGACGCTCGCGCTCTGGTGCATGATCGAGACGCCATTGGGCGCGCTCCATGCCGAGGCGATCGCATGCTCGAGCCCGCGCATCGCCGCGCTCGTCATGGGGACGTCCGATCTCGCCAAGGATTTGCGCGCGCAAGCGGCGCGCGACCGCACGCCGCTCATGACCGCGCTCGGCATCGGCCTCCTCGCGGCGCGGGCATATGGGCTCGCGGCGATCGACGGCATCCACGCCGATCTCGACGACGAAGCCGGTTTCGAAGCCGCCTGCCGCCAGGGCCGCGCGCTGGGCTTCGACGGCAAGAGCCTCATTCACCCCAAGACGGTCGCGGCCGCCAACCGCATCTTCGCGCCGGATCCCGGCGAGCTCGATTGGGCGCGCCGCGCCATCGCCGCCCATGCCGAGGCGGTCGCCTCCGGCAGCGGCGTGACGCTGGTCGACGGCAAGCTGGTCGAGCGCCTCCATGTCGAGGAGGCGCGCCGCCTCGTGGCGCTCGCGGATTCGATCGCCGCGTTGGAGCGGGGCGCCGCTATTTGATCCGCGCGATCGCCTCCTCGAGCGGGCCCAGATCGGCGTACTTCCTCACGTCGAGCTTCTCCTTGAGGAAGCCCGTCTGCTGCTGCACGTCGATGGCGCGCTGGAGATTGTCGAGGTTGGGGCGCATGTTCGAGTCGCGGTACGTGTCCTCCGGGCCATAGACATAGTCGAGGCTCGCGGCCGGCTGCTTGCTGATCTTGGCCGCGATCTGCATCACCTCGGCGTGGTTGGCGGGATCGGTGAGAAAGCGCACCACGCGCACCGTGTCCTCGAGGAGATCGACCATCACCGCATGGTTCTTCTCGAGGAACTTCGCATGCGCGGTCCAGACGATGAACTGGGTCGGCCCGCCCATCGCCTCGGCCACCGTGAAGAGGGGCCGCGCGGTGTCCTTGAAGCGCGGGTCGCGCGCGAACGGGTTCACCGCCGGCATGAAATCGATCTTCTTGTCGATCAGCATCGGCAGCATGTTGGGGAAGGCGGCCTCGACCATGGTGTAGTCGCGCCGGTCCTCGAGCCCGTGCTTGCGCAGCATGGCGCGCACCGGGATGTCGAGCGCGGCGCCGGCGCCGACCGTCGCCAGCACCTTGCCCTTGAGGTCGTCGATCGTCTTCACCGGCCCGTCCTTGAGGACGAAATACGTGCCCGACGCATGGCCCGCGACGCCGTCCTGGGACTCGTCGCCGATGACACGCAGATCGCTCATCTCCGCGTTCTCGACCGCGAGCGCGAAGGACGAGAACGCCAGGTCGGCGATCTCGAGCTCGCCCGCCGCGATCGCCGCAATCATCGGCGGTGTGCCTTGGAAATGGATCGGCTCCACGACATAGGATTGGCCGTAGTGCCGCATCAGGTCCTTTTTCTCGTAGACGATCGAGGCCCAGTTGCCGATCGGCACCACCCAGGAGATGCGGATCTTCAACGGCTCGGCGGCGGAAGGCGATGGGCCGCCCGCCAGCGTCAATGCCGCCGCGATCGCGGCCGGCAGGATTTTCGTCACGCGCATGTCATGTCCTCCCCACGCCGTTTATTTGATTCGCGCCACCGCCTCCTTGAGGATGGCGAGGTCGGCGTATTTGCTGGCGTCGAGCTTCTCTTTGAGGAAGCCCGTATCGTGCTGGATGTCGATCGCGCGCTGAAAGCTTGCGAGATCGGGCATCATGTTCGGGTCCTGGTAGTCGTCCGCATTGGTGAATACATAGCCGACGCGCTCCGGCGGCTGCTTGGCGACCTTGGCGGCGATCTGCACCGCCGCGTCGTGGTTCTTGGGATCGCGGAAGAAATGAACGGCGCGCACCGCGTCCTCCATCAGGTCGACCATGGCGGCGCGGTTCTTCTGCAGGAAGCCGTCGCGCGCGGCCCAGATGATGAGCTCGGTCTCGCCACCGAGCGCGTCCTTCACCGTGAACAACGTCCGGCTCGACGCCATGAGCTTGGGCTCGTAAGCGAAGGGCGGCACGGTCGGAATCAGATCGACCTTGCGGTCGAGCAGCATGGCGCCGAGATTCGGGAACGGCCCCTCGACCGTGGTGTAATCGCGCGGGTCCTCGAGCCCGTGCTTGCGCAGCAGCGCGCGCACCGGGATGTCGATGGCGGCGCCGCGGCCGACCGAGGCGAACACCTTGCCCTTGAGATCGTCGATCGTCTTCACCGGCCCGTCCTTGAACACGAGATATTGGGCCGTGTAGTAGCCGGGGGTGCCGTCGCGGGCCTCGTCGGCGATGATGCGCAGGTCGCTCATGCCGGCATTCTCGACCGCGATCGCGAACGACGAGAAGGCGAAGTCGGCGATCTCGAGCTCGCCCGCGCCCAGGGCCGTGATCATGGTTGGCGTCGATTGGAACCGCACCGGCTCGACCACGTAGGACTTGCCGTAATGCGTCATGAGGTCGGTCTTCTCGTAGATGATCGACGCCCAGTTGCCGATCGGCACCACCCAGGCGATGCGAATTTTCACCGGCGCCTGCGCGTGCGCGGTGCCCGCGCCCAACAGCAACGCGGCCGCCGCCAGCAGCGCGCACGACACTCTCACGAGACGCATCTTGTCCTCCCGGACGTCTTCTCTCTCGCGCGACTATATCGCGCCGGCGCAAAAAGGGAGAGGCGTCAGGGGCGGGACCGAAGTCTCCACCGCGCGCCCTCGCGGACGCTCCTGACGCCTCTCGGGAGCCCAAGGGGCCCCCGGCTCGCGAACGGATCGACCCCCCGATCCGAAGCGCCGCAAAGGACGCCGCTCTCGGCCCGGCGCGGGCTCCGCGGAACCCGTGGGGTCGGCCGGGCGGCTCGACCCGCCAATCGCTGCGCCAGGACCACCCGGGCCGAGCGGCCAGCGTCGTGCGATCGGCGGATCGCGTTTCGCCCGTCCTCGTACCGCCGCCGGGTTGAGCCGGCGACGGCACTCGCCGGTACGCCCGCCCTGGCCGGGCGGGTTTCACTCCGGCACATCCGCCACGCTGGCCGCTCACCGCGAGGGGAGCCAGCCGCGCGGACCGGACGTGCCGGCGCTCTCGCGAGCCGCAGTGATGGTCTCGCACGCGTCCGCGCGCGACAAGATGCGATCACGTGCCGCGTGCGAGAATCTTGTGCATAAACGCGCACGACGCGCACATTCCATCCCCGACCGATCCCCCGTTCTGTCCACAGCTTCGTGGCGGGCCCGATTGACTTAAGCGGAAGGCGCGGCTAAATCTTTGATCCTCCGCCGTAAGCTCGCCCTCCCCGCGATCCAGGGTCCCCCGATGTCGCCAGCCGAACGGCCGCTGTCGCCGCACCTGCAAATCTATCAGCCGCAGCTCACCTCGGTGCTGTCGATCACGCATCGAGCGACCGGGCTGGCGCTCGCCGCCGGCAGCATCGCGCTGGTGTGGTGGCTGGTCGCCGCCGCCTCGGGCGACCACGCCTTCGCCGTGGCGCAATATTTCTGGGGCTCGTGGCTGGGCCTCCTGCTGCTGCTGGGCTGGACGTTTTCGCTGTTCTTCCATCTGTGCAACGGCATCCGCCACCTGGCATGGGACATGGGCTTGGGCTTCGAGCTGAAGCAGGTCTATCTCACCGGCTGGACGGTGGTGGCGGCGAGCGCGGGCTTGACCGTCATCGCCTGGATCGCCGGGCTCGCTATGTGGTCGCACGCATGAGCGAGCGCGCCGACATGCGCTCGCCGCTGGGCCGCGCCATCGGTCTCGGCTCGGCCAAGGAAGGGGTCGCGCACTGGTGGGCGCAGCGTCTCACGGCGGTGGCGCTCATCGTGCTGACGCTGTGGTTCTGCGCCTCGCTGGTGGCGCTGGTGGGCGCGCCCAGGCCCGACGTGGTGCGCTGGCTCGGCGAGCCGCTGCCGGCGATCCTGATGCTGCTGCTGCTGATCGTGGGCTTCTATCACATGGCGCTGGGCGTGCAGGTGGTGATCGAGGATTACGTCGCCAACGCGTGGCTGCGGATGGCGGCGCTGGTTCTCAACCGCTTCGCCGCCGCGGTGCTGGCGGCGGCCGCGATCTATGCCGAGCTGCGCATCGCGCTGGGAGTTTGAGGCCGCCATGGCGCAGAGCTATCCGATCATCGACCATGCCTACGATGTGATCGTCGTCGGCGCCGGCGGCGCGGGCTTGCGCGCGACCTTGGGCACGACGATGGCCGGCCTCACCACCGCCTGCATCACCAAGGTGTTCCCGACCCGCAGCCACACCGTTGCGGCGCAAGGCGGCGTCGCCGCCGCGCTCGGCAACATGGGCGAGGACGACTGGCGCTGGCACATGTACGACACGGTCAAGGGCGCGGACTGGCTCGGCGACCAGGACGCGATCGAATACATGTGCCGCGAGGCGATCCCGGCGGTGATCGAGCTCGAGCACATGGGCGTGCCGTTCTCGCGCATCGAGGACGGGCGCATCTACCAGCGCCCGTTCGGCGGCCACACGGTGAATTACGGCGGCGCCATGGCCAAGCGCGCCAACGCCGCCGCCGACCGCACCGGCCACGCCATCATCCACA
The DNA here is from genome assembly GCA_035604615.1 of Allostellaceae bacterium. Classification (GTDB taxonomy): domain Bacteria; phylum Pseudomonadota; class Alphaproteobacteria; order ATCC43930; family CGMCC-115725; genus DATJLY01. Next base: position 65,253 of record DATNID010000028.1, on the reverse strand, counting down.
CGCTCTACCAGCAGTGCCTCAAGCACAATGCCGAGTTCTTCGTCGAGTATTTCGCGCTCGACCTCATCATGGACGAGGACCGCGTGTGCCGCGGCGTGATGGCGTGGTGCCTCGAGGACGGCAGCATCCACCGCTTCCGCGCCCATCGCGTGATTCTGGCGACGGGCGGCTATGGCCGGGCCTATTTCTCCTGCACCTCGGCCCATACCTGCACCGGCGACGGCAACGCCATGGTGCTGCGCGCCGACCTGCCGCTCCAGGACATGGAGTTCATCCAGTTCCATCCCACCGGCATCTACGGCGCCGGCTGCCTCATCACCGAAGGTGCGCGCGGCGAAGGGGGATATCTCACCAATTCCGAGGGCGAGCGCTTCATGGAGCGCTACGCGCCCTCGGCCAAGGATCTGGCGTCGCGCGACGTGGTCAGCCGCGCCATGACCATCGAGATCCGCGAGGGGCGCGGCTGCGGCCCGAGCAAGGACCACATCCTGCTCCATCTCGAGCATCTCGAGCCCAAGATGCTGCACGAGCGCCTGCCCGGCATCTCCGAAACCGCGAAGATCTTTTCCGGCGTCGACGTGACGCGCGAGCCCATTCCGGTGCTGCCGACCGTCCATTACAACATGGGCGGCATCCCGACCAACTATCACGGCGAGGCGCTTAACCCCACCGAGTCCGATCCCGACCGGGTCTGCGCCGGTCTGATGGCGATCGGCGAGGCGGCGTGCGTCTCGGTGCACGGCGCGAACCGGCTCGGCTGCAACTCGCTCCTCGACATCGTCGTGTTCGGCCGCGCCGCCGCGCTCAAGACCGCCGAGCAGGTGAGGCCCGGCATGCCGGTGAAGCCGCTGGCCGCGTCGGCCGGCGAGGCGTCGCTCGCACGGCTCGACAAGGTGAGGAACGCCAAGGGGCGCCTCAAGGCGGGCGAGATCAGGCTCGCCATGCAGCGCACGATGCAAAACGACTGCGCCGTGTTCCGCACCCAGGCGACCTTGGCCGAGGGCGTGCGCAAGATCGCCGACGTGGCCGCCTCGATGGGCGATCTCGGCATCTCCGACCGCTCGATGGTCTGGAACAGCGACCTGGCCGAGGCCTTGGAGCTCGACAATCTGGTGGCGCAGTCGGTGGTGGCGCTCAACTCGGCCTTGAACCGCGAGGAAAGCCGCGGCGCGCATGCGCGCGAGGATTTCCCCGAGCGCGACGACGCGGGCTGGATGAAGCACACCGTGTCGTGGCTCGACGAGAGCGGCAAGGTTAGGCTGGGCTACCGGCCGGTCCACGGCTTCACCCTCTCGAACGAGGTCCAGCCCTTCCCGCCCAAGGCGCGCGTCTACTGAGAAGCAGGCAATGGCCCAGTTCACGCTTCCGAAGAACTCCAAGGTCGGCGCTGGCACGACCTATCCCGCGCCGCAAGGCGCCAAGCGGGTCAGATCGTTCAAGATCTATCGCTGGAACCCCGAGGACGGACGCAACCCGCGCCTCGACACCTACGAGATCGATCTCGACCAGTGCGGGCCGATGGTGTTGGACGCGCTCATCAAGATCAAGAACGAGGTCGACACCACGCTGACCTTTCGCCGCTCGTGCCGCGAGGGCATTTGCGGCTCGTGCGCCATGAACATCGACGGCACCAACACGCTCGCCTGCCTCAAGGGGATCGACGAGGTGAAGGGCGACGTCAAGATCTACCCCCTGCCGCACCTGCCGGTGGTGAAGGATCTGGTGCCGGACCTGACGCATGTCTACGCGCAGTACCGCGCCATCGAGCCGTGGCTGCAAAGCGACAGCCCGCCGCCCCCCGACCGCGAGCGTGCGCAGTCGGTGGCCGAGCGCGAGAAGCTCGACGGGCTGTGGGAGTGCATCCTGTGCTTCTGCTGCACCACGAGCTGTCCCAGCTATTGGTGGAACGGCGACCGCTATCTCGGCCCCGCGGTGCTGCTCCAGGCTTATCGCTGGCTCGCCGACAGCCGCGACGAGAAGACGGGCGAGCGGCTCGACAAGCTCGAGGACCCATTCCGGCTCTATCGCTGCCACACCATCATGAACTGCACCCGCACCTGCCCCAAGGGGCTGAACCCCGCCAAGGCGATCGCCGAGATCAAGAAGATGATGGTGGCGCGGCGCTAGCTCGCGGGCGAGCGTTCGACCGCGTAGAGGCGCCACTCGCCGGGCACGCCCTTGAGCGATTTGGCTCCACGATCCGAAAAGCTGAGACCCGAGCCGGCGACCAAATCCTTCACGGTCGATGACACCAGCACCTCGCCCGCACCGGCGAGCGCGGCGACGCGCGCGCCGGTGTGAACGGCGATGCCGCCGAGCTTCTCGCCCATCACTTCGCATTCGCCGGTGTGAAGCCCGGCGCGGATTTCCAATCCGAGCGGGCGCATCTCATCGGAGATCGCGCAGGCGCAGCGGACGGCCCGCGCGGGACCGTCGAAAGCGGCGAGGAATCCGTCGCCGGCATTGTCGATCTCGCGGCCGCGGAAGCGCGCGAGATTGCGGCGCACGGCGGCGTGATGTTGGTCGAGAAGTCCGTGCCAGCCTCGGTCGCCTAGGGAAGCGGCCTTCTCCGTTGCGCCGACGATGTCGGTGAAGAGCACGGTCGCGAGCACGCGGTCGGGCTCCGCATCCGCGCGCACCTTGGCGAGAAAATCCGCGATCGCGCTCACCGCCGTGTCCGTGTCGGTGAGCCAGGGAAAATGGTCGGGCGAATTCAATTCGACCAGCTTCGCGTCGGGAATGCGCGCGGCCATATAGCGTCCGTGCCGCACGTCGATGAACGCGTCCCGGGTGCCGTGGAGGACGAGCGTCGGCACCCGGATCGCCGGTAGCAGGTGCCGGATATCGATGTCACGGGTCATGCGGATTATCATCGCTGCCGAGGCGGGGCTGGCGCCCATGCGCAGGTGGCGCCCGTACCACCGCACATAGTCCGGGTCGTTCGCCATCGAGGGCGCGTTCGCCGCGGCACGCGCGGTCGAGCCCCATTCCTGCTCCACATGCGCGATCATCGCGTCGATGGCGGTCAGCGGCACGCCCCATTCGTAATCGGGTGCCCAGCACGCGCGCGCGAAGCTGCCGGCGGTGATGAGGGCGCTGGTCCGGTCGGGATAGGTCGATGCGAACAGCGCCGACATCGAGCCGCCTTCGGAGATGCCGAAAACCGCGGCGCGCTGCGACCCGGCTGCGTCCATCACCGCCCGCACGTCGTCCATGCGGACCTCGAGCGGGGCTATCTCCGCGACCCTGTCGGACAAGCCCGTGCCGCGCTTGTCGAACAGGATGAGCCGCGAGATCGCGGCAAGCCGCATGAGGAACTTGGCGTAGTTCGGCTCCTCCCAGCCGATCTCGACGTTCGAGATGAAGCCCGGAACCATCACCAGGTCGATGGGCCCGTCTCCCACGACTTGATAGGCGATGCTGACGGTCCCGCTTTTGGCGTAGCGCGTCTCGGGTGTCATTGCAGTCCTCCCCCAGGGACTGAATGTTGCTCAGAACCCGCCCAGGAACTCCCGCACCCGCGCGCCCACGTCGTCCTGGCTCGAGCCCAGGCTCTGCACCGTCGAGACGTGGTTGTGGCCGCGGAAGAAGGTGAACTGCGGCGCCTTGCCGTCCCGCAGCGAGACCGCGCGGGCGAGGTCGAAGGTCGGCGCGGTCAGCGCCCCCGGATCGTACTCGGCGACGGAAAGGAACAGCGGCACCTTGCTCTTGCCGACATGGGTGAGGGCCGAGCGCGCCTCATACTGGCTGGCGTCGGCGCCGAAATAGGCGACGGCGTTGGGCGTCGGATTGGGCGGAATGCGATAGGTGCCGCCGCTCATCAGCACGCAAGCGGTAACGCCCGCGCCCGAGGCCGGATGGAATTGCGGATCGAACAGGTAACTCGCGGCATGCGAAGCGCCCGCCGATTGCCCGAACAGGAAGAGCCGTCCGGCATCGCCGCCATGGGCCTCCGCCTCCCTGCGCGCCCAGGCGATGGCGCTCCCTGTGTCCTGCGTGCCCGCGGGCCAGCCATGGGCCGGCGCGAGGCGATAATTCGCGACCACCGTCAGATAGCCGTGGCGCGCGAAATAAAGGCCGAGGTTGCGGTAGAACACGCCATCCATGTTCTTGTCGCCGCCGACATAGCCGCCGCCGGGCATGTAGACCAGCACCGGCAGCCGGCTTCCTCCGGGCCGGTAGAGATCGAGCTTCTGGCGCGGATCTTTGCCATAGGCGATGTCCGCCGTGACCGTCACGCCCGCCGCCGATTGCCCCCGCACCAGCGGCGTGTATATCTCGCGCATCTGGGCCAGGATTTCCTCGCCGAACCGCGCGCCGATCGCCTTGATCTTCTCCGCCACGCCGGGCGGGAAGCCCGTGCCGTCCGCCATGATGTGCCTCCCAGGATGAGGGCGGGATTATCTGCGATCGGGCGCGCTCAATCCACCGCGATCTCGCCGTCGATCTCGTGGCTGAGGCCGAGTTCCGGCAGGGTCAGCCGCATTTTCGCCTTGAGCACGGTCCCCGGCGCGAGCCGCGATGCGGCGTCGCCCACCGCGCGCTCGATCTCGCGCTGCGAGGTGATGCCCACCAGCTTGAGGAACTTGCGCACCTCGACATTGAGCTTGTCCTCGTCCATTCCGCACCTCCATCGGCGCCGCCGGTTTTGCCCCGCCCGGCGATTTCGGCTAAGAGTGTGCCCGTCCATGCCGCCTTCGAGCCAGCCCGAATTTTCCTCCGATCTCGCCGCGTTCGGCGGTCCGCTCGCGCGCTACCGCGCCTGGCATGCCCGCGGCGAGCTCTTGCACGACCCGGCGCAAGAGCTGGCGGCGATGAAGCTGCAGAGCCTGGCGCGCGCGCTCGCCGAATATCAGCCCGGCCACGGCGAGAGCGGCTGGCGCGTGCGGCTGGGCCTCGCCGAGGCGCCGGAGCCGGCGCCGCTGGGGCTCTATATCTTCGGCAAGGTCGGGCGCGGCAAGAGCATGCTGATGGACATGTTCTTCGACTGCGTCGCCATGGCGAAGAAGCGACGCGTGCATTTCTACGAGTTCATGCAGGACGTGCACGCCCGCATCCATCGCCGCCGCGAGGAGAAGGGCGACCCCATCGCCCCGGTCGCGCGCGACCTGGCCGCCGAGGCGACGCTGCTGTGCTTCGACGAGTTCCAGGTCGCCGACATCGCCGACGCGATGATCCTGGGCCGGCTCTTCACCGCTCTGTTCGCGGCCGGCGTGGTGGTGGTCGCGACCTCGAACCGCCCGCCCGACGAGCTCTACAAGGACGGGCTGCAGCGCGAACGCTTCGTGCCGTTCATCGAGCTGCTCAAGGACAGGCTCGACGTGCTCGAGCTCGAAGGCGCGCGCGACTATCGGCTCGAGCGCTTCGTCGGCCGCCAGGTCTTCTTCGTGCCCGCGGATGGGTGCGCGCTGGGTGCGCTCGAGGCCGCCTTCGCCGATCTCACCGGCGGCGCGAGCGGGGAGCGCGCTAGCCTCGTGGTGCAAGGCCGCACCCTCGCCGTGCCGCGCGCGGCCAAGGGCGTGGCCTGGTTCGATTTCGCCCAACTGTGCGGCGCGGCGTTGGGCCCGGCCGACTATCTCGCCCTCTGCCGCAACTTCCGCAGCTTCGTGGTCGCTTGCATCCCGCGCATGGGCCCGGACCAGCGCAACGAGGCCAAGCGCTTCAACATGTTCATCGACACGCTCTACGAGGCTCACGGCAATTTGATCGCCTCGGCCGAGGCGCCGCCCGCCGCGCTTTACGAAGCCGGCGACGGCGCCTTCGAGTTCGAGCGCACCGTCTCGCGCCTCATCGAGATGCAGAGCGACGACTACATCCGGCGGCAGGCGTGAGCCCTCACGCCGGCGGCAGCGGCGAGAAGTGGCAGGTGCCGTCCTCCGCGATGCGGTTGATCAGCTCGACCTCCCACTGGAGATAGTCGACCATCGCCTCCCGGACGCCGCTCGCGCGCTCGTAAGCCTTGAGCCACAAATCCAGCGGCTCGTCCGCCATCGCGCCCGCGCCCGCAACAAGCGCGCCACCTGACGCCGCCCAGGCGCGGTTGCCGCCCTCGAGATGGAGCACCGGGTCGCGCCCCAGCGCCTGCGCCTCGCCCACCGCGAGCCGCGCCAGCACGCCGTCCTCCGACGTGAGCACAAGGGTCCCGCCCGCCGGCACGCGCGGCAGCGCGACGTCGAGGCGGGCGCGGATCGCGAACCATGCGCCCTCGATATGGCCCTCGCGATAGGCGCGGCTGGTGGAGAGATCGACAACGCGCACATCGCCGCCGGCAATGAGGTCGGCGAGCCACGCGGCGTCGATCGCCGGCACCGGCTCGTCGTCGAGGCCGAGCACGAACGGGCCGGGCCGCCCGGTCTCGCGTCCCTCCTCGGGCAGCACAAAGACGTCGTCCCAGCCCATGCGCTTGAGCCATGACGCCGTCATCAGCGCCCGCACCTCCAGCGGATCGATCAGCACGAGCCGCGCGCCCAAGGTGCCGACGAACTGGTCGGTCCCCTGCACGAGCTGCCCGCCCGGCGCCGAGACCGCGCCCGGAACATGCCCGGCCTCGTACTCGCCGGGATCGCGCACGTCGAAGAGATAGGTCGTGCGCCCAGGCTCCTCCTGCCAGGCATCGAGCGTCGCGCGGTCGATGCGCTGGATACGGCAGCGCTGGGCGATGCGCGCGGCCGCCTCCTTGGCCCAGGCGAGCGCTTGTTCCGACGGCGCGGGCGCGCGCCGCGTACTGCCATGGTCGGGCGTGAAGCCCGCCAAGGTCCAGCCCATGGTGCCGTTCCGGAGCGCCACCACGCGGTTGGGCAGGCCCGCGTCGATCAGCGATTGCGCGCCGATGATGCTGCGCGTGCGGCCGGCGCAATTGACCACCACCAGGGTCGCGGGATCGGGCGCCAGGTCGCGTGCCCGCAGCACCAGCTCGGCGCCCGGCACGTCGATGCCGGTCGGGATCGAGACGCGGGAATATTCGTCGAACGGCCGGCTGTCGAGCACCACCATGTCGGCGTGCGCGCGCATCAGCGCCTCCAGTTCCTCGGGCGCGATCGAGGGCGTGGCGCTGTCGTGCTCGACGAATTCGCCGAACGCCTTGCTCGGCACGTTGACGCCGGAGAAGAGCGTGTATCCGGCCTTGTCCCAGGCCTCGATCCCGCCCGCGAGCAATGCGACGTCGCTATAGCCGAAGCGGGCGAGCAGCATGGCCGCGCGCTCGGCCAGGCCCTCGCCCCCGTCGCACAACACGATCCGCGTCGCGCGCCGCGGCACCAGCGCGGCGAGCCGCAGCTCGAGCCGCGACAGCGGGAGCGACCGCGCGTGCAGCAGGTGACTCTCCGAATAGGGATGCTCCTCGCGCAGATCGATGAGCGCCAGCTCGCGCCCGCCCGGCATGGTGGCGTCGTCGAGCATCGCCTTCAGCTCCCGCGCCGTCACGTGCCGCGCCATGGCCCACGCCTCCCGCCGGTAATCGCGCCTACTGTCGCCGATTCACCCCGCGGGCGCCACTATACCGCGAAAGAAGATCCGCGCCGAACGTCAGTCATGCCATACGCGACGCCCATAATCGCGATGGTCCTGATCGCCTCCGTCAAAACCGCTACGTCCGCCGCCTCCGTAATATCCGCCGCCGCCGTAATACCCGCCGCCGTAATACCCGCCGTCACCATAGGGGGCCACCACGCACGCGGAGACCGCGAGCAAGGTACAGGCGAGAACGATGAGCAATCGTAGTTTCATGGTCGTCTCCACAAGTAAGCGATTCGTCAATGCGCGAAATCGCGTCGGTTTCGGTTATCGTCAGGCGGGTGGGCGAAGCACACCATCGCCGTCCTATTCAGGGGCGACGACGGGAAATTCGCCGACCTCGGTTTTCGTGTTCGGACGCCGCGCTAATGGATGGCGATGTCGACGACCCGGTTCTCCGCTGCCGCGGTGTTATTGGCCATCGACCCCTTTGGCCGGGTTTCGCCGGTCCAGCGCGTCTCGACCCGGTCGGGCGCCAGCTTGCCGCCGTAAATGATCGCATCGCGCACGGAGTCGGCACGTCGATGCGATAAATGCATGTTGTAATCGTTGCTGCCGACGGTGTCGGTCCTGCCGATGAGCGTCGCGACCGAAGCGGGGTTTCGCTGCAGGGACGCGATCACGCCGTTGACGACGTTCTGTCCGTTGGCGTCGATGACATAGCTGCCGGTGTCGAAGGCGACGGAATACCAAGTGGCGTTCGGCCCGGGCGCCACCGGCGGCGGGTTTGACGCGACCGGCGGAGGCGCAGGCGGAGTCTGGGCGCAGGCCCCAAGCAACGCAATGACGCCCACCGCTGCGAGATGGCGCCATGAGATTGCGTGTCGTGACATTTGTGTCTCCATTTCGTTTGGTTCCGCGATCGGCTCTGAGAGCACAAATGAACTGATAAAGGAGACGCCAACCCGGACATTGATGTGGATCAAGAGCGCGCCATAATCTCGGACGGAGCGGAGCCCGGAACTGTGAGAGCGGCCGAACCGGCACGCGAATCATCGTTCCGCGCCCTTTCTTCTGTCTGATAGCCAACATATCGCCCGGCCGCTTAAGACGGTCCACGACCTGCGCGCGTGACAGGTTCGGGCGCTTCGGTATAAGGTCGAGGCCTCGGCGGTTCACAGGGGGTCGCCGCCAGCGGAGGAGGACGCCTTTGTCTCTCGGGACCATCCTTGTCATCGTCATCCTCGTCCTGCTGCTGGGCGGCGGCGGCGGCTACTATTACGGCGGCGGCTACCCGCACGCGTTCGGGGGCGGCCTCGGCACCGTGCTCGTCGTGCTGCTGGTCTTATGGCTGTTCGGCGCATTCAGGGGCTAGTGGGCCTAGCGCGCATCGCCGTTTGTCCATAGCTCGGATATCGTCGCGCCGTTTCGGCTCGCGTCGGCTGTTTTCCCGTGATCCGGCGGCTCACGAGGCGTGATCGTCGGCGCAATCGCATCGCACGGCGGAGGACACAATGAAGGGGCTGACGCTCATTGGAGCGGTTTTGATCGTTATTGGGCTGATCGGGTTCGCGATCCCGATATTCACGACCGAGCAGACCAAGGACGTGGCCAAAGTCGGGGATCTGAAACTTCAGACCACGGAAAGCACGTCGCACGTCATCCCGCCGTTCCTGAGCGGGGGCGTTCTGGCTCTTGGCATCGTATTGGTCGGAGCCGGCTTCTATCGGAAGCGCTAAAGCGAGAACTCGATGGGCGTGGTTCGGGAGTGAATCACCCCGGCAGGACCTTCAGCTCCCGGGCCGTCACACGCCGCGCTATCGCGATCCTCCAGCCGGAAGCCGCGCCACTTTCGCCGATTGCGCGCGCCGGCGCCCCAGGATGATCAGGTTCCAGCCGATCGAAACCCCGAGCGCCAATGTCAGCGCGGCCGCCGTGCCCGCGGGAACGGCCAAGAGATCCAGCACCAGCAAGGCCGCGCCATAGCCCGCGAGGCCCGGGAGCCCATTGGCGGTGATGGTCGCGGTGGCAGGGCCGCCGATGCGGGGATGAAAGATCAGCATGAGACTCGTCAGCACGATCGGAAAGAGCGCGAGGATTCCGGTCAGCGACGGCCCGACGCGCGTGCTCGAGGCCACCACCGTCGCGACCAGCGCCGCCACCATCGCGGCGCGGAGTGGGATGTCGTACCACCGGCGCGCGGTCGCCGGCATGGGCGCCGCGCGGAACCGCCGCACCAACGGCATGCAGACCGCGAGGACGAGGACGTTGAGAAGGACCGCGCCGGGCACCGTCCATGCGAGAGATCGGGACAGGACCGCGAGCGCGATCCAGGTTCCGAGCGAAGCCGACAGACTTGCGAGCAACCCGCGGGACTGCGCGGTCACGGTGTAGACGGTGCAGAAGACGATGGTCGCGGCGTTGGCGACCAGGCTTGCGGCCGCGCTCGCCGCGATGAACGCGGCATCGTGATCGAGCGCCAGGAAGATGTAGGCCGGCCCCGCCGAGATCGGCAAGGTCGCCACCATCGCGCCGATGAGCGAGCCGAGCCGCTCGGCCGCCACCGTGGCCAGGACCACGAACGCAGCGGCCACCGCCATCTTCGCCGCCAGCGCCAGCCAGAAGATCAGGTCCGGGGACATGCGGGGGGGATTATTCCCGCAGTCCTGCGCGGCGCAGTCCCTCGGCAAACGCGGATTTGTGATCCGGGCGCTTCAGTGGCGTGATCTTCAGCCATTTCGCAATCGACGCTTCGGGGTCGATTGCCGATGCCGCGCGAACCGTCTCCTCAGCATCCTCCCTACGCCCGAGGAGCCCGCATGCGGCGGCCTTGACCCTCAGCGAAGCCATGAAGTGGGCTTGCTCGTGCAATGCGCGGTTGGCCCACTGCACCGCTTCGTCGTAGCGTCCCTCCACGAAATACGCCCATGCCATGCCGCATTTGTTGGTAAACGCTTCCGGGTCCAAGGGACTTTGGCGAATCCCGCGCTCGAAGCTTGCGATGGCCGCTTCGCCGCTACCTGAATAGCATTGCACGAATCCGAGACAACCCCACGCCAGCGCCGAGTTCTGGTTGAGAGCGAGCGATCGACGGACCACGTCTTCTGCGCGATCAACATCACCGACAAAATAAGGAAGCGTGACACCAGCCATCCACAGCGCCTCCGGATCGTTTGCGCCGAAATCGATGGCGCAGCGCGCAAATTCGACCGCCGTCAGCCGCTCCTCCTCGGGACGCTCGGCCCATCCATGCGTCCGGCGCCGCAGGCAGCACCACGCCGCAAGGCCGTAAGCCGAAGCATAACGTTGATCGATGGCGATGGCCGCCCGACACATCGCAAGTGCGTCTGCGATATCCGAGCGCGTTGTGCGATGAAACGCGGCAAGAGCGCGCAAGTAATAATCGTATGCGTCGAGCGATGATGTCGGCTTCGGTTGCGCACGCAACATATCCGCGGCACGCATTGCGGGCTCAATGGCGCCGACGACGCTTGCGGTGACTTGATCTTGAAGCTCGAAGATGTTCTCCAGCGCTCCCTCGAAGCGGTCCGCCCATATATGCGTGCCCGTGGTCGCGTCGATGAGCTGTCCCGTTATGCGCACCCGGTTTGTGGCCTTGCGGACGCTTCCCTCCAGCACGTAGCGGACGCCAAGCTCGCGGCCGACCTGCTTCACGTCGATGGGCTTGCCCTTGAAGACGAAGGTCGAGTTGCGCGCGATCACGAACATCCACTTTATGCGCGACAGCGCGGTGATGATATCCTCGACGACGCCGTCGGCGAAGTAGTCCTGCTCGGGATCGCCGCTCATGTTCGCGAACGGCAGGACGGCGATCGAAGGCTTGTCGGGAAGCGAGAGGATCGGACGATCCGGCTCGCCTTGCGTTGCGGCGGGCGATCGGGACGGCTCCCGGGCACCGATCTCAACCCGATAGGCCCGCACCGGCCGCGCGATGTTCTTCAGCGCCTGCTCGCCGAGATCGACGAACGCCGTGTCCACCTTGCCCCGAACCTGGCGGTACGCGTCCTCGGAAATGCAGATGCCGCCGGCCTCGGCAATGCCTTCGAGCCGCGCCGCGACATTGACGGCCTCTCCCAGCAGATCATCGCCCTCGACCACGACATCGCCGACATTGATGCCGACCCGGAATTCGATGCGCTTTTCCGGCGCGAGGCTCGCGTTCCGGGGCGGCATGCCGCGCTGGACATCGAGCGCGCAGCGCATGGCATCGACGACGCTCGCGAACTCGATCAGGATGCCGTCGCCCGTGGTCTTCACCACGCGGCCGCGATGATTGGTGATCGCGGGATTGACGAGCTCGTAGCGCAGGCCGCGCAGCCGCGCGAGCGTGCCTTCCTCATCGACGCCGGTAAGGCGGCTGTAGCCGACCACGTCTGCGGCAAGGATCGCAGCCAATCGGCGTGGAACGTTCGGTGCCTCCATCGTGCCCCCGGCGATGGGATGGCGCAATCTACCACGGACCCATTTCCCGCGCGACCCGCGCGGCGGTCCCCGCCCCCTTGCCGCGCTGCACAAATCCGGCTATGAGGCGCGCTTCCTCACGCACGAGAGGTCTCGATGTCACGCACCAAGATCGCGCTCATCGGCGCCGGGCAGATCGGCGGCACGCTCGCGCTCCTCGCCGGCATGAAGGAACTGGGCGACGTCGTGCTGTGCGACGTGGTCGAGGGCGTGCCGCAGGGCAAGAGCTTGGACCTGGTCCAGGCCTCGCCGGTCGAGGGGTTCGACGCGCGCATCACCGGCGCCAACGACTATTCCGCGATCAAGGGCGCCGACCTCGTCATCGTCACCGCCGGCGTGCCGCGCAAGCCCGGCATGAGCCGCGACGACCTCATCGGCATCAACGCCAAGATCGTGTCGCAGGTGGGCACGGCCATCAAGCAGCACGCGCCCGAGGCCTTCGTCATCGCCATCACCAATCCGCTCGACGTCATGGTGATGGTGATGCGCGACGCGACGGGATTGCCGCATCACCGCGTCGTCGGCATGGCCGGCGTGCTCGATAGCGCGCGCTTCCGCTATTTCCTGGCCGAGGAGTTCAAGGTCTCGGTCGAGGACGTGACCGCCTTCGTGCTCGGCGGCCATGGCGATTCGATGGTGCCGCTGGTGCGCTACTCGACCGTGGCCGGCATCCCGCTACCGGACCTCGTGAAGATGGGCTGGACCACGACCGAGCGCTTGGCGCAGATCGTGCAGCGCACCCGCGACGGCGGCGGCGAGATCGTCAATCTGCTCAAGACCGGCTCGGCCTTCTACGCGCCGGCGTCGTCGGCGATCGCGATGGCGGAATCCTATCTGCGCGACAAGAAGCGGGTGCTGCCGTGCGCCGCCTATCTCACCGGCCAGTACGGGGTGAAGGACCTTTATGTCGGCGTCCCCGTGGTGATCGGCGCCAGCGGGGTCGAGCGCATCGTCGAGATCAGCCTCAACCCGGAAGAAAAAGCCGCCTTCGACGCCTCGGTCGCGGCCGTACGCGGATTGTGCGACGTGGGCAAGAAGCTCCTCGCCGAGGCCGCCAAGGCCTGAGGCATCCCCCGAAATTACGCTAAAAACGTACGGACTCGGATCGAGGGGGTCTAGGGAAGACCGCCCTTCATCCCAATCTTAACCATGTCCCGCTACCCTCGCCGGCGCGAGCGCGCATTCGGAACACAGGCCATGACCCCCTTGGACGAAACCACGTTTCTCACCGGCGCCAATGCCGGCTTCATCGCCGAGCTGCACGTGCGCTATCTGGCCGACCCGAATTCGGTCGATGCGAGCTGGCGCGGCTTCTTCGCGGCACTGGCCGATCCGCCCGAGTCCGTCACGCGCGAGATCGCCGGCCCCGGCTGGGGCGAGGCGCGCCCGCGCATCATCGGCAACGGGCACCTGGCGGCGCCGGCCATTGAACTGCCCAAGACCCTGCCGCCCGACCTTCATCGCGCCGCGCTCGATTCGATCCGCGCCGTCGCGCTCATCCGCGGCTTCCGCGTGCGCGGGCATCTGATCGCCAATCTCGATCCCTTGGGTCTCAGCGGGCTCGCCTCGCATCCCGATCTCGAGCCCGCGACCTACGGCTTCACCGAGGCCGATCTCGACCGGCCGATCTTCATCAACGACCTGCTCGGCTTCCAGACCGCGTCCCTGCGCGAGATCGTGGCGGCGCTGAAGGCGATCTATTGCGGCAATGTCGGGGTCGAGTACATGCATATCCAGGGCCTCGAGGAGCGGCGCTGGATCCAGGCCCGCATCGAGGTGCCGCGCAACCAGACCGAGTTCACGCCCGAGGGCAAGCGTGCCATCCTCGAGCGCCTGACCGCGGCCGAGCAGCTCGAGCGCTTCCTCGACCGGCGCTACACCGGCACCAAGCGCTTCGGCCTCGAAGGCGCCGAGGCGCTGATCCCGGCGCTCGAACAGGTGATCAAGCGCGGCGGTCAGCTCGGCATGAAGGAGCTGGTGATCGGCATGCCGCATCGCGGCCGGCTCAACGTCCTCACCAACGTCATGGGCAAGCCGTTCGCCGCGCTCTTCTCCGAGTTCCAGGGCAATCCCGCCAATCCCGAGGACGTGCAGGGATCGGGCGACGTCAAATACCATCTCGGCACCTCGACCGACCGCGACATCGGCGAGATCAGGATGCATCTCTCGCTCACCGCCAACCCCTCGCATCTCGAGGCGGTGAACCCGGTGGTGCTGGGCAAGGTGCGCGCCAAGCAGCGCCAGCGCGGCGATACCGCATGCGACGAGGTGGTGGGCTTGCTGATGCACGGCGACGCGGCTTTCGCGGGGCAGGGGCTGGTCCATGAATCGCTCGAGTTGTCGGGGCTCAAGGGCTACCGCACCGGCGGCACCATCCATGTCGTGGTCAACAACCAGATCGGCTTCACCACCAGCCCGTCACAGGCGCGCTCCAGCCCCTATCCGACCGATGTCGCCAAGGGCAACCAGGCGCCCATTTTCCACGTCAACGGTGACGACGCCGAGGCGGTCGTCCATGTCACCCGCATCGCCACCGAGTTCCGCCACCGCTTCAAGCAGGACGTGGTGGTGGACATCTTCTGCTATCGCCGCCACGGCCATAACGAGGCCGACGAGCCGGCCTTCACCCAGCCGCTGATGTACCGCGCCATCGCATCGCACCCGACCGTGCGCGAGGTCTATGCCGGCCGCCTGGTCGGCGAGGGCCTCCTGACCGCCGCCGAGGTCGATGCGGTCACCACCGACTTCCTCGCCCGGCTCGAGCGCGATTTCGAGACCGCGAAGAACTATCGCCCCAACAAGGCCGACTGGCTCGAAGGCGCCTGGTCCGGCCTCGCGGTCGCGTCCGGCGACGAGCGCCGCGGCGAGACCGCGGTCGCGACCGAGCTCCTCCATGAGGTCGGCGCCGCGCTGACCCGTGTCCCCGAGGGCTTCCATCTCAATCCTAAGATCGCGCGCCAGCTCGAGCAGAAGCGCCAATCCATCGAGCGTGGTGAGGGCATCGACTGGGCCACCGCCGAGGCGCTCGCCATCGGCACGCTGTGCGCCGAGGGCACGTTCGTGCGCC
Source organism: Allostellaceae bacterium (assembly GCA_035604615.1). Taxonomy (GTDB): domain Bacteria; phylum Pseudomonadota; class Alphaproteobacteria; order ATCC43930; family CGMCC-115725; genus DATJLY01. The sequence goes on along the minus strand of DATNID010000028.1, from coordinate 50,252 downwards.
TCAGCGGCCAGGACAGTTGCCGCGGCACCTTCTCGCAGCGCCACGCCGTGCTGGTCGACCAGGAGAACGAGCAGCGCTTCGTGCCCTTGAACCATGTCCGCGACGGGCAGGCGCAGTTCGAGGTGCTCGACAGCCCGCTGTCCGAGGCGGCGGTGCTGGGATTCGAGTATGGCTACAGCCTCGCCGAGCCGCACGCGCTCGTCATGTGGGAGGCGCAGTTCGGCGATTTCGCCAACGGCGCGCAGGCCATCATCGATCAGTTCATCGCCTCGGGCGAGGCCAAGTGGCTGCGCATGTCGGGGCTGACGATGCTGCTGCCGCACGGCTACGAGGGGCAGGGGCCGGAACATTCGTCGGCTCGGCTCGAGCGCTATCTTGCGCTCTGCGGCGAGGACAACATCCAGGTCTGCAATCTGACCACCTCGGCCAATTATTTCCACGCGCTGCGCCGTCAGGTGCGGCGCGATTTCCGCAAGCCGCTCATCGTGATGACGCCGAAATCGCTGCTGCGCGCGCCCGAGGTCGCGACGCCTTTGTCCGAGATGGGCCCCGGCACCTCGTTCCACCGCCTCATCCACGAGATCGACCCGATCGCCCCGGCGGCGAAAGTACGCCGGGTCGTGCTGTGCAGCGGCAAGGTCTACTTCGATCTCGCGAAGGCGCGGCGCGAGAAGAAGATTGACGACATCGCGATCCTGCGCCTGGAGCAGCTCTATCCCTTCCCGGCCCGGTCCTTCGCCCAGATGCTGGCGGGCTATCCCAATGCCGAGCTGGTGTGGTGCCAGGAGGAGCCGGAGAATGCCGGCGCCTGGTCGTTCCTCGACCGCCGCATCGAGAAGGCGCTGGCGACGATTGACATCAAGATGAAGCGCGCGCGCTATGTCGGCAGGCCCGAGGCCGCGGCCACCGCGACCGGGCTGATGCGCCGCCACAACGCCGAGCAGGCGCGCCTCGTCGGCGCCGCGCTTGCGGCCTGACGCGAAAGGGGGTCCCATGGCGACCGAGATCGTGGTGCCCACCGTGGGCGAATCGGTGACCGAGGTCACGGTCGCGCGCTGGCTGAAGCAAGTCGGCGACGCGGTCGCGCTCGACGATCCCCTGGTCGAGCTCGAGACCGACAAGGCGACGCAAGAGCTGGCCGCGCAGGCCTCCGGCACCCTGTCCGAGATCGTCGCCCCCGAAGGCGCCACCATCAAGGTCGGCGGTCTCCTGGGCCGCATCGGCGAAGGACCGGTTAAGCAAGCCCCCACCCCAACCCTCCCCCGCTCCGCGGGAGAGGGAGGCGCAGTAAAACCCTCCCCTGCGCCAGCGGGGGAGGGCAGGGTGGGGGCCGACCTCCTCGCCCGCTCCGGCCCGGCCGTGCGCAAAGCCGTCGCGGAAGCGGGCGTCGATCCGGCGCAGTTGAAGCCCACCGGAAAAGGCGGCCGCCTCACCAAGGCCGACGTGCCGGCGGCGCGTCCCGCGCCCGCTCCCGCGCCGGCGCCTGCTGCCCCACGCGCGCTCGGCCCCGGCGAGACGCGGGTGCGCATGACGCGCCTGAGGAAACGCATCGCCGAGCGTCTGAAGGAGGCGCAGAACACCGCCGCCATGCTCACCACCTTCAACGAGGCGGACATGAGCGAGGTGATGGCGCTGCGCGAGCGCTACCGCGACAGCTTCGAGAAGAAGCATGGCGTGCGGCTCGGCTTTATGTCGTTCTTCGTCAAGGCGTCGATCGTCGCGCTGAAGGAAATCCCGGCGGCCAACGCCGAGATCGACGGCGATGACATCGTCTACAAGAACCACTACGACATCGGCGTCGCGGTCGGCGCCGAGCAGGGGCTGGTCGTGCCGGTGGTGCGCAACGCCGATCAGCAGAGCTTCGCCGCGCTGGAGACGCAGGTGGCCGATCTCGGCCGGCGCGCGCGCGACGGCAAGCTGACGCTCGAGGAGCTGTCGGGCGGCACCTTCACCATCACCAATGGCGGCGTTTTCGGCTCGCTCATGTCAACGCCGATCCTCAACCCGCCGCAAGCCGCGATCCTCGGCATGCACAAGATCCAGCGCCGCCCGGTCGCGGTCGGCGACAAGATCGAGATCCGGCCGATGATGTATCTCGCGCTCAGCTACGACCATCGCCTGATCGACGGGCGCGAGGCGGTGACGTTCCTGGTCCGCGTCAAGGAATGCATCGAGGACCCCTCGCGGCTTCTGTTCGAGATGTAGAGGCACGATGCCCGACAGCTACGACGTCATTGTCATCGGCGCGGGACCGGGCGGCTACGTCGCCGCGATCCGTGCGGCGCAGCTCGGCATGAGCGTCGCCTGCGTCGAGAAGAGCGAGACGCTGGGCGGCACCTGCCTCAATATCGGCTGCATCCCGTCGAAGGCGCTGCTGCAATCGTCGGAGAAATACGCCGAGACGCGTCACGCACTGGCCCAGCACGGCATCGCGGTGGGCCAGGTGTCGCTCGATCTCGCGGCGATGATGGCGCGCAAGGACAAGGTGGTGGCCGAGAACACCCGCGGCGTCGCCTTCCTCTTCCGCAAGAACAAGGTCGAGCACGTCAAGGGCGCGGCCCGGTTTCTCGATGCGACCCATGTCGAGGTCGCCGGCCGCGCGCTCCAGGCCAAGCGCGGCATCATCGTCGCCACCGGTTCGGACAGCGTGCCTCTCCCCGGGGTCGAGATCGACGAGAAGACCATCCTCAGTTCCACCGGCGCGCTGTCGCTCGCATCCGTGCCGCGCCGCCTCGCGGTGGTGGGCGGCGGCTATATCGGGCTCGAGCTCGGCTCGGTGTGGCAGCGGCTTGGCGCCGAAGTCACCGTGATCGAGTTCCTGCCCCGCATCACCCCCGGCATGGACGGCGAAGTGAGCACGGCCTTGCAGCGCGTCCTCGCAAAGCAGGGCCTCGTCTTCCGTCTCGCCACCAAGGTGGTCGAGGCGCGGCGCGGCGCCGAAGGCGTGACGCTCGCGCTCGAGCCTTCTGCCGGCGGCGCGCGCGAGGAGATTTTGGCGGATGCCGTGCTGGTGTCGATCGGGCGGCGGCCATACACCGAGGGGCTGGGGCTCGAGGCGGCGGGCGTCGCGCGCGACAATCGCGGCCGCATCTCGGTCGACGCGCGCTATGCCACCAACATCGCCGGCATCTATGCGATCGGCGACGCGATCGCCGGGCCGATGCTGGCGCACAAGGCCTCGGACGAGGGCGCGGCGGTGGCCGAGATCATCGCCGGCGAGCATCCCGCGCTCGACTACGACGCCATTCCCGCCGTCATCTACACCTGGCCAGAGGTCGCCTCGGTCGGCAAGTCCGAGGAAGAGCTGAAAGAGGCGGGGATCGCCTACCGCATCGGCAAGTTCCCGTTCTCGGCCAATCCGCGCGCCCGCGCCAATGCTGACACCGAAGGCTTCGTCAAGATTCTCGCGGACAAATCGTCCGACCGCGTGCTGGGCGTGCACATCATCGGCCCCGACGCCGGCACCATGATCGCCGAGGCCGCGCTCGCGATCGAGTTCGGCGCCAGCGCCGAGGACATCGCGCGCACTTGCCATGCCCACCCGACCTTGAGCGAGGCGCTCAAGGAAGCCGCCCTCGCCGTCGACGGCCGCGCCATACACATCTGATCGCGTTTTTCGATTCGTGCTAGGCTCGCGCGTTCACATTTGGGGAGGCGAGCATGCGCATCATGGTCAAGTTCTCGATCCCGGTCGAGGCCGGCAACAGCGCCCTTCGTAGCGGCAAGCTCGACAAGGTTTTCCAGCAGCTTCTGGCAGACTTGAAGCCGGAGGCGGGCTACTTCTTCCCCTCGGGCGGCGACCGTTCGGGCTTCTTCGTCGTCAACATGCAGGAGCCGTCGCAGATCGCGGAAACGGTCGAGCGCTTCTTCTTCGGCCTCAACGCCAAGGTCGACATGGTGCCGGTGATGAACGGCGAGGACCTGCATAAGGCCCTCTCCGGCATTAAGGGCATCATCGAACGTTATGGCTGACCAGCGGCTGAGCCGGCGCGCTCACCCCTTGGCGCGCGGGTGGGCGGCGTCGTAGACGGCGGCGAGCCGGGCCGCGTCGACCGCGGTATAGCGCTGCGTGGTCGACAGGCTGGCATGGCCCAGCAGCTCCTGGATCGCGCGCAAATCGGCGCCGCCGGCGAGGAGGTGCGTTGCGAAGCTGTGGCGCAGCGCATGCGGGGTCGCGCCTTCCTGCAGACCCAGTAGGCCGCGCAGCTTCGCCATCTGGCCCTGCACCAGGCGGGGATGGAGCGGCCCCCCGCGCGCGCCGACGAAGAGCGGCCCGTCGGCAGCGAGGCGATGCGGGCATTCGGCGAGATAATCCTCGATCGCCGTCGCGACCGCGGGCAGCACCGGCACCATGCGCGTCTTGCCGCCCTTGCCGGTGACGGCGAACGTGCCGGCGGCGACGGGCGCCTCGCGCCGCTTGAGACTCAGCGCCTCGCCCAGCCGCAAGCCGCAACCATAGAGCAGGGTGAGGAGCGCCACGTCACGCTTGCCTTGCCAGCGTGCGCTGGCGAGGTCGCCGGCGAGATCGAGCGTCGCCGCCGCGTCCTGCTGCGTCAGCGCCCTGGGCACTGGCGCCGTGCGCTTGGGCGCGCGCACCGCGGCGAGCGTCGCGTTATGCACGAGGCCGCGCCGGTCGAGGAAGCGGAAGAAGCCGCGCAGCACCGACATGAACCGCGCCGATGAGCTGCGCCCCAGGCCGTCCCGAGCGCGGTTCGCCAGCGCGGAGCGGAAATCCACGGGCGCCAGGCCGCCGAGCGCGGCGAGATCGGGCAGGCCGCCCCGATGCACGGCGAGAAAATCGAGGAAGGCGGCGAGGTCGCGGCCATAGGCGGCGCGGGTGTGGGGCGAGGCGCGGCGCTCGTCGGCGAGCCAGCGGTCCCAATCGGCGATGGCGCGGCTCAGATCGGGCGCGGCAGGAAATCTCTCGAGCGGCAGCGGCGCAGGCGGGAGCGGGAACGCGCTCACGCCGGCAGGTCGAGCCATGCCGCGATGGTGCTGGCGAGGGCGCGGGCGAGGAAGCCGAGCAGTTCGGTCCCCTGGCCGGCGTGGAACTTGCCGGCGCGGCGCGTGCCGATCGAAAGGAGGCCGGGCGGCGTCGCGGCGCTGACGCTGAGGCGCAGGATCGCCGCCGATTGCACCAGCCCGGCGCCGCTGCCGAACAGCTTGGGATCGCCGGTCAGCTCGCCGAAGAGCGCCACCTCGCGCTCGGCGCCGAGCAGCGCGTCGACCGTGCCCGCGTCGAGGATCTGCACGCCGTTGTGATGGAGGCGCGGCCGCGTCGGCCCGGCCTGCTCGACCCCGATCGTCACTACATCGGCGTCGAGGAGCACGGCAAGATCGGTGGTGACGGTCTGGATGAGCTGCTCGAACCCTTGCGCCGCCAGGATCGCCAGCACCGCAGCGTGGATGCGGCTTTGGCTCGCGAGATTGGCGCGCGTCGTCGCGACCAATGTGCGCTGCTGCGTCTTGAGCCGCGCGATCTCGGCGCGCTGGCGCTCGAGCATGAAATACTGCAGATCGACCACGCGCTCGCCGCGCCGCATCGTCGGCGGCGTCAGCACGTCCCAAAGCTCGGCATGCTCGGCCAGGAAGTCGGGATGCTGGCGCAGATAGGTTGCGACCTGCGCCTCGTCGACCGCATGCGCCGGGAGCGCCGGCCGCGGCGGCGCGAGGGCGGAAGGCTTGTCCTTGGGGCGATCCAACTTCGCGCTCCGAATTTATTCTGCCGCGACGCGTTCGCTGCCGAGGATCGATTGCCCGGTCTTCGCCCAGTCGGCAAGGAACGCGGCGAGCCCCTTCTCGGTCAGGGGATGGGCGAACATCTGGCGCAGCACGTTGGGCGGTATGGTGCCGACATGGGCGCCGAGCTTGGCCGCCTCGACCACGTGAATTGGATGCCGGATCGACGCCACCAGCACCTCGGTCTTGAAGGCGGGATAGTTGCGATAGACGGCGACGATGTCGCGGATCAGCTCCATCCCCGACATGCCGACATCGTCGAGCCGCCCGACAAAGGGCGAGACGAACGAGGCGCCGGCCTTGGCCGCGAGGATCGCTTGCGCCGCCGAGAAGCACAGCGTCACGTTGACCATGGTGCCTTCGTCGGTGAGGGTGCGGCAGGCCTTCAATCCTTCCGGCGTCAGCGGCACCTTGACGGTGACGTTCTTCGCGATCTTGGCGAGCTTGCGCCCTTCGGCCAGCATGGTGGGGGCGTCGAGCGCCGTCACCTCGGCGCTGACCGGACCCGGCACCACCGCGCAAATCTGCGCCACGACATCGAGGAAGTTGCGCCCGGTCTTGGCGACGAGCGAGGGATTGGTCGTGACGCCGTCGACCAGGCCGGTCGCGGCGAGGTCGCGAATTTCGGCGATGTCGGCCGTGTCGATGAAGAACTTCATGGGCCTCGTCCCCGCCCGTTCCCTGGTGTCCCGCGTCCGCTGGTGCGACCGCAACTTTCGCATTAAGAGTGTAGCCCATGCCTGACCGTCACGCCAGATGCGCCGCCGTCGCGACGCGTGTGAGCGTGCTGCTGCCGCTGCCGCTCGAGGGGCCCTACGACTACGAGGCGGCGGCGGACGCGCCGCTCGCGCCGGGCGATTTCGTGCACGTGCCGCTGGGCGGGCGCACGCTCGTGGGCGTGGTCTGGGGCGCGGCAAAAGGCGATGTCGAGCCGCAAAAGCTGAAGCGCGTGATCGAGCGCCTGCCGGTGCCGCCGCTCCGCGAGGAGCTGCGCCGTCTCGTCGATTGGGTCGCGAACTACACGCTCTCGCCCCCCGGCGCGGTGCTGCGCATGGCGATGAGCGTGCCGGGGGCGCTGGCGCCGGCGCGCGGGGTGACCGCGTATGCGCTCGGCGAAAACGGCCGCGCCGCGCTCGCCGCCGGCGGCGACTCGCTGAGTCTGGCGCGTCGCCGCGCGCTCGTCGTTCTCGTCGACGGGCCGCCGCTCCCGGCTGCGGAGCTGGCGCGCCAGGCTGCCTGCGGCACCGGCGTGGTGCGCGGGCTTGTCGCCGCCGGCCTGATCGAGCCCGTCCTCCTACCGCGCCGGCCGCGGCCGCCGGAGCCCGACTGGCGGCGCTCCGGCGCGGCGCTGTCGCCGGACCAGCGCGCGGCGGCGGACGAGCTAGTGGCGGCGGTGGAGCGGGCAAGCTTCGGCGTCACCGTGCTCGACGGCGTCACCGGCTCGGGCAAGACCGAGGTCTATTTCGCCGCCGTCGCCGCCGCGCTCGCGCGCGGGCGCCAGGTGCTGGTGCTGCTGCCCGAGATCGCGCTCTCGGCGCAATGGCTCGCGCGCTTCGCCGAACGCTTCGGCGCGGCGCCGGTCGAGTGGCATTCCGATCTCGGCGAGGCGGCGCGGCGCGCGGCCTGGCGCGACATCGCCGAAGGCGCGGCCCGCGTCGTCGTCGGCGCGCGCTCGGCCCTGTTCCTGCCCTTCGCCGCGCTCGGCCTCATCGTTGTCGACGAGGAGCAGGATTCGTCGTTTAAGCAAGAGGACGGCGTCATCTACCAGGCGCGCGACATGGCGGTGGTGCGCGCCTCGCTCGCCGCCGTGCCGATCGTGTTGGTCTCGGCGACGCCGTCGCTCGAGACGGTGGTGAACGTGCAGCAGGGACGCTATCGCCATCTCCACCTGCCGCAGCGCCACGGCGCGGCGCAACTTCCCGACATCCGCGTCATCGACATGCGCCGCGCACGCCTGGAGCGGCAGCGCTTTCTCTCGCCCGACCTGGTGGCCGCGCTCGCGCGCACGCTCGAGGCCAAGGAACAGGCGATGCTGTTCCTCAACCGGCGCGGCTATGCGCCCCTGACCTTGTGCCGCGCCTGCGGCCATCGCATGCAGTGTCCCGACTGCACCGCCTGGCTGGTCGAGCATCGCTTTCTCGGCCAGCTGCAATGCCATCATTGCGGCCGCAGCGAGCGCCTGCCGCCGCTCTGCCCGCAATGCGGCGCAACGTCGAGCTTCGCGCCGTGCGGGCCCGGGGTCGAGCGACTCGCCGAGGAGATGAACGCGCGCTTCCCCGCGGCCCGGATCGCGATCATGGCGAGCGACACGCTGACCGGCCCGCGCGCCATCGCCGAGCTGATGCGCTCGGTCGAGGAGCATCGCATCGACGTGCTGATCGGTACGCAGGTGGTGGCGAAGGGGCATCATTTCCCGCTGCTGACGCTGGTCGGCGTGGTCGATGCCGATCTCGGCCTCACCGGCGGCGATCTGCGCGCGGCCGAACGCACGTTCCAGCTTCTCCACCAGGTCGCCGGCCGGGCCGGACGCGCCGACCGGCCGGGCGTCGTTTATCTCCAGACCTACATGCCGGAGCATCCGGTGATGCGCGCGCTCGTGAGCCGCGAGCGCGACCGCTTCCTCGCCGCCGAGGCCGAGGCGCGCGAGGCGCAGGGCCTGCCGCCGTTCGGCCGACTCGCGGCGCTAGTGCTATCGGCGCCCGACGACGACAGCGCCGATTTCACCGCGCGCGCCTTCGCCCGTGCCGCGCCGCAAATGCCCGGGGTCGAGACGCTGGGTCCGGCGCCCGCGCCGCTCGCGGTGCTGCGCTCACGCCATCGCCGCCGCTTCCTGGTCAAGGCCAAGCGCGGCGTCAACATCCAGGCGGTGCTGCGGCAATGGCTCGCGCGCGTCAAAGTGCCGGGGAGCGTGCGCGTCCAGGTGGATGTCGATCCCTACGGGTTTCTCTGACTCTCGGCGCCCGATGTTTATCACTTGGCAACCTGTCTTGCGTATAGCTTACGACCGCAGCCAAATCTTTCCCCGATCGGGTCACGAAACGGCCGCAATCGGGCAGGACGCTGCGCCTCGGGAACGATGCGCAATACGACAGACATATACGAGCCCTCACTCGCGAGCTTCGTCCCGGCCGCGCACCGGAGCGGTGGCCTGCCGCGTCCGCTGTGTGTCCTGGCCGGCGCCGCGGCCGCGCTGCTTGCGCTCGCCTTCCTGTTCGCTTCCAAGCCGCCGGGTGCCGCCATCCGCGCCGATCTCGTCGCTGCCGCCACTTCGGTACGCGCGCTGCCGGCGCTGGCCTCGGCCGACGAGGTGCGCGCAGCGGTCGAGGCTTCGTTCGCCGGCCGGCCGGTCGGCGTGGATTCCGCCGCCTTCCCCGCCATGGTCGCCGTCACCCTCCACGACGTCGACCGGCAGAGCTGCATCGCTGCAGCGAACGGGGCGCGGCGCATCGAAGGCGCGGTGGTGATCGAGCTCGACGCCTATCTCGCGCCGGACCAATGCGGCGCGCGCAACGACATGACCTGGCGGCTGATGCCCTAAAGACGCGCCTCGAGCCAGGCGCTGAGCGCCGGCGCAAAGGGCGCGATCTGCTTGTAGCGCAGCATCTCTTCCGGCATCGCGCCCAGCGCATCGGCGAGGTCGCGGGCCGCTTGCGGCGTCGCGATGGCGCGGTCGAGGCGGGTGATGTGGGTGCGGATGGTGAAGACCACCGCATCGCTGAGCGGCAGCTTGCGCAAGGTCTGGCGCTCGACCCGCAGCCACAGAAGCTCGCCCGCGCTCTCCGGCGCGATCGAACCGGCGCTGGCGATGCGCATCGGCTGGAACCGCGCGGGATGGTCGACGATCCCCCAATTCAAGCGCCACACCAGCCGGCCGGGCCGCAACTGCGCGAAGAAGCGGTCGACCGGCCGCTCCAGCGTCGCGTCATAGCCGGGAACATGCGCGTGCACCGCGCTCAGCGGCCGGCCCAGCTTCTCCGCGAGCCGCCAGCGCGCCGGCGCGCACAGCGATGCGCCGACGAGCACGGGATGATCGCCTTCGCACAGCAGCAGGCAGTAATCCTCCTGCACCAGCCGGCCGCAGAGATCGAGCGGATGGAGCGCCGGCCGCGCCAAATCCCACGCCTCGCCGGTCGCGAGATTGACGAGGCGCGTGCCGTCGCGCCGGAACGTCTCCGGATGATGGCGCGGAAGATGATCGGCGACGAGCGCCAGCAGCTCCTCGGCCGGCGCGTCGGCATCGGGCCGCGCCGCGAACGCCTCGTCATGGCGGGATGAGAGCAGCGCGCGCTTCTCGGCGAGATGGGATGCGAGATCGCGGTCGATCTCGAACCACAGCGCCGCCTCGAGCGGCATCAGACCCATGGTCAGCCTGAACCCGCCGCCCGCGAACGGCAGATAAGGCGCGGCGTCGGCGGCGCTGCGTGTTCGGTTGCCGGTTACGGGACCCGCTCCTACCATCGCGGCGGAACGGACGGAGGAATCATGGCCAACCTCGATGCGCTTGTCGAAGAGATCGTCATAGCAAACCGCATCCTCGCCGCGGAAGGTATCACCGACGCCTATGGCCATGTCTCGGTGCGCCATCCCGACCGGCCGGATCGCTATTTCCTGTCGCGAGCGCGGGCGCCGCAATGCATCGAGGCCGCCGACATCATGGAATACGCGCTCGACGGCACGCCCGTGGACCCGCGCGGCCGATCCTCGTATCTCGAGCGCTTCATCCACGGCGCGCTCTACGAGATGCGCGCGGACGTGCATGGCGTCGTCCACAGCCACAGCCTTGGCACGGTCCCCTTCGGCGTCGGCGGCGAGACGATCCGGCCCATGCTGCATAATTGCGCGGCGATCGGCGCCGCGGTGCCGATCTGGGAGTCGCGCGATGCGTTCGGCGACACCGATCTCCTGGTGCGCGACATGGCGATGGGCCGCGATCTGGCGCGCACCGTGGGCGCGGGCACGACGGCGCTGATGCGCGGCCACGGCTCGGTGGTGGCGGAGCGGTCACTGCGCCGCGCCGTCTATGTCGCGATCGCGCTGCAGACGAGCGCCAATCTCCAGCGCGAAACCGCGCGCTACGACAAGGTCCGCTTCCTCACGCCCGGCGAGGTCGAGCGCTGCGTGCGCATGCTCGACGCCGAGGAAGGCAGGCCGCTTCAGGGCATCGACCGCGCGTGGGAGTATTACTGCTACCGCGCGGGCGTTGCCTACCGTCCGGGGTGAGCTATTTCACCGCCGAAAAGCTGGTCGGCAGCAGGATCGTATTGGCGAGCGATTGAACCAGCGGGCCGTCGGTCTCGCTCTTGGCGCGCGCCGCAATCCATTCCGGATCGGCCTGGAACGCGGCGAAGCGCTTGGCGCGCTCGTCGAGCGAATCCCATTTGAGCATGTAGTAGAAGTCGTTGTTGGACTCGCCGATGGCCACGGTCCAGAACCCGGCCTGGTGGATGCCGTGCTTCTCGAAGAGATGCACGGTCACGGTCTCGAAACGCTTCACCAGCGCCTGCAGCTTGCCCGGCACGGCGTGATAGACGCGAAGCTCGTAGATCATCGGTCGCGCTCCCTTCTTGGTGGTTGCGGTCGATGATCGGTGCGTGAAGATTGCATGTCAAGCGCAGGCCCTTCACACTCGCGCGGGCGGAGGGGACATGGACGCGATCGATCTCGAAGTGATCTACCAGGCGACGCTGCAGATCGCGCGCGAGCTGACGCTCAACATGCTGCGCACCGGCTATTCCACCATCATCAAGGAGAGCCAGGACTTCACCTTCGGCATCTACGACGCCGAGGGCCGCATGGTGGCGCAGGGCATTCCCCAGCCCCTCCATATCGGCCCGCTCTCGGCCCAGGTGAACGAGATCCGCCGCGTCTTTGCGGGCCGCATCGACGAGGGCGACGCCTTCATCGTCAACCATCCCTACCGCGCGTGCCAGAACCATGCGACAGACGTGACCGTGATCTCGCCCCTGTTCGAGGGCGGCAGGATCGCGGGCTTCATCGGCAACATCGCGCACAAGCCCGATCTCGGCGGCAAGGTCCCGGGCACCAACAGCGGCGACGCGACCGATTTGTTCCAGGAGGGGCTGCTGATCCCGCCCTTGAAACTGTTGCGCCGAGGCGAACTCAACGACGATGTGCGCGAGATGATCTGCGCCAACACGCGCACGCCCGAGATGACCTGGGGCGACATCAACGCCCAGGTCAACACCAACCGCTACGGCGAGCGCAAATTCGCCGAGCTGTTCCGGAAATACGGCACCGAAACCGTGCTCGCGTGCTGGACCGAGTGGATGGCGATCTGCGATCGGGAGCTGCGCAAAGCGATATCGTTGGTCCCCGACGGGCTCTACGGACCCGAGACCGACTGGCTCGACGATGACGGGGTCGAATTGGACCGGCCGCACCGCATCACCGTGTCGCTCGAGGTGAAGGGCGACACCATGCGCTTCATCCTCGACAGCGACGCCCAGGCGCGGGGGCCCATCAACCTGCGCCCGTGCGTCTCGCGCAACTTCATCGAATGCTGCGTCAAGATGGTGCTGGGGCCGGACCTGCCGGTGAATGACGGGCTGTCGCGCGCGATCATCGTGTCATATCCGTCCGAGGGCTCGCTGCTCAATCCGCGCTATCCCGCGCCGGTGAACATGTATGTGCGGCCGAGCCAGGTCACGACGTCGCTCGTCGTGCGCGTGCTCGCCCATGCGGTACCGGGACGGGTGCCGGCGCCGGGGAGCGCCGCGGGCGGCTCGATCTCGACCGCCGGGCGCCATCCGGTCACCGGGCGCTGGTATTCGCATTACGAGATCAATTGCGGCGGCAGCGGCGCGCGGCCTTTCGCCGACGGCGTCTCGGCGATTGACGAACTGGTCACCAACGTGATGAACACGCCGGTCGAGGCGGTCGAGAGCGAGTTCCCGGTGCGCGTCGAGCGCTATGCGCTGGTGACGGATAGCGGCGGCGCCGGGCGCTTTCGCGGCGGCCTCGGCACGCGGCGCGACTGGCGCATCCTCGGCGGCGAGTCGGTCATCAACATCCGCTCCGACCGGTTCAAGTTCTCCTCGCCCGGCGTGTTCGGCGCCAAGCCGGCGCGGGCGACGCGCGCCTGCCTCAATCCGGGCACCAAGGACGAGCGCCCGCTCACCTCCAAGGTCGGCGGATTGCGCTTGAAGCAAGGCGATTGCCTGTCGTGGGAGCTGGGCGGCGGCGGCGGCTTCGGCGACCCGCTGACGCGCGATCCCGCAATGGTGCGCCAGGACGTGGTGCGGGGCTATGTCTCGCGCGAGGCTGCGCGGTGCGATTATGGCGTGGCGCTCGGCGAGGATGGCGCGATCGATCAAGACGAGACGCAGCGCCTGCGCGGGGAGGCGCGCGCGTGAAGCTGCGCATCGGCATCGATGTCGGCGGCACCTTCACCGATCTCACCGGCCTCGACGAAGAGGCGGGCGAGGTGGTGCTGATCCGCAAGTACCACTCGGATCCGGCGCGGCCCGGCGCGGTGACGGCGGCGATCACGCGCGAGCTCGAGGCCGAGTTCGGGCGCGACGCCGTGACCCTGGTGCTGCACGGCTCCACGGTCGCGCTCAACACGCTGCTGGAAGAGAAAGGCGTCGCGGTTGGGCTCATGACGACGAAGGGATTCCGCGACGTCTACGAGATCGGGCGGCAATGGCGCGGCGACCAGGTGTTCGACATCTTCGCCCACGCGCCCAAGATGCTGCTGACCCGCGACCGCATCTTCGAGATCGGCGAGCGCCTCGACGCGCGCGGCCATGCGATCGAGACGCTGTCCTTGTCCGATGTCGAGGCGGCGGTGCGCGCGCTGGTCAAGCAAGGGGTCGAGGCCGTCGCCATCGCGTTCCTCTTCGCCTATGCAAATCCCGCGCACGAGGAAGAAACCGCGCGCATCGCGCGCCGCATCGCGCCGGAGCTTTACCTTTCGCTGTCGAGCGAGGTGAATCCGGAATGGCGCGAGTACGAGCGCACCGCCTCGACCGTGGCGAACGCCTATATCGGCCCGCCGGTGGCGCGCTATCTCCACGACGTCGAGCGGCTGTGCAAGGAGCGCTTCCCGGCGGCCCGCGCGCTGATGATGAAGTCCGACGGCGGCGCCGCCAGCGCACGCATGCTGGCGCGCGCGCCGATCCAGACCATCCTGTCGGGGCCGGTCGCGGGCGTCATCGGCGCGCGCTTCCTCGGCGACGTGAAGGGGATCGAGAACCTCATCTCGTTCGACACCGGCGGCACCAGCTCGGACATGGCGGTGATCCCGGGCCGGCCGCTCTTCAAGTCCGAGGTCGCGGTCGGACGCCATCCGGTGCGCACACGCACCGTCGATATCGAAACGATCGGCGCGGGCGGCGGCAGCATCGCCTCGGTGCAGTTGGGCGGCGTGCTCAAGGTGGGACCGAGGAGCGCCGGCGCCGATCCCGGACCCGCCTGCTATGACCGTGGCGGCAGCGAGGCGACGCTTACGGACGCGCTCGTGGTGCTCGGCCATCTCAATCCCGTGGCACTGCTCGACGGCGCCATGCCGATCTCGGCATCGCGCGCGGCCGAGGCCGTGACCGCGCGCATCGCGCGCCCACTCGGCATCTCCTGCGTCGCGGCGGCGGCGGGCATCCTGCGAGTCCTGGCCAGCACGGTGACGGCGGCGATGCGCACCATCTCGGTCGAGCGCGGCTACGATCCACGCGAATTCACGCTCGTGGCCTTCGGCGGCATGGGGCCGACCATTGCCGGGCTCGTCGCCGCTGAACTTGGCATCGGCCGCATCCTGGTGCCGCGCGATCCCGGCGCGTTCAGCGCCTGGGGCATGCTGGTGACCGACGTGCAGCAGGAGAAAAGCCTCACCCGCATCACGCCGCTCGAAGCGACGACACCCGACGCACTCGAGGCGGTCTTTCGCGGCATCGAGGACGGCGCCCGCGCCGAACTCGTCGCGGAGGGCTTCGCGCCGCGCGATATCGCCATGCTGCGCCACGCCGGCATGCGCTATACGAGCCAGTCCTACGAGGTGAGCGTCGCGGTGCCGCCGCTCGACGGGCCGGACTCCGTGGCGACGCTGGCGCGCCGCTTCCACGAGGCGCACCACCGCCGCTACGGCCACATGGCCGAAGGGGAGCCGGTCGAGATCGTCAATTTCGGCGTCACCGCATCGGGGGCGCTGGCCAAGCCGAGCCTACGAAGCCGCGCGCTCGGTCCCGCCGCGCCACCGCCGCCGCATCATGTGCGCGAGGTGCATTTCGCCGGCGAGGCCGCCGCGCGCGTCCCGGTCTATCGCCGCGCCGACCTCGCGCCCGGCATGCGCATCGCTGGTCCGGCGATCATCGAGGAGCAGACCTCGACCACCGTCCTCCATCCCGGCCAGAACGCCGCGATCGACGGCTATCTCGACATCGAGATCGAGGTCGGGTGAGGGGCCTACTTCGGCAGGTGTGCCTCGATCTCGGCCACCAGCGCCTTGTCGTCGGGCGCGACGCGCGATGCGAACGTCGCCGCCAGCGCGCCCGTGCCGTCGAGCAGGTATTTGTGGAAGTTCCAGCTCGGCGCCGCGCCGCCCTGCTCGACCGCCCAGCGATAGAACGGGTGGGCCGATTTGCCGATCACGGCATTCTTGGCGGTCATGGGGAAGCCGACGCGGTATTGGCTGGTGCAGAAATCCTTGATCTCCGCCTCGGTGCCCGGCTCCTGGCCGCCGAAATCGTTGCATGGCACGCCGAGGACGACGAGGCCCCGCTCGCGATAGCGTTCCCATAACGCTTGAAGCCCGCGATATTGCGGCGTCAGGCCGCATTCGGACGCGGTGTTGACCACCAGCACCGGCTTCCCCGCGAACTCGGCCAAGCTCATTTTCCGGCCGTCGATCGCGGTGAACTCGAACTCATGCGCGGACATGGGCGATCTCCTTGTTTGTCATGCGGCCCGCAGTACGAAATCCACATGGACCTCGTCATAGGGGAAGCGGATGCGGCCGTCGGCGGCCCGGTCGACCACGCCGGCCTTAAGCAATGCTTGGATGTCGCCATGGACGGATTTCACGTCGCGCTCCACCCGGCGGGCGACTTCGCGGATCGAGACCGGGCCGGCGCCGGTCATCGCGCGAAGGACGTCCCACCGCTTCGGTGTGATCACCTTCCAAAGCAGCTCGGCCGAAGCGAAGCTGATGACCGCCCCTTGCTGCTTGCCTTGGAAAGCGCGGCGCATCCGCGTCTTGGTCGCTTCCGGCGTGGCAATGCCGATCGTTACCGTGGTCATCGTGGCCTCCACTCGTCGATCGCGCGCCAGAAATCCGTGACCAGTCGCGCCAAGGTCGTGAACCGATAGGGCACCTCTTCGTCCCCCACATGCATGTGATCGCCCTTACCGGTCTCGTTGTCGAAGCGAAGGACGCACACGCCATCGACGACGAAGGCGAGGCGATACTTGAAGCCGTGACCGCTTCCCGAGACGGGACTCCGCAACTGCCAGATCACGATGTCGGCAAATCGGTCTTCGCCGATGACCCGCCGTTCGCGAAGCAGGAGCCGCGCCGCCATGTTGGTGTTTACACCAACACCGGCCGCGGCGTCAATGTCAGGATGCGGCGGACTAACCCCGCGCCCCGCCGAGCGCGCGCCAGACCTTCTCCGCGGTCGCCGGCATCTGCACGTAAGGGGCGCCCTTTTGCGCCAGCGCGTGGTTGATCGCGTTCATCACCGCCGGCAGCGCGCCCACCGTACCGGCCTCGCCCGCGCCCTTGAGGCCCAGGGGATTGGTGCGGCACGGCACCTCGTTGCTCTCCATCTCGATGGCGCAGAAATCGTCGGCGCGCGGCATGGCGTAGTCCATGAACGAGCCGGTCATCACCTGGCCTGATGCCAAGTCGTAGGTCACGTCCTCCATCAGCGCCTGGCCCACCCCTTGCGCGACGCCGCCATGGACCTGGCCCTCGAGCAGCAGCGGGTTGATCACCCGCCCGACCTCGTCGACCGCGACATAGCGCACGATCTCGACCTTGCCGGTGGCCTCGTCGATCTCGACCTCGCACACGTGGCAGCCGTTGGGATATGTGGCGGCGCCGCCGTCATAGGTGCCGCTCTCGTCGAGGCCGGGCTCCATGCCGCGCGGAACGCGGCCCACGGCGTAGGCGGTCTTGGCCACGTCGGCGAGCGCGATGGCGCGGTCGGTGCCCACGACGGTGAACTTGCCGTCGGTGAAGGCGATGTCGGGCTCGCCGGTCTCGAGCAGGTGGGCCGCGATCGTCTTGGCCTTGGCGATGATCTTGTCGGCCGCCATCACCACCGCCGTCCCGCCGCACACGGCCGAGCGCGAGCCGAACGTGCCGGTGCCGATCGACACGATGTCGGTGTCGCCGTTCTTGAAGCGGATGCGGTCGTGCGCGAGGCCGAGCTTGTCGGCCAGGATCTGCTTGAAGGTGGTGGCGTGGCCCTGGCCGTGATCGTGCGTGCCCATGAGCAAGGTCAAGGTGCCGCCCGCGTCGAAGCGGAGCTGCGCATGTTCCAGCATGCCGCCGCTCGAGGCCTCGATCGTGTTGGAGACGCCGATGCCGCGCAGCTTGCCGCGCGCTTTCGACTCGTCGCGCCGCCGCGCGAAGCCGGCATAGTCGGCGAGCCCCAGCGCGTCGTCGAGGTTCTTGGTGAAGTCGCCGCTGTCATAGGTGTAGACGAGCCCGGTCTTGTACGGCATCGCGCTCGCCGGGATGGTGTTGCGCCGCCTGATCTCGACCGGATCGATGCCGAGCTGCCGCGCCGCGAGATCGACCATGGTCTCGATCACGTAAGCCGCCTCGGGACGCCCGGCGCCGCGGTAATGGCCGGTGAGCATGGTGTGCGTCATCACGCCCGCGACCTCGGCGTGGATCACCGGCGTCGTATAGGTGCCCGCAAGCACGCCGAGATTGACCAAGGGCGGCCCGGCTGCGCGGTCGGAGGTGTGATAGGCGCCGATATTGGCGAGAGTCTTCACCCTGAGCGCGAGGAACTTGCCGTCATTGTCCAGCGCCAGCTCGGCATCGGTCACGTTGTCGCGCGCCTGCTCGTCGGAAACGAGGCTTTCCGAGCGCTCCGCCACCCATTTTACCGGCCGCCCCAAGAGCCGCGCGGCCAGCGCCGTCACGACATATTCGTTGTAGAGCGCGCCCTTCATGCCGAAGCCGCCGCCCATATTGTCGCAGATGACGCGCACCTGGGTTTCCGGCACCTTGAGCAGCGCGGCGAAGATGCCGCGCGAGCGGTGCGGCCCCTGCACGGTGCATCGGATGGTGTAGCGCTCGTCGCGCCGGTCGTAATCGGCGAGGCAGCCGCGCGGCTCCATCGAGTTGGTGGTGATGCGGTTGATCACCATGCGGTGCTTGACCACGTGAGCGGCCTTGGCGAAGGCCGCCTCGACCGCAGCCTTGTTGCCGACCTCGTGGAACCAGGCCTGGTTGTCGGTGCAGTCGGGCCACACCGCGACCGCGCCGGGCTGGACCGCGGCTTCGGTCGCGATGATGGCGGGCAGCGGCTCATAATCGACCGCGATCAGCTCGGCGGCGTCCTTGGCCTGGTCGAGCGTCTCGGCCACCACCAAGGCCACGCATTCGCCGACATAGCGCACCCGCTCGCGCGCCAGCGCCGGCTGCGGGCTGATGAAGCCGGCGCTGCCGTCGCGGCGCTTCCGCGGCATGCGCGGGCTTTGCCGGCCGAGCGCGACGGCTTCCTTGTCCTCGCCGGTGAGGACCAGCAGCACGCCCTCAGCATCGCGCGCCGCCGCCGCGTCGATCGAACGGATGCGCGCGTGCGGATGGGGCGAGCGCAGCACCACCGCCCGCGCCAGTCCCGTTACCCGCAAATCGTCGCAATAGCGGCCCTCGCCGCGCAGGAGATAGGGGTCCTCCTCGCGCGGCACCGGCTGGCCGATTCCGAACTGTCCCATGACGCGTCCTCTCTAATCGTCGCCCGCGGCCGGCTGGGGCACGCCGTGGCCCTGGCCCGCCCATTCGGCGCGATAGAGCGGCGTCAGCGCGATCGCGTTGACGAGGCCGAGCGCCAGCGGGACCGCCGCGATCAGGAAGAGCTGCTGCATCGGCAGGTGCATGCCGATGAGATAGCCGCCGATCAACGGCCCGAACACCGAGCCGACCCGGCCCGCGCCGAAGCACGAGCCCACGCCCCACGACCGGATATAGGTCGGGTACATGTTGGTCTCGCACGCGATATTGCCGAACTGCAGCCCCAGGAGACAGAACCCGATCGCGGCGACGAGGGTGATGGTGATCCCCTCCGACAGGCCCGGCGTTCCGGTCAGCGCGACGATGGGAATCGCCACGGCGAACAGGATCGGCACCGGGATGAAGCCCCATTTGTCCAGGGGCCGCATGATGACGAGGCCGCCCAAGGTGCCGGCGAACTGGAACGCCGTGGTGGCGAGCACGGCATGCTCGACCGAGACGCCGTTGCCGGCGAGGATGGTCGGGATCCACTGGTTGACGAAGTAGAAGATCATCAGGTTGATCGCGTTCGAGAGCCAGAACAGCGGCGTGATCCAGGCGAGCCGGCCCTTGAAGATCGCGGTGTAGGAGAATTTCTGCCGATTATCCTCGCCGCCGATCACGAAATTCGCGTTGGGGTCGAGCGCGAGTCCCGGCTGCATCCGGTCCAGGAGTCCGACCAGCCGGTCATGCCGCTCGCGCCTGAGCGACAGGTACTTGATCGATTCCGGCAGCGCGAACAGCACCACCACGGCGATCAGGATCGGGGCGATGCCGCCGATCACGAACAGGACGCGCCAGCCATACTCGGCCATCAGCCTTGCGCCCACGAGGCCGGGCAATCCGCCGCCGAAGGTCACGCCCGAGAACATCAGCACGAACAAGGTCGCGCGCACGCGCCGCGGCGCGTATTCGTTCACGAGCGCCACCGTGATCGGCAGCACGCCCGAGATTCCGAGCCCGGCGATGAAGCGCATCCAGATCAGCGTGTTCAAATCCTGGGCGAGCACCGAGGCCCAGGTGAAGGCGCCGAAAAAGATGGCGCCGATGACGATCGCGCTGCGGCGGCCGTAATGATCGGCGATCCACCCGAGCGCCAGCGGCCCGAACAGGCCGGAGAACAGCCCGGCGCTGAACAGGCCGCCCAACTGCGCCGGCGCGATGTGCCATTCGCGGATGAGGGCGGGCGCCGCGATAGCGGCGGCGCCGATGTCGTAGCCGTCCACCATCACCACGATGAAGGCGACGACGATGAGCTGGATGTGGAAGGCGCCGATCTTCTGCCGGTCGATGATCGGCGCGAGATCGATTGTGCCTGCGGCGGCCATGGTGCTCCCCCCAAGGAGTCTGTTGATTACGGCTCTCGAACGGCGCGCACTCTAGCGCGAATCAGCCGCCGAGATCGAGACCCGACGACTGGTGCCATGGGATGGTGAGACGACGAAGGAGTCCCACCGCGAAATAGAACGCGAAGCCCAGGATGGTCATGTGGATCATCACCGCGAAGAGGCCATCGGTCTCGAACGCGTTCATCTTGGAGATGAGGAGATAGCCCAGGCCGCTATTGCCGCCGAGATACTCGCCCACGATCGCGCCGATGATGGCGAGCACGATGCCGACCTCCATGCCGGTGAGGATGTAAGGCAACGAGCTCGGCAGCTCGAGGCGCCAGAACACGGCGAAGCGCGAGGCGTTGAGGCTGGTCATCACGTCGCGATGGCCGCTCTCGACGGACTTCACGCCCAGCACAGTGTTGGTGAGGATCGGGAAGAAGGCGAGCACCGCCGAGACGATCACCTTGCTGGTGATGCCGAAGCCGAACCACACCACGAAGAGCGGCACGAACGCGACCTTGGGCACCACCTGTATGGCGACGATGAACGGGTTGAGCGTCATCTCGAGCCAGCGGATGCGGCCGATGAGGACACCCAGCCCGACCCCGATGAACAGCCCCCACAGGAAGCCCACCAGCGTCTCGTAGATCGTGGTCTCGGCGTGGCCCCAGGCGCGCGGGCTGGCGAGAAGATCGAGCCACGCTTTCCACACCGCATAGGGCGCCGGCATGATGAAGGCCGAGACGTGCGACTGCGTCACGTACATGTGCCAGCTGAAGACCAGGATCGCGGCCAAGAGCGGCGTCGAGATCCACGGCAGGCTGGTCTTGCCGTTGCGGCGCGCGAGTTGGGGGGCGGAGATGTCGGTCATGTCCCTCGCTCCTCAAGAAATCTCGACCAGGCGATGGCGCAGCGTGGTGACGATGCGCTGGAACTCCGGCGCCGACTGGACGTCGAGCGAGCGCGGCCGCTCGAATCCCACCTCCGCCACCGTGTCGATCCGCCCCGGCCGCGGCGACAACAGCACCACGCGGTCGGCCAGGAACACGGCCTCGTTGATCGAATGGGTGACGAGGAGAATTGTCTTGCCGGTCTCCATCCAGATGCGCTGCAGCTCGAGATTCATCTGGTCGCGCGTCATGGCGTCGAGCGCGCCGAACGGCTCGTCCATCAGCAGGACCTCGGGATCGTAGGACAGCGCGCGGGCGATCGCCGCGCGCTGGCGCATCCCGCCCGACAGCTCGCGCGGCCAGCGCTTCTCGAACCCGGCGATGCCGACGAGCTTGATCAGCTCGCGCGCCCGGTCGTGCCGCTCGGCCCGCGGCGTGCCTTTCAATTCGAGCGGCAGCATGATGTTCTGCTCGACCGACAGCCACGGGAACAAATTGGCGTCCTGGAACACGATGCCCAGCCCCGACGCCGCCTCGCTCTTGCGCCCGCCATTGACCCACAGCTCGCGCCCCAGCACGCGGACCTCGCCCTTGCTCGGCTGGATGAGGCCGCCGACGATGCGCAGGATGGTGGTCTTGCCGCAGCCCGAGGGGCCGAGCAGGACCACGAGCTCGCCCGAAGCGACCGAGAGATTGATCGGCGCCAGCGCATGGACCGGCTCGTCCTGCGTCTTGAACCATTTGTCGACGCCGGCCAGCACGATCGCCGCGCTGCCGGCGGTCTCCAGCTCGGGGGCCGCACGCATGGCGCCATCATGCGGCCGATTCGATCCCTTTGCCAACCCCGCGAATCGCTGGCGCCGGCCCCGATCCTTGTCACCGCGCGGGGCGCTAATTAGAGTCGCGCCGCAATGAAGATCGAAAACGGTTTCGACGTGCCCCTGCCGCCGCAAGAGGCGTGGCGCGTCCTCATGGACATCGAGCGCGTGGCGCCCTGCTTGCCCGGCGCGGAATTGCTCGAGACGGTCGACAACAAGACCTACAAGGGCAAGGTCGCGGTGCGGCTCGGCCCCGTCGCCGTGTCGTTTCTCGGCACCGCCCGCTTCGACCAGATCGACGAGGCCGCGCGCCGCGCCCGCATCACGGCGAGCGGCACCGAGCAGAAGGGCCGCGGCGGGGCGCAAGCGACGGTCGAATTCGCGCTCAAGGAGACCGGCCCCCGCGCGACCCACGTCGCGATCGTCACCGATCTCTCGCTCAACGGCGCGGTCGCGCAATACGGCCGCGGCGCCGCCATGATCCAGGACATGGCGCAGCAGATCGTCGGCCGCTTCGCCGAGACGCTGAAGGTGCAGATCGAGGGCAGCGAAGCGGAACGCCGCGCCGCCGCATCCGAAGCCGCGAAGGGCGTGTCCGGCATCGCGCTGATCCTCACTGCGTTGTGGCGCGCGCTGAAGCGGCTCTTCGGCGTCCGCGCGCAGATCGAGTAGCAAGATGGGAGCGCGCGCGATCGGCGCCCGGGTCCAGCGCACCGAGGACAAGCCGCTCCTCACCGGCCAGGGCCGCTTCGTCGACGACATCCATCTTCCCGGCACGCTCGAGGCCGCGTTCCTGCGCGCGACCCACGCCCATGCCCGCATCCGTTCGGTCGATGCCGCCGCGGCGCGCGCCATGCCCGGCGTTCACGCCATCCTCACCGCGGCCGACCTGCCCGAGCGCATGCGCCAGACGCGCATGCCGATGCTGGTGCCCAACCCGGCGATCAGCGAGCTGGTCACGCAATTCTGTCTCGCCCGCGACGAGGTCTGCTATGTCGGCGAGCCGCTGGCGATCGTCGTCGCCGACCGCCGCCATCGCGCCGAGGACGCGGCTGCTTCGATCCTGGTCGATTACGAGCCCTTGCCGGCGATGGGTGACTGCCGTGACGCGGTGAAGCCCGACGCGCCACGCTGCCACGCCGAGCGTGACGGCAATATCGCGGCGCGCTTCACCGCGTCCTACGGCGATGTCGATGCCGCCTTCGGCGCCGCGCCGCATGTCTTTCGCGAGGAGTTGTTCGAGCATCGCGGCTGCGGCCATGCGATCGAGGCGCGCGGCGTGTTGGCGCGCTTCGACCCCGCCGAGGACATGCTCACCGTGTGGTCCTCGACCCAGACGCCGCATATCGGCAAGGCGACCTTGGCCGATCTCCTGGCGCGCGATCCCGAGCGGGTGCGCGTGATCGCGCCCGATGTCGGCGGCGGCTTCGGCCCCAAGGCGGTGTTCTATGCCGAGGACGCGGTGGTGGCGTACGCCGCGCTCCATCTCGGCCGGCCGGTCAAGTGGATCGAGGACCGACGCGAGCATTTCCTCGCCGCGACGCAAGAGCGCGACCAGTACTGGTCGGTCGAAATCGCGGTCGATGGCGCGGGCAAGCTCCTCGGCGTGCGCGGGACGATGCTGCACGACACCGGCGCCTATGTGCCGTGGGGCATCATCATGCCGTTCATCGCCGCCGCGACCGTGCCCGGCCCCTATGTGCTCCCTACCTATCGCCTGGAGGTGACGGCGGTCTATACCAACAAGGTCGCGACCACGCCGGTGCGCGGCGCCGGGCGGCCGCAGGCGGTGTTCGCCATGGAGCGGCTGATGGACCGGGCCGCGCGCGAGCTGGGGCTCGAGCCCGCCGAGATCCGACGCCGCAACTTCATCGCACCGTCGCAGATGCCGTACTCGGTCGGCCTCACCTTCCGCGACGGCAAGCCCCTCGTCTACGACAGCGGCGACTATCCGGCGTGCCAGGCCAAGGCGCTGGAACTCGCGGACCATGCGGGCTTTCCGGTGCGCCAAAAAGCGGCGCGCGCGGCGGGCCGCCATATCGGCATCGGCATCGCCAATTACGTCGAGGGCACCGGGCTCGGGCCGTTCGAGGGCGTCACCGTGCGCGTGCTGCAGGACGGGCGCGTCGCGGTGGTCTCGGGCGCGGCGCCGCAGGGCCAGGGCCACAAGACCACCTTGGCGCAAATCTGCGCCGAACGGCTCGATGTGCCGATCGAGCGTGTCTCGGTCACGCTCGGCGATACCGGCGCCATCGCCATGGGGATCGGCACCTTCGCGAGCCGCGTGACCGCCAATGCCGGCCCCGCAGCGCTGATGGCGTCCGATGAGGTGCGCCGCCAAATCCTCGCGCTGGCATCGCGCGTGCTCGAGGCGGACCTGGCCGAGCTCGCGCTCGAGGATGGCAGCGTCGTGGTGGAGGCGGGCAACCGCCGCGCCGTGGGCTTCGGCGATCTCGCCCGCATCGCGCGCGGCATGCCGGGATTTTCCTTTCCCGCGGGCCAGGGGCCGGGCCTCGAGCACACGGCCTATTTCGCGCCGCCCCAGGCCGCCTATTGCAATGGCTGCCACGTGGTCGAGGTCGAGGTCGACGTCGAAACGGGCGCGGTCGAGATTCTGCGCTATTCGTTGGCGCATGACAGCGGGTCGCTGATCAATCCGCTCATCGTCGACGGCCAGATCGATGGCGCGGTGGCGCACGGCATCGGCAACGCGCTCTACGAATGGATGCGCTACGACGCCAACGCGCAGCCTTTGACGACCAGCTTCGCCGACTATCTCCTGCCGGGCGCGTCCGAGGTGCCGCCGATCGCGCGCGCCCATCTCGAGACGCCGTCGCCCTTGAATCCCTTGGGCGTCAAGGGCGCGGGCGAGGGCGGCACCATCCCGGCCGCCGCCGCGATCGTTGCCGCGGTCGAGAACGCGCTCGGCATCCACATTACCGACACGCCGATCATGCCGGAGAAGATCGTCGCCTTGATGCTTGCAACGCGGATTTAACCTCCGGGGCGTAGAGGTGCCCTGCATGTCCGATGAGGATCGGGGATGATCGGGAATTTAGGTAAAATTCTGCGCAATGCCGTGATCGTCCTGATCGCCGCGTCGGCGTCCGCCACGGCCGAGCCCGGACTTTGGGTCGTGGAAGGGCCGCACGCCACGGTCTATCTGTTCGGCACGATCCACGTGCTGCACAAAGACCAGGCGTGGTCTTCGCCGGACATCGCGAAGGCATTGGGATCGAGCCAGGAGCTTTGGCTCGAAGTGTCGGACCCGGATGACCTGACTGAAGTGCAAGCGTTGGTCAAGCGATACGGCTTCGATCAACAGCATCCGCTGTCGACCAAGGTCAGCGAAGCGGATTTGGCGCATGTCGACGAAGCGGCGAAATCCGTCGGCGTGGCGGACGGCGAGAAGACGTTCGAGCCGATGCGCCCCTGGCTCGTGTCCGTGACGCTCGCGGACGCGATGCTGATTCGCGCGGGATACGATCCCGAGAGCGGGGTCGAGCATCTTCTGCTCCACGATGACCTGACCCACGGCAAGCCGGTTCATGGCTTCGAGACGCTGGATCAGCAGATCCATTTCTTCGCCGACCTGGCGCCGGCGCTCGAGGTGAGCTTGCTGAAGGACGCGCTCAAGGATTTCGATCAGGGCGCGGGCAAGCTCGATGCGCTGGTCGACGCCTGGTCGCGCGGCGACGACGCCGCGATAACCCGGCTCGTCGTCGACGACATGAAGACGCCCTTTCCGCAGCTCTATCGCACGCTCTTCGTGCAGCGCAACGAGCGCTGGGTCAATGCGATCACGGCGATGATCAAAGGCAGCGGCGTCAAGTTCATCGCCGTCGGCGCGGGGCATCTCGCCGGCCCCGACAGCGTGCAAAACGCGCTGAAACGGCGCGGGGTTCGCGTCGAGCGCGTCGCGGCGACGAACTGAATACCGTCCGCGCTCAGCCCGGCTCGAACAGATCGGGCGGGTCGGCGCGCTCTCCGGGGACGAGGTCGTGGGCGGTGACGCCGACCAGGCGATAGCGCGCGCCGTCGAGGAGCCGCGCCAGCACCGGGCGCACCGTGGCAAGGATGATCTCCGCCCGCATGGTTGGGTCGCGCGGGCGGCAGGCGTGGGTCGTGGTATGCCGGTCGGCGCGGCGCAGCTTCAAGGTGAGGCTCGCGGCGGCGAGCTCGGAGCGCCGCAGCCGCTCGGCGACGCGGGCGCATAAATGCTCGAGTACAGGCTCGATCTCGGCGAGCTGCGCGAGATCGCGCTCGAAGGTGCGCTCGGCGCCGACCGTCACCGCGCGGTGCCGCCCGTGGCCGACGCGGCGCTGGTCCTCGCCGCGCGCATAGCGCTTGAGGCGCCGGCCCCAGCTGCCGAAGCGGTGGATCAGCTCGTCCTCGTTGGCCTCGCCCAGCGAGGCGACCGTGGCGAAGCCCAACGATTCGAGCTTGGCCGCCGTCACCGGCCCGACCCCCGGCAGCACCCGCACCGCCATCGGCCCCAACACGCTGGCCGCGTCGCTTTCGCCGATGACGCGGAATCCCCTCGGCTTGCCGAGGTCGCTCGCGATCTTGGCCAGCATCTTGTTGGGCGCGAGGCCGATGGAGACGGTGACGCCGACCCGCTTCTCCACCAAGATCGCGAGGCGCGCCAGCGCGCGGGCGGGCGGCTCGCTGGCGCCGGCCTCGCTCAAATCGAGATAGGCCTCGTCGATCGAGACCTGCTCGACCGCGGGCGCGGCGCCGTCCATCAATTCGCGGATGCGGCGCGATTCGCTGCGGTATTTCTCCATGTCGGGGCGGATCACGGTCGCGTCGGGGCAGAGCCGCAGCGCGTGCGCCATCGCCATCGCCGAGCGCACGCCCGAGCGCCGCGCCACATAGCACGCCGTCAGCACCACGCCGCGCACGCTGCCGCCGACGATCACCGGCCGGTCGGCGAGCTCGGGCCGGTCGCGCTTCTCGACGCTGGCATAGAAGGCGTCGCAATCGACATGGGCGATGGCGAGCTGCGCCAGCTCGGGGTGCGCGAGGATCCGGGCCGAGCCGCAGGCGGGGCAGGCGGGGCTCGCATGCGGCGCCGCCTCGTCGAGCCGCCCGCAATCCCGGCACAGACGCGTCGGCGCCCCCATCTCACGCCTTCAGCAGCTTCGCCAGCACGCGTTTCAAGCGCGGCGCGTCTTTCAGCGCCTTGGCGAGCGCGGGCAGGTCGGCCTCGTCGATGATGAGGGGCGAGCGCTGGAACCGGCCGTGATGGTCGTAATGGCAGAAGCGGATCTCGTGCGTGCCTTTGGCCGCGCCCTCGGTGAAGGTCAGGAGCTGGATGGTCGGGCGGTGGTATTGCGACGCGATCTGCACCTCTTCCTCGACGATCCCGCTGCCCCAATGGAAGGCGAAGGTCTTCTCGGTCTTGGGCTTCGCGCGCATGGTACCGTCCCCCGGTCTGGCGATGTTGCCATTCTAACCCGAAGCGCTTTGCGCTAAAATCACTGTCCATGAACATCGAACCCGCAAGCCTGCGCGAGCGCCTCCGGCCCGGCCGGGTGCATCGCTCGCTCTACACCGATCCCGAGATCTTCGCGCTCGAGATGGAGCGCATTTTCGGCCGCGCCTGGGTCTATGTCGGGCACGAGAGCCAAGTGGCGAAGCCGGGCGACTTCTTCGCGACGCGGATCGGGCTCAGGCCGCTCCTCATGGTGCGGCACGACGACGGCACCATCCGCGTGCTGCACAACCAATGCGCCCATCGCGGCGCCATGGTGGTGGCCGCCGAGTCGGGTCATGCGAGCGAGTTCCGCTGCTGCTATCACGGCTGGACCTACCGCACCGACGGCAGGCTCAAATCGGCGCCGCTCTTGAACGGCTATCCCGGCGATTTCGATCCCGCCGATCCGCGCCTTGCGATGCTGCCGGTGGCGCGCATGGCGGTCTATCGCGGCTTCGTCTTCGCCAGCCTGGCGCCGGACGGCATGGGCCTCGAGGATTTCCTCGGCCCCATGACGCAGTCCTTCGACGACATGGTGGACCGCGCGCCCGACGGCGCGATCGAGGTCGCGGGCGGCGTCTTCAAGCACGCCTATGACGGCAATTGGAAGCTCTATCTCGAGAATCTGTGCGACGCGGCGCACCCCAACTTCGTCCACCAGTCCTCGATCGAGGCGGCGAACCAGCAGTCCGACCTCGTTCATTCCGACGGCGCCGGCGAGATCGCGGTGCGCCAGATGCGCCAGAACGGCGCGCCCTACAGCTTCTGGGAATCGCAAGTCGGGATCTGGACCTATCCCAACGGCCATTCCTATCTCGGCGACTATCACGACGACGCCAAGCTGGTGGCGGCGCTCGAGGACCCGGTGTTCCGCGAATACATCGCGGCGCTCGAGCAGAAGCAGGGCAAGGCGCGCGCGCGCGAAATCCTCGAGGTGCGGCGCTGGAACAGCAACGTCTATCCCAACCTCTCCTTCATGAGCCAGTTCCAGCAGTTGCGCGTGGTGCATCCGCTGTCGGTGTCGCGCACCGTGGTCTACACCTATAATTTCCGCCTCAAGGGCGCGCCCGAGGCGATCTTCCACCGCACCATCGAGTTCGCCAACACCGTCAACGGCACCGGATCGCTGGTGCTGACCGACGATCTCGAGACCTACAACCGCATCCGCATGGGCATGTCGAGCGCGGGCGCCGAATGGCTCCAGATCGGGCGCGGCTTCGAGACCGACCGCGACGACGGCAACGGCGGGCGGCGCGGCCTCAACTCCACGAGCGAGATCTATATCCGCAACATGTTCGACGCCTGGCTCGGCTACGTGTCGGCGCCATGAGCGCGCCCAGCGTCGCGGCGGCCGAGGGGTTTCTCGTCCACGAGGCGCGGCTTCTCGACGAGGCGCGCTGGGACGAATGGCTCGCGCTATTCACCGACGACGCGTGGTATTGGGTCCCGACATCGCCCGATCAATCGAGCCCGCACGACACCGTGTCGCTCATCTATGACGACCGGCGCCTCCTGGAGACGCGGGTGCGCCGACTCTCCAACCCGCATATCCACGCGCAGAACCCGCCGGCGCGCGCGAGCCGCATCGTCGCCAACGTGACCGTCGAGAAAGCTGAGGCGGACGCTGCGGTGGCGCGCTCCAAGCTCGTGATGGTGGAGTATCGCCGCAACGCCCAGCGCCTCTTTGCCGCCACCGTCCGCCACCGCCTGGTCGCGGCGGGCGGCGCCTTGCGCATCGCCTGGAAGCGCGTCGACCTGATCAATTGCGACGCCGAGCTCGAAGGTCTCGTGCTGCCGTTCTAGGGCCGACTCACTGCGTCCTTCGACTACGCTCAGGATGAGGACCGTTCTTTGTGCCGCAAAGGATTTTCCTCATCCTGAGCGAAGTCGAAGGACGCACCACATTTGTGCCATCGGCTTTCGCTTTACAGATCCGCCAGCTTCGGCATCACCTCGCGCGAGAAGAGGGCGAGGGAGCGCAGCGCGTGCTCGGGCGCCATCGTGCCGAAGAAGAAGCTGAAATTCATGTAGTTGACGCCGATCGCCACCGCCTGGCGCCGGATTTCGGCGACGAAGGTCTCGGGCGTGCCGGCGATCATCTGCCCGCTCGCCAGCGCCGCGTCCATGTCGCCCGTGACGTGATGGACATAGCGCGGCCCTTGCTTGTTCTCGCGCTCGAGCTTCGAGAGGCTCGAATACCAGCGGTCGAAGGCGGGCTTGGCGATGCGCTTGGCGTCCTCGATCGTGTCGGCGACGACGCCCTGGCGATTGACGCCGATGATCGCGCCGCCGGGGAATTCGGGCTTCGGCATGTCCGCCCCGCCGCGCCTGGCGAGCGCCGCCTTGTACGCGGCAACGCAAGCGCCGGCGCGCTCGACGCTTCCGAGGGTCGAGAAATGGAGGCCGCGCTCGCCCGCCCAGGCCGCGCCGGCCTCGTTCGACGAGGGATACCAGAACGGCGGATGCGGCTGCTGCAGCGGGCGCAGCTCCATCGGCACGTTGTCATAGGCGAAATGCGGGCCGTGATACGTCAACCGCTCGTGCGTCAGGCCGGCGCGCAAGCATTCGAACGCGTCGAGGAAAACCGCGCGCGAGGTCTCGGTGTCGACCTTGTGGTAGTTGAGCTCGAACGGCGACACGCCGCGCCCGATCCCGACCTCGAGCCGCCCGTGGCAGAGGTGATCGAGCATCGCGATCTCCTCAATGAGGCGCAGCGGCGAATAGAGCGGCAGGAGATAGACCAACGGCCCGATGCGGATGCGCCGCGTCGCGCGGGCCACGGCGCCGAGATAGACGCCCGGCACCGGCACCATGTTGAGCGGCGTCGCATGGTGCTCGGCGACGTGATAGGCATAAAAGCCTGCCTCGTCGGCGGCCGCGACATAGGCCAGGCGCTCGTCGAACTGCTTCACCAACGGCTGGTCGGAGCGGTCGACGTGATCGAAAACGGCGAATTTCATGGCTTCATCTCCGGGCGCGTGACGCCGCGCCAAACCTTGAGGCACATCTCGGCCAAATCGTCGAGATTGTTCTGCCGCTCGGCGACGGCGGTGTGCGGCATCAGGATCACGTTGCCCGCCTTGAAGGCGAGGAGCCGCTCGTCTTGCGGCCACGGCTCCTGGTAGCCCACGTCGAGCGCGAAGCCCGCGAGCCGCCCGCTCTCGAGCGCCGCGACCAACGCATCGTGATCGACGAGCTCGGCGCGCGCGACGTTGACCAGCATCGCGCCCGGCTTGACGCGCGCGAGCTGCGCCCGCCCGATAATGCCGCGCGTCGAATCGTTCATCGGCAGGACGGGCGAAATGAAATCCGCCTCGGCCATCAGCGCGTCGAGCCCGACATAGCGCGCCTTGAGCGCGCCCTCGTCGAGCGGGTTGAGGCGGCGGCGCTGGTGATAGAGCACGGTCATGCCGAAGGCGGCGGCGCGCGCCGCGATCTCGCGGCCGATCTCGCCCATGCCGACGAGGCCCAAGGTCGAGCGCGCCAAGGTCTTGAAGCCGCGGATGCGGGCGAAGTTGGAATTGCCGGTGTAGCGCCGGTCGAACGGCGTGATGTCGAAGCCGGCCTGGCGCAGCGCCGCCTCGGTCACGACGCCCTGCAAGGCGCAGATGCGCCGGGCCAGCGCCAGCATCAGCGCCATCGCCTGCTCCGCCACCGCGACATTGACGCGGCGGCGCTGCACGTCGACCGCGACGCCGTGCTTGAGGCACGCGGCGACGTCGATGTTGTGCGCGAGCCCGCCGAATTTCTGCACGATCTTGAGCCGCCTGGCGCCGGCAAGCGCCGCTTCGCCGACCTCGAGGCTCTCCACGATGAGCGCGTCGGCGTCGGCGATCTTGGTACCGAGCTCGACTGCGTCGCGCGCGAATTCGACCTTGGCGGGATAGAGCCCCGGCAACTGCTGCCGGAGGCGCGCGAGCCAGCCGGCAAAGTCGGGCTCGTCGAAGCTGTACCAGTCGGCAACGGCGCGGCGATGCTCTTCCTTGGTGTCGGGGTCGAGCACCACCGGCACCGAGCGCAGCACTGCATCCGCCTCCACCAGCACCTTCATTGCCGTCTCCTCGTTGGGACGCGCATCCTCCGCGTCCTCTGCGCTAAAGTCCAGTTGACGCTCGCGGCTTCGCCGCCCGACTATGCACGTTCCGCGCAGGATGGAGAAGCGGCGACATGGCTCCCCGGGACATGAACAACCTGGTCGACGACCGCCCCGGCGAAGGCGTGTTCCGGGTTCATCGCGACGTGTTCTCGGACCCGGAGCTCTACGCGCTCGAGCGCAAATTCGTGTTCGAGCGCACCTGGAACTTCCTCACCGTCGAGTCGCAGGTGGCGAGGCCCAACGACTTCGCCACCGCCTGGATCGCGCGCACGCCGATCCTCGTCACCCGCGACGCGCAGGGCCGCGTGCGCGGCTTCCTCAATGTCTGCCGCCACAAGGGCGCGATGATCATAGGCGCCGAGCAGGGCAACGCGCGCTATCTCGTCTGTCCCTATCACGGCTGGGCCTATGATTGCGCCGGCAAGAACCGCGACATCAAGGACCGCGCCGCCGCGCATTACGAGCCGAGCTTCGATCGCGACAGCCACGACCTGATCGAGCTGCCGCGGCTCGAAAGCTACAAGGGCCTGGTGTTCGGCAGCCTCAGCGCTGAGGTGCCGCCGCTCGAGGAGTTCCTGGGCGAGATGCGCGTCTTCCTCGACCTCGCCATGGACCAGGGCGCCAACGGCATGGAGTTCGTGCCCGGCCGCGTCGCATATACCTATCGCGGCAACTGGAAGCTGCAGCTCGACAACGGGGTCGATCCCTATCACCTGACCTCGACCCACGTGAGCTTCATCGGCATCCAGGGCCGCCGCCGCGCCGGCGAGGGCAATCTCGAGGCGCGGCAATTCGATTGGGCCAAGCGCGCGCAGCGCCAGGCCGGCGTGTTCTGCTTTCCCCACGGCCATTCGGTGTTCTGGACCGACCAGCCCGAGGCCGAGAAGCGCCCCATCTATCCCACCATCGACGAGGTGAGGAGCCGCGTCGGCGAAGTCCGCGCCGAATGGATGCTGCGCGCGCGCAACATCCAGGTCTTTCCCAACATGCAGATCGCCGACGCGATGACCCTGATGCTGCGGACATTCCGCCCGCTCGCGGTCGACCGCACCGAGATGCGCAGCTATTGCCTGGCGCCCATCGGCGAGAAGCCGGAGCTGCGTGCCTGGCGCCTCAGGCAATTCGAGGATTTCTTCAATCCGACCGGCCTCGCGACGCCCGACGACACCGTGACCTACGAGGACTGCCAGCGCGGCATGGGCGCCGAGGGCTTGGGATTTCTCCAGGGTTATGCCCGCGGCATCGGCGCGCTCGAGCCCGGCGCCAACGACGCCGCGCGCCGGCTCGGCATCCTGCCCGAATCAAGCGCAGTCGGCACCTTCGAGACCGGCCCCGAGACGCCGTTCCATCCCTCGTACCGCGAATGGCGGCGCCTGATGGCGGCGGGGTTCGAGGGACGCAAGGCCTATCCATGAGCGAGCGCCGCAATATTGACGAGCGCACACTCCTCGCCGAAGGCGCCGACCTCATCGAGCGCGAGGCGGCCGCGATCGACGAGCGGCGCTGGGACGAGTGGTTGGCGCTCTTCACCGCCGATTGCGAATACTGGATGCCGGCGTGGAAGAGCGACGACACGCTCACATCCGATCCCCGGGCCGAGCTGTCGCATTTCTATTACGCGAGCCGCGCCGGGCTCGAGGACCGCATCTACCGCATCCGCTCCAACCGCTCGCCCGCTTCGACGCCGCTGCCGCGCACCACGCACATCATTGCCAACACGCGCCTCATAGAGCCGGCCGCGCCCGACCGGCTCAAGCTGCGCTGCAACTGGGCGAGCCACGTGTTCTTCCCGCGCTCGCAGGAAAGCCACGCCTTCTTCGGCCACACCGAACACACGCTCGTCGCCGCCGACACGGGCTGGCTCATCGCCAAGAAGCGCATCGTTCTGCAGAACGACTACATCCCGACCATGCTGGATATTTATTGCGTGTGAGAATGCGTCACGCGCCCAGATGCCGCCGGAAAAACTCCACCGTCAGTCCCAGCGCGCGGTCGGCGTCGTCCTTGCGGTAGGGGCGGCCGCCGTGGCGGGCGAAGGCGTGGTCGGCGTCGGGATATTTCTCGATGGTGACGAGCGGGTTGGGCGCCAGGCGCCGCTCCAGCATCTCGTTCACCTCGGCCTGCACCCAGCGGTCCTTCATCGCCATGTGCAGGAGGAACGGCCGGTGCAGATTCTTCGCCTCGCGGATATTGTGCTCGATATAGGTCCCGTAATAGGCGACCGCGCAGTCGATGTCGGTGCGGCAGCACAGGAGGTAGCACAATTTGCCGCCGAGGCAGTAGCCGACCGCGCCGACCTTGCCGCTGCATTCCTGCATGGCGGCGAGATGCGCGCACGTGTCTTCCATGTCGCGCACGCCCAAATCGTAGTCGAACTCGTAATAGAGATCGAACGCCTTGCGCCCGTCCTCGGGATTGGCGTCGGACAGCTCGACGCCGGGCTCCTGGCGCCAGAACAGGTCCGGCACCAGGCAGCAGAACCCGGCCTCGGCGAATTCGTGGGCGTGACGGCGCATGGTGTCGTTGACGCCCCAGATCTCCATGATGGCGACGATGCCGGGCGCGGGCGTCTTGTCGGGCAGCGCGAGATAAGCCCCCATGATGCCGTCGCGCAGGTGCAATTCGATGTTGGCCGTCCTCATAGCTTGAGGAGCGCCTTGGCGTTGCCGGCGAGGATGCGGTCCTGTTCGTCGCGCCCGGTCTCGAGCGCCTTGACCGCGCCGATGGTGCCGCGCATCAGCGCCCGCCCGCGGTCCGAATCGAACGGCGCGTCGGTGGCGAAGAGGCAATGCGGCGTGGTGAAGAAATCACGGCCGCAGCGGGTCGGGCCGATGGCGCCGTTCAACGCCGTGTCGGCATAGAGCATGCGGAAATAGTCGAGCGGCGCCTTCTTCAGGCCGCGCTCCTCGGCAAGCGGGTTGCGGTTCATCGCGCCGAAGAAAATTTGCCGGAAGCCGAGCGCGATCTTGTTGGCGAAATAGGGGATCATCCCGCCCATGTGGTGGGTGATGATCTTGAGGCCCGGCAGCTCGTCGTATATCCCCGAATAAATCAGCCGCGTCACCGCCGCGCTGGTCTCGTAGGGCCAGCCGAAGGTGAACCAGACCTCGTCCTCGGACACGGTCTCGCCGGCATAGTCGGGGAAGTTGGGGCCGCGCACCGGATGGATCCACACCGGCAGGTCGCGCTTGGCCATGGCCTGGAAGATCGGGCGGAACTGCGGCGCGCTCAGGGGCGTGCCCAGCACGTTGGTGAAAATCTGGATGCCGCGCGCGCCCATGGTTCCGACCGTGCGCTCGATCTCGACGAGCGCGGCCGGAACGTTGTTCATCGGCAGCGAGGCGATGAAGGCGGGGAAGCGGTCGGGATATTGGTCGACCAGCGCGGCCAGCCCGTCATTCGCCATGCGCGCGATCTCGGGCGTGCGCTCTGGCGGTCCCATCATCTCGATCGGCGGATTGGCGAGCGACAGAACCTGGCGCATGTCGTCGAACTCGTCGATCAGCCGCAGCCGCGCCTCGATGTCCCACAAGGTCGGGAGCTGCTTGAACGCGGTGAGCGCGACGTGTCCCGGAATCAAATCCCCGAACCGGTCCCAGATCGGCTTGGGGATGAAGTGGTTGTATATGTCGATGATCATGGCGCCCCCACCCCGACCCTCCCCCGCTTGCGGGGGAGGGGTTCACCGAGCATTTGCCGGAGGGCGGAAGATCAGCCGAGCGGGCCGAGCAGGGTTTCGCCGTCGTAGCTGTCGGCCATCTGCTCGACCGTCTCGGGCCACTTGGCGTTGTCGATCTTGCGGCGCTCGGACTTGGTGCGCGGCTTCGCGTCCCAGCCGAGCTGCTCCATGTAGTAATAGAGCTGGGTCAGGTGGCCGTCGGCGTCGGTCGCGAAGGCGCAATAGTCGATGCCCGGGAACAGCTCCGGCGGCAGGTACTTGATGGTGACGCCGTTGGCCTTGAGGAAATCGACCGCGTTGCGCAGCTGCTGATAGTCGCCGACCTGATTGCCGAAACTCATGCAGGTGGTATGCGGCGACAGCCCGAGCTTGGCGCGGAGCGCGATCGGATAGAGCGCCAGCGAATGATGCTCGGTATTGCAGCGCAGGAAGACGCAGCGGTGCCCCTCGTACACGACCTCCTCGGTGACGCGCAGCCCCAGGGTCTCGGTGTAGAACTTGAGGCACTTGTCGATGTCGTTCACGAAGAGCCGCACCGGGCCGATCTTGATGATCTTGAACGGCCGCGCCAGCATCACGCCGCCGACATCGTACTTGAACGGCAGGCGCTCGGTGTAGCGGAAGCCGGAATCGAGATCCATGCCCTCCTGCTTGAACATCTCCAGTTCCTGGTACTCGGACATTTGCGGCAGGTCGGGCTTGTCGTGGAAGCCGCGCTTCCTGACGCCCGGCGGCTTGGCCTTGAGGTTCCAGCCGATCTGCTCGATGCCGTAATAGATCTCGTTGGTGTGGCCCTCGGGATCGGACGGATAGGAATGCCAGTTCGAGCCCGGCACGTCGCGGCCGATGCGGCCCGGATTGATGCCGATCGACTTGAACCAGTCGATGCCGTCGCCGACCTCGCGCAGGGTCCCGACCTGCCAGGTGATCTGGTTGGTGGTGACCTCGGGGTTGGTGACGTGGCCGCCGGCGCTGCCGCGGCCCATGCGGTCCATCGCCGCCTTGGGGAAGATCACGTGCGAATGGTGGTCGGTGCCGTGGGTCATGAACCAGCCGACCGTGGTGGGCACGCCGTCGAACATGTGCGGCGCCGGGATCGCCTTGGCGAAATCGAGCGTGTCCGTCGTGCGGAAGCCGAGGAGATCGCGATAGAGATGCATCGCCTCGTCCATCTTGTAGCAATTGTAGCCGAAATGGCCGAGGCGCCGGATCTTGAACGGGCGCTCGAGCAGGACGCCGCCGACATTGAACTTGTCGCCGACCTTGGTCATGCCATCCATGGTGCGATCCTCCGAAAAGCCGCGTGATGTCGGCTGTTGGGACGATGATGGTCGAGGCCCGCCACCCTGTCAACGCGTCGGCGGCGGCGGCTCAGATCGGGTGGATCTGCCCGCCATGCTGGTCGATCACCGTGCCGTGGAGCCAGCGCCCGTGCGGAGATGCCACGAACGCGACCAGGTCGGCGACGTCGCGCGGCAGCCCGAGCCGGCTCACGCCCAAGGTCTGGCGATAGCGCTCGCGCGCCGCCGCCTCGTCGAGCCCGGTCTCGGCCTTGAGCGCGTCGATCCGCTTCTGCAGCCGGCCGGTATCGACATGGCCGGGGCTGACCACGTTGACCTGGACGTCGGCGTCGTTGCCGAGCTGCGCCAGCGCCAGGGCGAACGAGTTGATCGCGCCGTTGACCGAGGCGCCGATGATCGAGTTGGCGGTCGGCTGCTTGCCCGCGGTGCCGCCGATGATGACGAGGGAACCGTGGCTCTCGCACAAAAGCGGCCACGCCGCCCGGGTCAACCGCACATGGGCGAAGAACTTGAGCGCGAAGCCCTCATGCCACAGATCGTCGCCTTGGGTCAGGAAATCGCCCCGCGTGGTGGTGCCGGCGTTGTTCACCAGGATGTCGAGCCGCCCATAGGTCCGGTTTACCGCGGCCACGAGCGTCGTCCCCGCGTCCGGGCCGCGCAAGTCGATCGCCATCGTCTCGGCAGCGGCGCCGCGCTTCAACGCCTCGGCCTTGACCGAAGCCAGCGCCGCCTCGTCGCGCCCGGTGAGCAGGAGCTTGCAACCCTCTTTCGCCAACGTCTCCGCGATCCCACGGCCGATGCCGCGGCTCGCGCCGGTCACCAGCGCCACTTTCCCGCGCAGCTCCAGATCCATCGTCCCCTCGCTCCCGAATGTGCAGCGAGCCTAGCACATTCATCCTCACCGTCGACCGCATGCGGTCGTCCCCGTCGCGAAGCGATGGGAGGGTGAGGGCTAACGCCGCCCCGCCTCACTGGCATCGCCCCTCTTTCTAGGTTATGACCCCTCGGGACGGGACCGGGCGGTGCGCGATGAGGCTGGGACGCGCGTTCTTCGCTGTGGCGCTGCTCGTGCTGGCGGCCAGGCCGGCGCCGGCAGCCGCGCCTGACATGTTCACGGTCGCCAATGTGCCGGTCGACGCCACCGCCGCCAATGCCAGCGCGGCCCGCGACCAGGCCCGCGCCGACGGCGCGCGCCGCGCTTATGCCATTCTGATGGCGCGCTTGACGCAGGATGCCGACAAGAGCCGCCTGCCGGCCCCGACCGAGGCGGTGCTGAACGACATCATCGCCGGCTTCGCGGTGGCGGGCGAGCGTGCCTCGAGCGTCCACTACCTCGCCAAGTACACCTACCATTTCCGCCCCGACGCGGTGCGCGCGCTGTTGCGCAGCGCCGGAATTCCGTTCGGCGAGTCGCAGAGCAAGCCGCTCCTCGCGCTGGGCGTGTTCCGGGGCGGAGCGGCGCCGGTGCTGTGGGAGGACCCGAATCCGTGGCGTGAGGCATGGACCGCGCATCCGCCGCAGGGCGGCCTCGTGCCGATCGTGCTGCCCTATGGCGAGCTCGAGGACGTGCAGGCGATCGACGCCGCTGCCGCGCTTGCCGGCGATCAGTCGCATATCCAGGCGATCTCCGCGCGCTACGGCGGCGCCGACGTGCTGGTGGCGGTAGCGACTTTGCGCGCCGGCGTCGCGCCGCATACGCTCGACGTCAAAAGCACCCGCTATTCCGCTGCCGGCGACATGGCGCCGCAGAGCTGGACCAAGACTTATGTCGCGGCGCCCGACCAGAACGACGCGGCACTGTTCGCCGACGCCGTCGCCGGCACCGGGGCGCAGGTCGCGGACGCTTGGAAACAGGCCAACATGCTCGATTACAGCAAGGCGGCGACGATCATGGTCCGGGTGCCGACCGGCGCGCTCGACCATTTCGTCGATATCCGCGACCGCCTGGCGCAGATCCCGGTCATCCAGCACAGCGACCTCATGGCGCTCGACCGCCAGCAGGCCAAGCTGGCGCTACATTACTTCGGCACGCCGGATCAGCTCCGCACCGCGCTGGCGCAGCATGATCTCGCGCTCGCCGGCCAGGATCCCGACTGGGTGCTCGACCGGCGCGGCGCCGCTACGACGCCGTGAGACCCTGAGGTGAGCTACGCCAACCTCATCACGCTCGCGCGCCTGTTGTCGGTGCCGGTCGCGATCTGGCTGGTGCTCGACGGCGACCTCGCGGCAGCGTTCTGGCTGTTCGTCGCGGCCGGGCTGTCGGATGCGGTCGACGGCTACATCGCCAAGCATTTCGATCAGCGCTCGCGGCTGGGCGCGCTGCTCGATCCGCTGGCCGAC
Organism: Allostellaceae bacterium; assembly: GCA_035604615.1. Lineage (GTDB taxonomy): Bacteria > Pseudomonadota > Alphaproteobacteria > ATCC43930 > CGMCC-115725 > DATJLY01. The sequence continues at coordinate 11,612 of DATNID010000028.1, read as the reverse complement.
AAGGTGCTGCTGATGAGCATGTTCGTCACGCTCGGCCTCAGCGAGCGGTTGCCGGCGTGGCTCGTCATCCTGGTGGTGTTCCGCGACGTGCTCATCATCGGCGGCTACCTCCTCGCCGCGACGCTGAGCGCGCCGATCGAGACCAAGCCGCTGGCGGTGAGCAAGCTCAACACCGCGCTGCAGATCGCGCTCATCGCGGTGGCGCTCGGGCGGCTCGGGCTCGGGGTTAGGGATTACGGCCTGACGACGGCGCTGGTCTATGCGGTGGCGCTGACCACGGTGCTGTCGGGCGGCGGCTACCTGGTGCGCTGGATGCGCGGTCCCGCCGGCGAGAGCGCGGGATAGGGACGGTGCGCCGCGCCTGGCTCTTCTGGATGGGCGGGCTCGCGCTGGTGGCCGCGCTGCTGTGGCTCATGTCCGGCATCCTGCTGCCGTTCGTCGCCGGCTGCGCCATCGCCTATCTGCTCGATCCCGCGGTCGACCGGCTCGAATTGTGGCGCCTGCCGCGCGGGCTCGCCGCCGGCGTCGCGCTCGTGGTGTTCCTGCTGGCGTTGGCGCTGGTCCTGGTGCTGATCCTGCCGGTGCTGGAGCTGCAGGCGGCCGAGGTCGCGCGCCATGTGCCGCAAGCGATCGACTTCGCGCGCGACCGGCTCGAGGCGCTGCTTGAGACCGCGCAGCAGCGGCTCTCGCCCGAGGATCTCGCCAAGCTCAAGGACATGGCGGGCGGCCTGTCGTCGTCGGTGATGGGCTGGGCGGCACAATTGGCCGAGCGGGTCCTGACCAGCGGCCTGGCGCTGGCGAACCTGTTGTCGCTGGTGTTCGTCACGCCGGTGGTCGCCTTCTTCCTGCTGCGCGATTGGGACCGCATCGTCGCCGCGATCGACCGCTGGCTGCCGCGGCGCCATGCCTCGACCATCCGGGCCGAGGTGCGGCGCATCGATGCGACCTTGGCGGGATTCATCCATGGCCAGTTCCTCGTCGGCGTCGCGCTGGCGATCTATTACGGCGCGGCGCTGACCGTCGTCGGGCTGGAATTCGCGATCGTCGTCGGCATCGTCATTGGCATCCTGACCTTCGTCCCGGTGGTTGGCATCGCGTTCGGCCTCGTGCTGGCGCTGGGCCTCTCCCTGGCCCAGTTCGGCATCACCGCGAAGCTCGCCTGGATCGCCGCGATTTTCGCACTTGGTCAATTTGCGGACAGCGCGGTGCTGTCGCCGCGTCTGGTCGCCGGCCGGGTCGCGCTCCATCCGGTGTGGGTGATCTTCGCGCTGCTCGCCTTCGGCAGCCTGTTCGGCCTTCTCGGCGTACTCCTCGCGGTGCCGATGGCAGCGGCGATCGGCGTGCTGGTCCGCTTCGCGCTGGCCCGCTATCTCGCCAGCCCGCTCTACGATCCGGAACGCTGATGGCGCAGTTGCCGCTTTCCCTACCCCACCGCCCGGCGCTGGGGCGCGACGATTTCCTGGTCGCGCCCGCCAACGCGGAGGCGGTCGCCTGGCTCGACCGCTGGCCCAACTGGCCGGCGCCGGCGCTGGTGCTGGCGGGCCCCGCGGGCAGCGGCAAGACCCACCTGGCGCAGGTCTTCGCGGCGCGCTCCGGCGCGGTCCTCCTCGCCGCCGCCGCGCTCGCCCGCGCCGCGCCGCCCGCGCTCGTCGCGGACGCGCGCGCTGCCGTGGTCGACGATGCCGAGCGGGCGGACGAGGAGGCGCTGCTCCATCTCTACAACATGCTGGCCGAGCGCGGCTTGCATCTCCTGCTGCTCGCCCGCGCCGCGCCGGCGCGCTGGGGGATCGTGCTGCCCGATCTGCGCTCGCGCTTCCTCGCCGCGCCGGTGGCGACGCTGGCGCCGCCCGACGATGCGCTGCTCGCGGCCGTATTGGTGAAGCTGTTCGCCGACCGCCAGCTTCTGGTGGGCGAGGAAGTGGTGGCCTTTCTCGTGCCCCGGCTCGAGCGCTCCTTCGCCGCGGCGGCATCTGCCGTCGCCGCGCTCGACCAGGCCGCGCTCGCGGCCCACCGCCGCATTACGGTGCCTCTTGCGCGCGCGGTCCTCGGCGACGGCTAGGCGTCGCGCAGCTCCTTGGGGGTGACGTAATGCGTGAGGCGCGCGGCGCCGTGGTCGAGCGCGCTCCATGGCCCATCGAGCGCGAATCCGGCCAGCGCGCCGGTCGGCATTCCGGCCGACAGCCGGCGCCCGAGCGGTCCCGACGCCGACCGCGTCAGCAGCACCGCGAATTCGTGCAGTCCCGGATTGTGCCCGACCACCAGCACGCTGCCGCACCTGGCCGGCACCCGGCGCAGGCGAACCAGGAGATCGCCGGGGTCGGCGAGATAGAGCCCGCCCTCGATCATCACCTCGGGGCGGCCGGCGAGGCTCGGCAACAGCAGCGCCAGGCTCTGCCGCGTCCGGGCGGAACTCGAGCACAGCACCAGCTCGGGCGCCAGCTTCTGCCTGGCAGCCCAGGTGCCGAGCTCCCGCATCGCCTGCTCGCCCTTGGCGGCGAGCGGCCGGTCGCGGTCCTCCTGGCCTTCGGCCTGGGGCGCCGCCTTGGCGTGGCGCAGGAGCCAAAGCAGGCTCATGGCGCGGATTGCCGACGAAATGATATTTTCATGCAGGCGTTATAGACTGGGGCCCCGGGTCGGGGAATGGAGGCGCAAATGGCCGAGGCCATACGCACTGCGGATGCGCCAGTCGGCGAGCTTTCGCCCGACCGGTTCATCAATCGCGAGCTGAGCTGGTTGGCCTTCAACGAGCGCGTTCTCGCCGAGGCGGACAACCCGCGCCACCCGCTGCTCGAGCGGCTCCGCTTCCTGTCGATCTCGGACAACAATCTCGACGAGTTCTACATGGTCCGAGTCGCCGGCCTCAAGGGCCAGCTCCTGGCCGGTGTCACCACGCCGTCCCAGGACGGGCTCACCCCGGCACAACAGCTCGATGCCATCAGCAAGCGCGCCGGCCGCCTCATGCGCGACCAGCAGGTGACGTGGCGGAGCCTGCGCCGCGAGCTCGGCGAGGCCGGCATCTCGGTCATCAGCCCCGGCGATCTGACGCCGGAGGAAGAGGCCTGGCTCGCCCAGCGCTTCATGAGCGAGGTGTTCCCCGTCCTGACGCCGCTCGCCATCGATCCCGCGCATCCCTTCCCCTTCGTGGTCAATCTCGGCCTCGGACTCGCGCTCCAGCTTCAGCGCAAAAGCGACGGCGAGCGCAGCGATGCGCTGCTCCTCATCCCCGGCACCATCGCCCGCTTCATCCGGCTCCCGGGAAAATCGGTGCGCTTCCTCCCCCTCGAACAAGCCATCGGGCTCTATCTCGATCATCTCTTCCCCGGCTTCGAGGTGGTCGGCCGCGGCATGTTCCGCATCCTGCGCGACAGCGACATCGAGGTGGAGGAGGAGGCGGAGGATCTCGTCCGCCTCTACGAGACCGCGCTAAAGCGCCGCCGCCGCGGCAACGTCATTCGCCTGAGCGTCGACGAGAGCATGCCGAGCGATCTGCGCCGCTTCCTGATCGAGCGGCTCGACGCTTCGCCCGACGACGTGATCGCCTTGGACGGGCTCCTCGGCCTCGCCGACACGCGGCAGCTCATCATCGACGACCGGCCCGACCTCGTCTTCACACCCTACAACCCGCGCTTCCCCGAGCGCATCCGCGATTTCGGCGGCGACTGCTTCGCCGCCATCCGGCAGAAGGACATCGTCGTCCACCATCCCTACGAGAGCTTCGACGTGGTGGTGCAGTTCCTGCGTCAGGCGGCGCGCGACCCGTCGGTCGTCGCGGTGAAGCAGACGCTCTACCGCACCAGCGACGACAGCCCGATCGTGCGCGCCCTGATCGACGCCGCCGAGGCGGGCAAGTCCGTCACCGCTCTCGTCGAGCTGAAGGCGCGCTTCGACGAGGAGCAGAACATCCGCTGGGCGCGCGACCTGGAGCGCGCGGGGGTGCAGGTCGTCTATGGCTTCGTGCATCTCAAAACGCACGCCAAGGTGTCGCTCGTGGTCCGGCGCGAAGGCGGCGCGATGCGCTCCTACGTCCATTTCGGGACCGGCAACTATCACCCCTACACGGCCAAGGTCTATACCGATCTCAGCTTCTTCACCTGCGATCCCGCGCTGTGCCGCGACGCGGCGCGGCTGTTCAACTACATGACTGGCTATGCCACGCCGGCGACGCTGGAGAAGATCGCGGTCGCGCCGCTGACCTTGCGCCATCGCCTCTATGAGCTGATCGACCACGAGATCGAGCATGCCCGCGCCGGTCGGCCGGCGCAGATCTGGGCCAAGATGAACGCGCTGGTCGATCCGGCCATCATCGACCGCCTCTACCGCGCCTCGCAGGAAGGGGTCGAGATCGACCTCGTCGTACGCGGCATCTGCTGCCTCCGGCCCGGGGTTCCCGGGCTCAGCGCGACCATCCGCGTGCGCTCGCTGATCGGCCGCTTCCTTGAGCACGGCCGCATCGTCTGCTTCGGCAACGGCCACCGGCTGCCATCGCCGGAAGCGCTGGTGTTCATGTCGTCGGCCGACTGGATGGCGCGCAATTTCGACTGGCGCGTCGAGGCGCTGGTGCCGATCGAGAACGAGACCGTGCATCGCCAGGTGCTCGAGGAGATCATGGTGCACAGCCTCCAGGACGAGGCGCAGAGCTGGTGGCTCGACGCCGAGGGCGTCTATCATCGCGTCAGCGCCGAAGGCGGCTTCAGCGCGCACACCTATTTCATGACCAACCCGAGCCTTTCAGGCCGCGGCAGCGCGCTGCACCGCACCCGGCACGGACCGCGCCTGGTCACCGAGAGGACGCCCCCCTGAGTCCCGACGAGCGCGCCCAGCTCCTGAAGGTCGACAGCGCGCGACGCGACAGCGTCGCCGTCATCGACATCGGCTCCAACAGCCTGCGCCTCGTCGTCTATGACGGGGTGCGCCGCGCAGCGCGCATGCTCCTTAACGAGAAGGTGCTGTGCGGCCTCGGCCGCGGCCTCGGCGAATCCGCCCGGCTCAATCCCGAAGGGGTCGAGCTGGCCCGCGTCAATCTCCAGCGCTTCGTCGCCTTGGCGCGCGCCATCGGCGTCGCGCGGCTCGACGTGCTCGCGACGGCGGCAGTGCGCGACGCCGCCGACGGCAAGGACTTCGCCGCCGAGATCGAGCGCCGCCTGGGCGTGCGCGTGCGCGTCCTCGCCGGGGCGGAGGAGGGACGCTATTCGGCGCTGGGCGTGCTGTCGGGCATTCCCGATGCGCAGGGCTTCGCCGGCGATCTGGGCGGCGGCAGCGTCGAGCTGGTGCCGATCGGCAAGGGCCGCGCCGGCGCCGCCGCCACGCTGCCCATCGGTCCCCTGCGCCTGCAAGCCCTGGCCGACGACGAGAAGCGCTTGAAGGACGCGATCGACAAGCAGCTTCAGACCGTGCCCTGGATCGCGCGCCAAGCCGACGCGAACTTCTACGCCGTGGGCGGCGCCTGGCGCGCGCTGGCGCGGCTCCACATGGAGCAGAGCCAGTATCCGCTCCACATCATCCAGGCCTACACGCTGCAGCGCCGAGAGGCCGAGAATTATCTCGAGCTGGTGGCGCGCCAATCGCGCAAATCGCTGGAGCGCATCAGCACGATCTCGAAGAAGCGGCTCGAGGTGGTACCGCTGGCGGCGCGCATCCTGCTGCGGCTCCTCAAACGGATCGAGCCCAAGGCGCTTGTGTTCTCGGCCGGAGGACTGCGCGAGGGCCATCTCTACAGCCTGCTCGACGCGGCCGAGCAGCGCACCGATCCGCTGGTCGCCGCCTGCCTCGAGCAGGCCGAGCTCAACCCGCGCTATGGCCTGATGGGCGAGGCGTTGTTCCATTGGACCAGCCCGCTCTTTCCCAAGGAGAGCCCGGCGCGCCAGCGCCTGCGCCGCGCCGCGGCCCTGCTCTCCGACATCGCCTGGGCCGAGCATCCCGATTACCGCGCCGAGCAGGCGCTGCGCCATGCGCTCTACATGCCGGTGACCGGAATCGGCCACGAGGAGCGCGCCTTCCTCGCGCTGGCGCTCCATGCGCGCTATGGCGGACGCGGCAGTCTCGAGCTGGCGGCGCCGCTCGAGCTGCTCGACGAGGAGTCGCTGGCGGCGGCGCGCGTGACCGGCCTCGCCTTCCGCCTCGGCTACACCATCTCGGGCGGCGTGCCGGGGCTGCTGGGCGGGGTCGGCCTGGCGCTGGGCGACAGCGCGGTGACGCTCGCCTTCACCCCGGCCGGCGCCGGACGCTTCGGCGAGACGGTGCAGCGCAGGTTCGACGCGCTCGGCCGCGCCATGGCGCGGCGCGCGGAAGTGAAGGGGGTTTAGGGCGCGCTCACTGCGCCGCTTCGGCCTCGCGCCCGAGCCGTACCAGCTTGATGCGCTTGCCCGCCGCCGACAGCGCGAGGCGCCCGTGTTTGAGGTCCAGCGCGTCCCGGCCGAAGAGATCCAGGCGCCAGCCGTGCAGCGCGCGCACCTCGGCTGCGTCGTCGGCGGCGATGCGTTCGAGATCGTCGGAATCCGCGACCAGCTTCACTGCCACGTCGTTCTCCTCGCAGCGCAGCTTCAGGAGCACGCGCAAGAGGTCGGTGAGTGGGCCGAGTCCGGGCGGCAGGTCGCGCCGCAGCGGCGGCTCGGGATATTCGCTCTCGGGCGTCGCCAGAACCCGCGCCACTACGGCCAGGATCTCGGTGCCGAACCTTCCCTCGGCAAAGCCCCGGCCGAGGCCGCGCGATTGCGCGAGCTCCTCGACCGTCTTGGGCGCATGCGCGGCGATCTCGATGAGCTGCTCGTCGCGTACCACGCGGTTGCGCGGCAGGTCGCGCTGCTGCGCCGTGATCTCGCGCCAGGCGGCGAGCGCGCGCGCCAGCGCCAGGACGCGGCGGCTGTTGGTGCGGACCTTGAGCCGGCGCCACGCCTCGGCGGGGTCGAGCCGGTAGATCGCCGGATCGGTCAGCTCGGCCATCTCCTCTTCGAGCCAGTGCGCTCGCCCGGTCGCCTCGAGCCGCGCGCTCAGCCGCTCGTAGACGCGGCGCAGATGGACCACGTCATCGAGCGCATAGCGCAACTGCCGCTCGGTCAGCGGGCGGCGCGCCCAATCGGTGAAGCGCGAGGTCTTGTCGATATGCGCGCCCGCGAGCCTGCCGGCGAGCGTCTCGTAGCTCACCGAATCGCCGAAGCCGCACACCATCGCCGCCACCTGGGTGTCGAACAGCGGCGCCGGCACCGCGCCCATGAGGTTCCAGAAGATTTCGATGTCCTGGCGCGCGGCGTGGAACACCTTGAGCACGTCGGGCTTGCGCATCAGCGCGAAGAGCGGCGCCAGATCGATGCCCGGCGCCAGCGGGTCGAGCGCCGCCGCCTCCTCTGGCCCCGCCACCTGCACCAGGCACAGCACCGGCCAGTAGGTGCGGTCACGCATGAATTCGGTGTCGATGGTGACGAACGGCGCGCCCTCCTGGCGGCGGCAGAAGGCGGCGAGCGATTCGCTGTCGGCGATCAGGGTCATCCCCCCGTGCTATACACTGAAACGCGGGCGCCCCCAAGCGGCGCCCCAGCGGAGGATCGCGCGATGAAGCGGCTTGTTCCTATCGGCGTTGTCGTCTTCCTCGCCCTCATGGCCGGGGCCTGCGCCAACTGGGCGAAGCCGGGCGGCACGCCCGACATGCTCGCCGGCGACCGGGCCGCTTGCGACAAGGCCGCGAGCGCGGCCTATCCGCCCGATCTCGGGCCCGGCATGGATGTCGCCGCCGGCGGGGGCCAACCTAGCATGGCCTGCGTCCCCAACCGCGGCTGCATCACGACCGGCACCGGCCTCCAGCCCGGCGGCGCGCTGGAGGATCGCAACGGCGCCGCTCGCGGCAATGCCTTCGACCAATGCATGATGCAGCACGGGTGGTCGAAATAGCCCGCGTTTCCGCCATGGAACCGGCGGCGGGTTTCGACGTTTGCCTTCTTTACCGCCGCTCCGGGGCGGCCCGTCGGGGCCGCGCCGTCGGCAACGAAAAGGAGGCAAAAGCATGGCAAGAGTTTTCTGGGCTGCGCTCGTCGCCGCCGCGCTGGCCGGAGGGTCGCTGGTGGCCGGGATGCCGGCCAAGGCCGATAACGTGACCATCGGCGTGAGCCCCGGCGGCATCGCGTTCGGCTTCAGCGACGGCTACTGGGATCGCGATCACCACTGGCACGCGTGGCGCGACCGGGAAGAGGCCGCACGGTTTCGCGAGGAGCATCGCGATTACTATTACGACCGCAGGCACGACCGCGACCCCGATGGAGGCTGGCGCGCCGAGCGGTGGTGGGAGCACCACTGACGCACGATCTTGACGCCGCCTCGAGCCCGGAGAGAGTCCGGGCTCTTTTTTGTTATGAATTCATCGTCGAGGACTGCCAAATCAGAGTGCCTCTACGGCGCCCCGCCGCTTGACAAACCGCGCTCCCCGTGTGCCTTTCCCCGCTTTCGCGAAGCAGCGACGGATCGTCGATCATGCATGCCTACAGGACGCATAGCTGCGGCGCGCTGCGCCGTCCCGATGCGGGCAAGGCGGCGCGGCTTTCGGGATGGGTCCACCGCAAGCGCGACCACGGCCAGCTCCTGTTCGTCGATCTGCGCGACCATTACGGCGTGACGCAATGCGTCATCGACATCGCCGGCCTGCTCTTCGCGCAGTGCGACGCGCTGCGCCTCGAAAGCGTGGTGACCTTCACCGGGACGGTGGTCGAGCGTTCGCCCGACACGGTCAATCCCAAGCTGCCGACCGGCGAGGTCGAGCTGCAGATCGCCGAGCTCTCGGTCGTCTCCGAGGCCGAGCCGCTCCCTTTCCCGGTCAACATGGATGCCGAATATCCCGAGGACATGCGGCTGAAATTCCGCTTCCTCGATCTCCGCCGCGAGCAGGTCCACCGCAACATCGTGCTGCGCTCGGCGGTGATTGCGTCGATCCGGCAGCGCATGATCCAGCAGGGCTTCACCGAGTTCCAGACGCCGATCCTGACCGCTTCATCGCCCGAGGGCGCGCGCGACTACCTGGTGCCGAGCCGCTTGCATCCCGGCACGTTCTACGCGCTGCCCCAGGCGCCGCAGCAGTTCAAGCAGCTCCTCATGGTCGCGGGCTTCGATCGCTATTTCCAGATCGCGCCGTGCTTCCGCGACGAGGCGAGCCGCGCCGACCGTTCGCCCGGCGAGTTCTATCAACTCGATTTCGAGATGTCCTTCGTGACCCAGGAGGACGTCTTCGCCGCCATCGAGCCGGTCCTCGCCGGCATCTTCGCGGAGTTCGGGCAAGGGCGCGCCGTGACGAAGCCGCCCTTCCCGCGCATCCCCTATGCCCAGGCGATGCTGCGCTATGGCACAGACAAGCCCGATCTGCGCAACCCGATTGCGATGGCGGATGCGACGGCCATTTTCCGCGGCTCGGGCTTCAAGGTCTTTGCCGGGCAGATCGCGGGCGATTCGCGAATCGAGGTGTGGGCGATTCCGGCGCCCGGCGGCGGCAGTCGCGCCTTCTGCGACCGGATGAATTCCTGGGCCCAGTCCGAAGATCAGCCCGGCCTCGGCTACATCTTCTTCCGCGACGGCGAAGGGGCTGGGCCGATTGCCCGCAACATCGGCCCCGAGCGCACCACGGAGCTGCGCGCTTCATTGGGGCTCAAGGACGGCGACGCCGTCTTCTTCGTCTGCGGCGTGCCGAAGACCTTCACCGCCTTCGCCGCCGCCGCGCGCCTCAAGATCGGGCACGAGCTCGGCCTCGGCAAGGACGGGGTGTTCGAATTCTGCTGGATCACCGACTTCCCGATGTACGAGATCAACGAGGAGACCGGAAAGGTCGAGTTCTCGCACAATCCGTTCTCGATGCCGCAGGGCGGGCTCGCGGCGCTCGAGACGCAAGACCCGCTCGCCATCAAGGCCTATCAATACGACATCGTCTGCAACGGCGTGGAGCTATCCTCGGGCGCCATTCGCAATCATCGGCCCGACATCATGTACAAGGCCTTCGAAATCGCGGGCTATTCGGCAGTCGAGGTCGAAGCGCGCTTCGGCGGCATGCTCAACGCCTTCAAATACGGCGCGCCGCCGCATGGCGGCTCGGCGCCCGGCATCGACCGCATCGTCATGCTGCTGGCCGACACGCCGAACATTCGCGAAATCGTCGCCTTCCCGATGAACCAGCAGGCCCAGGATCTGCTCATGCAGGCGCCCGCTCCGGTGCCGCCGGAGCGACTGAGGGAGCTGCACATTCGCTTGGCGTTGCCGGCGGAGCCGAAACCGAAGAGTTAAGCGGGGGCGATTCGGGTGCCCGCGACGTTTACCCTGTGCTCGATAGCGCAGCGCGTCACGGGGCGCTATGGTGCCGTCCGCGGCCATGATGTGACGGTTGCCTTCTTGCGCGCGAGTCGCGGTTCAGTCGGGGAAGCGAGCGTATGATCAACTGGTCCGGCCTGCCTCTCGGCCTCGCTCTCGCGCTGCTCGTCGCCGCGGCGCCGGCCGGCCTTGCCGCCGACATTCAGCCGCACCGCGCGCTTTACAGCCTCACCCTCGATTCGGCCAAGTCGGGGAGCGGCGTCATCGGCGCCACCGGTGCCATGTACTACGAATGGGGCGAAACCTGCGACGGCTGGACGATCGAGCAGCGCTTTCGCCTGCGGCTTGCCTATGCCGAAGCCGACAATTCCGATCTGAGCTCGACCCTCGTCACTTGGGAGGCGAAGGACGGGCTGCGCTATCGCTTCAACGAACGCCGCCTCAAGGACGGCGAGCCCGATGAGGACATCCACGGCGAGGCCCATCTCGACGGGCCTGGCAAGGGCGGGGCCGCCGAATTCGGCCGGCCGGAATCGGCGACGATCACGCTCGCGCCGGGAGTGATCTTCCCCACCGCGCACACGCTTCTTCTGATCGAGCGCGCCCGCGCCGGCGATCAGTTCATTTCGCGGCAGGTGTTCGACGGCTCGACCGTGGACAACGCCTCGCAGATCACGGCGGTGATCGGCTCGCAGATCAAGGCGGGCGACGAGCCCAACGGCAAGGTTGGACCGAGTCCGGTGCTGCAGCGGCCGTCCTGGCGCATCCGCCTCGCCTTCTTCCCGCCCAATGGCAGCGCCGAGCTGCCGGACTACGAGCTCGGCATCCGCCTCTACGACAACGGCGCGACCACGGACATGCTGCTCGATTACGGCGACTATGTCATCCGGGCGACGCTCGACGAGATCGAGGCCTTGCCCAAGCCCGCGTGCTGAGGGCGCGAGGTCAGCGATCGTCGTCGGGCGGCCACAGCCAGGCGGCGCCCCTGACGCCGCTCGAATCGCCCCAGGCCGGCGGCACGAGCCGCGTCGCGACGGCATCGGAGAACACGTAGCCGCCCCACAGCCTGGGGACGCGCTCGTAGAGGCGCCCGATCCGGCCGAGGCCGCCGCCGAGCACGATGATTTCGGGATCGAGCAGATTGATGACCGTCGCAAGCCCGCGGGCGAGCCGGTCCTCGTAGCGCCCGAGGGTGCGTTCCGCCGCGGCATCGCCGGCGGCGGCGCGCGCGACGAGCGTTCTGGGCTCCGCCGCCTCGCCGGCCGCCGCCCGATGGGCCGCCGCGAGGCCCGGTCCCGACAGGAAGGACTCGATGCAGCCGTGCTTGCCGCAATAGCAGG